>NZ_CP151635.1:0-628569 GCF_038397735.1 Microbacterium sp. LWH13-1.2 | reverse complement strand
CGGCGACGACCGTGGTGCGGTAGAACAGCGGCCCGTGCTCGGGAGCGGGCTCGCCTCCGGCGACGATTCGCGCCCCCTGCTCCCTCGCGTCGTCGACGAGTCGGGACACGATGTCGAACTGCTTCTCGTTCTGCAGCGGCCCGAGAACGTTCGCCTCATCCAGACCGTTGCCGAGCGGCATGGCGTCGGCGAGCTTCGCGAGCGTCTCGACCACCTGCTCGTACTGCGACTCGTGCACGTAAAGGCGCTTGAGGGCGGCGCACGTCTGACCCGTGTTGATGAAGATGCCCCAGAACAGGTTCTCGGCGATCGCGTCGATGTCGGTGCCGGGAAGGATGATGCCGGCGTCGTTGCCTCCGAGCTCGAGGGTCAGGCGAGCGAGGCTGTGAGCGGACGCCTCGACGATCCTGCGACCCGTGGCCGTCGACCCTGTGAACATGATCTTGTCGAGGTCGGGGTGCGCGGCGATCGCCGCTCCCACCTCCCGATCCCCCGAGATCACCGTCAGCACGCCCTCGGGAAGGTGCCGGTTGAAGATCTCCGCGAGCGCGAGCACCGACAGCGGCGTGAACTCGCTCGGCTTGACGACCACCGTGTTGCCCATCCGCAGCGACGGCGCGATCTGCCAGACCGTGATCATCATCGGCCAGTTCCACGGGCCGATCGCCCCGACGACACCGAGCGGGTCGTAGTGGACCTCCGCGCGGGAATCGCCGGCTTCGAAGACGACCTCCGGTTCGAGCGGGGTGTCTGCGGCGGCGCGGGTCCAGGCCGAGCACGCCCCGACTTCGAAGCGTGCGTTCGGACCGTTCAGCGGCTTGCCCTGCTCGCGCGAGAGCAGCACGGCCAGCTCCTCGGCGTTCGCGTCGAGGTCGTCGGCGATCGTGCGGAGGATGCGGCTGCGCTCGGCGTGACCGAGAGCGGCCCACGCGGGCTGCGCGGCGCGGGCGTTCGCGATGGTGCGGTTCAGGTCATCGACCGAGTGCACGGGCGCATGGCCGATCACCTCGCGCGTCGCGGCATCCGGGATGGGGCGTCCGACGCCCTCCGGGGCGGTGATGGACTCCAGGATCGTCGTCGTCGTGGTCACAGCTTCCTCCTTGATGGCGGACTCCTTCGTCCGGTATCCGGAGCCTACGAGCGCGGACGCCGGCCGGTACAGACCCGAGGATCCATCGTGCACACTCTGCACAGGTTCGTACGCCTCGGGCAGATCGAGCCCTCGAGATCCGCGATCTGATGGAATACGCCCCCCTGCGACGAAGGAGTCGACTATGACCTCACACAGCACCGAGACCGAACACCGCACCGACATCGATGACCGTGCTGAGATCGGAACCGAGCCGGAGCTGCACGCACCCGAGGCGCTCGCCCGCCTGCAGCTGGAGCGTCTGCAGTGGACGGTGCACCATGCGTACGCGAATGTGCCGGTCTATCGCCGCAAGTTCGATGAGCACGGCGTGCACCCCGACGACATCCGCACGCTCGACGACGTGCAGAAGCTGCCCTTCACCACCAAGGCCGATCTGCGCGAGAGCTACCCGTTCGGGATGTTCGCCGTTCCCATGCCCGACGTCCGTCGCATCCACGCGTCCTCCGGCACGACGGGGCGTCCGACCGTCGTCGGCTACACCGAGGGCGACCTCGACCGATGGAGCGATCTGATCGCGAGGTCGCTGCACGCGGCCGGCATCCGCGCGGGGATGAAGGTCCACAACGCCTACGGCTACGGACTCTTCACCGGCGGCCTCGGTGCGCATGCGGGCATCGAGCGGCTCGGCGCCACGGTGATCCCCGTGTCGGGAGGACAGACCGCGCGGCAGGTGCAGCTGATCGCCGATTTCGAGCCGGACGCGATCCTCTGCACCCCCAGCTACCTGCTCACGATCGCGGATGCCATGGAGACGGCGGGGATCGATCCGACGAAGACATCGCTGCGAGTGGCGGTGCTCGGCGCAGAGCCCTGGACGAACGAGATGCGGCGGGAGATCGAGCGACGACTGAACATCGACGCGGTCGACATCTACGGGCTCAGCGAGGTCATGGGACCAGGTGTCGCAAGCGAGAGCGTGCTCACGAAAGACGGGCCGCACATCTGGGAGGACCACTTCCTGCCCGAGATCATCGACGGCGACACGGGCGATCGACTGCCGGACGGAGCGCTGGGCGAACTCGTGTTCACGTCTCTCACCAAGGAGGCGTTCCCTGTCATCCGATACCGCACACGCGATCTGACGCGACTTCTTCCCGGCACGACCTACCCGGCTCTGCGGCGCATGGAGAAGATCACCGGACGCAACGACGACATGATCATCCTGCGCGGCGTGAACCTGTTCCCCACGCAGATCGAGGAGCTCGTGATGGGGATCGAGACGCTGACGCCGCACTTCGTGCTCGAGCTGCACCACGTCGCGCAGCTCGACACCATGACCGTGCGCATCGAGCGGCACCCGTCGTTGAGTGCCGAGGAGTGCGATGCCGCGGCCGCGGTGCTCCACCACCGGATCAAGATGCACATCGGCACGAGCGTCGACGTCAAGGTCGAGGAGCCCGGCACGCTGCCCCGCAGCGAGGGCAAGTACAAGCGCGTGTACGACCTGCGCTGAGGTGCTCCGATCGGAGGTGGATCGCCTGCCTCAGCCGCGGAGCGCGAGCACGAACGGAAGAACCTCCGTTGCGCCGGCCTGACGCAGTGTGCGCGCGGCGACCGTGAGAGTCCACCGGCTGTCGGCCATGTCGTCGACGAGGAGCACCGGCCCCTCGGGGATGTCGACGCCCTGCGCGCTGAACCTGTCCCACAGACCGCCGAGACGGAAGACGCTGTTGCCGCCGGGCTGCCCCGTGGGCCCCCCGTTCACCAGGTCGAGCGCACCGAGGTACGGAAGCCGCCCGATCTCCGAGATCCCGCGGGCGAGCGAGTCGACGAGCAGCGGACGCGAACGCGACGGCATGGCGACCACCGCGACCGGGCGCTCTGTCCAGCCCCAGCCGGCGAGGACCCGCACACACCCGCCGAGCACCTGGGGAGACACTGCGGCGTCGGGCGCTCCTGCGGCGAAGAGCTCCCGCAGGGTGCCACCCCAGCCGAGGTCGGTCAATCGCGCGAGAGCGCGCCCCTCCCCTGCCTGATCCGCTGCAGGGATGCGACCCTTGACCGGCACGTCGAGCTTGTCGGCTCCCGTCGGCCAGGCGCGTCGCGGTTCGACCGGGACGCCGACCCGATCGAGCGACTCCGCAGCCTGCGTGGTCGCTGCCTCGCCGATCTCGCTCGGGAACCAGATGCCCGCGCAGTTGTCGCACCTGCCACAGGGTGCAGCGGTGTCGTCGTCGAGAGAGCGCTGCAGGAACTCCATCCGGCAGCCGTCGGCCTGCTCGTAGTCGATCATGTGCTGCTGCTCGGCTCGGCGCTCGGCCGCGATGCGCTCATAGCGCTCGGCGTCGTACGTCCACGGCTGACCGGTCGCGACCCAACCGCCCTCCACCCGGCGCACCGCACCGTCGACGTCGAGCACCTTGAGCAGAAGTTCGAGGGGTGTGCGCCGGATGTCGACCATCGCCTCCAGCGCAGGAGTCGAGATCGGCTGGTCGCCGAGCGCCCCGATCACGCGCTCGGCACGCTCACGGTCGGGCATCGAGGCCGTCGCGAAGTAGTGCCAGATGTCTCGGTCTTCGGCGCCGGGCAGCAGAAGCACATCGGCACTCTCACTCGCACGACCGGCACGACCGACCTGCTGGTAATACGCGACCGGTGAGGACGGCGCTCCGAGGTGCAGGACGAATCCGAGGTCGGGCTTGTCGAATCCCATGCCGAGCGCGCTCGTGGCGACGAGCGCCTTGACCTCATTGCGCTTCAGCATCCCCTCGGACTCGGTGCGCTCGTCGGTGTCGGTCTGCCCCGTGTACGCACGCACCTCGTGGCCGTGATCGCGCAGCAGCCGCGCCGTGTCGACCGCGGCGGCGACGGTGAGCGTGTAGATGATGCCGGAGCCCGGGAGGTCGTCGATGTGGCTCAGCAACCACGCCAGTCGGCTCGCCGAATCGCGCAGGCGCAGCACCCCCAACCGCAGCGATGTGCGGGCGAGCGGGCCTCGGATCGTCAACACCTCAGGTCGGTCACCTGCGGATTCCGCGCCGCCGGTGCCAAGCTGCTCGGCGACGTCTGCGACCACTCTGCTGTTCGCCGTCGCCGTGGTGGCGAGCACCGGAACCTGAGGCGGCATCTGCTCGATCAGATCGCGCAGCCGACGATAGTCGGGGCGGAAGTCGTGCCCCCAGTCGCTGATGCAGTGCGCCTCGTCGACCACCAGCATTCCGATCCGTCGCACGAGCGCCGGCAGCTGCTGCTCGCGGAACGCGGGATTGTTGAGCCGCTCGGGAGACACGAGCAGCACGTCCACCTCGTCACGGTCGAGCTGCTCCATCACCTCCGACCACTCGTGCGCGTTGGTCGAGTTGATCGCGACGGCGCGCACGCCCGCCCGTTCGGCCGCGGCGATCTGGTCGCGCATCAGCGCCAGCAGCGGCGAGACGAGCACTGTGGGGCCGGCACCCTGCCGTCTCAGCAGGAGGGTCGCGACGAAGTAGACCGCGGACTTGCCCCAGCCCGTTCGCTGCACCACGAGCGCGCGGCGGCGCCCCTCGACGAGTGCCTCGATCGCCTCGAACTGGCCGTCGTGGAAGTCGGCGTCGGGACGACCGACCAGCTCGCGGAGCGCCGAGAGCGCAGCGGTGCGGGTGTCGACAGCGGCGGGAGAAGTCATGTCTCCACTGTGCCTCATGCCACCGACGTCAGGCCCTCATGCCGCCGACGTCAGGGCCTCATGCCACCGACGTCGAGCCCCCAAGCCGCCGGCACCCGGGACCGTTCATACACGCGCGGAACGGCCCGACGCCCGATCGTGTCGTCTAGCGTGGAACGATGATCACCCGCGAACTGGCCGTATCCCTGCGCGATGCCGGTCTCGTGTGGCACCCGGCGGAGGGCGATCGCTTCCAGCTCGATCTGCCGGACGAGGTCGAACTCGAAGCCGAGGCCGACGTCTTCACGGTCAGCGAGATGACGATCGAGGCTCGCCAGACACCCAGCGGCACGGATCTCGCGTTCAACGGCACGACCGAGTGGGCACTCGATGCCGTCACCCTCGCCGATGCGGTCTGGCTTCCGCGCGAGGACCAGCTGCGCGAGCTGCTGCGGGGCACCTTCCGCGCCCTGACCCGCCTTCCCGACGCCTTCGTGGTCGAGGTCGAGATCGCCGGAGAGACGCTGAGATTCGAGCATCCGGATCCCTCTGAGGCCTACGGTCGAGCGCTTCTCGACCTCGTCTCACGCTCTCGCTGAGCCCCTCACCTTGCGCACCGACGACCTCCGTGTCAGAATTACCTAACGACCGGTCAGTAAAGCCGATCGGATACCGAGGAGTCGATGATGACCAGCCCCGCAGACCTTTCCCTCGTCGCTGACGAGCTCTCCGATGACGAGCGCCTGTTCGACGAGCTCATCGCGAACGAGCAGCGCATCGAGCCGCGAGACTGGATGCCCGAGGCCTATCGAAAGACGCTGATCCGTCAGATCTCGCAGCACGCGCACTCCGAGATCATCGGAATGCAGCCGGAGGGCAACTGGATCACCCGGGCCCCGAGCCTCAAGCGCAAGGCGATCCTGATGGCGAAGGTGCAGGACGAGGCCGGTCACGGGCTCTACCTCTACTCCGCCGCGCAGACCCTCGGGATCACGCGGGACGAGATGATGGACCAGCTCATCAGCGGCAAGGCGAAGTACTCGTCGATCTTCAACTACCCCACCCCCACCTGGGCCGACATGGGCGCGATCGGATGGCTCGTCGACGGCGCCGCGATCTGCAACCAGGTGCCGCTGTGCCGTGCGTCGTACGGCCCCTACGGACGCGCGATGGTGCGCGTCTGCAAAGAGGAGTCGTTCCACCAGCGCCAGGGTTTCGAGATCCTGCTCTCCCTGATGCAGGGCACCGACGAGCAGAGGCAGATGGCGCAGGATGCCGTGAACCGCTGGTACTGGCCGAGCCTGGCGATGTTCGGGCCGCCGGATGACCAGTCCCCCAACTCCGCCCAGTCGATGAAATGGAAGATCAAGCGCTTCACCAACGACGAGCTCCGCCAGCGCTTCGTCGGAATGCTCGTGCCGCAGGCCGAGATCCTCGGCGTGACCCTTCCCGACCCCGATCTGCGATTCGACGACGAGACCGGGCAGTACGTGATCGGCGAGATCGACTGGGACGAGTTCTTCGAGGTGCTGCGTGGCAACGGCCCGTGCAACGCCGAACGTCTCGAGCGCCGCCGCACGGCACACGAGGAGGGCGCATGGGTGCGCGAGGCCGCAGCTGAGTACGCCCGCAAGCAGGCAGTGAAGACGAAGGCGGTGGCGTGATGGCGACGCCGGGAGCCGATGAACGCGAGCCGTGGCCCCTCTGGGAGGTCTTCGTCCGCGCGAACCGCGGCCTGAGCCATGTGCACGTCGGGTCCCTGCATGCTCCGGATGCCGACATGGCGATCCGCAACGCCCGCGACCTCTACACGCGCCGAGGCGAGGGTGTCTCGATCTGGGCCGTTCCCGCGGACGCGATCACGACGAGCGACCCCGATGCCAAGGGCGCCTACTTCGAGAGCCCCGCCGGTAAGAACTACCGGCACGCCGTGTACTACACGGCCTCCGAAGGGGTGCCGCACCTGTGAACGATATCCATGCGGACATTCACGGCGACGTGCACGGCGATGTCTCGGTCGACGCGCTGCGGCTGAGCGAGGAGCTCACCGGAGACGGCTCCGCCGCGGCATCCGCCGACATCGCCGAATACGCGCTCTGGCTCGGCGACGACGCGCTGATCCTCTCTCAGCAGCTCGGCGAGTGGATCGCCCGCGCACCGGAGCTCGAAGAGGACGTCGCACTCGGCAACATCGCCCTCGACCTGCTCGGGCATGCCCGCTCGTTGCTGCACTTCGCAGGATCGTACGACGGCCGCTCCGAAGACGACCTCGCGTACTTCCGCGATGAGCCCGACTTCCGCAGCGCGTGGATCGTCGAGCAGCCCAACGGCGACTTCGCTCAGACGATCGCGCGTCAGTTCATCGTGTCGACCTACATGTTCGAGCTCTACTCCGCCCTGCGGGAGAGCACCGACCCGACCTTCGCGGCGATCGCCGAGAAGTCGCTCAAAGAGGTCGACTACCACCGTGACCACGCGGTGCAGTGGGTGCTTCGCCTGGCCGGCGGCACCGACGAGTCGAGGCGGCGTATCGTCCGCGCGCTGGGCGACGTCTGGCCCTACGTCGACGAGCTCTTCCGCGACGAGCCCCTGATCGATCGACTCGGCGACGCCGCTGTGCGACCGTCGACGCTGCGCCCCGGTTTCGACGCGGTCGTCGACACCGTGCTCGCCGAGGCGGAGCTCGAGACGCCTGTCGTCTCGGCATCCTCGGCAGGCGGACGGCGCGGCGCTCACGCGACGCCGCTCGGCCATCTGCTCGCCGAGATGCAGGTGCTCGCCAGGCGCCATCCGGGAGCATCATGGTGACTGCTGAGGACCGCAGGTCGTTGAGCGAGCGCACCGAGAGGAAACGCGCCGACCTCTCCGAGACCGACCAGGCGACGGCCTGGCGGATCGCCGCGGCCGTGGCCGACCCCGAGGTGCCGGTGCTCACGATCGAGGATCTCGGTGTACTCCGCGCCGTCGCGGTCGACGGCGACACGGTCACGGTCGACATCACCCCGACCTACAGCGGATGCCCGGCGATGGACACGATCCGCGACGACGTCATCCTGGCCCTGACCTTGGCCGGCTACGAGAACGTCGAAGTGCGACTCGTGCTCTCCCCCGCGTGGACGACGGACTGGATGTCGGATGCCGGCAGACAGAAGCTGTCGCAGTACGGCATCGCCCCGCCTTCCGGACGCTCGGCGATCTCATCCGGCCCGATCCGCCTCGCGATCAGCGTGCGCTGCCCCCGATGCGGATCGCTCGACACCCGCGAGGTCTCGCGTTTCGGTTCCACCTCGTGCAAGGCGCTGTTCGAATGCCGCGCCTGCCTCGAGCCCTTCGACCACTTCAAGGTGCACTGATGTCGCTGTTCGCGTCCCCCGGTATCGCTCCTTCGACCGCCGCACACCGTTCCGCGTCGACGACGAAGAAGCGGGCACGCTTCCATACGCTGGCCGTCGAAGAGGTACGGCCGCTCACCGAGGACTCGGTCGAGGTGACCTTCACCGTCCCCGCCGAGCTCGCCGACGACTACGACCACCTGCCCGGCCAGTACGTGGCGCTGCGCACCACGCTCGAGGGCGCCGAGGTGCGCCGGTCGTACTCTCTCTGTCGGGCCCCAGAGCATCGCACGGACGAGCAGATCGCGGCCGGGATGCCGACCCGGCTGAGCATCGCCGTGAAGCGCGACGAGGGCGGGCTCTTCTCCACCTGGGCGCAGACCGGCCTGCACCCGGGCTTCGAGATCGACGTGATGAGTCCGCAGGGCACGTTCACCTCGGGCCTGGATGACCTCGATCAGCGCCATGTCGTCGGCATCGCCGCAGGCTCGGGCATCACACCGCTCATGGCTCTCGCGCACACCGTGCTGACGCGCTCCGACACCTCGCGTTTCACGCTTCTGTACACGAACCGCTCGACACTCGACGTGATGTTCCTCGAGGACCTCGCCGATCTGAAGGACCGATACCCGACTCGCCTGACGCTGCACCATGTGCTCTCCCGCGAGCAGCGCACGGCACCGGTGCTGTCGGGGCGGATCGACGAGGAGAAGCTGCGGACGATCCTGCGGATGCTGATCGACCCGACCGACGTCGACGAATGGTTCCTCTGCGGGCCGCTCTCGCTCGTGGATCTGTGCCGAGAGGTGCTCGCCGACGTGGGTGTGTCACGGGATCACATCCGGTTCGAGCTCTTCACGACCGGCGACGAACCGGTGCGCACGGCCCGCCCGGTCGAGGTGCGCGCCGGCGAGAAGACGATCCGCATCGAGGTCAACCTCGACGGCGTCTCCTCGACCGTCGAGAGTCCGGTCGACGCTCACGAGTCCGTGCTGAACGCCGCACTGCGGGTGCGCCCCGATGCCCCGTTCGCATGCGCGGGCGGCGTCTGCGGCACCTGTCGCGCACGAGTCCTCGAGGGCAGCGTGACGATGACGGAGAACTACGCCCTCGAGCCCGACGAGCTCGACCGCGGCTACGTGCTGACCTGTCAGTCCCACCCGACGAGCGACCGCGTCGTGGTCGACTACGACGTCTGAGGAGCATCCGATGATCGATCTCACCATCGACGACGACGTCGCGACGGTCGTCCTGAACGCGCCGGCGAAGCTGAACGCGCTCGACGAGCAGGCGGTCCGCGAGCTCGGACGCGCGTACGACGAGGCGGATGCCGCCGGCGTGCGCGCGCTCGTGCTGCGCGGCGAGGGCCGGGCTTTCTGCGCCGGCCGCGACATCTCGGCGGTGGACCCGCGCGACGATGACGTGATGGGCTATCTCGGCGGCCTCGTCACGCCCCTGCTGCAGAGGATGTCGCGCTTCCCCGCGCCGACCTTCGCGGTCGCGCACGGTGCCTGCCTGGGCGTCGGACTCGGACTCCTGATCGCCACCGACGTCGTCTACGTCGCGGAGTCGGCGAAGATCGGGTCGCCGTTCGCCGCGCTGGGCGCCACGCTCGACTCCGGAGGCCATGCGCTCTTCGTCGAGCGGCTCGGCGCGCACAAGACGCTCGACCTCATCTATACGGGTCGACTGATGAGCGGCGCCGAGGCTGTGGCGTCGGGGCTGTTCTCACGCGTCCTGCCCGACGACGAGGTGCTGCAGACGACGACCGATGCCGCAGCGACCGCAGCACACGGAGCCACCGCCGCCTTCCTCGCGAGCAAGCAGCTGGTCACCCGGATCCGCGACGAGCGGCTCGCGCTGTGGGACTCGGTCGAGGTCGAGAACGCCGCGCAGGCCGCGCTCTGCGACACCGACGACTACCGCGAGGGGTTCGCGGCGTTCCAGGAGAAGCGCACGCCGGAGTTCCGCGGGCGCTGACCCCATTCGCATAGTGCGGCAGGTCGGGCGAAAGCAAGGCAGTCGCCGATGTCGCATGCCGGTGCGAGACTGCATCCATGTTGCTCTCGGAGCTCGTCACCACCGCAGACACCGTCACCGCGACCTCGTCGCGGCTCGCCAAGATCGATGCGCTGTCGCAGCTGCTCGCGCGCGCCGGCGCGAACGACGTCCCCGCCCTGGTCGGCCTGCTTCTCGCGACACCTCGCCAGGGGCGCCTCGGCGTGGGCTGGCGCGGCATCACTGCCCTCGACGTACAGCACGCCGATGAGTCGTCACTGTCGATCGGCGACATCGATGCGGCGTTCGACGAGTTGGTCGCCGCCTCGGGTTCGGGGTCGGCGGCGACGCGCACCGGGCTCCTCACGGCGCTCGCTTCCCGGGCCACCTCGACCGAGTGGGACTTCCTGTCGCGCGCGATGCTCGGCGAGCTCCGAACGGGTGCGCTGTCCGGCGTGCTGCTCGACGCGATCGCGAAGGCTGCGGACCGTCCCGTCGCCAGCGTGCGCCGTGCCGCGATGCTGTCCGGCGACCTGGGCGCGACCGCCGTGCTCGCCCTCGCCGGCACCGCGTCGGAGCTCGAGGCCGTCGGCCTGCAGGTCGGGCGCCCGGTGCTCCCGATGCTCGCCTCGACGGCCGCCACCCCGACCGCTGCGCTCGAGGTCACGGGCCGCGCCTCGGTCGAATACAAGCTCGATGGAGCGCGCATCCAGGTGCACCGCAGCGGCGACGCCGTGAGCGTCTACACCCGCAGCCTCGCCGACATCACGCACCGTGTGCCCGAGATCGTGGAGATCGTGCGAAGCCTCCCCGCTCACGACCTGATCCTCGACGGCGAGACGCTCTCGCTCGACGAGGACGGCGGCCCCCGCCCGTTCCAGGAGACCATGTCGCGCTTCGGAGCCGACGTCTCGCGCGATCTCGTGCTGCGCCCCTGGTTCTTCGACGTGCTGCACGTCGACGGGCGCGACCTGCTCGACGAGCCGCTCTCGACCCGCCTGGCCGAACTCGAGAAGACTGTCGGCGAGTGGCGCATGCCGGGCATCGTGACCGACGATCCCGCAGCCGCCGAGCAGCTGTCGCGTGATGCTCTGGCGGCCGGGCACGAGGGAGTGCTCGTCAAGGGCATCGACGCTCCTTATTCTGCCGGGCGCCGCGGCAAGTCCTGGGTGAAGGTCAAGCCCGTGCTGACGTACGACCTCGTCGTTCTCGCCGCCGAGTGGGGTTCGGGTCGTCGCCAGGGGTGGCTGTCGAATCTCCACCTCGGCGCGCTCGATCCCGACGGAGAGTTCGGCGAGCCGGGCGGGTTCGTCATGGTCGGCAAGACCTTCAAGGGACTCACCGACGAACTTCTGCGCTGGCAGACCGAGAACTTTCCACCACTCGAGACGAGGCGCACCCAGAGCACGGTGTTCCTGCGCCCCGAGTTCGTGGTCGAGATCGCCATCGACGGCGTGCAGCGATCGCCCCGCTACCCCGGCGGCATCGCCCTGCGCTTCGCCCGCGTGAAGGCCTACCGAGCCGACAAGACGCCGTCCGGTGCCGACACGATCCAGACGCTGCGCGCACTGCTGCGAGGGTGAGGCGAGGTCAGGCGCTCGGCGCGAGCCCGAGGTCCTCTTCGCGGACGGTGCCCTGGAACGACCACGGGAAGTCGATCCAGAGATCCGTGTCCTTCCAGGCGTAGTCGGGCTGGATGATCGTCGAGGGCTTCGTGTAGATCGTGACCGAGCGCACATCGGCGCCCTTGTCCTTCAGCAGCTGCACGGCCAGCGCGAGGGTGCGCCCCGAGTCGGCGACGTCGTCGACGAGCAGCACGCGCCGCCCGTCGAGATACGCCATGTCGAGCTCGGGCGGCAGCACCTCGGGTGCATCCAGAACCGTCCCGATGCCGGTGTAGAACTCGACGTTGATCGCGCCGCAGTTCTTCGCACCCAGGCCATAGGCGATCGCGCCGGCGGGCAGCAGGCCTCCTCGGGCGATCGCCACGACGACCTCGGGCATGAAGCCGCTGTCGAGGATGCTGCGCGCGAGGTCTCGCGTCGCCGATCCGAAGCCGTCCCAGGTGAGCGTCTCGCGCTCGATCGAAGCATCCGTCATCGTCTCATTCTTCCCCACTGCCGCCCGCCGTCCGTCCACGTCGTTCGGATCATCCCAGGCGAGTGATCTCGACCGAGACGAAGAGCTCGGATGCACTGGGCCCCGCGTACACACCCCGAAGAGGGGGGACATCGGCGTAGTCGCGGCCGTGACCGACGTAGACGTGCGATTCCCCGACCTCGACGAGGTTGGTCGGATCGTAGCCGCGCCACTCGCCGGAGTACCACTCCACCCAGGCGTGCGACTCCCCCGTCACCGGCTGCCCGATCGCCGCCGTGGGGTCGGGGTGGAGGTAGCCGGAGACGTACCGCGCCGGGATCCCCGCCGCCCGGAGCACTCCGAGCGCGACATGCGCGATGTCCTGACAGACACCCGAGCGCGTCGGCCACGCGTCGCGCGCCGTCGAGCTCACCCCCGTCACGCCGCTCCGATACTCCATCGCCTCCCCCACGGTCTTGCAGATCTCGAAGGCCGTCTCGTCGACTCCGCCCCCCTCGGCCTCGATCCGCAGCGCGAGCTCGTGCATCTCCTCGTCCGGCTCGGTCGCCGGCGTCTGCGTCACGCACTCGGCGAGCGCGAGCGACTGCGGGATCCGAGCCGCGAGCTCATCCCAGTCGATGCCGACCCCCGTCTGGGGCAGCGGTCGGACGTCGACCACGCTGGTCGCCGTGACCGAGAGCTCCTGATGCGGGGTGAGCACTTCGAAGGTCGAAACCCGCGTGTCCCAGTAGTCCGCGTACGAGTGCTGCGTCGCCGTCGGCGAGATGTCGAGAGTCGCCTGCAGCACGAACTGCCCGTCACGCGAGTGCGGCAGCATCCGCGCCTCGTTGTACGACGCCGTCGCCGGCTGCTCGTAGCGGAATCCCGTGCGGTGCACGATCCGAAGCCGGCTCACAGCGCCTCTCCGATCCACACGGGCATCGCGATCGACGGGAAGTACCGCTCTCTGATCGCATCACTCGCCATCGACATGCCCACCTGGACCTCCTCCATGCTCTCGGACAGACGATGCACGGTGTCGCCGATCGGTCGGTACTCCAACTCGGATCGCATGCGACCCAGCACCCTGTGGGCGCGATCCGGGGTTCCGAAGGCCCCTGCCGGATCGATCCCGCGCAGGCACTCCTCGGCCTGGAGGATGCTGGAGAGCACCGACCGTGGGAACAGCCGATCGACGAGCAGGAACTCCACCGCGGAGGCCCCGGTCGGCACGGCCCGATGACTGCGCAGGTGGGCCTCGTATGCGCCGCAGCTGCGCAGCAGTGTCGTCCAGCTGGGTCCACCGGCCTCTGTGAGCGACCGCGTCGCCAGCAGACGGGCCGTCATGTCGGCGCGCTCGATCGAGCGGCCGAGCACGAAGAAGTGCCACGCCTCGTCCCTGCTCGTCGACGAGTCCACGACCCCGAAGGCGAGCGCCGACCGATCGCGCACCCACCGGAAGAACGGGTGCGTCTTGTCCGAGGCGATCCGTCGCGGCATCCGCGCGTTCGACTCGTTGAGCGTCTCCCAGAGATCCGTCGAGATGATCTCGCGCGCACGGCGCGCGTTCTCCCTCGCGGAGGCGATCGAATGAGCGATCGAGGCGGAGTGATCCCGATCCAGCGCGAGCAGCCGCACCACGTCGTCGCGGCTCAACACCGCGTCGTCATCGGCGGTCGTGCCCATGACCGAGAGCAGCGCACGGCAGGCGGTGTCCTCCTCGACCCACGGGTCCTCGAGCAGCAGCTGCAGGTGCACGTCGAGGATGCGCGCGGTGCCGTCCGCCCGCTCGACGTATCGTCCGATCCAGAAAAGCGCTTCCGCGATACGACTCAGCACGACGCACCCCCCTGCTGTTGCTGCTGCTGTTGCTGTTGCTGTTGCTGTTGCTGTTGCTGTTGCTGTTGCTGTTGCTGGTGATGACGCAGCTCGAGATCCTCGTCCTGCGGAGAGGAGAGGAACGGCTGATGCGACTCCTCCCTATTCGTCGACACGACCGCGATCGCCCCGGTGGCGAGAGAGACCTCATCGGCGGCAGGGTCGGGCTCTCCCGTCACGGTCGTCGTCGGTCCTGTGAACAGAGACGGGTCCAGCACCCAGGTGTCCTTCGATCCTCCGCCCTGACTGGAGTTCACGACCAGCTGCCCCTCGGGCAGCGCCACCCTCGTGAGTCCGCCGGGGAGCACCCAGATGTCCTGTCCGTCGTTGACGGCGAACGGGCGCAGATCGACGTGCCGCGGCCGGAACCCGTCCTCGACGAGAGTGGGGATGGTCGACAGCTGCACGACGGGCTGCGCGATCCACCCTCGCGGATCCGCGAGCAGTGTCTTGCGGAGCTCGTCGAGCGTCTCGCGCGATGCATCCGGTCCGACGACGAGCCCTTTGCCGCCTGAGCCGTCGACCGGCTTCACGACCAGTTCGTCGAGCCGATCGAGCACCTCCTCGAGGGCATCCGGCTCCTCGAGCCGCCAGGTGTCGACGTTCGGGAGCACCGGCTCCTCGCCCAGGTAGTAGCGGATCAGGTCGGGCACGTACGTGTAGACCAGCTTGTCGTCGGCGACCCCGTTGCCGACGGCGTTTGCGAGGGTCACGTTGCCGAGTCTGGCGGCGAGCATCAGCCCCGGCGCCCCGAGCACCGAATCCGGTCGGAACTGCTGCGGGTCGAGGAACTCGTCATCGACCCGTCGGTAGATCACGTCGACGCGGGTGGGCCCCGCTGTGGTGTGCATCCACACGCGCCCACCAGAGCAGAAGAGGTCGCGACCCTCCACCAGCTCGATGCCCATCATGCGGGCCAGCAGCGTGTGCTCGTAATAGGCCGAGTTGTGCACACCGGGGGTCAGCACCACCACCGTCGGATCGTCGACACCCGCGGGCGCTGCCGCGCGCAGGGCCTGCAGCAATCGCCCGGGATAGTCGACGACCGGACGCACCCGCAGACTCGTGAAGAGTTCGGGGAGCGTCTGCGCCATCACTCTCCGGTTGGCGAGCACGTAACTGACCCCGCTGGGCACGCGCACGTTGTCTTCGAGCACCCGCCAGGCTCCCGCCTCATCACGGATGACGTCGATGCCCGCGACGTGGATGCGGACGCCGTTCGCCCCCACGATCCCCGCCGCCTGACGATGGAAGTGCGAGGACGAACTGATCAACGGCGCGGGGATCACTCCGTCCTGCACCGCGAGCTGTGGCCCGTAGGCGTCGGCCAGGAAGGCCTCGAGCGCCCGGACGCGCTGCTTCACCCCGGATTCGACCAGCGTCCAGTCGTCCGCGGCGATCACTCGAGGCACCACGTCGAGAGGGAACGGGCGCTCCTCGCCTGCGAAGTCGAATGTCACGCCCTGCGCGAGATACGAACTCGCGAGTGCATCCGTGCGGGCGCGCAGCTCGGCGTCGTCCATGCCCGCGAGCGCCGGATACATGTCCTTATAGGGAATGCGAACTCCCTCGCCTCCCGGAGGGGCATCCGCAGGAAACATCTCATCCCACGGGGCTGCTCCCGCCCGCTGCGGTGATCGACGCGAGGTGTATCCGTTGAACAGCGACTCCATGACCGCATGTTTCCCTGCCACCGTTTCGGCGGTGTTACGCGCACGAGACGGAGCCGCGACATCGACCACGGCTGTAGGATCTAGACGTCCGGCGACCTCTGCCGCCGGTGCCTGAAAAAGAGGCACGAAGCACCCCACGATGACGCGGGGGCGAGACACATACGGAATCGCACGTTCTCCGTCCCTGTCTCGAAAGGCTTCCCCATGCCCACCGTCTCCGCGCACGTCGCACACACCCTCGCCCAGCACATCGACGCCGTCTTCGGCGTGATGGGCAACGGCAACGCCTACTTCCTCGACGCGATCGAGACGCAGACGGATGCGGTATTCACGGCCGTCCGCCACGAGCAGGGCGCGGTCGTCGCCGCGGACGCGCACTTCCGCGCCTCCGGACGCATCGCGGCCGGCACCTCGACCTACGGCGCGGGCTTCACGAACACGCTCACGGCGCTCGCCGAGGCCGTGCAGGCCCACGTGCCGCTCGTGCTCGTGGTCGGCGATGAGCCGACCTCCGGTCCTCGCCCGTGGGACGTCGATCAGATCGCGCTCGCCTCGGCCGTCGGCGCCCGCACCTATACGGTCGGTCGCGCGGATGCCGCCGCGACCACCGTGATCGCGATCGAGCACGCGCTGACCTACCGCGTGCCGGTCGTGCTGGCCATCCCCTACGACGTGGCCGCGCTCGAGGCGGGTGCAGTGCCCGAGGCGCCGGCGCCGCGACTCCCCGCGCCGCTCGCCCCTCGCGGGGAGTTCTCCGAAGGCACGCTGGGTGAGATCGCCGCGGCCCTGGCCGGAGCATCCCGCCCGTTCCTGCTCGCCGGTCGTGGTGCCTGGCTGGCCGGCGCGGGTGGTGCGCTGGGCGAGCTCGCCGGCCTGACCGGTGCCCTCACCGCATCGTCCGCACTCGGTCGCGGCGTGTTCCCCGAGTCGCAGTACGACCTCGGCGTCACCGGCGGATTCGGTGCCGACGGCGCCATGGAGCTCGTGCGCAGCGCTGACGTCGCGGTCGTTTTCGGCGCCTCCCTCAACCAGTTCACGATGCGCTTCGGCGAGCTCTTCGCGCCCGGCACCCGCGTTTTCCAGATCGACATCGCCCCGGCTGCCACGCATCCTCATGTCGGCGGCTTCGTCCGTGCGGACGCCCGCCTCGCAGCCGAGGAGCTCGTCGCGCGGGTCGGCTCCCTCGTCTCCGGCGCCGCTCCCGAGATCGACGCTGCCGAGCACAGCTTCGGAGCTGAGGCACGCCGCGCCGAGACGTCGGGACTCACGGACGGCGCGTCGCACCGGGCATCCGAATCTGTGCTCGGGATGCCCTGGCGCGAGTCCGTCGACGTCGCCGCGGCACGCACGTACGACGAGGGCGACGACCTCGCCTCAGACGGGCGCCTGGACCCCCGGTCGGCCGCACGCCGCATCGCCGAGCTGCTGCCCAGCGACCGTGTCGTCGTCTCCGACGGCGGACACTTCATCGGCTGGGCGAACATGTACTGGCCGGTCGAGGCCCCCGACCGCATGATGATGGTCGGCACCGCTTTCCAGTCGATCGGACAGGGCTGGCCGAGTGTCGTCGGCGCGGCTCTCGCCCGCCGCGAGTCGACCGTCGTGCTGACGTCGGGCGACGGCGGGGGCCTGATGGCGATCGCCGACCTCGAGTCAGCCGTCCGTGCCGCCCAGGGCCGTGGCGTCGCCGTGATCTGGAACGACGCCGCGTACGGCGCCGAGGTCAACCTGTACGGTCTCAAGGGACTGGCTGAGGGGCCGATGCGGATCCCCGAGGTCGACTTCGCCGCGTTCGGTGCCGCTGTCGGCGCAGAGGGCGTCGTCGTGAAGACCCTCGCGGATCTCGATCGGCTCGGCACCTGGGCACTCGAGGATGCCGCGACGCGACGCTTCCTGCTGCTCGACCTCCGCATCTCGGGCGACGTCATCGCGCCGTACCAGCAGGAGATCATCCGTGTGAACTCGTGACCCTGCGGGATCGCTAGGCTCCTCGTCATGACCGATGACCTCGATATCCTGCGCTACAGCGCGTTCGCTGCGACCCCCACCGGGGGGAACCCCGCAGGGGTGGTGCTCGATGCCGGCGGGACGTCCGACGAGCGGATGCAGCGCATCGCCGCGGACGTCGGATACTCCGAGACCGCGTTCGTCGTCGGCCGGGCCGCGGATGCACCGGTTCCGCGTTATCGGGTGCGCTATTGGTCGCCTGCTGCCGAAGTGCCGTTCTGCGGCCATGCGACGGTCGCCACCGCCGTCGCCCTCGCCGAGAGCGACGGTGTCGGAGATGTGGTCTTCGACACCGATGCCGGCGCCGTCACGCTACGGTCGGTCGCAGACGCGGACGGACGGATCATCGTGTCGTTCACGAGCGTCGAGCCTCAGGTGCGCGATCTCGACGCATCGGTGCTCGAGAGGCTCTTGAGCCTGTTGAGCGTCGAGGTCACGGATCTCGACGAGCGATTCCCTCCGAAGGAGGCGTTCGCCGGCAACTGGCATCCGGTCATCACTCTCCGTGACCGAGAGCTGTTCGATCAGTTCCGCTTCTTCCCCGCCGATGTCGCTGCGCTCATGCGCGAACAGGGGTGGCTCGGCACCGTGACGGTGCTGCACGCGGTGGGTCCTGCGGACTTCGACGCGCGCAACCTGTTCCCGGTCGGCCGCATCACCGAAGACCCGGCGACGGGATCAGCGGCGGCATCCGTCGGCGCATACCTGCGGGATCTCGGCCATACGGAGCAGGCCGTCCGCATCCACCAGGGCGCGCACGTTCGTCGCCCGAGTCTGCTCACCGTGACGATCCCGCCGACCGGCGGCATCGTGGTGTCCGGCGGGGCGTTCCGACTACCCTGAGCCGCGCGCCCGTCCTCCTGCGTTAGCCTTCCGTGGTGCCTGCCATCCGCAACATCGCCGTCGGCCTCCCCGTGAAGGACGGGCATCTGCTCGCCCTCGAAGGACACGACCGCTCACGCGGACTCGACTTCCTCCGCGCGATCGGCGGGGGGATCGAGTTCGGCGAGACAGCTGTGGAGGCGCTCCGGCGAGAGTTCATGGAAGAACTCGGCGTCGAGCTCGACGGCGCCGAGCCGCTCGGCGTCTTCGAGAACATCTTCACGTACGAGGGCGCACCCGGGCATGAGATCGCGCACGTCTTCGCAGTGTCGTCCGCAGCGCTCGATGCCGTGCCGCTCGACGCCGAACTCCGGATACTCGACGAGGGCAGCCCTGTGCGCTGGGTGCCCATCGCCGACATCGAGACCGGCGTCCGCGTGCTCTTTCCGGAGGGCGCGCCAGCGGCCCTGCGCACGATCTCCGCACGCTGACCTCAGCCTGCCGTTGCCTCGGGGCTCCGGCTGCGTCAGGCCTGCGCGCTGTAGTCGGGCAGTTCCTGAAGAGTCCAGGTGTTGCCGTCGGGGTCGTCGAACCAGACGAAACGCCCCCAGCCCAGGTCTTCGACGCCCTTGGTCGTCACGCCCACGGCCTCGAGCTGTGCCTTCGCCTCGTCGGCGTTCGGCACCACCACCTGGATCGTCTTCTGCTGCCCCGGCTCGAGAGGAATCTCGAGTCCCGTGCCGAAGGCGATCGAGCAGGCGGACCCCGGCGGAGTCATCTGCACGAAGCGGAGCCCCTCGTACGGCACCTGATCGTGGTCGGGGTTGAATCCGATCTTCGTGTAGAACTCCTTCGAGCGGTCGACGTCGGTCACCGGCACGAAGATGAGCTCGATCTTCCAGGTCATCATGCGCTCCTCACTGTGGGCGTCAGCGCCCATCGGCCCTCAGGCTACGCGGGGCTTCCGACACCCGCCAGAGAGAGGGCGCATCCCCTAACCCCGCCGACTGGCCGCGCGTGCGGTCATCGGTGACGGATACTGGTCCGGTGACGCGACGACGAGAGCATGACCGGATGCAGCTGATCTTCCAGGCACTCGGCGAGCCCCAGGGCGACGTCGCCGCGAGAGACCTGATGGCTGCGTTCGGTACCAGCCCGGCAGAGACCGATGCATATCGCATCGGAGAACCGGCCGTGCTCTCGCGGCACCTGAGATTCGGATCCGGTGGTGAGATCGTGCTGCATGACGACGCGGTCATCGCCGTGATCCTCCACCTCACACCCACGTCGTTCGCCCCGCGGGGACTCGATGTGGCCGAGTGGGTCCCCGGGATCGACAACAGCGCCACGTTCTCGGACTTCACGGCGATCTTCGACGCCCCGTGGAGGTTCGCAGAGGGCGACCGCTACTTCGTGCTCGAGGCCGCGTATCTGCGCCCGGAGTTCGTGAAGCACGGAGGCCGCCGAGCCGGTGACCTGCAGCGGGTGGCCTTCACCGTGGATGACCCGAAGGACACGTGCCGTCCGGTCCACGACGGCTGCCCGGTGTGCCGCGAGCTGATCGCACGCACCGAGGACGGTCTTTTCGATCTGGACGGCACGATCCGCCGTCTCGTCGACGGCGTCGAGGCAGGAGCGCTCACGAGCAGAGACGGGCCAGTGCCCCTCAGCGACCTCCGCCCCCTGCACGCATCCGCCCTGTTGGAGCGAGTGGAGAGCCAGGTCACCTGCACCGCGTGCGGTCGGGTCGCATGTCTCACCCTGTATCGCGACTCCTCGCCGACGTTCGGCCATCACCCTCTGGATGCCGCACTGCGACGACCACACGAGGCGGTCCCTCCCGTAGAGCAGTGGGGCGACGCCGCTCGCATCGCCGCGACGCGAGAGGCGATGCGCTACGTCGACCACGAGCCCGGCTCGTGGTTCCTGGTCGAACAGCACGGCGACCTGTACCTCGACTCCCGATACACGATCAGCTCGATGATCGACGACTCGTGCCTGATCCGCCTGGATGATACCGAGCGCCGCCAGTACCGCGAAGCGGGCCGCGACAGCCTCACCGACCTCGCCAGGCGCATCGACGGCACCGGGCCCCATCGGGAAGAATCACCCTTCCATCTGCGGAATCTCCGCCGATACCCCGACGCCGGAAAGGACTACACCACCGAACTCCGAGCTGCGATCGCCAACCACACCTGGCTCGCCCGGCAGAAGCACGCAGCGGCGCAGCGGGCGCGCATCGCATCCGCTGCGGAATGAGCGTCAGATCCAGCCCTTGTCGAGCGCGATCCGCACGGCCTGCGCACGGTTCGCCGCGCCCGTCTTCCCGATCGCCGCGGAGAGGTGATTTCGCACCGTGCCCGCAGACAGGAACACCTCGGCCGCGACGGCAGCGGCCGATCGGCCGTCCTCAGCGAGACGGAGCACCTGACGCTCCCGCTCGCTCAGTGGGTTCGCACCGTCGAACAGGCTGTCCGCGGCGAGCACCGGATCGAGCACGCGCACGCCCCTATGCACCCGACGCACCGCCTCCGCCAGCTGCTCGGCAGGGGTGTCCTTCACGATGAACCCGCTGGCTCCGGCGTCCAGCGCCGACCGCAGATATCCGGGGCGCGCGAAGGTGGTCACGATGAGGATCTGCGTCGTCGGGCTCGCCGCGCGTACCCGACGCGTCGCCTCCACGCCGTCCATGCCCGGCATCTGGATGTCCATCAGACACACATCCGGTCGCAGCTCCTCCGCGAGCCGCAGCGCCTCTGCACCGTCCGATGCCATGCCGACCACGGTGAGGTCGGGCTCGAGCTCGAGCAGTGCCCCCAGTGCGCCGCGCACCAGCGCCTGATCGTCGGCGATGAGCAGACGGATGCGCGCACCCTCACTCGCGGCCGTCACCAGGTCACCTCCACCCTGGTCCCCGAGCGCTCGGGGGCACGCACTCCGGCGATCGCGAAGCCTGCTCCTGCTGCCGCCGCACGCTCGCGCATGCCACGGATGCCGTTGCCCGCGCCTTCACCTGCACCTTCAGGCATGCCGACCCCGTCGTCGTCGACCACCAGCCGTCCGGGCGCCAGCAGCACACGCACCATACGCGCCCGCGAATGACGCAGCGCATTGGTCGTCGCCTCACGCAGGATCCAACTCGCGGTGATCGCCTGCACCGGCGAGAGGGCATCGACCTCGCCGTCGACCCGCAGCTCGATGTCGGCAGCGCGGAGCGAGTCCCGAGACGAGGCGAGCTGCTCGACGAGCGTGGCCGCGCGCGCACCGGACACCGATGACCTCACCCCGGCGAGCGCCTCCGCCGTCAGCCGCTCGATGTCGGCGAGCTCGGCCTTCGCGCGCTCCGGATCGGAATCCATGAGGCGGCGCACGAGCTGCGCCTTGAGACCGACGACCGTCAGCGAGTGGCCGATCAGGTCGTGCACGTCGCGGGCGACGGCTTCGCGCCCCTCACTCGTCGCCAATTCGAGCCCGAGCTGCTCAGCCTCTCCCGAGCGGATGATGAGCCAGGTCGACACCGTGTTGACGACGCCCAGCAGTCCGATGATCGCCAGCACCGACAGGTAG
This sequence comes from Microbacterium sp. LWH13-1.2, assembly GCF_038397735.1. Classification (NCBI taxonomy): domain Bacteria; kingdom Bacillati; phylum Actinomycetota; class Actinomycetes; order Micrococcales; family Microbacteriaceae; genus Microbacterium; species Microbacterium sp. LWH13-1.2. The sequence goes on along the minus strand of NZ_CP151635.1, from coordinate 606,474 downwards.
CTGAGGCCTCCGGGGAGGAGGAAGACGCACAGCGCCGCGAACGTCAGGGCGGCGACCGTCGTGATCCAGTGCCACACACGCGTCAGCCCGTAGGAGGCGAACGACATGATGAACGGAAGGAAGCTGAGCGCGGACCCGCCTTCTGCCGGCACGGAGATCAGTGCGCAGACGATGAGGAGCGCGAACGTGACCCACTGCCGTACAGACGGCGGTCGCCCCAACCCGCCCCCGCCGCGCATCCCGTGCACGAAGCCGGTGACGTACAGCAGCACGAAGGCGATCAGCGCGATCCAGCCCACGACGATCCACGGGGGCGGCGCCTCGGAGCGCAGGAGCGACAGCACCGGGTAGACGAGGAAGACCAGCCAGATCACGGCCATCAGCCAGCCGAACCGCGCCCAGGGATCCTTCCCCACCGGTCCACGTGGGGCGCGCGCTCCCGGGGCCGACCATGCGGCCGGCGGTGCTCCCAGGGCGGCGAGCCGCCGGGCGTCCCCGGATGCGTCCGAGGATGCCCGCTTCGAGTCCTGCATCATCCGTCCAACCTATCGACGCCGAGTGATGCCGGGTTCCTACTGCCGCGACCGGGAGCGCTGCATACCCATGGTCACCAGCAGCCCGAACAGTCCCAGCCACACGACGATGTTCAGGAGCAGCATCCACGGCTCGTCCGTCTGCCCCGTCGTGAGGACACCGTCGGTCAACGGCCAGCGACTGAGGGCGACGAAACCGTACAGGGGCGTGAAGCGGGCGATGTCGAGCATCATCCCGTCGAGCGGCATGAAGACATTGCCGAAGAATGCGAAGAACGTCATCGAGATCGAGGCCAGCGCCGCGGCGGAGTCCGAGCTGAAGAACAGGCCGACGCCGAGTCCGAACAGCCCGTACATCAGGCCGATCCCGAGGATGAGGGCCGCAGTGGCCACCCAGCGCCAGGCATCCTCGACCTGTGCGCCGGTCATCATGCCGGCGGAGAAGACGGCGACCAGTGCCAGCGCAGCGAAGGCGACCGATGTGAGCAGCTTCGTGAGTGCGTAGCCTGCGGTCGTCAGCGGGGTCATCGCGAGCTGACGACCCCAGCCCTGCTTCGCCTCCGTCGCCGCGAGCGAGGTCAACGAGCTCATCGCGACCGCCGTGCCGTAGGCGGCCATCGACGTCATCACGTAGAAGGACACGTTGCCATGGCCGGCAGAGAGCGAGCCGTAGCCCATCCCCGCGCCGAATAGCAGGTACATCGCGACCGGCATCGCCAGCGTGAACGCGAGCGTGTACGGGTTGCGCAGCTGACGGATGCCTTCAATGCGCAGCATGGTGGGTGAGACGAGCATGTCAGTTCTCCGTCAGGGCCGTGAAGGCGGTTTCGAGGGTGGCGGCGGCGATCTCGAGGTCGTGGGCGCCGTAGTCGAGGAGGATCCGGGCGGCGGCGTCCGAGTCCGCTGCGCGCAGGCTCAGCCGGTTCCCGTCCAGTCGCACGTCCACGACGCCGTCCGTGTCTTCCAACGTCGCAACGAGCACCGCATCGGCCGAGTCGACGGTCGCGGAGAGGCTCCGCTCCCCGAGACTCGCGCGCAGCAGCGCGGTGGGGGCGTCCGCGACGATCGCGCCGCGGTGCATCACCACCGTCCGGCGCGCGAACTGCTCCGCCTCTTCCAGGTAGTGGGTGGCGAAGACGATCGTGCGCCCGGCATCCGCATCCGCCCGCATGACGTCCCAGAAGTGCCGCCGGGCGGTGACATCCATACCTGCCGTCGGCTCATCGAGCACGAGGATGTCGGGGTCGGAGACCATGGCGAGCGCGAACTTCACCCGCTGCTGCTCTCCACCGGAGCACTTCGACACCCGACGGCGGGCGAGGTTTTCGAGATCGGCACGGGCCATGACCTCGGGCACGCGTGCGATGGCTTCTGCTCCGTACAGCGAGGCGATGAGGCGCACGGTCTCGCCCACGGTCAGGTCGCCCAGCAGACCGCCGGTCTGCAGCACCGCGCCGATCGCGCCGCTCGACGTGGCCCGCTCCGGCGTGACCCCGAGCACCTGCACGGTGCCGGTGCTGGGCTGTGTGAGCCCCAGGAGCATGTCGAGGGTGGTCGTCTTGCCTGCGCCGTTCGGCCCCAGCAAGGCCACGACCTCTCCCCGGCGGATCGACAGATCGACTCCGGCCACGGCCTGCACGCGACGGTCGCCCGAGCCGAAATGGCGCGTGACGCCGCGCAGGTCGAGCACGACCGGATCATCGTTCGAGGCGTTGGATGCCGGACGAGCGGCAGCCTGCGCCACCGGACGACCCCTGGAGGTGTTGTTCATGCCTCCAGCCTCGCGGAGGGGCGACGACGGCGCCGGAGGGCGGTGTCATCTCCTCGGCATGACACGTGTCATGCCGAGGAGATGTCAGGACGCGGGCAGCAACGCTCCCTCGAAGAACGCCGCCAGCTCATCGACGGCATCCAACGGCAGGATCGCGGAGACGTACTGATCGGGGCGCACCACGACCACGACGCCGTCTCGCGACAGTCCCCGCGCCTCGAAGATGTCGATCTCCGTCCACTTCGACGGCCCGGCGGCGTAGACCTTCTCCCAGTCGGTGAGACCGAGCGGACCGGTCCTCGGCTGGAACAGCGCGGGAGCCGACGTGACCTCGACCTCTTCGTACGGCTGCTGGTAGATCGCCTTGACGTCGAAGACGGCGTCCTGATCGGCATCCGCCGGCGTGAAGCGCGCCAGCACAGGCTCCGCCTGCGACGCCCACGCGTCGAGCGTCGCGGCATCCCGACCTCCGAATGCGTAGACGCGCCACCGTCCGTCGGCCTTGGCGTGGTGGCCGAGGTGCACGACGTTGCCGTCGCCCACCCGCACGACCTCTGCCGACTTGAAGCGCTTGCCGAGGGGGAACCCTGCGGCGAGCGCCTGGTGCGCGTCGGAACCCGTGATCATCGACGAGGTGTACTGGGTCATGAATCCGGAGGGGAACTCCGCGGTCGCGAGGTAGTAGGTCGCGAGGTCGCTGGGGTCGGTGATCTCCGAGGGCCTGCGCGCCATGAGCGTCGACCACTCCCGGTCGAAGTCGATGAGCTGCTGGGCCACCGGTCGGCGCTCGGCGCCGTACGTCGCGAGCAGCGCCTCGGGCGCCCGCCCGGTGAGGACGGAGCCGAGCTTCCACCCGAGGTTGAAGCCGTCCTGCATCGACACGTTCATGCCCTGACCCGCCTTGGCGCTGTGCGTGTGGCAGGCATCGCCCGTGAGGAACACCCGCGGCGTGCGGCCCGACCCGTCGATCACGTCGTCGAACCCGTCGGTCACCCGGTGCCCCACCTCGTAGACGCTGTGCCAGGCGACCTCCTTGACGTCGAGCGTGTAGGGGCTGAGGATCGCGTTCGCCTTGGCGATGATGTCCTCGATCGGCGTCTGCCGCACTCGGTGGTCATCGTCTTCGGCGACCTCGCCGAGGTCGATGTACATCCGGCTGAGGTATCCGCCCTCGCGCGGGATGTGCAGGATGTTTCCCGCCTCCGAGTTGATCGCGCACTTGGTGCGCCAGTCGGGGAAGTCCGTGTTCACGAGCACATCCATGACGCCCCAGGCGTGGGCAGCGCTGCCCCCGACGTGCGTTCGCCCGATCGCCTGGCGCACGCCGCTGCGCGCACCGTCGCAGCCCGCGACGTACTTGGCTCGGATCGTGCGTTCCTCACCCGCCCGCTCCCCCGCGACGTATCGCAGCGCGACCTCGACCGGGTACTCGCCCTCGTCGTGCACGGTCAGCCGCATGAACTCGACGCCGTAGTCGGGGACGATGCGACCGGGGCCGTTCGCCGCGGCCTCTGCGAAGTAGTCCAGCACGCGCGCCTGGTTGACGATCAGGTGCGGGAACTCGCAGATGTCGTAGGCGTAGTCGGCGGTCCTCGAAGTGCGCACGATCTCGTTCGGACGCTCGGGGTTCGGTCCCCAGAAGTTCATCCACCCGATGTTGTAGGCCTCGGCGATGATGCGCTCGGCGAACCCGAAGGCCTGGAACGTCTCGACGCTCCGCGGCTGGATGCCGTCGGCCTGCCCGAGCACCAGACGACCGTCACGCTTCTCGATGATACGAGTGGAGACATCGGGGTACTGCGACATCTGCGCGGCGAGCAGCATGCCGGCGGGGCCGGAGCCGACGATCAGGACATCGATCTCGTCGGGGAGGTCTGCGGGCCGCTCGGTGCCGATGCCCGCGGCATCCTTCACACGCGGGTCTCCCGAGACATAGCCGTGGTGGTGGAACTGCATCGTCGTCGATTCCTTCCGGACGTCACTGTCGGGTGTTGCCTTCGAACCACGTGTGTTCTATATTCGAACACGATGTTCTACTATTGAACACAGCTTAGGGACGCCCGTCTCGAAACGCAAGGGAGCGCACGCATGCCCGAAGGCACTCCGGCCTCACAGACCCTCAGCCGCGGCATCCGGATCCTCGAGGTACTCGCCGATGCGCGGATCCCGCTCACGATCGACGCGATCGCCGCCAGAATCGAGGTCCATCGCTCGGTCGCCTACCGGCTGCTGCGAACACTGGAAGACCACCGGCTCATCGGGAGAGACGCGTCAGGGGCCGTGACACTGGGCCCGCGCATGGCGGCGCTGGCTGCCGGCGTCGCCCACGACCTGCAGGCCGAGGCGATCCCCGAGCTGACCGCGATCGCGAACGAACTCGGCATGACCTGCTTCCTCGGCGTGCTCGACGGAGACGACTGCATCACGCTCGCGAGCATCGAACCTCGTCATACGATCGCGAGCGTCGCCCAGCGGCCTGGCGCCAGGCATCCGGTCACGGTGGGGGCACCGGGCAAGGCGATCCTCACGCAGCTCCCGATCTCGCAATGGCCGGGTGATGCGCGCCCGGCCCTGCACGCGGAGGTCGACGAGGCGCGCGTGCGCGGATTCGCGACGAGTCACGACGAGGTCATCCCCACCGTGCAGTCCGTCGCCGTGCCGCTCGCGCTTCGTGGTCAGCGCCCTGCGGCGATCGCGGTCGTGCACGTGGCCACCGACCTCGACGACGCCGAGATCGCGGCGCGTCTGCGGCGCTCTGCGTCGGCGATCCGAGAAGCCCTCGACGGTTGACGTCGTTCACAATTCAGCATGAATGGGAGACGGCAGATGCGTCGCCCCCGAAGAACCGGAGCGACGCATCGCCTGCACCATCATCGATGCTGAATTGTGGACGGCTGATGTGGATCAGACCTTGGCGAGCCCACGGATCGGACTCACGGACTGCTCCTCCTCGTGGTCCGGTCCCAGCGGGATCCCGGAGCGATCGCGCAGCAGCAGCGTCGCGATGAGGCCGAGCAGCGTCATGCCGGCGAGGTACCAGGTGACGGCCTGCGTCGAACCGGTGGCCTGCACGATGGCGGTCGCGATGGTCGGCGCGAACGCCCCGCCGGCGATCGCCCCGATCGCGTACGAGATCGAGACGCCCGAGAAGCGGATGCTCGCAGGGAAGAGCTCGGTGTACAGAGCCGCCTGAGGTCCGTACGTGAAGCCGAGACCGATCGTCAGGATCGCGAGCCCTGCGAAGAGCAGCCCGACATCGCCGGTGTTGACGAGCGGGAACAGCGTGAACACACCGACGAGCTGCATCACCCAGCCGATGATGTAGGTGGTGCGTCGACCGATGCGGTCCGACAGCCATCCGGCGATCAGCGTCGTGATGAGCCAGGTGACGGCGGAACCGGTGACCGCCCACAGCACGGGTCCGCGCTCGAGGCCGATCGGCCCCTCGGGGTTGGTGGCGTATCCCTGGATGTATCCACCGGTCGTCATGTAGCCGACCGCGTTGTTGCCGGCGAAGACGAGTGCAGCGACGATCACGAGCAGGAGGTGCTTGCGGAACAGCTGCACGATCGGCATGCTCGCCTTCTCCTTGCGCTCCGCGAGCTCGATGAAGACCGGGCTCTCCTCGACCTTCCGGCGCACGTAGTAGCCGACGAGGATCAGGACGACGCTCAGGAGGAACGGGATGCGCCAGCCCCACTGCAGGAACTGATCTCCCGGTGCGATCGCCGTCATCAGCGCCATCACTCCCGACGCGAGCAGCAGGCCGAGCGGCACGCCGATCTGCGGCGATGCGCCGAAGATCCCGCGCTTCGACTTGGGCGCGTGCTCGACGGCCATCAGCACCGCCCCGCCCCACTCGCCGCCGGCCGAGATGCCCTGCAGGATGCGCAGCAGCACCAGCATGATGGGTGCGGCGATTCCGATCGCCTCATAGGTCGGCAGCACACCGATGAGGGCGGTCGCGGCACCCATCAGGATCAGCGTCCACATCAGCACGGTCTTGCGTCCGAGCTTGTCGCCGTAATGGCCGGCGAGGAAGGCCCCGAGCGGGCGGAAGAGGAAGCTGACGCCGACCGTGGCGAACGCGACGATGGCGCTGTTCGCTCCGAGGGGCTCGAAGAACAGCTGTCCGAACACCAGGCCGACGGCCGTGGCGTAGATGAAGAAGTCGTACCACTCGACCGTGGTGCCGACGACTGTGGCGAACACGACCCGGCGCCGATCGGCCGTTGTCGCGATGGTTCCGGTGGGTGTGAACCCAGCCTGTGACTGCCCGCTCATAGGGGTGTCTCCTTTGATTGTGACCGCATTGTCACGGCTCGCTCGCGAGGTGATTCGAGTTGCTTGCCGAGGGGTGACACGATGATATATGATTTCGAATACGACGCACAAGGCGTCGATGAAAGCGCGAGGAGGCGCCCCGTGACGGCATCCATGACCCGCCCCGGCAAGATCATCGCGATCCACCTGAGCTACGCCTCCCGTGCGGATCAGCGAGGACGCAGGCCCGCAGCCCCCTCCTACTTCTTCAAGCCGTCCAGCTCCGTCGGCGTCTCCGGTGGCACGGTCGAACGCCCGGCCGGCACCGAGCTGCTCGCGTTCGAGGGCGAGATCGCTCTGGTGATCGGCACCGCAGCGCGGAACGTCTCCCTCGAAGACGCCTGGGCCCACGTCAGCGGGGTCACCGCGTCGAACGACCTGGGGCTCTACGACCTGCGCGCCAACGACAAGGGCTCCAACGTCCGCTCCAAGGGCGGCGACGGCTACACGCCTCTCGGCCCGGAGCTCATCGACGCCCGCACCGTCGATCCCGCCGCCCTGCGCGTGCGCTCCTGGGTCAACGGTGAGCTCCGCCAGGACGACACGACTGCCGGGCTGATCTTCCCGCTCGCGCAGCTGGTCGCCGACCTCTCCCAGCACTTCACGCTCGAGCCCGGCGACGTCATCCTCACCGGAACCCCCGCAGGGTCCTCCGTGATCGTCCCGGGCGACGTGGTCGAGATCGAGGTCGATGCTCCGGATGCCCCGGGCGCGCCGTCCTCCGGTCGGCTCGTCACGACGGTGACACAGGGCGACGTGCCCTTCGACGCGGACCTCGGGTCGCTCCCGACTGTCGACGACCTGCAGCGCACCGAAGCATGGGGATCCCGCGAAGAGGCGGGTCTTCCTGCCGAGTCGACCGAACCCGCCCTCTCCCCCGAGCTGCGCGCCAAGCTGCTCGAGGCGCCGACTGCCGGCCTCTCGGCGCAGCTGCGCAAGAGGGGGCATCATTCGTGCTTCATCGACGGGGTGGCCGCGAACATCCCGGGCAGCAAGATCGTCGGCACGGCCAAGACGCTGCGCTTCGTCCCCTTCCGTGAAGACCTCTTCAAGGCCCACGGAGGCGGCTACAACGCGCAGAAGCGCACGTTCGATGCCGTCGAGGCGGGCGAGATCATCGTGATCGAGGCCAGGGGCGACGCGACGACGGGAACCCTCGGCGACATCCTCGCCCTGCGCGCCGTCGCCCGCGGCGCCGCCGGCGTCGTCACCGACGGAGGTGTGCGCGACTTCGACGCGGTCGCCGAGATCGGACTCCCGGTGTTCTCGCGGGGCGCGCACCCCTCGGTCCTCGGCCGCAAGCACGTGCCGTGGGACTTCGACATCACCATCTCCTGCGGCGGCGCGACCGTGCAGCCTGGCGACATCATCGTGGGCGACAGCGACGGGGTCATCGTGATCCCGCCCGCTCTCGCCGCGCAGGTCGCGGACGACGCGCTCGCCCAGGAGGTCGAAGACGCCTGGATCGCCGAGCAGGTCGCGGCCGGGCACCCCGTCGACGGGCTGTTCCCGCTAAATGCGGAATGGCGCGCCAGATACGAAGCCGCGACGGGCGCAGGGTCCGACGCGGGAGCTCGGTCATGAGCACGATCGCGAACGCCAGCAAATCCGAGCAGGCCTACACATGGATCCGCTCGCGCATCTCGGGACACACATTCGGGCCCGGTTACCGGCTCGTGCTGGGGTCGCTGGCCGAGGAACTCGGCATGAGCGTCGTGCCGGTGCGCGAGGCCATCCGCCGCCTCGAGGCCGAGGGTCTCGTGACCTTCGAGCGCAACGTCGGCGCCCGCGTCACCCTGGTCGACGAGAGCGAATACGCACACACCATGCAGACGCTCGGGCTGGTCGAGGGAGCGGCGACCGCGCTCTCCGCTCCCCTGCTCGACGACACGATGCTCGACGCTGCCGAAGCCGTCAACGAGCGGATGACGCAGATGCTCGGCCACCTCGACGCCCACGCGTTCACCGAGCTCAACCGGCAGTTCCACTCGCTGCTGTTCGAACCGTGCCCCAATCCGCATCTGCTCGACCTCGTCCACCGCGGGTGGGCGCGACTCTCGGGCATCCGGGATTCCACGTTCGCCTATGTCCCCGGCAGAGCTCAGCACTCCGTCGAGGAGCACACGCAGATCATCGAACTGATCCGTGCGGGGGCCGACCCGCTCGAGATCGAGCTCGCCGCCCGCAACCACCGCCTGCGCACGAGAGACGCCTTCCTCGACGCGCTGCACGCCCGTTCTCACCACAACTCAGGAGACGAGTCATGACCGATTCCCGCATCCCCGCAGACCTCCCCGATCACATCCAGCACTACATCGACGGCGCGTTCGTCGATTCGGTCGACGGTGACACGTTCGATGTGCTCGACCCCGTGACGAACAAGACGTACACGACGGCCGCGGCGGGCAAGAAGGCCGACATCGAGCTCGCCGTCGCGGCCGCGAAGCGCGCCTTCGACGAGGGCCCCTGGCCGCGCATGCTCCCCCGCGAGCGTTCGCGCGTGCTGCACAGGATCGCCGACATCGTCGAGTCGCGCGACGCCCGCCTGGCAGAGCTCGAGTCGTACGACTCCGGTCTGCCGATCACGCAGGCCCTCGGCCAGGCCCGCCGTGCCGCCGAGAACTTCCGCTTCTTCGCCGACCTGATCGTCGCGCAGTCCGACGACGCGTTCAAGGTGCCCGGCAAGCAGATGAACTACGTCAACCGCAAGCCGATCGGGGTCGCCGGCCTCATCACGCCGTGGAACACGCCGTTCATGCTCGAGTCGTGGAAGCTCGGCCCCGCACTCGCGACCGGCAACACCGTGGTGCTGAAGCCCGCCGAGTTCACACCGCTCTCGGCCTCGCTGTGGGCGGGGATCTTCGAAGAGGCAGGGCTTCCCCAGGGCGTCTTCAACCTCGTGAACGGCCTCGGCGAGGACGCCGGAGACGCCCTCGTGAAGCACCCGGACGTGCCCCTCATCTCGTTCACCGGCGAGAGCTCGACCGGGCAGCTGATCTTCGGCAACGCGGCTCCGTTCCTCAAGGGCCTGTCGATGGAACTCGGCGGCAAGTCGCCCGCCGTCGTCTTCGCCGACGCCGACCTCGAGGCCGCGGTCGACGCCACGATCTTCGGTGTCTTCTCGCTCAACGGCGAGCGCTGCACCGCAGGATCCCGCATCCTCGTCGAGCGCTCGATCTACGAGGAGTTCGTCGAGAGGTACGCCGCGCAGGCGAAGCGCGTCAAGGTCGGCTACCCGCACGACCCCGCGACCGAGGTCGGCGCGCTCGTGCACCCCGAGCACTACGACAAGGTGATGAGCTACGTCGAGATCGGCAAGACCGAGGGGCGCCTCGTCGCCGGAGGAGGCCGCCCCGAGGGGTTCGACGAGGGCAACTTCGTCGCCCCGACCGTGTTCGCCGACGTCTCCCCCGACGCCCGCATCTTCCAGGAGGAGATCTTCGGTCCGGTCGTCGCGATCACGCCGTTCGACTCCGACGAGGAGGCGCTCTCGCTCGCGAACAACACGAAGTACGGCCTCGCCGCCTACATCTGGACCAACGATCTGAAGCGCGCCCACAACTTCGCGCAGTCCGTCGAGGCCGGCATGGTGTGGCTCAACAGCAACAACGTGCGCGACCTGCGTACCCCGTTCGGCGGCGTCAAGGCCTCGGGCCTCGGCCACGAGGGCGGCTACCGGTCGATCGACTTCTACACCGACCAGCAGAGCGTGCACATCACGCTCGGCGGCGCCCACAACCCGACCTTCGGCAAGAACTGAGCAAGGACCCTGCGGTGACCGACAAGACTGCGAAGACGCTGACCTCATCGGGCTACTACGTGAGCCAGGAGGCTCCGATCCAGACCGACGACCCCGTCCCGACCCCCGAGAGCACGCCGCCCGACGTGCTGCGCTGCGCCTACATGGAACTGGTCGTCACCGACCTCGCAGCCTCGCGGGTGTTCTACGTCGACGTGCTCGGCCTGTACGTCACGGAGGAGGACGACGAGGCGATCTACCTCCGCTCGACCGAGGAGTTCATCCACCACAACCTCGTGCTGCGCAAGGGTCCGATCGCCGCGGTCGCCGCGTTCTCGTACCGCGTCCGCGACACCTCCGACCTCGACCGGGCGGTGGAGTTCTACACCGAGCTCGGCTGCGACGTGCGCCGCAACCCCGACGGCTTCGTCAAGGGCGTCGGCGACTCGGTGCGCGTGGTCGATCCGCTGGGCTTCCCCATCGAGTTCTTCCACCAGTCCGACCACGTCGAGCGGATGTCGTGGCGCTACGACCTGCACATCCCCGGCGAGCTCGTGCGTCTCGACCACTTCAACCAGGTCACCCCCGATGTGCCTCGCGCCGTCAAGTTCATGCAGGACCTGGGCTTCCGCGTGACCGAGGACATCCAGGACGACGAGGGCACCGTGTACGCCGCCTGGATGCGCCGCAAGCCCACCGTGCACGACACCGCGATGACCGGCGGCGACGGGCCCCGCATGCACCATGTGTGCTTCGCGACACACGAGAAGCACAACATCCTCGCGATCTGCGACAAGCTCGGTGCTCTGCGCCGCTCCGACGCCATCGAGCGCGGCCCCGGTCGCCACGGCGTCTCGAACGCGTTCTACCTGTACCTGCGCGACCCCGACGGCCACCGCGTCGAGGTGTACACGCAGGACTACTACACCGGCGACCCCGACAACCCCGTCATCACGTGGGACGTGCACGACAACCAGCGTCGGGACTGGTGGGGCAACCCGGTCGTGCCCTCCTGGTACACGGAGGCATCGCTCGTGCTCGACCTCGACGGCAACCCTCAGCCCGTCGTGGCTCGCACCGACGACTCCGAGATGGCCGTGACGATCGGGGCGGACGGGTTCTCGTACACCCGCCCGGACGACGACAAGGACATGCCCGAGTACAAGCAGGGCGAGTACAAGCTCGGCCACCAGCTCTGATCGATCCGCCCGCAGGTTCAGCCACAGAGGAGACACGGATGCTGTCCGCAGACACCATCGCGCAGATCGCCGCACAGCTCGCCGACGCCGACCGGCACCACTCCGTGATCCCACGCATCACCGCGCGGTATCCGGAGGCGACGGTCGAGGACTCGTACGCGATCCAGGGCGTGTGGCGCGATTCGCAGATCGCCGCAGGTCGCCGCCTCGTCGGCCGCAAGATCGGGCTGACGTCCAAGGCGATGCAGCAGGCCACGGGCATCACCGAGCCCGACTACGGCGTCATGTTCGACGACACGGTCTACGAATCGGGCGCCGATATCCCCGTAGACCACTTCTCGAACGTGCGCATCGAGGTCGAACTCGCCTTCGTGCTCAAGCGTCCGCTGGAGGGCCCCGACTGCACCCTCGATGACGCGCTCGCGGCGATCGACTACGCGGTGCCCTCGCTCGAGGTGCTGAACTCGCACATCGAGCTCGAGGGGCGCACGATCGTCGACACGATCAGCGACAACGCCGCATACGGTGCGATGGTGCTCGGCACCGTGCACAAGCGTCCCGACGAGATCGACCTGCGCTGGGTGCCGGGGGTGCTCTCGCGCAACGGAGAGATCGAGGAGACGGGTGTGGCCGCCGGCGTTCTCGGACACCCCGCCACCGGCGTCGCGTGGCTGGCGAACAAGTTCCACCAGCACGGCGCACGTCTGGAGGCCGGGGAGATCATCCTGGCAGGATCGTTCACACGCCCGATGTGGGTGTCGCGCGGCGATCAGGTGCTGTGCGACTACGGACCGATGGGAACGATCGAATGCCGCTTCATCTGAGCCCCTCCTTTCGCGAGCAGCTCGCCTCCGCCGACCGTGCGTTGATCGGCATGTGGGCCTGCTCCGGCAGCCCGCTGGTGACCGAGGTCGCCGCAGGGTCAGGCCTCGACTGGCTGTTGATCGACATGGAGCACTCCTCGAACACACTCGAGTCGACGCTGCTGCAGCTGCAGGTCGTCGCCGCGTACCCGATCACCCCGGTCGTGCGCGTGCCGTCCAACGACACGGTGGTGATCAAGCAGGTCCTCGATCTCGGCGCGCAGAACCTCATCGTGCCGATGGTCTCGTCGGCCGAGGAGGCACGTGCGGCCGTCGCCGCGACCCGGTATCCGCCCGAGGGCGTGCGCGGTGTCGGCAGCGCGCTCGCGCGCAGCGCCCGCTGGAACAGGGTCGACGGATACCTGCAGGACTCGGCTCGGCACACCTCGCTGACCGTGCAGATCGAGACGGCCGCGGGAGTCGAGGCCGCAGCCGGGATCGCGGCCGTCGACGGCGTGGATGCGGTGTTCGTGGGGCCCTCCGACCTCTCGGCGTCGATGGGACTCCTCGGACAGCAGACCCACCCCGACGTGGTCAGCGCTGTCGAGCGGGTCTTCGCCGCAGTGAAGACCGCAGGCACGCCTGTAGGCGTCAACGCCTTCGACCCGTCAGCCGCCGATGCCTACATCGCCGCTGGCGCGGACTTCGTGGCGGTCGGCGCCGACGTGGCGATGCTCGCGCGGGCATCCGAGGCGCTCGCCGCCCGTTTCATCCCGGCATCCGACGACGCGACCCGCGCCAGCTACTGACGCCGGCGCCGCCCGGTGTGGTGGCAGGATTGACGGATGCAGCGAAGCGAGGCACCGTCATGATCCGCGCTCTCGCCGCGATGCAGGACAAGGGATTCCGCTGGTTCTTCCTCGCCCGCGCGATCACGCTGATCGCCGGGTCGATGTCGTCGATCGCCCTGGCCTTCGCGGTGCTCGAGATCGACAACGACGCCCGTTCCCTGTCGCTCGTGCTCGCCGCCTTCACGGTCAGCAACATCGTCTTCCTGCTGTTCGGCGGAGTGATCGCCGACCGGCTGCCGCGCGCGCTCATCATCCAGTCCTGCTACGTGATCGACATCCTCACCGTCGGGGCGATGGCGGCGCTCCTGTTCAGCGGCACCGCTACGGTCCCCCTGCTCGCGCTGCTGTCGGTCGTCAACGGCGCCTCCACCGCGTTCGTGCTGCCGGCGATGCAGGGGATCATCCCGCAGCTCACCTCCCCCGAGCATCTGCAGCAGGCCAACGCGATGCTGTCGTTCGTGCGCTCCGCGACCACGATCGGCGGCCCGATCATCGCCGGCATCGTGGTCGCTTCCGCCGGTCCGGCCTGGGCGATGGTCGTGCAGGGGATCGGCTGGGTCATCGCGATCCCCGTGCTCGCACTGGTCAGGCTCCCTCCTCCGGATCATGCGGGTGGCACCACGATGTTCCACGACCTCCGAGTCGGCTGGCAGGAGTTCTGGGGTCGCACCTGGCTGTGGGTGATCGTGCTCGCCTTCATGGTGATGAACGCGATCCACATCGGCGCCTGGGGTGTCGTCGGTCCCTACATCGCGAAGAACGACGAGCGCCTCGGGATCGCCGGGTGGGGGTGGGTGGTCAGCGCCGAAGGCGTCGGCATCCTGCTGATGACTCTCATCCTGATGTGGTTCCCGCTCAAGCGGCCGCTGCGCTACGGGATGATCGGCATGGCCGCGTTCGCGATACCACTGACCGTGCTCGGCATCCACCCCGCCGTGATCCTGCTGGCCATCGCCGCCTTCATCGCCGGGGCCGGAGCCGAGGTCTTCAGCACCGGGTGGAACCTCGCGATGATGGAGAACGTGCCGGGCGACAAGCTCTCGCGCGTCTCGAGCTACGACATGCTCGGAAGCTACGTCGTGATGCCCATCGGCACCCTCGTCTACGGCTGGCTCATCACGCACAGCGACGTCGAGACGGTCCTGATCACCTCGGGGATCCTCTACGCATCGATCGCGGCGGTGACCCTGCTGGTGCCGAGCGTCTGGCGCATGGGCCGCCCTGCGGATGCGGTGTCCGCGCGCCAGGCGTTGGCGGATTCATAGCAATCCGGGTGAGACTGGGGGCATGACCTTCGCCGCGCTTCAGCCGCTCGCAGACCGTGCCGCACTGTTCACCGCCCTTCGCCAGGATGCCCTGGCCACCGCGCTCGAGAGCCTCGGCGACAACCGCTGGGATGCCGACATGGCGGCTGGCACCCTCACCTTCACCTCGAATGCCGACGCCACCCGCCAGATCGTGACGCGAGCGCACCTCGTCGCGACGATCGCGCCCGGCCCGCGCTCGCTGCTCTGGGCGTGGGTGCACCCGCAGGGAGACTCCGCCGGTGTCGCCGCGCAGCTGCGCGACTACGGCACCGAGCACGGCATCGCCGAGCTGAGCCAGACCGAGCTGCCCTTCCCCGAAGACGCTGCGGGTGATGCCGGGTGGATCACGCGGGCCGCCCACACGGTCGGCGCCGTGGCCGTCGAGCTCACCGGTCGCGCGCCGTACTACCTCGCTCCGGTCGGCGGCGGCACGTACGCGGTGTTCCTGCTCGACGCCCCACTCCCCCCGCTCACCGTCGCATCCGCGGCGATCGTGCTTCCCCGCATCCTCTCCGGCCTCGCGATGTCCGACGCGCGCACCGCCGTGTGGGACGCGGCCCGCCTCGCCGGCTGGAACCTCACCTGGACCGACGAGTCGTTCTCCGGCGCGACGGTCGCCGACGCCTCGGGAACGGCGACCTTCCGCTTCGACGAGCAGGCGCGCATCACGAACATCGAGAGCAGCCTGCACCCCCAGGGCTGATCTCCCACCGAAGACAGCGCGTCAGCGACCCAGCCGCTGGCGCGCTGTCTTCGTTCCGGGGCCGACCGGTGCATGCGCGATGGCCGCGGCGAGCCCGAACACGGGCATGTCGACGTACACCGCCTCGAGGTCGGCGGCGTCACTCCCCCGCTCGCCCCGTGGGACTCCGTCTACGACGCGGTGGTGGATGCGGTCGAGCGGGCTTTCCCCGCCCGCTGAGCGCCCCGTCTCGCCTGAGAGGTGCCGCAGCATCGGGGAGTGTGGAATTCTGGTCGCATGAAGAACGGAATCGTCCGGTTCGCCGCCCTCTATGTGTTCAATGTCGCGGTGCTGCTGCTCATCGGCCTGCTGTCCTCGGGCGTCTCCGTCGGGTTCCACGCCCTCTGGGCCGCGGTCGTGCTGACTCTCGCAGCGCTGTTCGTGAAGCCGCTGCTCACCGGCGCGTTCCGCAAGGCGGCGGCCAAGTCCGCCGCCGACCGCACGAAGACCGGAGAGAAGGTCGTGCAGTACGTCCTCGTCTACCTCGTCGAGCTCATCATCTGGATGGCCGTCGTGTGGCTGAGCGGCGTCCGAGCCTCCGGATTCTGGAGCTACGCGCTTCCCCCGCTCTTCCTGCTCTTCGGCTGGATGATCTACGACCAGGTCGACGACAAGCTGCGGGCGAAGGCGGGCGAGCTCTACGACGCGGTTCAGGGCAGGGTGTCCGGCAAGAAGTCCGCGCCTGCCGCCGCAGCGCCCGGCTCCCCCGCCGCACCCGCCACCGCCGAGGCGCGCGCGGAGCTCGACGATGGCCTGACTCCCGAGCAGCGCCGGATGCTCGACGAACTCGGCTGATCGCAGACGGTCCCGATCTGCGGGCCTCCCGCCGGTTCGCGGACGAACCGGCGGGAGAGATCAGCAGATCGGGACCGGATGCGCAGATCGGGACCGATGAGGCTCAGAGGAGGCGTTCCGCCGCCTCGACGACATTGGTCATGAGAAGCGCGACCGTCATCGGGCCGACGCCGCCGGGGTTGGGCGAGACCCAGCCCGCGACCTCTGCGACATCGGGATGCACGTCTCCGAAGACCAGGTTCTTGCCCGTCTCGGGGTCCACCTCGCGAGTAACGCCCACATCGAGCACGGCAGCACCGGGCTTGACGTCCTCCGCACGGATGAGGTGCTTGACCCCGGCCGCGGCGACGATGACATCGGCCTCGCGCAGGTAGCGCGGCATGTCGACCGTGCCGGTGTGCGTCAGAGTGACCGTCGCGTTCAGGTCGCGCCTCGTCAGCAGCAACCCGATCGAACGACCGATGGTCACCCCGCGTCCGACCACCACGACGTGCTTGCCCGTGAGGTCGTAGCCGTTGCGCAGCAGCAGCTCGATCACACCGCGCGGCGTGCACGGCAACGGGGTGTGGATCGGGTTGTTGACGTTGAGCACGAGCCTGCCGAGGTTGGTCGGGTGCAGACCGTCGGCATCCTTCGCGGGGTCGATCCGCTCGAGGATCGCATCCGTGTCGATGTGCTTCGGCAGCGGCAGCTGCACGATGTACCCGTGGCAGTCGGGGTCGGCGTTGAGCTCGTCGATCAGCGCCTCGACGTCGGCCTGGGTGGCGTCGGCCGACAGCTCGCGCTGGATCGAGTTCATTCCGATCGCCTCGGACTGACGGTGCTTCATGCCGACGTAGAGCTGAGATGCGGGGTCGGCGCCGACGAGCACGGTCGCGATGCCCGGGACGACGCCCTTCTCCTTCAGCGCGGCGACACGCTCGGTGAGCTCGGCCTTGATCGCGGCCGACGCCGCCTTGCCGTCGAGGATCTTCGCGGTCACTGCTGCAAGTCCGGGTAGAGCGGGAAGCCTGCGGCGAGCGCGTCGACACGTGCACGGAGGGCCTCGACGTCGGCGCCGGGAAGCAGTGCGAGCGCGATCACGTCGGCGACCTCGGTGAACTCGGCGTCGCCGAAGCCGCGGGTCGCGAGCGCAGGGGTTCCGATGCGCAGGCCCGAGGTGACCATCGGCGGACGCGGGTCGTTGGGCACCGCGTTGCGGTTCACGGTGATGTGGATGTCGTGCAGCAGGTCTTCCGCCTGCTTGCCGTCGACCTCGGCGTCACGCAGGTCGACCAGCACCAGGTGCACGTCGGTGCCGCCGGAGCGCACTCCGATGCCGGCATCCTTCACATCCTGCTGCGACAGACGCTCGGCGAGGATCGCTGCTCCGCGCAGCGTGCGCTCCTGGCGTTCCTTGAACTCGGGGGTGCCGGCGAGCTTGAACGCGGTCGCCTTGGCGGCGATCACGTGCATCAGGGGGCCGCCCTGCTGTCCGGGGAAGACTGCCGTGTTGATCTTCTTCGCGATCTCGGGGTCGTTCGTCAGGATGAAGCCCGAACGGGGGCCGCCGATGGTCTTGTGCACGGTCGAGGAGACGACGTGTGCGTGCGGCACCGGGTTCGGGTGCAGGCCTGCGGCGACGAGGCCGGCGAAGTGCGCCATGTCGACCCAGAGCAGGGCGCCGACCTCGTCGGCGATCGTGCGGAAGGCGGCGAAGTCGAGAGTGCGGGGGTAGGCCGACCAGCCGGCGATGATGACCTTGGGCTTGTGCTCGACCGCGAGGCGACGCACCTCGTCCATGTCGATCGTCGAGGTCTCGGGGTCCACTCCGTAGGCGACGATGTCGTAGAGGCGGCCCGAGAAGTTGATCTTCATGCCGTGCGTCAGATGACCGCCCTGGTCGAGGGCGAGGCCGAGCAGTGTGTCGCCGGGGCGGGCGATCGCATGCAGCACGGCGGCGTTGGCCGATGCTCCCGAGTGCGGCTGGACGTTGGCGAACTCCGAGCCGAAGAGGTCCTTGGCACGCTGGATCGCCAGCGACTCGGCGACGTCGACCTCTTCGCAGCCGCCGTAGTAGCGGCGTCCGGGGTAGCCCTCGGCGTACTTGTTGGTGAGCACCGAACCCTGCGCCTGAAGCACCGAGACGGGGACGAAGTTCTCGGATGCGATCATCTCGAGGAACGTCTGCTGACGCTTCAGCTCGCGGTCGAGAACCTGAGCGATCTCGGGGTCGACCTCGGCGAGCGGGGCGTTGAAGTAACGATCGGTCATGACTTGCTCCTCTGACGACGGATTCGAAGGGGTATACCTATCGGCCCAGGCGCGCGGTCGAATTCCGTGGTCAGTCGCTCCCCGGTGGTAGTCCACCCAGACGCCAGTCGCGACGTGACAAAGCATAGCCGATTTCCCTGCGCTCCCGGCGCGGCGCAGGGTAGGTTTTGTTCATGGTCCTTCCCCATTCCATGCCTCTCGTCCCCCTGCCCGTTTCCGTCATCGTCGGCGATGGCCGGATGCCCCTCGCCCAGACAGCGCGAATCGTCGGCGACTCCGCTGTGGCAGCTCACCTGATCGATGCGATCGCTCGTCGCAGCGGCATCCGCCTCACCCGTTCCTCCGACGCGATGGGAGAGATCCGCCTCCGCATCGATGCAGAGACAGCAGCGCCCGAGGGCTACACCCTCACGGTCGCCGACTCGGTCGAGATCATCGGAGGCGACGAGGCGGGACTGTTCTACGGCGTGCAGACGCTGCTGCAGCTGCTCCGCGAGGACGACGACGGCTGGGCTTTCCTCCGGGCGGAGATCACCGACGCACCCCGATTCGCGCGTCGCGGCGTGATGCTCGACGTCACACGCCACTTCTTCTCCGTCGACGAGGTCAAGAAGTTCATCGACAGCACGAGCGCCCTCAAGTTCAATCACCTGCACCTGCACCTCAGCGACGATCAGGGCTGGCGCATCCACATCGACTCGTGGCCGAAGCTCACGGAGCTCGCGTCGTCCACCGCTTCGCTCGGCGCCCCCGGCGGCTTCTACTCGAAGGACGACTACCGCGAGATCGTCGCCTACGCCGCGGAGCATCACATGCTGGTGATCCCCGAGATCGATCTGCCCGGGCATACACACGCCATCGGTGTCGCCTACCCCGAGCTCGTCGAGGACCCGGTCATGAACGACAGCCTGCTCGCGGAGTCGGAGCGTCTCGGGCAGCCGCTTCCCGTCGCCGGTGAACCGTACCTCGGGTGGGGAGTCGGACATTCGAGCGTCCGCATCCATGAGGAGCGCACCTACGAGTTCGTGAGGGATGTCGTGCGCGAGCTGGCCGAGCTGACCCCTGGCCCGTACATCCACATCGGCGGAGACGAGTCGCTCGGCACGCCGCAGGCGGACTTCGATCTCTTCGTCGAGCGCGCGACCGCGATCGTCGTCGACGAGGGCAAGATCCCCCTCGCCTGGCACGAGGTCGGCGCTGCGAAGGACATCGCCGAGGGCACCGTCGGACAGTACTGGGGCAAGACGACCCCGGAAGGCACGCACGCCGCAGAGGCCGCGCATTTCGTCGAGCGCGGCGGCTCGCTCATCATGTCGGCCGCCGACGTCGCCTATCTCGACATGAAGTACTCGGCCGACTACCCGCTCGGACTCACGTGGGCGGCGATCATCGACGTCCGCTCCGCATACGAGTGGGAGCCCACCGAGGTGCTGGACGTCCCCGACACGGCGATCCTCGGCGTCGAGGCTCCGCTGTGGAGCGAGACCACCCGCACGATCGACGAGGTCGAGCGACTGGTCTTCCCGCGGGCAGCAGCACAGGCCGAGGTCGCGTGGTCCCCGCGCTTCGCCCCCGAGCGCGCCTGGGAGTCCTTCCGCGTCCGTCTCGGATCGATGGCGCCGCTGTGGAAGGCTGGTCGCGTCGATTTCCATCCCGCAGAAGAGATCCCCTGGAGCACGCGATGACACCCGATTCCTCCGCGACCGGTTCGCTCGTCATCCACTCGGCCCGGCTGGTCGACGACGGCGCGATCGTCGACGACGCCTGGGTGCGGATCGAGCACGGTCGAGTCGCGACCCGCGGCGTCGGCGACACCTGGACGCCCGCGGATCAGGTGGTCGATGCGACGGCGGTCGCAGGGCCGGGTGCGGTACTCACCCCCGGATTCATCGACATCCACGGCCACGGAGGCGCCGGAGCGTCGTTCGACGACGGCGTCGAGGCGATCCGCACCGCTCGTGCCCTGCACCGCGAGCACGGTACGACGCGTGCGGTCGTCTCGCTGGTGACCGCACCCCTCGACGACCTCGCGCTGCGCGTCAGCGACATCGCGGACCTCATGCAGACGGATGCCGACATCCTCGGGTCCCACCTCGAGGGTCCGTTCCTCGACCCCGCTCACCATGGTGCCCACGAGCCGACTCTGCTCCGGGATCCCGTCGGCACCGATGCCTCGCGCCTGCTCGAGGCGGGGCGGGGCACGATCCGACAGGTGACGATCGCTCCGGAACTCGCCGGCGGCCTCGACGCCATCCGGCTGATCGTCGACGCCGGCGCCGTTGCCGCCGTCGGCCACACGAGCGCGGATGCGGCGACCGCTGTGGCCGCTTTCGGGGCCGGTGCCTCGGTGCTGACGCATGCGTTCAACGCGATGCCCGGCATTCACCATCGCGCGCCGGGTCCCGTTCTCGCCGCGGCGGCCGACCACCGCGTGGTGCTCGAGGCGATCGCCGACGATGTGCACCTCGATCCGCACGTGATCAAGCTCGTGTTCGACTCCGCACCGGGGCGCGTCGCGCTCATCACCGATGCGATGGCAGCAGCGGGCAGCGCCGACGGCCACTACGACCTGGGAGCGGTCAGTGTGACCGTGAAGGATGGCATCGCCCGCGCCGACGACACCGGCTCGATCGCGGGTTCCACCCTCACGCAGGATGTCGCTCTGCAGCGGGCGACAGCTGCGGGAGTCGCGCTGCCCGAGGCGGTGCGCGCGCTGACCGCGACCCCCGCCCGGGCGATCGGATACGACGACAGGCTCGGGCGCCTCGTCGACGGCTTCGTGGGAGACGCGGTGCTGCTGGATGCGCAGCTGCGCGTCGTGCGCGTGTGGGTGGGCGACCGACCATAGGCGAACGCCACGCGCATCGACGCGCAGCTCTGCGTTCTCCGGTCGCGCTCTGCGTGGGTGAGGGGCCGCCGTTCCCCAGAGCGGCGGCCCCGTCACATTCCCCCCACGTCGAGAGCTGGTGGGCCGAGCGCTCCTCCCCCGAGGTGCCCGACCCACCATGCCGGTGCACTTACCCCTTGCACCAGCGCCTGAGCTCCGCCCCCCGGTGGAGCTCCATGGCTGTCTCTATGTGATGAGACGAAGGCGACCCCGATTCATTACGCGACTTCTCAGATTTTTTTCCGAAGTTCTCGTCGCCAAGCACCTGATTCCCCTCTGAACGGGGATTTAGTCGAGAAGACTCGCCCGGGCAAAGTTTCCGGCAAGGGGTGGCGACCCTGGGAGATTGGAGAGAGAATGGAAAAGACGCGTGATGGAAATGGGGTTCACGCGTCTCTTCATGTGGAGGCGCACTCGCGCTCCACGACAGATGGATGACAGTGGACCAGGACAGCATTTCGCACGAGGAATCGATCGCAGACGCCGATCTCGTCCTGCGCACCCGTTCGGGTGACGCGGCGGCGTTCGGAGAGCTCTGGAGGCGCCACTACCCGTCGGGGATGTCCGTCGCGCGGTCGATCACGTCGTCGATCGACCCGGACGACCTCGTGCAGGAGTCGTACACCCGCATCTATCAGGCGATCATCAAAGGCGGCGGTCCGAATGGCTCGTTCCGGGCCTACCTGTTCACGAGCATCCGCAACACTGCAGCCGCCTGGGGGCGGTCTCGCCGCGAGTCGGCGATCGACGAGCTCGACACCGTCGCCGACCCCGACAGCACCGAGCAGGCAGCCAACGAGGCCCTCGACCGCAGCCTGACCGCGCAGGCGTTCCGCAGTCTCCCTTCCCGGTGGCAGGAAGTGCTCTGGTACACCGAGATCGAGCAGATGAAGCCGCAGGAGGCGGGCCCGCTGCTCGGCATGAAGGCCGGCGCCGTCTCCCAGCTCGCGTTCCGCGCGCGCGAAGGCCTCCGCGAGGCCTGGATCCAGGCTCACCTGCGCAGTGCAGCAGCCGGCTCCGACTGCCAGTGGACCATCGAACACCTCGGCGCATACTCCCGCGGAAATCTGAGCACCCGCGACCACAAGCGACTCGAACTGCATCTCGACGAGTGCGCTCGGTGCATGATCGTCGCCGCTGAAGCGAAGGACGTGTCGAAGCGGCTGGCGCTCGTGCTGCTCCCCCTCGTACTCGGCGTGGCCGGTTCCGCCGGATACCTCGCCACGCTCCAGGGCGGCGGCACCCCGATCGTCGCACTCGCGGCGATGCCTTCGGGCGTCACCCAGGGCGCAGCAGTCGTCGCGGGCGGGGGATCCACATCCGGAGGCGTCGCCGGCGGTGCTGGCGGCTCGACCGGCGGCTCCGCCGGTGGAAGTGCGTCAGGAGGCGCCGGGGGTGCCACCAGCGGGGGCATCTTCAGCGGAGTGGGCGCGCTGGTCGGAGCCGGATCGGCCGCGCTCGTCGTCGCAGGCGTCGTCGCTGCGGCCACGATCATCCCGGGACTCGCCGGAGCGAACCCGGCCGCGTCTCTGCCGAGCGCCGGTGACAGCGATTCGTCGTCGATCAGCTCCGATGTCGGTCCTGACGACGCGATGGCCGAGGACAAGCCCGTGACCGTCGACGGCACCGAGCCCGAGAAGCAGCCCGAGCTGCCGCCGGTCGAGGCGCCCGTGACTCCGGAACCCGCAGAGGACACCGCTCCTGCGCTCGTGACCCCGGTCACGCCTGTCGCTCCGGTCGAGACGACGAAGCCCGCACCGCCCGTGGATCCTGGCACTCCGGAAGAGCCGACGGATCCGGAAGAGCCGACCGATCCGACCGACCCCACCGATCCCGGCCTGCCCGAGGGCACGCCCACCGTCGGCGAGACCGTCGTCTCGCTGGTCGGCACCGTCACCCATTACTCCGTGTCCGTGTCAGGCGTCCCGGGAGCTCGAGTGAGCTCGCTCGTCGACGGGAGCACCGACCACAGCGGAACCGACGTCCTCGACGCGGACGGCGAGAACCCGAATCTGGGGTACGGAGTGATCGACCTGCGTCCGTCGCTCTCGCAGCTCTGCAGCAACGCCACCGTCGACTTCTTCTTCTCGACCGATACCGAGAACGGGCCCACAGTGAGCACGACGCTCTGGGACCTCTGGGACCCCCGCGGCTCCATCGCCTTCGAACTCATCTGTTTCGTCGCGATCGATGTCGACACGGCCCCCGCTGACGCCACGCCCCCGATCGAGCCGGTGTCTGAGCCCGCAGAGGCCGCGACTCCGGTCGAGGCCGCGGCACCGGCTCCGGTCGAGGCCGCGGCACCGGCTCCGGTCGTGGAAGAGGCTCCGGTCGAGGCGCCCTCGCCGGTCGAGGCGCCTGCACCCGCACCGGTTCCGGAAGAGAACGTCGCCGTCGTGAACGAGCTCGTCGCCGTCGTAGACGAGGCCGCACCCGCGCTCTGACCCGCTGTCCGCGGCGAATAGACTGGATCCATGCCACAGGATCCCGCCTCAGTACCCGGCGTCGACCGCCCGAACTTCACTGCCCTCGACATCGTCCGCTCGATCGTCCTGGTCGTCGCCATCGGCACTCTCGCTCTGTGGGGCTTCGCCCTGTGGTCGTTCCCCTGGAACATCGTGATCGGCATCGGCGCTCCCGTCGTCGTGATCCTGGTCTGGGCGCTCTTCCTGTCGCCTCGTCCGGTGCTGCGGCTGCACCCGTTCCTCCGTGCGGCAGCCGAACTGCTGATCTACGTCGGAGTGACGATCGCCTGGTGGCTGATGGAGCAGCCGATCATCGGCATCGCCTTCGCCGTGGTCGCCGTCGGAGCCGGCGTGGTGAGCGGTCGGCGCCGCATCGCATGAGCGCGCTCGATCAGCTGACCGCTGCTCTCGGCGAGCTCGTCGACACGACCTCGGCCACACTCGATGACGCTCGCGCCGACAGGTCCGGACATGCCGCCCCCGGCCGCCCGCTGGCGGTCGTGCACGCCGAGACCGTCGAGCATGTCCAGAGTGTGATGCGCATCGCGACCGAGACTCGCACGCCCGTCGTCGTTCGCGGAGCAGGAACAGGCCTCGCCGGTGCTGCGAACGGCGGTGAGGGCGAGATCGTCCTCTCCACCCGGCGCATGACCGCGATCCACGAGATCCGCGCCGACGATCTGCTCGCGGTGGTCGAACCCGGCATCCTCAATGCCGACCTCAACGACGTGCTCGCCGAGCACGGCCTGTGGTGGGCGCCCGACCCCGCGAGCCGAGCGATCTCGACCGTGGGCGGCAACATCGCCACCGGTGCGGGCGGTCTCCTGTGCGCGAAGTACGGTGTGGTTCGCGATGCGGTGCTCGGCCTCGACCTGGTGCTCGCAGACGGACGTCTGCTGCACCTCGGCCATCGCAGCGTCAAGGGTGTGACCGGACTCGATCTCACCTCGCTCGTGATCGGCTCCGAGGGCACGCTCGGCGTCGTCGTCGGCGCGACCCTGAAGCTGCGTCGGCTCGTCGAGGGCACGACCTGCACCGTCACCGCGACCTTCCCCGATGTCCGCTCCGCCGCAGCCGCCTCTGCCGCCGTGACCGCTTCGGGCGTGCAGCCCGCGATCATGGAGCTCATGGATGCGGCGAGCCTGGATGCCGTCGCCGCCCTGCTCGATCTCCCCTCCCCCGCTGCCGGCAGCGCCCAGCTGACCATCCAGACCGACGGGCCCGCGGCCGAAGCCGAGGCCACGACGATCGAGGCGATCCTCTCGGCACACCACGGTGTGACGCAGGTCTCCCACGACCGTGAAGAGGGCGAGCGCCTGCTGGCCATCCGCCGTGCCATGCATCCGGCCATGTCCGCTCTCGGCACGACCCTCATCGAGGACGTGTCGGTGCCCCGCAGCGCCATGCCGGCGATGTTCGACGAGATCGCCCGAATCGAGAAGGCCTACTCGATGAGCATCCCGACCGTGGCGCATGCCGGTGACGGCAACCTGCACCCCAACTTCATCTTCGAAGGTGCAGAGCCTCCCGCCGAGGTGTGGGCGGCCGCAGACGAGCTGTTCCGCGCCGCGATCGCTCTCGGCGGCACCCTCACCGGCGAGCACGGGATCGGGACGCTGAAGAGCCGCTGGCTGGCCGACGAGCTCGGCGACGACCAGTGGGAGCTGCAGCGGCAGATCACCCGCGTGTTCGACCCGCTCGGCATCCTGAACCCCGGCAAGGTCTTCGCGGTCGATGCCTGACATCCACGTCAGCGCAGCGGTGATCGTCGACGACGCGGGCCGGGTGCTGGTCGTGCGCAAACAGGGCACGACGCGGTTCATGCAACCGGGAGGCAAGCCCGAACCGGGCGAGACTCCGTCGCAGACGTTGATCCGCGAGCTGCACGAGGAGCTCGGGCTGCGACTTGACGAGGGCGACCTCGAGCCGTTGGGCACGTTCGTCTCCGAGGCCGCGAACGAACCGGGTCACCGCGTCGTCGCGGAGGCGTTCTCCGTGTCGATCGCGGCAGCAGAGGTCACGGTGCAGGCCGAACTCGCCGAGCTCCGCTGGATCACCCCGGACGACGCCGAGACGCTGCCTCTCGCCCCGCTCAGCGTGGAGCACCTGCTCCCCCTCGCATGGCCCTCGTCAGGGCGCTGAGGCCGAGACCTCAGATGCCCTGCCAGGCGGGCTTGTTCGCATAGGTGTAGCGGTAGTAGTCGGCGAGCTTCAGACGCGATGCCGCAGCCTCGTCGACCACGACCGTCGCGTGCGGGTGCAGCTGGATCGCGGAGCCGGGGAGGATGGCCGAGAGCGGCCCCTCGACGGCATCCGCGACGGCCTGCGCCTTGCCCTCGCCGAAGGCGAGCAGCACGAGATGACGAGCGCGCAGGATCGTGCCGAGCCCCTGCGTGATGCAGTGCATCGGCACGTCGTCGATCGAATCGAAGAAGCGTGCGTTGTCCTCCCGGGTCTGCTCGGTCAGGGTCTTCACGCGTGTGCGCGATGCGAACGACGAGCCCGGCTCATTGAAGCCGATGTGTCCGTCGGTGCCGATGCCGAGGATCTGCAGGTCGACGCCCCCGGCCGCGTCGATGGCGGTCTCGTAGTCTTCGCCTGCGTGCTGGATGGTGGCCTGAGCGCCGTTCGGCACGTGGATGCGCCGGGGGTCGAGTCCGAGCGGCTCGACGACCTCGCGGGTGATCACCGAACGGTAGCTCTCGGGGTGCGCCGGGTCGAGGCCGACGTACTCGTCGAGTGCGAAGCCGCGGACCTGCGACACGTCGCGACCCGCGAGGCTGGCGCGCAGCGCCTGGTACACGGGAAGCGGGGTCGAGCCTGTCGCGAGTCCGAGCACGGCATCCGGGCGACCGTCGATCAGCTCGACGATCTCGGCGGCGACCAGTGCGCCTGCCGCTTCGGCGTTCTCGACTATGACGACTTCAGCCATGGGAAACGGTCTCCTTGGTGGGGGTGGATGATCCGACGAGGGCGGCACCGAGGGCCGCTGCGGGAGAACCCGCCGGGAGCAGCTCGATCCGCTCGTCGAGGTGCAGCGAACGCATGAACGCCGAAGCCTCGGCGCCCGCCTGGAGGGCAGTGCGCACGCCCGCGTACAGGCGATCGCCGAGGGAGGTGAGGCCTCCGCCGATGATCACGCGTTCGACATCGGCCGAGAGCACGAGCGCGCGCACCGCGGCCGCCGCGCCGTGGAAGAGATCGGCGCGGAGATCCGTGGCGAGTTCGTCTCCGGCGTCCGCGGCGTCCAGGATGTCGCGCACCGGCAGCGCGCCGGGGCGATCCCACGCGCGTGCCAGTGCACCTCCGCCGCAGAACGTCTCGATGCACCCGCGCTGGCCGCAGCCGCACAGGCGTCCGCGCGGATCGACCGAGAGATGGCCGACCTCGCCGGCCGTCCCTCGTGCTCCGCGCCAGATGCTGCCGTCGACGACGATCCCTGCGGCCACTCCCGTGCCGAGGTTGAGGTAGGCCATGGATCCTTCGATGCCGCGGAGCACGGCGGCGCCGAGTGCTGCCGCTTTCACGTCGTTCTCGACCCGGACCGGGATGCCGAGCCGGCGACCTGCGAGCCCTGCGAGGTCGAGCGATTCGACCCCGAGGTTCACCGCGTGCAGCACACGCCCCGTGTCGGCGTCGACGAGTCCGGGGATGCCGACGCCCACCGATTCGACGGAGGACCGTGCGAAGCCGCCCTCCGCGGCCAGCGCCTCCACGGCGTCGACGACACTGACGACGACCGCATCCTCGCCCCATCCCGTCGGACGGCGGAGGCGCGCGAGGATCTCCCCCTCGGGCGACACCGCCACCGCGTCGATCTTGGTTCCGCCGACATCCAGGCCCACTCGAATCCGCCGACCGGAGAGGTCGGCGGCGAATGCATCCGTCATCGGATGTCGCTCCTGCTCGTCTTCGAGTCCCCCACGCGCATCACGAGACGCCCAGCTGACTGGACAGCACCATCACGGCAGCGCCTCGCAGGACGATGTCGTCCTGCTGCGTGCGACGGATGAGAGCGTCTTCGAAGACACCCTCGAGCGTGCGGGCGTGGAGGGTCTCGACGGCGGCATCGATCAGCACACCGTCGAGCAGGTCTCCTGGCCCCGAGAGCACGACCTCCGAGAGGTCGAGAGCCGCGACGATCGGGGCGATCGCGATGCCCATGCGGGTGCCGGCGTCGCGGAGGATCTCGTCGCGTGATCCGGGTGCGGCCTCGATGGCCGGGCGCAGGCGTGTCTCGCTGAGCCACGCTTCGAGGCAGCCGTCCTTGCCGCAGGCGCAACGCGGGCCGCCGTCGGTGCCGACCACGACATGACCGATCTCACCCGCGGCGAACCGACTGCCGAGGAGCGGCTGGCTGCCCGTGATGACTCCCGCGCCCACTCCTCGACCGATCTTGATGAGCATGAAGTCGGCCTTGGCCTCGCCGAACGTGTACTCGGCGAGGACGGCGGCGTTGGCATCGTTGCGCACGAGCACGGGAAGATCGAGGTCGATCCCGAGCTTGGCCTCGAGCGGGAGGTTGCTCCACCCGAGGTTCGGAGAGCTGAGAACGACGCCGTCGGGGCGGACGACACCCGGCGAGCCGATGCCGACGCCGAGGATCGGCTGCGTCGCGGTCGCCGCCAGGGCACGCGCGAGCTCGAGCGTGGCGGCGTAGGCGGCATCCCCGTCTGCGGTCTCCGGACGAGGAACCTCTCGGCGTTCGAGCACATCGCCGTCGAGGCTGAGCAGCGCGCCTACGAAGGCGTTCGGACCCGACAGATCGAGGCCGATGATCTGGTGCCCCACGCGATCGATGTCGATCAGGATCGGAGGCTTGCCCGGACCCACGGTCTCGCGCACGCCCATCTCGATCACGATGCCGTCGGCGATGAACTCGGCGACGAGGTCGGAGATGGTGACTCTCGTCAGCCCTGTCTCCCGTGAGAGATCCGCTCGGCTCATGGCACCGGAGTGGTAGAGCGTCTGCAGGACGAGCGCGCGATTGTGGCCGCGTGCGTGCTCCGGGAGCACCTTTGAGCGCGAGCGCAGGTGGCGCCCGGGGCCGAAGGCGTGTGCGCTCGCAGCGACGTAGTCTGACGACGTCGCTGGACGAGGATCAT
This sequence comes from Microbacterium sp. LWH13-1.2, assembly GCF_038397735.1. NCBI lineage: Bacteria > Bacillati > Actinomycetota > Actinomycetes > Micrococcales > Microbacteriaceae > Microbacterium > Microbacterium sp. LWH13-1.2. Next base: position 577,701 of record NZ_CP151635.1, on the reverse strand, counting down.
CCGATACGGACATGTTTGTTAGTAGACCTTACGAACAAAAATTGCGCAACCCCTGCCTCGCGTAGCACAGGGAGGGTTACGAAAACGTTACATTATGCCGAGAGCGACTCGTCGGCGCTTGTGGAGCGGTCGATCAGACGAGTCACGAGCCCCGCCACGATCTCCTCCCGTGCCTCCCGCGTGAGTGGCTTTCCCGGCACTCCGGGACGCCGTTGCAGGGGCATCGGCCCGTCGAGAGGACGATACCGCACCCCTGCGTCGGCGAGCCGCCGGAGGTGGGCAGGCAGGCGACGGGCGAACCCCTCGAACGGCGGAGGATCGCCGCCGTCCCAGAGCCGCTCCGCGATCGCCGCGAGCCTGGGGAACATCGCGAAGTCGACTCGGTCCCTGGTCGGCAGATGCTCGGTCCAGACATTCGCCTGGCCACCGGACGCGCCATCCTCGATGCGAAGCGTGTACGCACGCTCGATCGGAAGCGGCGGCCCGACGCGGATCGGCTCTTCCGCCGACTCGGACTGGGGGTAGTCGAGGTACACCTCGAGGTCGGGACACGCGATGACCGGGATGCCCCGCCGCAGCGCCGCGCGCATCGCGACCGGACCGCGCCAGGCGAGGATCTCGACGCCGTCGGGAACCTCGCCCTCCAGCACTTCGTCCCACGCCAGGGCCGTGCGGCCACGGGCTCGCACGTGTGCGACGAAGTGCGACGTGAACCACGGTTGAACGTCGTGAGGTGTCGCAAGACCCAGCTCTCGCATCCGCTCCCCCGCAGCCGCGCTCTGCGCCCACTCGGCCACCGGCACCTCGTCCCCGCCGATCCCGATCCACGGCGAGTCGAAGAGGTCGCACAGCGCGTCGATCGCGGCTCGTCCGAACGCGAGAGCCTCCTCCGTCGGCGCGAGGGTCCGAGGATTCACACCGAACCGCTCCCACGGGGCCGTGATCGGTTCCCCCACGTCGGTGTTGCCGAGCTCCGGGTAGGCGGCCAAGCCCGCCTGGATGTGCCCCGGCAGCTCGACCTCCGGCACGATCGTGACGAAGCGCTCGGCGGCGTACGTGACCAGTTCGCGCAGCTCGGCATCCGTGTAATGCCCCTCGTGCACGCCCGGTTCGACGGTGGCGAGCGGGCCGTGGCCCCGTTGCGTCGACTCCCGACGAGCGCCGATCTCGGTGAGCCTCGGAAATCCGGGCACCTCGAAGCGCCAGCCCTGATCATCGGTCAGATGCAGGTGGAGCACGGTGAGGTGGTGGTCGGCGAGCAGGTCGACGAGCCGGCGCACGTCGTCGATCGGGCGGAAGTGCCTGGCGACATCGAGCATCACACCGCGCCAGCCGTAGGCGGGCGCGCCCTGCCACGAGCCTGCGGGGATGCGCGACTGCTCCGCACCGGGTTCGCGCAGCTGCCGCAGCACCGTGACGCCCCGGAAGACGCCGACCGGGCTCGCGCCGCTGACATCGATCCCCGACGCCGAGACCTCCACCCGGAAGGCCTCCTCGCCGATGCGTCCGCTCGCGAACGACTCCCCTGCCAGGGACTCGTCGACGCGGAGTGTGATCGCGGGATCCGATCCGTCGCTCTCCCGGAGGGCGCTCAGGCGGGCAGCGGTCGAGGCGAGCGGCGCCGGCGCGACGACCCGGGTGCGCGCCGTCCAGCGGAACGGCGGTGCGGTCGCGTCGATCTCGAACGACGCGAGCGGAACGGTGGCGCGGTGCGCGGGCGGGATCATGCGCAGAGCACGACCCGGGGTCGATCCCGTGACCGACTCATCGGTGACCACGGGCACTCCCGCGACGAGCACTTCGGCTATCCCGCGCGGGGTGTCGTGCGGCGACTCGAACGTCGCCCCGGCGGCGATGGTCTCCGGGTCGAACAGCACCAGATCCGCGGTCGCCCCTTCGCGGATGATCCCCCGCGGCGCATCGCCCCGGTCGAGCCCCAGACGCGAAGCGGGCGTGCCGGACAGGTGACGGACCGCCTCTTCGAGGGTGAGCACCCCGAGCTCTCGCACGTAGTGGCCGAGGTAGCGCGGGAAGGTGCCTCGACCCCGGGGGTGAGGCCGCGCGCCGATCAGAATCCCGTCGCTGCCGCCGCTGTGGCGCGGGTGACGCATGATGGCGCGGACGTTGTCCTCGTCGCCGATGTGCATCAGGATGCCTGTCGCCCCGGCATCCGCAAGGATCGTGTCGAGCACCACATCCACGGCACGCTTCCCCGACGATGAGGCGATATCGGCGACCGTGCGTCCCACCAGGTCCGACAGCCGTGGATCGGCAGTCCCGGAGATCTGGATGGCATCCCAGTCGGCACGCTCGCCGTGGAACCCGTCGCATCCGATCTCTTCGAGCTCCACCCGCACGCTCTCTCGCCCGGCGTCGTCGAGCGCGGCGATCGTACCCAGCAGATCGCCGCTCTCCGCGAGCCTGCTCGGCAGCAGTGCCGCGAGGGTCGTGGCACCGGGGAGATACGGATAGGTGTCGAGGGTGACGTCCACCCCGTCGTCGACGGCGAGGTCGACGAGGGCCAGCAGCTCTGCCGCACGACCGCGGTTCGGCGCGAAGTTCATCGTCGCGTGCGTGAGGTGGATGGGGCATCCGGTCCGTCGGCCGATGTCCAGTGCCTCACGGTAGGCCTCGAGTGCCGCCCCGCCGTAGCTGCGGGTGTGGGGCGCCCAGTACCCGCCCCGCTCGGCGACGATGCGGCAGAGCGCTTCGAGTTCGGCGGTGTCGGCGTACATCCCCGGCGTGTAGGTCAGCCCGCTCGACATCCCGAAGGCGCCGGCATCCATCGCCGCGCCCAGGATGTCGGACATCTCGGCGATCTCGCCCGAGGTCGCCGCACGGTTCTCGTGTCCGACCACCATCATCCGGAGATTGCCCTGGGGCACGAGTACCGCGGCATTCGCGACGGAGACGGCGTCGATCGCGGCGAGCAGGTCATCCATCGACCGCCACGGGACGTCATCGGGAAGGCCGTTCCAGCCAGCGATCTGCGCGGGGACGACCGCCGCGGTGGCGTCGTCGAGGGGCGCGTAACCCAGGCCGTCCTGCCCGAGGACCTCGGTCGTCACTCCCTGACGGATCTTCGCCTCGTGACTCGCGCCCCGGAGGACCGCCAGTTCGCTGTGCGCGTGCATGTCGATGAAACCGGGTGCGAGCACCAGCCCCGTCGCCGGAATCTCGACAGCGTCGGCGGGGAGTTCGAGCTCTCTTTCATCGCCCTCGCGGAGGACCGCGACGACGCGCGCGCCCTCGACGGCGACATCGGCGACGAAACGGTCGGCTCCCGTCCCGTCGACCACCGTGGCGTTCCGGTACACCCTGACCGGCTTCTCGCCGCTCAGAAGCATGTCGCCACCGCCCCGATGACGCGCGGATCCGCCGCATCCGGATCATCGATGATCGCGACCACTCGCCATTTGTCGAAGGCGGTGCACGGGTGCGAGAGTCCGAGGCGCACCACGTCGCCCTGGGTGACCGACGCGCCGTGCGCAAGGCTCAGGAAGGCGTGCTGGTCGTTGAGCGCCGTGATCTCACCCTCGACGCTCTGCGGCACCGGCAGGTCGAGATCGAACGGCACGTCGCGGCGCCCGGCGTCGAGCAGGGCGAGTCCCTCTTCGGGCTGAGACACGACCCTCGACCAGGCGTGCATGGCCGAGCGGAGCGGGTCAGTCGAGGTCAGCGCGCCGAACGGAGACATCCGCGAGTAGAAACCGTCGTCGTGGATCTGGAACGCCCCCGACCGCAGCACGATGTCGGCGTCGCCGCGGTGCGGAGCCAGGATCGCGGCCGCGCGATCGGGGAACGAGCTTCCGCCGGCGCTGAGCACGGGGCGTATGCCGCTCGGGTAGGTCAGCCGCTCGTGCAGTTGCACGAGGCTCGACAGATACGCGTCGACCGACGTGACTGACGCGTCACTGCGATCCGGACCGAACGGTCCCTCATAGCCCGTGACTCCCGCGAGTCGGAGGCCCGGCGATGCGGTGATCGCCCGTGCTATGCGCTCACCCTCCTCCAGGGTGCGGGCCCCCGTGCGCCCCCCGGCCCCGCCGAGCTCCACGAGGACGTCGAGGGGCCGGGGCGCATCAGCGAGCGCGCCGGCGAGGATCTCGACGGTCACCACGGAGTCCGCCCAGCAGAGGATGCGGAGGTCGTCGTCTGCGGCGAGCAGGTCGCCGAGGTGGAGAGAGGCCGCGGCATCGGTGACGGCGTTCGCGATCAGGACGGTTCTGACCCCGGCGTCGACGGCGACCTCGGCCTGCCACGGCGTCGCGACCGAGATGCCCCACGCCCCCGCATCGAGCAGTCGCTGCCAGAGCGCCGGGGCCATGGTGGTCTTGCCGTGCGGAGCCAGAAGCACGCCCTGCGTCGCCGCCCAGCCGAACACGGTCGACTCGTTGTGCGCGAGTGCCGCCTCATGGACCGTCAGAACGGGTGTCACGAGGTCCGAGAGGCGCAGATCCGCGCCCGGAACCTCCGAGAGGCGCAGGCCCGAGGCGTGCGCGGGAAAACCTTTGGTCCAGGGGCCGAGTACAGGATCCGGGATTTGTAGAGGCATCTAACAAGGCTACTAGGCTGGTCACATGACTGCGAAGATCCGTGTTTCGACCGATGCCGCCCCCGCTCCCGCCCACACGTTCTCCCAGGGCATCCGCAAGGGTCCGATCGTGCAGGTCTCCGGTCAGGGCCCCGTCGACCCCCAGACCAACGAGTACCTCTTCCCCGGCGATGTCGCCGCGCAGACCACTCGCACCCTCGAGAACGTCAAGGCCATCGTCGAGGCCTCCGGTGCCACGTTCGACGACGTCGTGATGCTGCGCGTGTACCTCACCAAGCGCGAGGACTTCTCGATCATGAACGATGCGTACGGCGACTTCGTCACGGCTCACACCACCGGCGGCGTGCCGCTGCCGTCACGGACCACGGTCTTCACCGGGCTCCCCCGCGAAGAGATGCTCGTCGAGATCGACGGACTCGCCGTCGTCACGGACTGAGCGACCCGGGATTCGCACCGACCTGTGGACCGTTGCCTCCCCGTTACCTGCGATCGCGTAGCATATCGCTAAGGACACGTGAGAAACCGGGGGGTGAAGTTCGTGACCGATCTGATCTCAGCGCAGGATGCGAAGACCGAGAAGCTGACCGAGGCGACCGCCTCCGGCGACCGGCCGACCGTTGCAGCGCCTACGCACTCAGCCGGCGATACGCCCACCGACTCGATGCCGCCGAGCGGCGGTGACCCGGAACTCGCCTGGGCACCCATCGAGCCAGCTCCCAAGAAGAAGCGCCTCGGCCTGTGGATCGGCCTCGGGGTCGGCGTCCTGGCTCTCGGGGCAGGCGCTGCGTCGATGATCCTCATCGCACCGGGCACGACCGTCGCCGGAATCCCCGTGGGCTGGCTCACGCCCGGCGCCGCAGCGGACACCATCCAGGCTCACGTCTCCCAGACCGAGATCACGCTCACCGGCGCAGGCGATGACGCCGTGCTCACCGGGGCGGATCTCGGCGCCACCATCGACGCGACCGCTCTCGCCGATCAGGCGTTCGCCGAACGACCGCTCTGGAACGTCAGCATGTGGATGGGCGACCCCGTCCCCGCCGAGATCACGCTCGACCCGGCGAAGGCGGACTCCGCACTCCGTGAGGCGGTCCCGTCGAGCTTCGAAGATCCGCTCGACGCCGGCGTCGTGTTCGACGCGGCGACAGGCGCCTACGTGATCACACCGTCCGCCACCGGCACGGCCGTCGACGTCGACGCGCTCGCTGCCGCCATGGTCGACACCATCGCCGACGGCGGCAGCAGCGTCGAGTTCCCTGGCGACCCTGCCGAGGCCGCACCGGCGGTCACCGATGAAGACGCCACGACCGTCGCGACGTCGCTTAACACGATGCTCGGCACGATCGGCTTCTACATCGGCGAAGAGCGTACGGTCCCGGTCGATGCAGCGACCGCCTCGACGTGGTTCTCGGTCGTCGACGAAGACGGCGAGCTTCGCATCGTCGCCGACGAGACGGCGATCCAGGCCACGATCGCCGGGCTTCCCGCGGCGGTCGACCGCGCTCCCGTCAACGCGACGAACATCGTCGACTCCGCGGGAAAGATCCTCCGCACCGAAGCCGAGGGCATCAACGGACGCGCGCTCGGCGACACGTCGAACCTCGCCTCCGAGGTCGCGTCGAAGCTGGAAGCCGGAGACGGCGTCATCCCGATCACGGTCTCCGAGACCCCGTTCGAGTCCGTCAACCTGGTGCGCAAGATCGATGTCGATCTGAGCTCTCAGACGGCGACTCTCATCGAGAACGGCGCCGTCGTGCGATCGTGGAAGATCTCGTCGGGCAAGAGCGCGACACCCACCGACACCGGAAACTTCAAGGTCTACGCTCACGTGCGGATGCAGACGATGAAGAGCCGCGAACCGGACGGCTCGATCACCGAGACGCCGAACGTCCCGTGGGTCACGTACTTCAACGGCGACGAGGGCTTCCACGGCACCTACTGGCACAACGCCTTCGGATCTCCGCGCAGCCACGGTTGCGTGAACATGCCGATCGACGTCGCCAAGTTCGTGTACGAGTGGTCACCGGTCGGCCTCGAGGTCTCGGTCCACAACTGATCACCGAGCTCCACTGAGCCGGGGCATCGGCTCTTCTCAGTATCGACGCGCGCTCGGCGATTCCTCGACCGCGTGGCCCCGCGGCCCGCGCAGGAATCTTCTCACGCGGGACCGAGTCTCCTCCGAGAGGACGCGAAAAAGGGCCGGATGCTCCCGCATCCGGCCCTTTCTGCTGTCGTCAGCTCAGGGCGTCGACGATGCCGTTCAGCGTCGTGGACGGGCGCATGACGGCTTCGACCAGTGCGTCGTCGGGGCGGTAGTACCCGCCGATCTCGACGGGCTTGCCCTGTACGGCGTTGAGCTCGGAGACGATCGTCTCCTCGTTCTCGGCGAGCGTCGCGGCGATCGGAGTGAACGCCGCTGCGAGGTCGGCATCCTTCGTCTGCTTCGCCAGCTCCTGCGCCCAGTACAGGCCGAGGTAGAAGTGGCTGCCGCGGTTGTCGATCGTTCCGAGCGCGCGACCCGGTGAACGGTCCTCTTCGAGGAAGGTTCCGGTCGCCGCATCCAGCGTCTCCGCGAGGACACGTGCCTTCTCGTTGCCGGTGCGGTCGGCGAAGTGCTCGAGCGACGCCGCGAGAGCGAAGAACTCGCCCAGCGAGTCCCAACGCAGGTAGTTCTCCTCGACGAGCTGCTGCACGTGCTTGGGAGCGGAGCCACCGGCGCCGGTCTCGAACAGGCCGCCACCCGCGAGAAGCGGCACGATCGAGAGCATCTTGGCACTCGTGCCGACCTCGAGGATCGGGAACAGGTCGGTCAGGTAGTCACGCAGCACGTTGCCCGTCACCGAGATGGTGTCGAGACCGTGGCGCATGCGCGCGAGCGTGTAGCGAGTGGCCTCCTCGGGAGCGAGGATCGTGATCGTCAGACCCTTGATGTCGAGCGTGGCGAGCCCCTGGTGCACCTTGGCGATGATCTGCGCGTCGTGCGAACGGTTGGCGTCGAGCCAGAACACGGCGGGGTCGCCGGTCGCACGAGCACGGGAGACGGCCAGCCTCACCCAGTCCATGACAGGGATGTGCTTGGTCTGGGTGGCGCGCCAGATGTCGCCGGCGCCGACCTCGTGCTCGATCAGCACGGTGCCCTCGCTGTCGAGCACCTGGACGGTGCCCGCGGCGGCGATCTCGAACGTCTTGTCGTGGCTGCCGTACTCTTCGGCTGCCTGCGCCATGAGGCCCACGTTCGGGACCGTTCCGATGGTGGCGGGATCGAGCGGGCCGTTCGCGATCACGTCGTCGATGACCGCCTGGTAGACGCTCGCATACGAGGAGTCGGGGATGACCGCGAGTGTGTCGGCCTCGCCGCCGTCCTTGCCCCACAGCTTGCCGCCGTTGCGCACGAGTGCGGGCATCGACGCGTCGACGATCACGTCGCTCGGGACGTGCAGGTTCGTCGTGCCCTTGTCGGAGTTCACATACGACAGGCGCGGCCCCTCGGCGATGGCCTTGTCGAAGGCGGCCGCGATCTCGTCGCCGCCGGCGATGTCGCCGAGGCCCGCGAGGATCGAGCCGAGGCCGTCGTTCGCGTTCAGACCCGCAGCGGCGAGCTTGTCGCCGTACTGCGCGAACACGTCCTTGAAGAAGGCGCGGACGACGTGACCGAAGATGATCGGGTCGCTGACCTTCATCATCGTGGCCTTGAGGTGCACCGAGTACAGGATGTCGTCGTTCTTGGCCGTCTCCAGCGTCTCGGCGAGGAACGCGTCGAGATGCGCGGCAGAGAGGAACGTCGCGTCGATGATCTCGCGCGGCAGGACCTTCAGCCCCTCTTTCAGGACCGTCACGGTGCCGTCAGCGGCAGTGTGACGGAAGCTCAGGACGTCGTCGTGCGCGGCGACCCAGGAGCGCTCGTTGTGCTTGAAGTCGTCGTGACCGAGCGTCGCGACGCGGGTCTTCGATCCCTCCGCGAACGGCTTGTTGCGGTGCGGGTGCTTCTTGGCGTAGTTCTTCACTGCCAGGGGAGCACGGCGGTCGCTGTTGCCCTCACGGAGCACCGGGTTGACCGCGGATCCCTTGATGCGGTCGTAGCGCGCACGGACGTCCTTCTCCTCGAGCGAGGACGGCTCGTCGGGGAAGTCGGGGATGTCGTACCCCTGCGACTGCAGCTCGGCGATCGCACCCTTGAGCTGGGGGATCGAGGCCGAGATGTTCGGGAGCTTGATGATGTTCGCCTCGGGCAGCGTGGCGAGGCCACCGAGTTCGGCGAGCGAATCGCCGACCTGCTGCTCGGGCGTGAGCTTCTGCGGGAACGCGGCGAGGATGCGGCCGCCGAGCGAGATGTCGCGGGTCTCGACCTCGATGCCCGCCTGACCCGTGTAGGCCTTGATGATCGGCAGGAAGGAAGCAGTGGCGAGTGCCGGTGCCTCGTCCGTGTAGGTGTAGATGATGGCGTCGTCGGTCACCAGGAGGTTCTCCGTTCGCGAGGGCATATTTGTCTCGATACCAAGATACCTGAGCACCCCCGGGCGCGTGGGCGCACGACGGTGCCCCGGGGCGCAGCACTCCGTCATTCCGGGTCACAACCGACGAATACTCCCTGTTTCTGCGTGGGATGCCTCGGGAGGGGTTAGCCTGTGTTCATGTCCGAACTGCGCATGGTCGAACTCTCCGCTGCGACGATCGTCGCCGTGAACAACCTGTCGCTCAAGCCCGGACAGGAGCAGTTCCTCGCTCCGGTGTCCTACGGCATCGCGGCGACCGTCATCAATCCGCAGACCTCCTGGCAGCGGGTCGTGCTCGACGGCGACCACGTCGTCGGGTTCGTCAGCGCCAACTTCGATGCGGAGGCTCCCGAGGAGCACTTCCGCTCGGTCCTCTGGCGTATCAACGTAGACGCTGAGGGCCAGGGCAAGGGCGTAGGGCGCTTCGCGGTGGAGAGCCTCCTCGAAGAGGCCCGTGCCCGCGGCTTCGACCACGTCAACGTCATCTATGAGGCCGGCGAAGACGGCCCGGAGGCGTTCTTCCTGCGCGTCGGATTCACGCCGGTCGGCGAGACCGAGTACTCGGAAGTCATCGCCCAGATCCGCATCACGTCGTAGACCGGCGGCGGGGTCTCGAATCCCCTCCCCCATCGAGGCCCCGTCGCCCTGTCCGGTCTCTTCGTGGGAACGCTCCCGCGCCGTCCGTCATCAATTTGTTGCGAGCAACCACAAAAGTCTTGCTTTCGGCGAGCGGGAATGTCTATCATCGCTCCAGAGACGTTAGCGAAACGCTTCGACGATTCACACGACGAGCGACGATGGAGTCCTGATGACGACGATCCACCAGGTGGCCGAGGCCGCCGGCGTATCGATCAGCACGGTCTCCTATGCGCTGAGCGGCAAGCGCCCGGTGTCGGAGAAGACCCGGCGCCGCATCGAAGACGCCGTGCGCACGCTGGGGTACGAGCCGGATGCGGGAGCACGGATGCTCGCAGGGCGCCGCACTCACATCTTCGGCCTGACCGAGCCGCTGCGCGCCGACACGCACGCACCGACGCACATGGCCTTCGTGCTCGCGACCGCCGTCGCTGCTCGTCGCCGCGGCTACGACATCCTCCTGCTCACCGATGAGCAGGCGTCTGAGGGCATGAATCGCGTGGCCGCGAGCAACCTCGTCGACGCCATCCTCGTGCTCGACGTCGCCCCGGACGACGAACGGGCCGATATCGCCCGTTCGGTGCACTCCCCCACGGTCTTCATCGGGATCCCTGACGACGCGCAGGGCCTGACGTGCGTCGACCTCGACTTCGAGGCCGCGGGACACCTCGCCGTGGATCGGCTCGCGGATGCCGGCCACACCGCCGTCACACTGCTCGGGCAGACCGAGGTGTCCTATCGCAAGTCGAACTTCCCCCGTCGCCTCCTGCGTGGAGTGCAGAGCCGCGCGAGCGAGCGAGGCCTCACCCTCGAGTGGGCGACGACCGGACTGACCACGACTGATGCATCGGCCGTGCGCGCCGCCGTCGAGCAGGCGCTCGATCGAGGCGACCGCGCGTTCATCGTCCACGCCGTCGGCGACGTGCATGAAACGCTTCTCGAGACTCTCTCCGCCCGCGGACTGAACGTCGGGGACGACGTCTCGGTGATCTCCGCGGCGGCGTCCTTCGACACCTCGGCTCTCCCGGTGCCGATAGACACCATCCCGCTCGTGCCGCAGCAGTCGTGCGAACTCGCGGTGGATCTCGCCGTCAGACACCTCGAGGAGCCGGGCACGCCCGCGCAGGTGCATCTCATCCCTCCCGAGTATCACCCCGCCGGTTCCGTGACTCGCGCACGCGAGTGACCGCGGACCGAACAGACTTCCGCACCGTCGTCATCGAAACGCTTCGACGACGTCGTCCTCATAACTGAACACCCGACCCACCGATGTGTCCGGCCCCAGGGCCACCGAGAAAGGAGTGCCGACGATGGCACGCAACATCCGCAGGACGAAGACGTTGGCGGCTCTCGCCGCCCTCACCGTGACCGGTATCGCGCTGAGCGGCTGCACCTCAGGATCGGAAGGCGAGGGCGGTGACGGGCAGACCCTCAAGCTCTGGCACTACGAGGGCGCCGACAGCGCGATGGGCAAGGCCTGGGCCGAGGCGATCGCCATCTTCGAGGAGGAGACCGGGGCGACGGTCGAGTTCGAGGAGAAGTCCTTCGAACAGATCCAGAAGACCGCCAGCCAGGTGCTCGACACCGACGCCGCACCCGACCTCATGGAGTTCAACAAGGGCAACGCGACAGCCGGCTTCCTCGCCTCCACCGGACTGATCGCCGACATCTCGGACGCTGTCGACGAGTTCGGCTGGGACGAGAAGCTCGCGCCGTCGCTGCAGACCACGGCGAAGTATTCGGAAGACGGCGTCATGGGCGGCGACACCTGGTTCGGCATCCCGAACTACGGCGAGTTCGTCGGCGTGTACTACAACCAGGACGCATTCGCTGCGGCAGGACTCGAGATCCCGACCACCTACGAGGAGTTCGTCGATGTGCTCGACGCATTCGTCGCGCAGGGCGTCACACCGCTTGCGGAGGCCGGCGCGGAGTATCCCCTCGGCCAGCTCTGGTATCAGCTCGCGCTGCTCGAGGGCGACCGCAGCTTCGTCGATTCGTACCAGCTCTATGACGGAGAGGTCGACTGGCAGGGCCCCGAGATCACCTCGGCGACCGAGACTCTTCAGGAGTACATGGATAAGGGATACATCGCCTCGGACGTCTCGTCGGTGAAGGCCGAAGACGCCGGCGTCTCGTTCATCAACGGCACTTCACCGATCTTCGTGTCGGGTTCGTGGTGGTTCGGTCGCTTCGTCTCGGAGGCCACGGGCTTCGACTGGACGATGGAGGCCTTCCCCGGGGCGGATCTGTCGCTCGGCTCATCCGGCAACCTCTGGGTCGTCCCCGAGAACGCTGCGAACAAGGATCTCGCCTATGAGTTCATCGACATCACGATGCGCCCGGAGATCCAGGCGATCATCGGCAACAACGGCGGCCTTCCCGTCGCCGCAGAGACCGCGGACATCACCGACGAGAAGAGCGCAGCCCTGATCGAGACATTCAACGGCGTGCTCGATGCCGATGGGCTCTCGTTCTACCCGGACTGGCCCGCCCCCGGCTTCTACGACGTGATCGTGCAGGAGCTGCAGGGTCTGATCACCGGGTCGCAGGATGCCGAGACCACGAACAAGAACCTCGGCGAGCAGTACGACGAGGGCACCTCGGAATTCCGTTGATCCACTCGCGGGGGCGGCGGCCGCACGGCTCCGCCCCCGCATCCTCCTGGAGGTGAACAATGTCACTCGTCACACGCCGCGAGGGCCGCGCGAAGCTGCCGCCCGAAGAGCCGTCCATCCCGCAGCGCAGCGGCGGGACCGGGGCCTACTGGATGTATCTGCTGCCCGGCTTCGTGCTGCTGCTCGTCGTCGTCATCGTCCCGCTGATCTGGAACGTGTACCTGACCTTCACCAAGTGGAAGGGCGTGCGCGCACCGGAGTTCATCGGTCTCGAGAACTGGCAGAAGATCCTCACCGACAGCGACTTCTGGACGTCGTTCACGAACTCGGTGTGGATGATCATCGCGATGGTCGTCGTTCCGACCATCGTGGGCCTGATCGTCGCCGCTCTGCTCTTCGACGTGGTCGGACGCAAGTTCGGCGGCAAGGTCGGCAGCTTCCTGCGTGCCACGTACTACCTCCCGCAGATCCTCCCCATCGCGGTCGCCGGTATCGTGATCGGCTGGATCGTCCGTCCCGGCGGCGACGGCGCGCTCAACCAGATCCTCGCGTGGTTCGGCATCCCCGCCTACGATTGGCTCGGCCAGATGCCCTCAGCCCTCATCGTGCTGATGGTCGTCATGGTGTGGGTGCAGCTCGGCTACCCCGTCGTCGTCTTCATGGCGGCGCTGCAGCGGGTGGACCCCGAACTCTACGAGGCGGCCGAGCTCGACGGCGCGAATTGGTTCCAGCGGTTCTCTTCGATAACGATGAGCATCATCCGCCCCGAGATCTTCGTCGTGACGCTGACCTGCACGATCGCCGCACTGAAGGTCTTCGGCCCCGTGTACATCATCACGCGCGGCGGCCCGGCCGGCGCGACGCTCGTCCCTGCCTATTACGCGTACCAGGAGTTCTTCACCAAGCGGAACGTGGGCTACGGCGCGACGATCGCGACGGTGCTGACCATCGTCGTGGTGATCGTGTCGATCATCTTCATCCGCGTCCAGAACTCCCTCGAGCGCAAGGAAAGGGCAGGTCTGTGATGCACGCCACCACCGCCATCGTCACCGGAAAGCCGTCCAAGACCCGTCCCCGCGGCGGCATGACCAAGAAGCGTCCGATCGACTGGCTGATGCTCGCCCTCGTCGTGATCGGCGCCCTCCTGGTCATCGCGCCCTTCTACCTCGTGCTCGTCAACTCGTTCAAGTCGCCCGTCGACTACGCGACGTCTGGCCCCCTCGCCTTGCCCGAGACTCTCGACTTCGGCGGGATCATCAAGTTCTGGGAGCGCGTGAACTTCCCCGAGAAGGTGTGGAACTCGATCTTCATCGCCGGCATCGTCTCGGTGCTCGCCGTGGTGATCTCGATGCTGAACGCGTTCGCGATCGGCATCGGCCGTGTGCGCGGACGCAGCTGGATCGTGCTGCTGTTCCTTCTCGCGAACCTGCTCCCTCAGGAGGCGCTGCTCTACCCGCTGTACTACATGTTCAAATCCGTCGGTCTGTACGACAACGTGTGGTCGGTCATCATCGTCTTCACCGTCATCCAGGCGGCATTCGGCACCTACCTGCTGTCGTCGGTCTACGGCACCTTCCCGAAGGAGATCCTCGAGGCCGCCTCGCTCGATGGGGCGAGCCGCTGGCAGATCCTCTGGCGCGTCGTCTTCCCCATCAGCCGCCCGACCCTGTCGGTGCTGCTCATCTTCTTCTTCATCTGGACGTGGAACGAGTTCCTGATCCCGCTGACGTTCCTCGCCTCGAACGCGAACCAGACCGTCCCGGTCGCGATCAGCGTGCTGCAGGGCGACCGACTGATGGACGTCACGACGACGAGCGCCTCGGCGCTCCTCGGCATCATCCCCACGCTCATCTTCTTCCTCATCTTCCAGCGCACCCTCACACGCGGCATCACGGCAGGAGCAGTCAAGTAATGAAGTTCACCGACGGGTTCTGGCAACTGCGTCCAGGCGTCACCGCGCTCTACGCGCAGGAGGCCTACGACATCGCCGAGACCAGCGACACCCCCGACGGACCCGGCATCGTCATCACGGCACCCACCATGGTCATCGCGAAACGCGGTGACACGCTGAACCGCGCGGTGCTGACGACGACGCTCTCCTCCCCCGCCGAAGGCGTCATCCGCGTGCGGGTCGCCCATCATGAGGGCGGCCGCTGGCACGGAGGCTTCGACCTTCCCGGTTCTGGTTCTGGTGAACCGACCGTGTCGACCGCGGAATCCGGCGGCGTCCTCGACGCCGGATCTCTCGTCGCACGGATCATCCCCGGGGCACCCTGGGATCTCGCCTTCGAGGTCGACGGGCGACGCGTCACCGGAAGCGGCCACAAGGCGCAGGGCTACGTGCGTCTGGCGTCCGGCGCACAGGTGGACGCGGGGATCGTCGACAACGCGCGAGAGGGCGGAAGTGCGCCGGGCGGATCGACTTTCCTGCACGAGCAGCTGGACCTCGGGGTCGGCGAGCTGATCTACGGCCTCGGCGAGCGCTTCGGCCCGCTGGTGAAGAACGGCCAGTCTGTCGACATCTGGAACGCCGACGGCGGGACATCCAGCGAGCAGGCATACAAGAGCATCCCGTTCCATCTGTCGAGTCGCGGCTACGGCGTTCTGGTGAACGACCCCGGTCACGTCTCATACGAGATCGGCTCGGAATCGGTCGAGCGGGTGCAGTTCTCGGTGTCGGGCGAAGTGCTCGAGTACTTCGTGATCGCGGGCCCCACCCCCAAAGAGGTGCTCGGGCGCTATACGGCCCTCACAGGACGACCGCCGGTGGTGCCCGCCTGGTCGTACGGCCTGTGGCTATCGACGAGCTTCACGACCGACTACGACGAGCAGACCGTGAACTCGTTCATCGACGAGATGGCGGCGCGTGAGCTGCCGGTGTCGGTGTTCCACTTCGACTGCTTCTGGATGCGCGAGTTCCAATGGTGCGACTTCGAATGGGACCCGCGGGTGTTCCCCGACCCCGAGGGCATGCTCTCGCGGCTGCACGAGAAGGATCTGCGGGTCTGCGTGTGGATCAACCCGTATATCGCGCAGCGCTCGCCCCTGTTCCGCGAGGCCGCCGATCAGGGATTCCTGGTCACGCGGCCCGATGGCACCGTCTGGCAGTGGGATCTCTGGCAGGCGGGGATGGGACTCGTCGACTTCACGAACCCGGCTGCGACGGCCTGGTACCAGGGGCACCTTCGTCGGCTGCTCGACCAGGGCGTCGACTGCTTCAAGACCGACTTCGGCGAGCGCATCCCCACAGAGGTCGTCTGGGCGGACGGCTCGGACCCCGTGCGGATGCACAATCTGTACACCGACCTGTACAACCGGGCGGTGCACGACGTGCTGACCGATGCACGCGGGGCGGAGGATGCGGTGCTCTTCGCCCGTTCGGCGACGGCCGGCGGACAGAGCATGCCGGTGCACTGGGGCGGCGACTCGACCTCGACGTACACCTCGATGGCGGAGACGCTGCGCGGCGGACTCTCGCTCGCCCTGAGCGGCTTCGCGTTCTGGAGTCACGACATCGGCGGATTCGAGGGGACGCCGGATGCCGGTGTGTTCAAGCGCTGGACGGCCTTCGGCCTGCTCGGCTCGCACTCGCGGTTCCACGGATCGAGCTCGTATCGGGTTCCGTGGGCCTTCGATGAGGAGGCCGTCGACGTGACGCGTCGATTCACACACCTCAAGATGCAGTTGATGCCGTACCTCTATCAGCAGGGCATCGACGCCTCACGCTCAGGCATTCCCTTGATGCGACCGATGCAACTGGAGTTCCCCGGCGACCCGGCGGTCGGCTACCTCGATCGGCAGTACATGCTCGGGTCGAGTCTGCTCGTCGCACCGGTGTTCTCGGAAGACGGGAGTGTCGAGTTCTATCTGCCTGAGGGCGAATGGACGTCGCTGCTGAGCGGCGAGACCGTCTCGGGCGGGGGCTGGCGCCGAGAGACCCACTCGTTCGACTCGCTCCCGCTGTACGTGCGACCAGGCACGGCACTCCCCTGGGGTGCCCGCACCGACAGACCCGACTATGACTATCACGACGGCCTGAAGCTCCGGGTGTTCCCTGGCGGATCGGGCTCGGCGTCCGTGACCGTGACGAGCCCGGACGGCCGTGAGAAGATCTACGAAACCGACCTGACCGAGGTGACCCGGTGACTCTCTCTCCTGCCGATGACTACCGCGGATCCGGACTCGTGCTGCCCGAGGGGTTCACGTTCGGATCGGCTACCGCCTCGTACCAGATCGAGGGGGCGGCCGACGAAGACGGGCGCACGCCGTCGATCTGGGACACGTTCAGCAAGACACCGGGGAAGGTGTGGAACGGCGACACCGGCGACGTGGCCTGCGACCACTACCACCGCGTCGACGAGGATCTCGACCTGATGGCGGACCTGGGGCTCGAGGCCTACCGCTTCTCCATCGCCTGGCCGCGGATCGTTCCGGCGTCCGGCGGGGCGGTCAACCAGGCCGGGATCGACTTCTACTCGCGGCTCGTCGACGGTCTGCTCGAGCGCGGCATCAAGCCGGTGGCGACCCTGTATCACTGGGATCTGCCGCAGTATCTGGAGGATGCAGGCGGGTGGACCTCGCGAGCGACGACCGACGCCTTCGAGCAGTACGCCTCGATCATGGGCGCGGCGCTCGGCGATCGCGTGCAGACCTGGACGACGCTCAACGAGCCGTGGTGCTCGGCCTACCTGGGTTACGGTCAGGGGGGCCATGCGCCGGGGCGCCACGAACCGGCATCCGCTCTCGCTGCGGTCCATCATCTCAACCTCGCTCACGGGCGCGCGCTGCAGGCGCTGCGCGCCACGTCGACCGGCGACCCCGACTACTCGGTGACGCTGAACTTCCATGTACTGCGCGGTGTCGGGGACGGCGCAGACGAAGCCACGCGCCGGATCGATGCTCTGGCGAATCGCGCCTTCACGCACCCGATGCTCCGCGGCGAGTACCCGACGGATCTTCTCGACGACACAGCATCCGTCACCGACTGGTCGTTCGTGCAGGACGGAGACCTCGCCGCGATCAATCAGCCGATCGACGTGCTGGGGGTGAACTACTACTCCACCGCCACGGTGCGGTTGTGGGATGGGGTATCGGAGAAGCAGCAGAACGACGGCCACAAGGGCGCGGCAGGCGGAACCGCGTGGCCGGGAAGCGATCGGCTCGTGGAATTCGTCGAGCAGCCGGGTCCGTACACCGCGATGGGCTGGAACATCGCGCCCGAGGGCCTCGAGGAGCTTCTCGTCTCGCTGTCCGAGCAGTTCCCCGGGCAGCCGCTGATGGTCACCGAGAACGGCGCCGCGTTCGATGACGCGGTCGCCGAAGACGGCTCCGTCCGCGATCCCGAGCGCACCGACTATCTGCGGCGGCACTTCACCGCGGCGCACCGAGCACTCGAACGCGGCGTCGACCTGCGGGGCTACTTCGTGTGGTCGCTGCTCGACAACTTCGAATGGGGATACGGGTACGCCAAGCGGTTCGGCATCGTGCGCGTCGACTTCGACACGCTCGAGCGCACCGTGAAGGACTCGGGCCGCTGGTACCGCGAGCTCATCGCCTCACGCACGATCGGCGCCTGACGCCCGGTCACGAGCAGGACTGACCGTCGTCTCTTCCGAGACGGCGGTCAGTGCTTGTCGGGGCGCTTGCGTGCATTCCAGGCGGCGAGCGCGGATGCTGCAGCGCCCGCTGCACGATCGATGGCGTCGGCAGAGCGGCTGATCATGTCCTGAGCGGCATCCTGCCAGGCCGATGCCGGCTGCGGCGCTTCGCCCGCCTGGACCCGCGCCGAGTGCTCTGCGGCTTCGAAGGCGCGCTCGAGATCGGCGACCGCGTCTCGATACGCGGCGTAGTCCTCGGCGCTGACGCGCCCGGTGGCCGTCCTGCGGGCCTCGACCGCGTGCCCCGCAGCGCGAAGGTACTCAGCCGTGGCCGGCTGCTTGACGTCGGTCATAGCCGGGTAGGCGATCTGGAGCCCGGCGTCGGTCTCGTACTGCATCCAGCGCACGACGATCGCGTCATGCTGCGCCTGCAGTCGTTCGAGCGGACGCGGTGCGGATGCCGCAGGGATCGCCGCACGGGCGGCGCTGAGACGAACCTGCTTGGCACGCACGTCTGCAGCGGCCGCCTTGGCGTCGTTCTCCTTGGCGCGCAGCATCCGCTTGGCGCCGGCGACCTGTTCAGGTGTCGCGCGGCGCGCACTGCGCTCGGCCGAGATGCGAGCGACGTCGGCCCGGGCGAGCTTGACCGCCATCCGTCGTTCGACTGCCGTCTGCTGGGCAGCCTTGAGATCATGCCGAGCCGCGTCGTACTCGAGCCTGCGGCCGCTCTTCGTGCTGCGGCGACGGAGTCCGACCGCTCCGGCGACCGCGCCACCCGCGGCGACGGGCGCGATCCACCACAACTCGACGGCGAGCAGCAGCGGGTCCATACTCCGATGCTACCCAGGCTGACGCGCCTCTGCTCCGGCGGCCCGACAGAACGCCCACCGGGAAAGTCCGAGGCCGCGACCGATGATCGGTCGCGGCCTCGGTGTCACGCGCCAGGCTCGGGACGTGGTCCGTTCAGACCAGGGTCTGCTGCCAGGCGGCGTGCAGCTGGGCGAACTTGCCCGTGCCGCTGATCAGCGCCTCGGGTGTGTCGTCCTCGATGATCTTGCCGTGCTCCATCACCAGCACCCGATCGGCGATCGCGACCGTCGACAGGCGGTGCGCGATGATGATAGCCGTGCGGTCCTTCAGCAGCGTCTGCAGAGCGTCCTGGATCAGGCGCTCCGACGGGATGTCGAGCGACGCCGTGGCCTCGTCGAGGATCAGCACCGCCGGATCGGCGAGGAAGGCGCGGGCGAACGAGATCAGCTGACGCTGACCCGCCGAGACGCGACCGCCGCGCTTGTTCACGTCGGTGCCGTAGCCGTCGGGCAGCGACGAGATGAACTCGTCGGCGCCCACCGCGCGCGCCGCCGCCCTGATCTCGTCGAGCGAGGCGTCGGGCTTTCCGAGGGCGATGTTGTCGGCGACCGTGCCGCTGAACAGGTAGGCCTCCTGCGTCACCATCACGATGGCGCGGCGAAGATCCTTCGGATGCAGGTTGCGCAGGTCGACGCCGTCGAGCGTCACCTTTCCGATCGAGGGGTCGTAGAACCGCGAGATGAGCTTCGCCAGTGTCGACTTGCCCGCGCCGGTCGTGCCGACGAGGGCGATCGTCTGCCCCGCGGGGATGTCGAGCGAGAAGTTCGGCAGGATCGTCTTCTCGCCGTTGTACCCGAACGTCACCTCGTCGAACTCGATGTGCCCGCGAGACTCCCAGAGATCCACCGGCTTCTCGGGGTCCGGAACCGTGGGCACCTCCTCGAGCACGCCCGACACCTTCTCGAGCGCCGCGGTGGCCGACTGGTAGGAGTTCAGGAACATCGCGATCTCCTGCATCGGCGCGAAGAAGTTGCGCACGTACAGCACCGCCGACAGCAGCACACCGACCGTGAGAGCACCTTCGGAGACACGGATGCCTCCCCACATCACCACGATGCCGAGGACGAGGGCTGCGACACCCATCAGCCCGGGCTCGAACGTGCCGAACAGCAGCATCGAGCGTCGGTTGACGTCGCGGTACTCCCCGGCGATCTTCTCGAAGGCCGCGTCGTTACGAGGCTCCTTGCGGAACGCCTTCACCGCGCGGATACCCGTCATGGTCTCGACGAACTGGACGATCACCTTGGCGCTGATCACGCGGGACTCGCGGTAGACGAGCTGCGAGCGCGAGTAGAACCAGCGCATCAGGAAGAACAGCGGCACGCCGCCGATCGCCAGGATGAGCCCGGACTGCCAGTCCCACACACACAGGGCGATGAAGGTGAAGAGTCCGAAGAGAACGCCCGATACGAGCTCATTGAGGCCGCCGTCGAGGAGCTCCTTGATCGAGTCGAGGTCGCTCGTCTGACGCGAGATGATGCGCCCTGAGGTGTACGACTCGTGGAACTCCAGGCTCAGGCGCTGGGTGTGCAGGAAGATCCTCTTGCGCAGGTCCAGCAGCACGGCCTGTGTGAGCTTGGCCGCGATGATCACGTACCAGGCGATCATCGCCGCGGCGACGGCACCCGCGAGCAGGTAGACGCCGCCGATCATGAAGGTCGGCATCCAGTCGGCGCGCTCGAGCACGGCGGGCAGCGCACGGTCGAGGCCGATGCTGATCAGGATGGGCCCCGCCACCTGCAGGGCGGTCGAGATCACCAGCACGACCGCGGCGAGTGCGATCCTCGGCTTCAGCGGCTGGACGAGCGAGCCCAGAAGGTGCAGCGACCGGCGACGGATCGCCCTGCTCTCCTCCTTGGTGTAGCGGGAGCGGTCTTCGTCCTGCGTTCCGGTGATGGCGGAGCTCATCGCTGCACCTCCTTCTCGGTGATGATGTCTTCGTCGGCGGATTCCTCGCGGATCCCCTGTCGCACTACGGCCTCGACCTCGTCGATCTCGTCGTCCTCCTCGCGGATGATCGGGATCGCGCCGGTACGTGCGGCCTCCTCGGCCTCGAGGCTCGAGATGACGTGCCGGTAGTGGCGGCTCGTCTTGAGCAGCTCGGTATGGGTGCCGACTGCGGTGACGCGGCCCGCTTCGAGCAGCGCTACGCGGTCGGCGAGAGCCACGGTCGACGGGCGGTGTGCCACGATCATGGCCGTGGTGTCGGCCAGGACGTGACGCAGCGCCTCTTCGACGAGCGCCTCGGTGTCGACGTCGAGCGCCGACAGCGGGTCGTCGAGAACGAGCACCTTGGGGTTCGCCGCGACGGCGCGCGCGAGCGCCAGACGCTGACGCTGACCGCCGGAGAGGCTGAGTCCTTCTTCACCGATGATCGTCTCGACGCCGTCGGGGAGCGAGTCCACGAACGCCGCCTGGGCGACGTCGAGGGCTTCGCGGAGCACGCGCTCGGCCTCGTCGCTGTGCACGTCGAGGTCGGCCCGTCCGAGCAGCACGTTCTCGCGCACGGTCGCCGAGAACAGCGTCGCGTCCTCGAAGGCCATGGCGATGTGCTGACGCAGCTCGGCGAGCGGCAGGTCGCGCACGTCGACGCCGTCGAGCGTGACGCCGCCGCCGGTGACGTCGTACAGACGCGTGGGCAGAGTGGTCAGCGTGGTCTTGCCGCTGCCGGTGAGGCCGACGAGCGCCATGGTCTCGCCGGGGCGCAGCACCAGGTCGATGCCGTCGAGCAGGTCGCGTTCGTGCGCTCCCGCATCCTGGTAGCGGAAGTGCGCTCCCTCGAACGCGAGCTCGCCACGGGGCTCCGCGATGTGCACGGGGTTCTCGGGGTCGGTGATCGAGTTCGTCTCCGAGTAGATGTCGAACACGCGGTCGGTCGCCGTGCGCGCGTCGAGCATGAACGAGAAGAGGAATCCGATCGACTCGATCGGCCACCGCAGCACGACCGCCATCGCGAAGAACGCGAACAGCTGCGCCTGATCGATCTCGCCCTGCGAGATCAGCCAGATGCCCGACATCAGGCTGAGGCCGAAGGCGATCTGCGGCATGAGGTCGAGCCAGAACCAGATCGACGCGATCGCGCCGGCCTTGCTCATCTCGGTCTCTCGCAGCGTCTCGGCCTGGCGGCTGAAGCGACTGAGCGCGTGCTTGCCGCGACCGAACGCCTTGAGCACGCGGATGCCGTGAACGCTCTCCTCGACGCTGGTCGCGAGGTCGCCGGCCTGGTCCTGGCTGCGACGGGTGAGCGCGCCGTAGCGCTTCTCGAACAGGTATCCGCGGATCCACAGCGGGATCGCGGTCACGATGAAGATGACACCCAGCAGCCAGTGCCAGCGGAACAGCAGCACCGAGCCGATCACGATCGTGAGGATGTTGACGACCAGCAGCACGAGCCCGAACGCCAGCCACCGGCGGATGAGGCCGATGTCCTGCATCATGCGGCTCAGCAGCTGACCCGACTGCCAGCGGTCGTGGAACGAGACCGGGAGGGTCTGCAGGCGCGAGTACAGCTCGGTGCGCATCTTGTACTCGACCTGCGTCGCAGGGTTGAGCACGAACTGACGACGCAGCCACACCATCAGGGCTTCACCGAGGGCGAGGCCGAAGACGGCGAGGGCGCCCCAGGCGATGGCGCTGATCGAGCCGGTCTGCACGGGGCCCCGGATGATCTGCTCGAGCACGATCGGGATCATCAGGGCGATGATCGCGGCGACGAGAGCGCTCGCGGCGCCACCGGCGAGCCGCCAGATGACCGGCTTAACGAAGGGCTTCAGGCGCCAGAGTGCCGCGGGTGTGGAGAGCGTGGAGGACGGTGAGGCGTTCTGCGATGAAGGCGAGGAAGACATGTCTCTCAGACGAGTTTCGTATCGGGAAGCGGTTGCTGAAGGGGACGGACGCGCGAACGGACTCTCGGAGTCCGGCATCCGGTGAGGTCGTGCGTATCGGAAAGGCTCTAGCGGAGCGGGCGCACCGGGGTCGAGCCGAGAGCGGCGATCTGCACAGCGGCGATCGATGTCATGGTGTCCTCCTCAGGGGCTCGGCTATGTCGTCCGGTCGGTGCGACAGCCCACCAGCCTATTCCTGTGAACCAGCTGACCGCAAGAGAGATTCCCGATTCAGCGAACTCCTGCTTCTCGCGCCAGCAGACTCGCCTTGACCTCGAGGCCCCAGGCGAAGCCGCCGAGAGTTCCGTCGGATCGCAGCACCCGGTGGCACGGCACGAACAGCGCGGGCGCGTTGCGGGCGCAGATCGAGGCAGCCGCCCGCACCGCACGGGGGTTGCCGAGGCGCGCTGCGAACGAGGTGTAGGTCAACGGCTCCCCCGGCTCGATCGCACGCAGCGCCGACCATCCGGCGAGCTGCAGAGGCGTGCCCGTCTGCGTGACCGCGACCGCGTCGATCGCCGACAGGTCTCCCTCGTAGAAGGCGCGCACTGCGGCTGCCGCATCAGTCTCGCCCTCGCTGACCTCCGTCGGGCGCGCGGCGGCCGAGAGACGCCCGACGATCGCTTCCTGGTCGCTGGTCCACCCGGAGGAGAGCACGCGCTGCCGGCTATCGGCGAGGATCGTGAAGGGGCCGTCGGGAGTATCGATGGTCTGGATGATGGCGTTCATGAGGTCTCCTTCGCAAGGATGGTGGTCTGGGACGCGCGCGTGCGTCGCGAGGGCCGTGCCGGCGCCGCGCGCCAGAGGTGTGCACTGAGATAGCTGCGCCATGGAGCTGCGCGCTCCGCCCACGCGACGAGCGGCAGCGGATCGCCGGGCAGTCCGGAGGCGGCAGCCCCCGCACGCAGTGCGACGTCGCCGGGGAGCAGGATGTCGGGGTCTCCGAGCACGCGCATCCGCACGTAATCGGCCGTCCACGGGCCGATGCCCGGCATCGCGAGCAGGGCCGCACGCTGCTCGACCCCGTCGTCTCCGACCGTGAGCTTCAGGGTTCCGTCGGCGAGGGCGGACGCGGCGCCTACGATGGCGCGGATGCGCGCTCCCGGGCCGCGGAGAACCTCGTCGCCGTGTTCGGCGATCGCCGACATCGTGGGGAACAGCAGACCGTGCTCGGTCCGCTCCCCCAATGCGTCGGCGAGAGCCGTGAGTGCCGTCCGTGCGGCGACGACAGTGATCTGCTGGCCGATCATCGCGCGGATCAGCATCTCGTGCGGATTCGCGGCCCCGGGCACGCGGATGCCTGGCGTGCGGGCGACGAGAGGAGCGAGCTCGGGGTGCGCACTCAGCGCCTCGTCGACTGCGAGGGGGTCGGCATCGAGATCGAAGATGCGTCGCGCGGTGGAGACGAGCGGCGCGAGGTCGCCGAGCTGGGTCACCCGTGCGCGCAGATGCAGGCGCGTTGAGGGCTCCTGCCGCACCTCGAACCAGGCGGGGCCACCGGCCATCCGCAGGTGCCGCGAGAACGACGTCGCCGTCGCCTCTTCGACGCCCGACACCGCTCGCGCGGCCATCCACTGGAAGATCCCGGATGCATCGAGTGGCCCCCGGTACGGCAGGACGAGGTCGATCGACCCCGGAGCGACGGATGCCGGCATCCGCCGCCGAGCCCTGAGCTCACCCGGCGTCAGCCCGAAGACCTCACGGATCGTGTCGTTGCACTGCCGGATGCTCGCGAATCCGGCCGAGAAGGCGACGTCGGAGACGGGCATCTCGGTGCCGACGAGCAGCATCCGCGCTGTGTGAGCACGGTGTGCGCGGGCGAGGGCGAGCGGGCCCGCTCCCAGCTCGGTGGACAGCAGCCGGGTGAGGTGGCGCGTGGAGTATCCGAGGCGCTGCGCGAGACCCGACACCCCCTCGCGCTCGACCACGCCAGAGGCGATCAGGCGCATCGCGCGGGCGGCGACGTCGCCGCGCAGATCCCAGGCCGGCGAGCCGGGAGCCGCCTCGGGGAGGCAGCGCTTGCAGGCGCGGAATCCGGCTTCGTGGGCCGCGGCACTGGTCGGATAGAACGTGACGTTCTGCGGCTTGGGTGTGCGCGCGGGGCAGCTCGGACGGCAGTAGATGCCGGTGGAGCTGACGGCCGTCACGAACTGGCCGTCGAAGCGGGTGTCGCGCGCGCTGATGGCACGATACCGCTCATCGAAGTCGGTCACGGGGAAGCTCATGCCTCCACTCTGTCATGCGCCTCCGACCTCGACTGGCGGAAATCGGACATCGCAGCGGAGCACTCGCTCCCCGCTCTCGGAGGGGACCGGATACCGAACGACGAGACCCCCTCCCGCTGAGCCGGCAGGAGAGGGTCTCGTCGATGAAGGGCTCGCGACGGAGCGCGACTCAGTGGAAGAAGTGACGCTCTCCCGTGAAGAACATCGTGACGCCGGCCTTGCGCGCAGCGTCCACGACCTCTTCATCGCGCACCGATCCGCCGGGCTGCACGATGGCCGTGACGCCCGCATCGATCAGCACCTGGGCGCCGTCGGCGAACGGGAAGAACGCATCGGATGCTGCGACGGAGCCTGCGGCCCGGTCGCCTGCACGCTCGACCGCGAGGCGGCACGAGTCGACGCGATTGACCTGGCCCATGCCGACGCCCACCGTGGCGTTGTCCTTCGCGAGGACGATCGCGTTCGACTTCACAGCGCGGCACGCCTTCCACGCGAAGATCAGGTTCTCCATCTCCTCGTCGCTCGGGCGCTCACCCGAGACGAGCTCCCAGTTCTTCGCGACCGAGACGATGTCGTCGGGGAACCGGTCGGCATCCTGCAGCAGGAGGCCGCCGGAGACCAGGCGAACGTCCATGCGCTCCTGCTGCCAGTCCTCGGGCAGCTGCAGCAGACGCAGGTTCTTCTTCGCCTTGAAGACCTCGAGGGCTGCCGGCTCGAACGACGGCGCGACGATCACCTCGGTGAAGATGTCCTTCAGGTTCTCGGCCATCTTGAGCGTCACGGTGCCGTTCGCGGCGATGACTCCGCCATACGCCGACACCGGGTCGCACTCGTGGGCGCGGATGTGCGCGCTCGCGATCGGGTCGAGGGCGTTGGGCGCGGTGGTCGCGATGCCGCAGGGGTTCGCGTGCTTGATGATCGCGACGGCGGGCTTGACCATGTCGTAGGCGGCGCGCAGCGCGGCATCCGCATCGACGTAGTTGTTGTACGACATCTCCTTGCCCTGGAGCTGCGTGGCCTGGGCGATGCCGTGACCGCCGACGCGCGTGTAGATCGCGCCGCGCTGGTGCGAGTTCTCGCCGTAGCGCAGCGTGTTGAGAAGCTCGGCCTGGATCGTCAGGTGGGTGGGCAGGTCCTCCCCCTCACCGAGCGTGCCCTCCGCGAACCAGGATGCCACCGCCGTGTCGTACGCGGCCGTGTGCGCGAACGCGCGCGCTGCGAGCTCGCGGCGCTGCGTCAGCGTGGTGCCGCCGTTCTCGATGGCGCTGATGATGCCGCCGTACGACTGCGGCGACACGACGATCGCGACGTTCGCGTGGTTCTTGGCCGCAGCGCGCACCATGGCGGGCCCGCCGATGTCGATCTGCTCGACGACGTCGTCGCCCTCGGCACCCGAGGCGACCGTCTCGACGAAGGGGTAGAGGTTCACGACGACGAGCTCGAACGGAGCGATGTCGAGGTCGGCGAGCTGGCGCTCGTGGTCCTCGAGACGCAAGTCGGCGAGCAGACCGCCGTGGATCTTCGGGTGCAGCGTCTTCACCCGGCCGTCGAGCATCTCGGCGACGCCGGTGACGGCGGCGACGTCGGTGACCTCGAACCCGGCCTCGCGGATGGTCGACGCGGTCGAACCGGTCGAAACGATCTGCACGCCGGCCTCCGACAGGGACTTGGCGAGCACGAGCAGATCGGTCTTGTCGCTGACCGAGACGAGTGCGCGGCGCACCGGGACGGTGTCGCGATCGCGGTACAGCGAGTGGTCGTGGCGGGGGCCGGCCATGATGGGCTCCTTCGTGCGAGGGTGGCGTGCGTGGTTCGGTTCAGGTTGCGGAGGACAGCGAGAGCTCGCCGGTCGCGATGCGGCGCACCACATCGATGAGCAGACGGCGTTCGACGGGCTTGATGCGCTCGTGCAGGGTGTGCTCGGTGTCGCCGTCGAGCACCGGCACCCGCTCCTGCGCCAGGATCGGACCGGTGTCGACGCCGTCGTCGACGACGATCACGCTCGCGCCCGTCTCGGAGACGCCTGCGGCGAGCGCGTCCCGCACGCCGTGAGCGCCGGGGAACTCCGGCAGGTACGCGGGATGCGTGTTGATCAGGCGCGGCGCGAGGCTCGCGACCAGCGATGCCGGCAGCAGCCGCATCAGGCCGCTGAGCACCACGAGGTCAGCGTTCCAGACGGCGAGCTGACGTCCGAGTTCTTCACCCCACGCGTCGCGCGACTCGTGCTCATGCCACGGCACCGTGAAGCTCGGGATGCCGAACTCCTCGGCGTGAGCCAGTCCGTCGGCTTCGCGATCGGCACCGACGACCACCACCCGCGCAGGAAAATCGGGGTGACGAGCGGCCTCGAGGAGGGCGCGAAGGTTCGAGCCGGTGCCCGAGATGAGAACGGCGACCGTGAGCACGCGCCCAGTCTACCGGGGCCCAGGCGACGCCCCGACCCGTGTGTCAGCGCAGCGGATCGTCGGGGTCGCGCTTCGGCAGCCGGAAGCCGCCGTCGTCGCCGAGCGGTGCGGTGTCGAATGCGGAGGGCGCCCCGGGCCACGTCGTCGCGGCGGGCACACGCTCCGTCGAGTCGTCGAAGGAGAGGTCGGATGCGGTCATCTCGGCGACCCATCGATCGGTGCGCTCTTCGGCGAGCTCGTCGCGGTGTCGCGGTGAGAGCAACAGGATCGCTGCACCGAGCAGCACCTCACCGCCCAGTGCGAGAGCGAACGGCAGTACGGCGGGTCCCGCTTCGGCGAGCCGCCCCGGCCCCATCGATCCGCCCGCCAGCAGGGCCGCCAGCGCGGCGACCACAGCCGTCAGCACCCCGATGCCGCCGGCGATCGCCGCCCGTGGTCCGGCGCCGAGAGGGGTGCCCTCCCACACGAGGCGGGACCGCACGGCCCATCCGGCGAAGGCTCCGGCGCCGATCGGGAGGAGGATCACGATCAGCATCCACATCGAGGTGCTCTCGGGCAGCAGTCCCAGCACGGGGATGCCTGGCACGACCCCGAGCTCGGTCCCGGCCGGAGAGACAGCGGTTCCCACGCCCACGGCGAAGCCCGGACCCGCGAGCCACGACGCCGCCCAGACGATCATCGTGGGGAGGTACGCGAGGTGCCCGAGCGTGATGACCGCCGCGCCGAGGGTATCGACGCGAGCGGCCTGGAACAGCGCGACCACCTCTCCCCCGCGAGTCAGCGTCATGACAGCGACTGCGAGGGCGGCGACCGCGGTCACACCGACGACGGCGAACGCCGCGCCACGGACAGCGGAACTCGGCACGGGCCCCCAGTCGCCCCACGAGTCGACGACATCGTGCACCCGGTCGAGCAGCCCGCCGTCGCCGTCCTCCCACGCGATGCGCACAGCCCCACTGACGGCGCCTACGAGGTAGACGGCGGTCGGCAGCAGGATCGCCGGCGCGACGTCGGTCTGGGCAGCCGAGAGGTTCGAGGTGAAAGCGACGGCGGTCGCCACCACCCCGTACGCCAGAACCCCCGAGAGCGCACCGAGCAGCCACGCTCCGGCGCGCGCCGCACGCGCGCCGGACCGAGCCGCGAACAACAGCGTGAAGAGCAGGAATGCGAGGGGCGTCACCGAGAGGGTGAACGTCGCGGCCTCCGGAGCGATGCCCGTCGCGCGCAGGACGTCGGTCGCGACATCGACGTTCAGAGGCACTCCGTGTCCGAACTGCCAGAGCGTGCCCGTGAGGGGCCAGAGGGCACCCCAGTCGGCGCTCACGCCGAACGCGAGCGTCCACAGGAGCGTGAGCGGCGCCAGCAGGACCACGAGACCGACCGCCGCAGCGATGGCGGCATCGAAGGCGGCGAGGAGCGCGACGAGGAGGCGTTGCATATCGAATCGAGACTACGACGAGAACCCTGTCGTCGCCTGGGGGCGCGCGCGACTCGCGCGACACGATATCGTCGCCTGCGGAGGTTTCCCGATGACAACTGCCCCGTCCCCCACCCGCTCCACGGCCGAACCCACGAACGCCCTGGACCGCTTCTTCGAGATCAGCAAGCGCGGATCCACGATCGGCACCGAGATCCGAGGGGGTCTGGTGACCTTCGTCACGATGGCCTACATCGTGATCCTCAACCCGATCATCCTGTCCGGCTCGGCCGATGTCGCAGGCGACACCCTCGACTTCAGCGCCGTCGGCGCCGCGACCGCGCTGACCGCCGGCGTGATGACGATCCTGTTCGGTCTCATCACCCGCCTGCCCTTCGGCTTCGCAGCCGGCCTCGGCATCAACGCCTTCGTCGCGTTCTCGGTCGTCGGCCAGGTCACCTGGCCCGAGGCCATGGCGCTCGTCATGATCAACGGTCTCGTGATCGTGCTCCTCGCAGCCACGGGCCTTCGGAAGATGATCTTCGACGCCGTGCCGTTCCAGCTGAAGATCGCGATCACGGTCGGAATCGGCCTGTTCATCGCCTTCATCGGCTTCGTCAACTCGGGCTTCGTCACCGCCACCGGCAGCGCGTCCCCGCCCGTGGGCCTCGGGGTCGGCGGATCCGTCGCGACCGTGCCGACCGTGCTGTTCATCGTCACGCTCATCGTCACCGGCATCCTGGTCGCCCGCAAGGTCAAGGGCGGGCTGCTCATCGGCCTCGTCTCGGGCACGGTGCTCGCGGTGATCGTCGAGGCGATCTGGCACCTCGGGGCCGCAGCAGACGGAAACGCCGGAGGCTGGGGGCTGACGGTCCCCACGCTCACCGGCTCGCCGTTCGGCCTGCCCGACCTGAGCCTGGTCGGCGCGGTCGACTTCAGCTTCGACTTCAGCAAGGTCAGCCTCGTCGCGATCGTGATGATCGTCTTCACCCTCGTCTTCTCGAACTTCTTCGACGCCATGGGCACGATGACCGGCCTTGCCAAGGAAGCCGATCTTGCGAACGAGAACGGCGACTTCCCGCGCATCAAGTCCGCACTGGTCGTCGAAGGTGTCGGCGCGATCGTCGGTGGTGGCACCTCGTCGTCGTCGAGCACCGTGTTCATCGAGTCCGGAGCGGGTATCGGAGAGGGTGCACGCACCGGTTTCGCCAACCTGATCACGGGTGGCATGTTCCTGCTCGCGATGTTCCTCACGCCACTCACGTCAATCGTCCCGACTGAGATCGCGGCCGCCGCGCTCGTGATCGTCGGCGCGATGATGATGGCGCAGATCAAGTACATCGACCTCACCGAGTTCGATGTACTGCTGCCCGTGTTCCTGACCGTGACCGTGATGCCGCTGACCTACTCGATCGCCAACGGAATCGGCGCCGGCTTCGTCAGCTGGGTGCTCATCCAGGCGCTCTCCGGCAAGGCTCGCAAGATCAGCCCGCTGCTGTGGATCGTTGCCGTCGGCTTCGTGATCTTCTTCGCCCGCGGGCCGATCGAAGCACTGTTCGGCGTCGCCTGAGCGACGAGTGGACATCGGAGGGGCGGATGCGAATCGCATCCGCCCCTCTGTCGTGTGCGGAACCCGTGGCGTCGCCCGTCGCGCAGTGCTAGACCGGAAGCACCCGAGGAGAGCAGGCACCGATGTCCGCACCCACCGCTCCTGTCCGGCACGTCACAGACGGCGGCCTGGAGACCGATCTGATCTTCCACCACGGCATCGATCTTCCCGACTTCGCCGCTTTCGTGCTGCTCGATGATGACGATGGCCGCCGAACGCTGAGAGAGTACTACCTCGGCTACGTCGAGATCGCCCGGGCGCATCACGCCGCGCTTCGCCTCGAGACGCCCACGTGGCGAGCGAGCGCCGACTGGGGTGCTCGGCTCGGCTACGATATCGACGCGCTGCGCCGGGTCAACATCGATGCGGTGAGGCTGCTGCAGCAGATCGCCGCGGAATCCGGTCTGACTGCAGTGAGGATCGTGGGGATGCTCGGCCCTCGGGGCGACGGCTACCGTTCGGGAGCGTGGGACCCGATCACCGGACCCGACGACGCCTATCGCTATCACCGTGACCAGGTCCGCGCTCTCGCCGACGCAGGCGTGGATGTGATCGCGGCCTACACGCTCACCGATGCTGCCGAGGCGCGTGGCGTCGTCCGCGCGGCGCGTGCGGCCGGCGTGGACGTCGAGATCTCGTTCACCGTCGAGACCGACGGGCTGCTCGCATCGGGTCGTACGCTCGCCGCGACGGTCGCCGAGGTCGATACGGCCGGGGCCCCGGACGGTTTCTTCCTCAACTGCGCGCACCCCGACCACTTCGACCGGGCTCTGGATGCCCATACGGCTCGGCGCGTCATCGGCATCCGTCCCAATGCGTCCCGCCTCTCGCACGCAGAGCTAGACGAGTCCGAGACACTCGATGATGGCGACCCCGTCGAACTGGCCGAGCGCGTGACCGCGCTCCTCGAGCGGATGCCGTCGGTGCGGGTCATCGGAGGATGCTGCGGAACCGACTCACGGCACGTCGCGGCGATCTGGGAGCGGCTCGGCAGAGACCCCTTCCGGGCATAGAAGAAGGCCCCGGAGTGGAGTCCAGGGCCTTCTCCTCGATTATAGCGCTTAGAGCGACTCGACGATCTCACGCATCAGAGCGGCGGTCTCGGACGGCGTCTTGCCGACCTTGACACCGGCGGCCTCGAGGGCCTCCTTCTTCGCCTGAGCGGTACCGGCGGAGCCGGAGACGATCGCACCGGCGTGACCCATGGTCTTGCCCTCGGGGGCCGTGAAGCCCGCGACGTAGCCGACGACCGGCTTGGTGACATGTGCCTTGATGTAGTCGGCCGCGCGCTCTTCGGCGTCGCCACCGATCTCACCGATCATCACGATCGCCTTGGTCTCGGGGTCGGCCTCGAATGCGGCGAGCGCGTCGATGTGCGTCGTGCCGATGACGGGGTCGCCGCCGATGCCGATGGCGGTCGAGAAGCCCAGGTCGCGCAGCTCGAACATCATCTGGTACGTCAGGGTGCCCGACTTCGACACGAGGCCGATCGGGCCCTTGCCGGTGATGTTCGCCGGGGTGATGCCGACGAGCGCCTCACCGGGGGTGATGATGCCGGGGCAGTTCGGTCCGATGATGCGGGTCGTGTTGCCCTTGCTCTGCGCGTAGGCCCATGCCTCGGCCGAGTCGCCGACGGGCACGCCCTCGGTGATGACGACGAGAAGCGGGATCTCGGCGTCGATGGCCTCGATCATCGCGTCCTTCGTGAACGCACCCGGCACGAAGGCGATCGACACGTCTGCGCCGGTCTCCTTCATGGCCTCGGCGACGGAGGCGAAGACGGGGAGCTCGACGGCGTTGCCGTCCTTGTCGGTGTGCGAGACCGTGGTGCCGGCCTTGCGGGCGTTCACGCCACCGACGACCTGGGTGCCGGCCTTCAGCATGAGTGCCGTGTGCTTGGTGCCCTCGCCGCCGGTGATGCCCTGGACGATGACCTTGGAGTCCTTGTTGAGGTAGATCGACATTTCTCTAGTCCTTGTGTCTCAGGCGTTTGCGAGCTCGGCGGCCTTGTCGGCGCCCTCGTCCATGGTGCTGGCGAGCGTGACGAGCGGGTGCGCGTACTCGGCGAGGATCGCGCGGCCCTCGTCGACGCGGTTGCCGTCGAGGCGCACGACGAGCGGCTTGGAGGCCGCGCTGCCGAGGGTCTCGAGAGCGCCCTTGATCCCGTTGGCGACGGCGTCGCAGGCCGTGATGCCGCCGAAGACGTTGACGAACACGCTCTTGACCTGCGGGTCGCCGAGGATGACGTCGAGGCCTGCGGCCATGACCTCAGCCGAGGCGCCGCCGCCGATGTCGAGGAAGTTGGCGGGCTTGACACCGTTGTGGTTCTCACCGGCGTAGGCGACGACGTCGAGCGTCGACATGACGAGTCCTGCGCCGTTGCCGATGATTCCGACCTCGCCGTCGAGCTTGACGTAGTTCAGGCCGCTCTTCTTGGCCTTGGCCTCGAGCGGGTCGGCGGCGTCCTTGTCTTCGAGCGCCTCGTGCTCCGGGTGGCGGATCTCGGAGGCATTGTCGTCGAGCGTGACCTTGCCGTCGAGGGCGATGATGTCGCCCTCTTCGGTGCGGACCAGCGGGTTGACCTCGACGAGAGTCGCGTCTTCGCCCTTGTAGACGTCGAAGAGCTTGACGAAGACGTCGGAGACCTTCTCGATCAGGTCTTCGGGGAAGTTGGCGGCGCGAGCGATCTCGACCGCCTTCTGCTTGTCGATGCCGGTCAGCGGGTTGACCTCGACGCGCGCGAGCGCCTCGGGACGCTCGACCGCGAGCTCTTCGATCTCCATGCCGCCCTCGACCGAGCAGAGGCTCAGGTACGAACGGTTGGCGCGATCGAGCAGCACGGAGAAGTAGAACTCCTCGGCGATGCGCGCACCCTGCGCGACCATGACGCGCTTGACGATGTGGCCCTTGATGTCGAGACCGAGGATCGCCTTCGCGGCCTCGTATGCCTCTTCGGGGGTCTTCGCGACCTTGACGCCGCCGGCCTTGCCGCGACCACCGGTCTTGACCTGGGCCTTGACGACGACGACGCCGCCGATCTTCTCAGCGGCTGCCTTCACCTCCTCGGGGGTGTCGGCGACGATGCCGGCGAGGACCGGCACTCCGTACTTCTCGAAAACGTCTCGTGCCTGGTACTCGTACAGATCCACTGTGGTTCCTTCACTGGGCTGCTGTCTGGTAATTCTCTCGATGTCGAGACATCGACCAGTCGCCCAGCCTACTACCTCGAACTGAACGCTCCCGGCGGCCCAAGGGCCGCCGGGAGCGCATATCGGTATGGAGACGGGGTCAGCCGAGCGTGTCGCGGCTGCCCGCCTGGGCGGATCGCGACCGGGGTCCGGCTTCCTCGTCGTCTTCGAGCTTGGGGGCGATCGGGCCACCGAGACCGGAGCGGTCGCGACGCTTCTCGTCGTCTCCGGCCGCTCCGCCCATCATGCCCGGCGCCATCGAGCGGCCGCCCGCGCCCGCCGTCGTTCCGCCGGCAGCACCGGTCGCCGAGCCGGATGCCGAGCCTGCTGCTCCGAGCCCGCCGGGTCCGGTCGCACCGCCCATGCCGAGCAGTCCGCGTCCGGCCGTGGCCGCACCTGCGCCGGCACCGCTTCCGCCACCGCCGAACAGACCTGCGCCGCCCGCGCCATTGAGCGACGCCGAGCGTGCACCCATGAGCGCCGCGGCGCCTGCGCCGCCCACGACCGCCGCGCCGAGCGTGCCCGAACCGCCGGATCCGCCGGCGAGCAGACCTCCGCCGCCTCCGCCGCCACCGATGCCGGGGTATCCCGGCAGTGTGCCGCCGTTCGGCGAGTCGACGCTGGGGTTGGAGCCGCCGTTGCCGCCCGAACCGCCGTTGTCACCGTTGTCCCAGCCGTTGTCCCCGATGGTGCCGGTGTTGCCGCCACCCGAGCCGCCATTGCCGCCGTTGACCCAGCCGCCGTCGCCGCCACCGCCGGGGACCCACGTGCCGACCTGCGGCGGAGGCACGCTGCCGACGCCGGTTCCGCCCGGCGACGTGCCGGGACCGCCGGAGGGTCCGTTGCTGCCGACGGGAGGCACGCGCGAGTCGATGCCCTCGACATCGATCACGGGCGGGGGAATCGAGCCAACATCGACCGCCCGCATCTCGGGGCTGTCGAACGACGTCGTCGCTCCCGTGACGAGATCGCCACGGATCGCCTTCAGCGCGACCATAGCGGCATTCTCTCGCTCAGCCGCGAGCCTCGCTTCCTCCTGCGCGACCAGTTCGCCCGTGTCAGCTGCACCCCATCCGTCCGTGAGCCCCGACAAATTGCGACCGAGGTCCGCGAGGAATCCTTCCGCCGACGCGGACGGGAGGTCGCGGAGCGCCGCTGCGGCACTCGCAGCCGTGGCGTGAGTCGACGCGTCGAGAGAACTCTTCAGCAGGTTGAGCGTCGACTTGATCTGGTTCGTGTTCGACTCCATCCGCATGAGCAGGCCCTCGGCACCCTCAGCCGAGTCTCCGCTCCAGCCGGGAATCTCGCGCACTGCCGAGAGTGCGCGACGCAACTCGTCGACGGCTCTCAATCTTTCCTCGAGCTGGGGATCAGCGAAGGTGAGCGTCGAGGACAAAGCGCGCAACTCGTCTTCGAACATGGTGGGTGTACATACATTGGGGTTATACATCTCGACGACCTCCTACGTTCTTCTTCCTCGAAACCACCACGGCGACCACCACGATCGCAATGACGACAACAGCTCCACCGCCGATCAACCAGGGCACTGCTGACGATTCCTCCCCTGGCGCCGGGACGGGAACCTCCGTCGGATCGGGCGCGGCGTAGACCTCGTCCAACGTCGGCGACTGCTCCTCCTTGAAGAGCGGATTCTCATCCGGATATTGGGTGGGGTCCTCCGCGATGAGCCTTGTGGCGTTAACGACGCCGTGACCTATGCTGCTGGACCACTCGAGCTCGTGCGGTTCAGACCCGGTGTTCCGGATCAATGACTGCAGCAACTGAGACGAGGTCGCATCCGGCCACTTGTCCTTCGCCAACGCGAGCAGGCCGGCGACGACCGGGGTCGATGCGGAAGTACCGGACCACGCCGACATGCCCCAGGTGCCGTCCCACCCCAGGCCCGCTACGTCGATGCCTGGGGCGACGACGTCGACGTCCGCGTTGGTCATGCCGGAACCGTCGCGCTGCGTCGCCGGCTGCGCGGCTCCGTCGACCGCGGCGACGTTGACGACCCCGTTTACCGTCATGAGCTCGGGGATCGAGGTCGAATCGCTGTTCGGCAGCGCCGTCACGATCATGACCCCCGCACGAAGTGCGGCTGCGACGCTGTCGACGGTGTCTTCGGAGAGTTCGTCGGCGAGTCGCCCATACCCGCCGGACATCGAGACGATATCCGCCCCCTGCGCTACAGCGTCGTCGATCGCGGCGGCGATGTTCTTGACATCGCATGACTCTTGGAGGACCCCGTAGTAGAGCACGCGGCTGCCCGGCGCTAGGCCGACCGGACCGGCTCCACTAGCGGAAGTCCCGTTGCCCACTATCAGTGAGGTCGCGGATGTACCGTGCTTCGTTGCCTCGACGGCGGAGGTCGCCAGCGGGTCAGGGCATCCATCGATCGGGCGCACCTCGATGTCCGCATCCTGCAGCGTGGGGACGTCGGCATTCAGCGCCCCATCGAACACCGCTACCGTGACGCCCTCACCGGTGATCCCTGCATCGTGGATCGCCGGGATCCTCATCGCGTCGAGGTACCAGAGCGGCCCTTCCGTGCTGAAATCATCGGCAGCAGCGGCGGGCGAGGGACTCGACCCTCCGAGCAGCAGCGCCGCGCTGAACAGCGCCACCGGCCACCGGCGAAGCCGCATCAGTATCCGCCCGATTTGCTACCGCCGTCATCCGTCGAGGAACCGTCGCCCGACGGATCCACGACCGGAGCAGCGGACGTCGATGTGCCAGCCTCCAGCTGAGTCGTCGAAGTGAGCGACGGGTCGTCCACGACCTGCGCAATCTGGGACAGAGTGGCGGAAAGGTTCTCTTCGGACTGCTGCTTCTCCTCCACAGTCGACTTGAGAGCGTCACGGAACGCCGCGACGTCTGCTGCGAGCTGACCGATCATCCGCTCGATCTCGGCCGCGAAGCCCGAGGCGGAGTCGAGATAGGTGGCTGTGGTGTTGGTTCTCAACCCGTCGATTTCCGTACCGCGCGACCCCACTCCGGCCGCTTCGATGCCCTTCACGAGCGTGTGGATGTTCTCGAGCATCTGCTCGAAGTCAGCACCGATCTGCGCTGCCATGATCTTCCCCTCCGTCAGGGACGCCAGCGCGTCCCACCCTCCGGCGACCCATGATAGTCGACGGCGTCGACACTGCCCATAACACGTTGCCGAGATCGAAGTTTTCTCTCCCGGGTTCACGCATCGGCAACACCTCCTCGTCTTCTGCGGATGACCGTGATGAGCGTCACCGTCACGAGGGCCACCACCGCCCCACCCCCTGCGAGCACCCACGGCAGCGCTCCTGGCCCTGCGTCGGCCTGCGCGTCCGGCACCTCGGATGTTGCAGACTCCGGCGCTGAGTAGACCTCGTCGAACGTCGGGGCCTGGCCGTCGGTGAAAAGCGGGTTCTCATCCGCGTACTGCGATGGGTCCTCCTGCACCAGTCGAGTGGCGTTGACGATCCCGTGGCCGAACTTGTTCGACCACTCAAGCTCGTGCGGAGTCGACCCCGTATTGCGGATCATCGACTGCAGCAGCTGCGAGGCTGTGGCGTCGGGCCACTTCTGCACTCCGAGGGCGAGCACTCCAGCGACGATCGGGGTGGCGGCGGAACTGCCCGACCATGCTGACATGCCCCATGTGCCGTCCCACCCGACGCCCGCGACATCCACTCCGGGAGCGACCACATCGACATCTTCGTTGGCCATGTCAGATCCATCGCGCTTCTTGGCCGCCTGTGCCATGGCATCGACCGCTGCCACATTCACCACGCCATTGATGTCTCCGAGCTCGTTCTCCCACACCGAGTCGGCGTTCGGGAGGCTGGCCACGACCAGAACCCCTGCCCTGAGCGCGTCCGCGACTGCGGCGGCAGCGGGCGCAGACAGTTCATCGTCCAGACGTCGGTATCCACCCGACATCGACACGATGTCGGCACCCTGCGCCACGGCATCCGCGAGGGCTGCGGGGAAGGCATCGACATCGCAGTCGGTCTGCAGTGCGCCGTAGTAGAGGATCTTCGCATCCGGAGCGATCCCCACCGGGCCGGAGCCGGTTTCCGACGTCCCCTTACCCACGATCAAAGAAGTGACCGAGCTCCCGTGCTGCAGTGACTCGAACGCCGATGGAGCAGGATCAGTCGGGTCCGGGCACTGCAGAAGGTCGCGCACTTCGATGTCAGCGCCCTGAAGTGTCGCAACGTTCGGGTTGAGCGCCCCATCGAGCACCGCGATCGTCACGCCCTCCGCTGTGATCCCCGCGTCGTGGATCGCCTGAATCTTCATAGCATCCATGTACCAGAGCGGCCCACCGCCCGAGAAGTCCTGCGCCGCCGCCGCACTCGGCACCAGCACCACCCCCAGCGCACACGCCACCGCAGCAACACGAGCCGTCCATCTACGCAGCACCATCATCGTTCATCCCCCCTGGACGCATACCCGCTCATCGTAGACGCAGCGTCTGCGGTGCTCGAAGCCGAGGTCTAGGCTCGTCCCATGCACGAATCCGCAGAACTGCGCACCGGCGTTGTGGCCGCTGCACTCGAGCTCTTCGCATCGCAGGGCTTCGACCAGACCTCCGTCGAGCAGATCGCGAAGGCCGCGGGGGTCTCGCGTTCGACGTTCTTCCGACAGTTCGGCGGCAAGGAGGATGTCGTCTTCGCCGACCACGAGGTGCTGCTCGAGCAGCTGCGGTCATTCCTCGCCGAGGGCCACGACGACCCCTGGGGCGCGGTGTGCGCGGCATCCGAGTCGGTCTTCGCCCACTTCGCTCACGACCCCGAGCTCGCGCGTCGCCGCTATCAGATCGTCCGTCAGGTGCCGGTGCTCCGCGAGCGCGAGATCATCACGGTGTTCCGCTACGAGCGGCTGTTCGACGACTATCTGCGCAGCTCGCTTCCCGGCATCGATCCTCTCGACGCGGTCGGGTTCTCGGCCCTCGTCACCGCCGTGCACAACCACGTTCTGCGCCAGCTGCTGCGCGGCAAGAAGAAGGTGCCGCTCTCGACGCTGCAGACCGCTCTCGCCGACGTCCGCCGCCGATACGGCGTGCCCTCCGACGCAGTCGCCGAGGCGCCGGACGATGTCGTCGTCGCGGTGTTCCCTCGTTCGATGCCGATCGCCGAGGTCACCCGGCGCCTGCGCACGCAACTCGACTGACTCGCAACCGGACTGACCAAGAGGTCTTCTGACCGCGCACGGGGCTCCGACGCATCCCGAGTCGTGGAACCGAGTATCGAGGAGTACGATACTTGGTGCCACGAAGGAGTCACCATGAGCACCGCAGTCTCCCCCTTCCCCGGCGAGCGCGTCTCGTCGTACGACATCACCGGACGACAGGACAGCGACTACTACGCCGTCTTCGCCGACATCCCCGACGCCGACCGCTCTGCCTGGGACCGCGCGAAGGCGTACATCGACGAGGTCGGGCCGCAGATGGCGGATGCCTGGGACCGCGCCGAGTACCCTCTCGACGCCGCCCGCCGCATGGGCGAGATGGATCTCGTCGTCGACGGCATCGAGCATCCGTCGCTCACCCGACTCTCCCCCCTCGCCGCCGGCCTCGTGAACATGGAGATCTCGCGCGGCGACGGGTCGCTCGGCACCGTGCTCGCCGTGCAGGGCGGTCTGGCGCTGCGGACCCTCGCGCTCTTCGGCTCGGATGAGCAGCAGGAGAAGTGGCTGACCTCTCTCGCCGACGGATCGGTCTTCGGCTCCTTCGCCCTCACCGAGCCCGACCACGGGTCGGACTCCGTCTCGCTCGAGACGGTGGCCAGGCGCGACGGCGACGAATGGGTCATCCGCGGCGCGAAGAAGTGGATCGGAAACGGCGCCTCGGGCGGCATCACCTTCGTGTGGGCGCGCGTCGATGACGAGAAAGCCCCCGAGCACGGTGCCGTGCGCTGCTTCCTCGTCGAGCAGGAGACACCCGGATACACGGGGACGCCGATCCGCGGCAAGGCGTCGCTGCGCGCCATCCACCAGGCGCACATCGTGCTCGACGACGTTCGCGTGCCGCTCGACGCGGTGCTCCCTGGGACGAAGAGCTTCAAGGACGCCTCGATCGTGCTCTATGCGACCCGCTCAGGCGTGGCCTGGTCTGCGCTCGGTCATGCCACCGCCTGCTACGAGGCCGCCCTCGCGTATTCGAAGGAGCGCATCCAGTTCGGCAAGCCGCTCGCGAAGTTCCAGATGGTGCAGGAGCGACTCACCCACATGCTCGAGGACCTCACCGCGATGCAGCTCTACTGCCGTCGCCTCGCCGACCTGGAAACCGCGGGCGAGCTCCGTCCGACCCAGGCATCGCTGGCGAAGTTCCACAACACGCGTGCCGCACGGCGTGTGGCGTCCGTCGCCCGCGATCTGCTGGGCGGCAACGGCATCCTGCTCGAGAACGGCGTGATGCAGCACATGGCCGACATCGAAGCGATCCACACCTACGAGGGCACGGAGAGCGTGCAGGCTCTGCTGCTCGGACGCGACATCACCGGCATGAGCGCCTTCGCCTGACCGGCTGGGCGAATCCGACCATCAGGTGTCGGGGTGCTCGGCGGCCCCGACGGCATCGGACTCGGGCGTGAACCTCTGGGCGCCGATCACCGAGAGGAGCCTCAGCTTCTCCTGGCTCTCGCTTCCCGGTGCAGCCGTGTAGACCAGAAGCGCGTGCGACTGCTCCGGGTCGACGAGCGTCTGGCATGAGAGGTCCAGGCGGCCCAGCTCGGGGTGGATGAACCGCTTGGTGCCCGGCGGACGGAGACCGACCTCATGTCGCTCCCAGAGCAGCACGAACTCCTCGCTCCGGGACAGCAGAAGCTCGACGTACCGGGCGGCACGTGAACCCGGCCCCCGAAGGGTGGCGATCTCTCGCAGTCCCGACACCCACAGTCGTGAGAGGAACTCATGGTCGTCGGGGTCGTATCCCTGCCGTGCCGTCGGGTCGGTGAACCAGCGGTACCCGATGCTGCGGGCGGGCCCCTGCAGACGGGTCAGATCCCCGACGAGAGCGACGCCGAGCGCGCTCTGGCGCAGCGTCTCCCCGAGTTCGGTGACCACCTCGGCAGGTGTGTCGTCCTGCAGCCTGTCGAAGATCCGCAGCATCCCCGGGCTCACATGATCGCTCTCGGCACCTCGCGGTGGCGGCGTGTGGCCGGCCAGGGCGAAGAGGTGGTCGCGCTCGGCCAGCGAGAGGTGGAGCCCCTGAGCGATAGAGGCGATCATCTGCTCGGAGGGTTGAGGGCCTCGCTCCTGCTCGATCCGCGAGTAGTAGTCGGTCGACATGTGACTCAGCGCGGCCGCCTCCTCCCGACGGAGCCCGCTCGTGCGGCGGCGCTCCCCACGCGTCAGCCCGACATCCTCGGGTTGCAGCGCCTCGCGGCGTGCGCGCAGGAACTCCGCGAGCCCCCGTCTGTCGATCGCCATGCGCCGCCTCCCGTCGTCTTATCCGTTGTACCAGCGGACCGGTCATCGATCCACGGATCGACGATCCCTGGATGCCCACCCGTGCCTCGCGAGAGCATCGTCGTCGACAGGGAATAGGGCGGACATGCCGCGAAACAACACAGACCCGGTCATCCCCGAGCAGCACGGTGCCAGAGCGGTGGTCACCGGCGCCAGCGACGGGATCGGCCTCGGCATCGCGCGCCGGCTCGCCGCTGCGGGCGCGGAGGTCATCCTGCCCGTGCGCAACCGAGAGAAGGGCGACGCGGCGATCGCACGGATCCGCCGTGCGGTGCCGGACGCGTCCCTGTCGCTGCGTGATCTCGACCTCGCATCCCTCGAGTCGGTCGCCTCCCTCGCTGCGAACCTGCGCGAGGAGGGCACGCCGATCAGCATCCTCATCAACAATGCGGGAGTGATGACGCCGCCCACCAGGCGCACGACGTCGGACGGATTCGAGCTGCAGTTCGGCGCGAATCACCTGGGACACTTCGCACTCGCGGGTGGGCTGCTGCCGCTCCTCGTCGAGGGGAAGGCGCGCGTCGTCTCGCAGATCAGCGTCGCGGCCGACAGCGGCGCGATCAACTGGGACGATCTGCAGTGGGAGCGCTCGTACAACGGGATGCGCGCGTACAGCCAGTCGAAGATCGCCTTCGGGCTGTTCGGGCTCGAACTCGACCGGCGGAGCAGGGCAGAGGGGTGGGGAATCCGCAGCATGCTCTCGCACCCCGGGGTCGCGCCGACGAATCTGCTGGCTGCGCAACCCGAGCTCGGACGGGCGACGCAGACGACAGCGCGGCGCGTCATCGACGCACTGTCACGCCGCGGAATCCTCCTCGGGACGGCCGAGACCGCAGGCCTGCCGGCTCTGTACGCCGCAACAGCTGCGGATGCCGTCGGCGGAGGCTTCTACGGCCCGTCCGGCCTCGGCCACCTGGGCGGCGGACCAGGGCCGCAGAAGCTCTACTCGCGGCTGCGCGACGACGCGGCAGCCGCCCGCATCTGGCAGATCTCCGAGGCGCTCACCGGGGTGACGGCACGCCTCGCGTGATCAGTCGCAGCCGCAGCCCCCGGCGGGCGTCTTCACCATGAAGCAGACGTCGCACACGCCATAGTCGCGCTCGACGAACTTGGGGGTGCGCTGGACCTTCGGCGCCGCGGCGGCGCGCGGGGTGGTCGACCGCTTGGCCTTGACCGGCGCGATCGGGCGGAACTCGCTCGGGTGCGTCACATAGAAGAACGGCGCGCGGCCCTCGCTCGGCTGCAGACGCAGCGGCGTCGAGCCGATCACGACGACCTCGTCTTCCGTGAAGCCGTTGGTGTAGGTCTTGCCGATGTGGAGCGCAGCGCCCTCACCACGGCGGATCGCCTCGATGTAGCGGCCGCGGTCGATGTAGGAGGAGATGCCGATGGCATCCGTGATCGCCGCGATGAACTCGTGGTTCGCTTCGGCGATGCGGTGCGCGCGAAGCGCCTCCGCGAGGGTTCGGTACGGACGGGAGTTGCCTGTGGGGGTCGGGCCCTGAACTTCATTCATTTCTTCAAGGATCTCACGCCTGAGCATGGAAGACTGGCCGAATGGCTCGCGCGACGATCATCGGCTCCGGCCCGAACGGCCTTGCCGCCGCCGTGACACTCGCTCGCGCCGGCTACGCGGTGCAGGTCCTCGAGGCCGCAGACACCATCGGCGGCGGTGTGCGCACTGCCGAATCCACTCTCTCCGGCTTCCGACACGACGTGTGCGCCGCCGTGCATCCGGCTGCGCTGTCGTCGTCGTTCTTCCAGGCTTTCGGCCTCGCCGAGCGGATCGAGTGGATCACCCCCGACATCTCGTACGCGCACCCTCTCGACGACGGACGCGCCGGCATCGCCTGGCGCGACATCGAGCGCACCGCCGCGGGCCTCGGCGTCGACGAGCGCGCGTGGCTCTCGCTGCTGCGTCCGCTGAGCACCCACGTCGACGGAGTCGTCGACTTCACGGGCAACCAGATGCTGCGGATCCCCCGCGAGCCGGTCACGGCGCTGCGCTTCGCACTGCGGATGCTCGACCAGGGCACGCCGCTCGCCAACCATTCGTTCCGCACCGACGAGGCCGCGGGGCTGATGTCGGGAGTCCTCGCCCACGCCAACACGCCTCTCCCCTCGCTCGCGGGAGCGGCGGCGGGCCTGCTGCTGGCTGCGCAGGCGCATGCCGGTGGCTGGATGTACCCGCGCGGCGGAGCCCAGCGCATCGCGGACAGCATGGTCGCCGACATCGAGTCGCACGGCGGGTCCGTCGAGTCCGGTGTGCACGTCACCGACCTGAGTGCGCTCGACTGGGGCGACCCCGACCGGGGCGACGTGCTGCTGCTGAACACGTCGCCGCGTCTCGCACTCACCCACCCCGAGATCCCCGCCGCTTACGCACGAGCCATCCGCGGCTACCGCTACGGTCCGGCCGCCGCCAAGGTCGATTTCGCGCTCGACGGGCCCATCCCGTGGACGAACCCTGACGTCGCCCAAGCGCCGACCGTCCACATCGGCGGCACCGCTGCCGAGGTCTGGGAGAGCGAGAACGCCGTCGCGCGTGGCCGGATCAGCGATCGGCCGTATGCGCTCACCGTGCAGCCATCGGTCTTCGACCCGAGCAGGGCACCTGAGGGCAAGGCTGTGCTGTGGGCCTACATCCACGTGCCGCAGAACTCCGACCTCGACGCCACCGAACTGATCACCCGTCAGGTCGAGCGCTTCGCCCCCGGATTCCGCGACCTGGTCCTGGCGCACCACTCGGTGCCCGCATCGTCTCGCGAGGCGATCAACCCGTCGGAGATCGGCGGCGACATCCTGGGCGGCGCGTTCACGATCCCACAGGCCCTGCGCAGGCCGGTGCTCGGCCCGGCACCGTGGCGCACGCCGATGCGCGGCGTGTATCTCGCCTCGGCCTCGACGCCGCCCGGCCCCGGCGTGAACGGTATGGCCGGATGGCACGCCGCCCGCACCGCGCTGAGGGATGCGGGCACCCGCGTGACCCTCGACGACCTGTTCGACTGAGGCGCGTTCGCGAGCGACACCCCTTCTGCCGCAGCGCCACCACCGCCAGGATGGACCCATGCGCTACGAGATACCCTCCCCCATGCTGGCGAAAGCGGCAGCCTCCGTGCCCGACCCCGCGAAGACGACGGGTGGGCTGCTGTTCGAGCCGAAGTGGGACGGCTTCCGCGGGCTGATCTCGTGGGACGGGGACACCGTCCAGATCGGATCGCGCGGGGCGAAGCCCCTGACCCGCTACTTCCCCGAGCTCATCGAGGCGATCCCCCGGGTGCTGCCGGGGCCGTGCCTGCTCGACGGCGAGATCGTCGTCGCCACCGGACCCGACGGCGCACAGCGGCTCGACTGGGAGGCACTGAGCCAGCGCATCCACCCCGCGGCATCGCGCGTGACCAAGCTCGCCGACGAGACCCCGGCGATGTTCATCGCCTTCGATCTGCTCGCCCTCGGCGACGAGGATCTGCTGAGCGCGCCGTTCGCCGAACGGCGCGAACGCCTGGAGTCGCTCATGGCCGACGTCGAACATCCGCTGCACATCACCCGCGCGACCCGTGACCGCGACGCCGCGGTGCGCTGGCTCGCGGAGTTCGAGGGGGCAGGTCTCGACGGCGTCGTCGCGAAGCCGCTCGATCAGCCGTACGCCCCGGGCAA
Source organism: Microbacterium sp. LWH13-1.2 (assembly GCF_038397735.1). Taxonomy (NCBI): domain Bacteria; kingdom Bacillati; phylum Actinomycetota; class Actinomycetes; order Micrococcales; family Microbacteriaceae; genus Microbacterium; species Microbacterium sp. LWH13-1.2. The sequence goes on along the minus strand of NZ_CP151635.1, from coordinate 533,095 downwards.
GCGCACACTCAGCAAGATCAAGCACGCGCGCACCGCCGACGTCGTGGCCCTCGGATACCGCATCCACAAGTCCGGCTCCGGCGTCGGATCGCTGCTCGTCGGCCTGTACGACTCCGACGGCACGCTGCGCCAGGTCGGCGGTGTCGCGGCATGGAGTGACGTCCGGCGCAGGGAGCTCGTCGACGAGCTCGCGCCGCTCGTCGAACGCGACGACGCAGGCGACGCCGTGACCGGTGCGGGAGAACGCTCACGCTTCAGCGGCTCGAAGGACGTGTCGTTCGTGCGGCTGCGCCCCGAGCTCGTGCTCGAGGTGCGCTACGACCAGCTCGAAGGAGCGCGATTCCGCCACACCGTGCAGTTCGAGCGCTGGCGCCCCGACCGCGACGCACGCTCGTGCACCTATGACCAGCTCGACACCGTCGCCGGTTACGACCTCGCCGACGTCATCGCCTGACGGTCACTCGTCGACCGGGTCGCCGTTCTCGTCCCAGTTCGCGGCGACCTTCTTGCTGGGCTGCACGCGCGGCGGCTCGCCCGGCATTTTGGGGAACTCGGGCGGGAACGGCAGCTCGCCGAGCCCCGCCTCCTTGTCGCGTTCCCACCATTCGAGCAGGGTGTCGATGCGGCCCGGCGCACTCTGCTTCCCCGCCCACGGGTCACCGACCTCCGCGAGGCGCTTCGGGATGCTGCGGACCGTGAACGCCTGGGGGTCGAGACCGTCGAGCTCGTCCCAGTGCACGGGCGTCGACACGGTCGCCTCGGGGAGTGCTCGGGGACTGTAGGCGCCGGCCATCGTGCGATCGCGATTCGCCTGGTTGAAGTCGATGAAGATGCGCTCTCCGCGCTCCTCCTTCCACCAGTTCATCGTGACCTGCTCGGGCATCCTTCTCTCCAGCTCGCGCCCGGCCGCGATCACCGCGTGGCGGACGTCGAGGAACTCGTGCGTCGGCTGGATCGGGGCGAAGACATGCAATCCGCGGTTGCCGCTGGTTTTCACGAATGCGTTCAGCCCCACTTCGCGCAGCACCTCCCGCAGCGCGTGCGCGGCCGGGATAGCGTCGGAGAACCCGGTGCCAGGCTGAGGATCGAGGTCGATCCGCAGCTCGACGGGGTTGTCGGGGTCGGAGGCGAGAGACGCCCACGGGTGGAACACGATCGTGTTCATCTGCGCCGCCCAGACGATCGCGCTCGGCCGGTTCAGCACGATCTGCGGATGCCGCCGGCCGCTGTTGTACGTGACCGTCACCGCATCGACGTAGTCGGGTGTGCCCTTGGGCGGGTTCTTCGAGAAGAACCCCTCGCTGCCCATGCCGTCGCGGAACCTCTCGAGAGAGACCGGTCGGTTGCCGTTCGCCTCGAGGAAGGGCGCGCCGACGAGCTGGAAGTACTCCGCGAGCTCGGCTTTCGTGATGCCGACCTTCGGCCACACGACCTTGTTCGGGCTCGAGAGCACGACCTCGCGCTCACCGTCCGGATCGACGACGGTCAGGGTCACGCGTTCTGAGGCCATGCTCCGACCCTAGAGCGCACGTGCGGCGCGCGGAAGACCGTCAGGCGTCGAGGTCGACGGCCAGGATGAGCACCGACGTGAGGGCGTCTCGCTCGACCACCATGGTGGGGCCGGCCGGGTCGACGACGACACCTGCCATGTCGATGTGACTCGACAGGAGCTTGGCGAGCTGCTCGGGCTCGAACGGCAGCGGGCGGTCGCCTCGACCGAGAGCGAGCACCTCGAGCGGGTGCGAGAACAGCTGCAGGAACCGCTTGCCGTCTGGGGTCTGCGCCTCGGCGATGCCGACCTGCCCGTTGGGGTTGCCCTCGTTGACGGCGACCCACATGCGCTTGGTGGCGAGCGCCTCACCGAGCTTGGCTGCGGTGTCCTGCTCGCGCGGAGCAGCGACGATCGACTTGACGGTCATGTCGACGTCGGCCTGCTCGAGCGCCTTCTGCAGCAGCTCGGTCGGGAAGACCACACGGTGCGGAGCCGAGGCGTTGTCGACGATGAGCCCCGCGAACTCGCCCGAGACGACCTGCTGCAGCACCGAGGTCGTCGGCTGGGCGACGGCGGACGTCGCGGTCGGGTCCTTCTCGAGCTGCACCGAGTCGCGCACAGCGGCGGCCGAGCTGAATGCGAGCATGAACTGACGGTCGCCGTCACGGACCACGGCGACGGCCAGGGGCTTGCCTTCGCTGATCTGGGCACGTGCGTCGCCGTTCACCCGGATGTACAGGTGCCCCTGCAGTGCCTGGCGCAGCACCCCGAGGAGCTGATCGTTCGTGGCACCCTGCTCGACCTGCTTGAGCGATTCGCGGAGGAGGACGTTGTCCTTCATGCCCGCGACCGTCTCGGTCTGCTCGGGCGGCAGCGCGGGGGCCAGCGGAAGACGGCGTTCGGCTTCGGGAGCGGGTGCGGCTGCGGGTGCTGCCGGGGCCGGAGTGGCGGTGGCCGCCGGAGACGCGGGGGCCGCGTCGGGGTCGGGGAGCGCGACCTCGGGGCCTGCCTGGGCTCCCACACCGCGGAACGCCTGCACGGAGATTCCGATGGTCGGGGCGGCCTCGGTCACCTCAGAGGCTGCTTCTGCCTCTTCGGGAGCGTCGACGGCAGACTCGTCGGTCTCTGTCTGGGTCTCGATCTGGTCGGCGACGACGTCGTCAGCGGACTTCTTGCGGCGGGAGAACAGGGCCATATCAGCCAGCCTAACCCGCGGAACCGCTCAGATCTTCTCGATCGGCGCGACCTTGATCAGGAGCTTCTTCTGTCCGGCCGAATCGAAGCGCACATGCGCGATGCGCTTCGCGCCCTCGCCCGTGACCGCGTCGACCCGTCCCTCGCCGAAGTCGGAGTGACGGATGCGATCGCCCGCGGCCAGCTCGAGGTCGCCGTTGTCTCGCATCTTCGCCGTCACCCGGTTGGGGAACTTGTCCATCGCGGTCGACAGCGGCTTGAGCGAGTCGCGACCCGGCAGCTGCTTGACCGCGAAACGGTCGCCCGCACCGGAGCCGGAGCCCGAACCGCCGAAGCCGCCGGCCCGACGTGCGTTGAGCGCACGCGACTGCATCCCTCCGCGCGAGTTCACATCACCCGGCGACTGGCGCCAGTCGATGAGCCCCGCGGGGATCTCCTGCAGGAAGCGGCTGGGCATCGCGACCGAGACCTCGCCGAACTGCGCGCGGGTCATCGCAAGAGAGAGGTGCAGGCGCTTGCGCGCACGCGTGATTCCCACGTAGAAGAGTCGCCGCTCCTCCTGCGGGCCGCCGGGCTCCCCGGCCGAGATGCGGTGCGGGATGAGATCTTCTTCGACACCCGTGACGAAGACGGCGTCGTACTCGAGACCCTTCGCCGTGTGCATCGTCATCATCGAGACCGACCCGGACTCGTCGTCGAGGTCGTCGGCGTCCGAGACGAGGGCGACCTCGGTGAGGAAGTCGACGAGCGTGCCGTCGGGGTTGTTGCGAGCGAAGTCGCGCGCGACGGCGACGAACTCGTCGAGGTTCTCGACCCTGGCCTCATCCTGAGGGTCACGGCTCGCGCGCAGTGCGTCGAGGTACCCGCTCTTGGACAGAAGGACGTTCAGCCCGTCGGCGACCGTCGTCGGGGCAGGCACCTCGCCGGAGGCGGGGAGCATGATCTCGGTCGCCTCGGCGAGCACCGCGTCGAGCTGAGCGATCCCGGCCTGGATCTTCGGGCCGAAGCCGAGCTGCTCGGGCACCGACAGAGCCTGACGGAACGTGATGCCGTGCTCCTCGGCGAAGCGCGCGATCGCGGTCTCGCTGACGTCGCCGATACCGCGTTTCGGCTTGTTGAGGATGCGCCGCACAGCCATCTCGTCTGCGGGGTTCGCCACCGCGACGAGGTAGGCGAGTGCATCCTTGATCTCGGCGCGATCGTAGAACTTGGTGCCGCCCATGATCTTGTAGGGCACGGCCGAGCGGATGAAGATCTCCTCCAGCGCGCGGGACTGCGAGTTGGTGCGATAGAAGACGGCCATCTCTGAGTACGGCATGCCCGAACGACGCAGCGCCTCGACCTCGTCGGCGACGAACTGGGCCTCGTCGTGCTGCGAGTATCCGGTGAAGCCGACGATCATGTCGCCGGCGCCCTTGTCGCTCCAGAGCTTCTTGTCTTTGCGGTCGAAGTTGTTGCCGATCACCGAGTTCGCGGCCGACAGGATGTTCTGGGTCGAACGGTAGTTCTGCTCGAGGAGCACGACGCGCGCGCCGGGGAAGTCCCGCTCGAACTCGCTGATGTTGCGGATGTCGGCGCCGCGGAAGGCGTAGATCGACTGATCGGAGTCTCCGACCACGGTGAGCGACGCGCCCGCGAGCTCGGGCGTGGTTTCGGGTTCGAAGATCATCATGCCGTTCGAGGCATAAGGGTCGGGGGCGTCGCCGGACACCGGCCGGGTGAGCTCGTGGATGAGCGCGTACTGGGCGTGGTTGGTGTCCTGGTACTCGTCGACCAGGATGTGACGGAAGCGCCGGCGATACGTGTCGGCGACCTGCGGGAATGCACGGAACAGGTACACCGTCTGCCCGATGAGGTCGTCGAAGTCGAACGCGTTGGCCTTCTGCAGCTGTCGCTGGTAGTCGGCGAACAGCTCGACGAAGATCCGCTCCGCCGGGTCGCTCATGTTGGCCTGGCACGCATAGGCGTCGGCATCCGACAGCTCGTTCTTGAGCTTCGAGATGCGGGACTGCACGGATGCGGGGGTCAACCCGTAGGCATCTGCCTCGTGCTCCTTGACGAGGCGCTTGAGCAGCGCGCGCGAGTCGCCGGAGTCGTAGATCGTGAACGATTTCGTGAACCCGAACTGTTGGGCCTCTCGCCGCAGGATGCGCACGCAGGCGGAGTGGAAGGTGGAGATCCACATGCCCCTGGCCGCGTCGCCGATGATCGCCTCGACGCGCTCGCGCATCTCTCCCGCAGCCTTGTTCGTGAAGGTGATGGCGAGGATCTGGCTCGGCCAGGCCTCGCGTGACCGCAGCAGCGAGGCGATGCGGCGGGTGAGCACGCTCGTCTTGCCCGACCCTGCTCCCGCGACGATGAGAAGCGCGGGGCCGCGATAGGTCACAGCCTCGAGCTGCTGAGGGTTGAGGCCGGCGAGGAGGTCGTCCTGCCCCTGCTCCCCTGCGGGGCGAGGGCCGACGGATCCGGGGACGATGAGGGGGGCTTCGGTCATGGCCCTATGAGTCTAAGCCGCTCCACCGACACCGACCGCGGGCGAGGGCGACCTTCGGAGCGGGAGCTTGGCAACGCCGGGCGCCCGACCTATCGTGGAGCCTGTCTGCTCGCCGCTCCGACGGGTGGACACGCAGATTTCGGGGGGAGCTCGACCGATGGCGGAGATCGAAGTCCACAGCGATGCCTACGAGGCCGCACGCAGTGCGTTGACGGAGGCGGCAGCACAGCTGGCGTCGTCGCGCGGCAGCATCACCTCAGCCGTTCCAGGCATGGCATTCGGCCCGATCGGGGCGTTCATCCCTCCGATCCTCAACTCGATCGGCGCCGCCGTCGAGGGCGCAGCCGGATTCGTCGGGACCGTGTCGCAGCGCACCGCCGACGGCGTGCAGAAGGCCGTCGAGGGTTTCCGCACCGTCGACGACACCGGTCGCGCCGACCTCGACCGCATCGCCGCGGAGGGATGACATGAGCACTGCTGTCCTCCCCGAGGCTGACGCCGCCGCATCCTCGCTCGCCTCCGGAAGCTGGAGCAGCCAGCTCCCTCCGGCCGGAGGGGCCGGTGACGACTGCGGCGGTGGACTGAGCGGTTTCGCGTCCGAGATCATGCAGTTCGTCCGCCCTCTGGAGCAATTGCTCGAGCAGGTGGCAGGAGACCCGGCGGGGCTCTATCAGGCCTCCCATGCCTGGGAGACCTACGCCGGCGACGTGCAGTCGACCTCCGCGCTCTACCAGCAGGCGTTGACCCAGATCAGCGGCCATGTGCAGGGGATCACCGCGGTCGTCGTGGAGGGATCGCTGCGAGTCCTCCAGTCGGCGACGCACTCGATCGCCGACTGGTCGAAGGTCATGAGTCAGGCGCTTCAACTGTGCGTGCGCGCGGTCGAGATCATGCGTTCCCTGGTGTGTGCGGGCTTCGAGCTGCTCTCGACCGTCGGCGGCAGCATCAAGGACCTCCTGTTCGGCAGCTGGCCCTGGGAGCTCGACAAGAAGGCGCAGGTGATCCAGGATTTCGCCGACAACTGCGCACAGGTCATCGCCGAGGTCACCTCCAACATCGATCGGGCGCTGCAGGCGCTGCGCGAGATGGTTCGCCTGGCCACCGACCTCTACCGCGCGATCATCCCGTTCCACCAGCGTCTGGAAGACCTGCTCGGCGAACTCCTCGAGCAGTTCCCCCCTGGCAAGCTCCTCGGCCCGCTCGGCGGTCTGCCCGGAGCGATCCCGCCCGGCGGGATGGGCGACACCTACAACCCCGGCCCGACGCCTTACCCCGGCTCCGATCACGTGTTCGAAGGCGAGTACGACCTGGGCTATTCGCACCAGTTCGACCTCGGAGAGACGGATATGACCACCGAGCAGCTCAATCAGATGCTGCAGCAGGAGTTCGGCCACGTCTTCCTCCCCTCCCGCGAGGGCGACAACTCGCAGCTCAACATGCAGCTCACCGGAGAGGGGCAGACCATCCAGACCTCTCTGTTCGGTATGGGCATCCCCGGCGTCACCGCGGGAGACATCTCCGTTCAGCAGATCACCGACGACGGCTTCGTGATCGCCGCCCAGCCCGGGCATCCCGAGTACCCGGGCGAGGTCGCCTTCCGCCTGCGCAACGTCGACGGCCGCGGAGTCTTCGAGGTCACCGGGGCCTACAACGAGACGATCCTCGAGAGCATGGGATTCTCCGGCAACACCAACCCCGCATACGCAGGCATCTCGGATGTCAGCATCTGGTCAGACATGCAGTACCGACTCGAGGACATGATGAACTATGGCCGCTAGGCGCTGGTCCGCACTCTCCGTCGTCGCCGTGGGAGTGCTCGCGCTCACGGGATGCTCGTTCGGGGGTGGCGGCTCCGACAGCGGGATTCCGCACGACGCCGCCTCGGGCGGGCAGACCCTGGCCGAGCTGCGCGAGTCCTTCGAGTCGATCCCCGGCATCACCGTCTCCGACATCGCGGGCGGCGACAAGCCCAACGTGAAGGGCAACACGGGGTACGCGATCGGGCTCGAGGTCGAGCCCGGCTTCGCGATCGCCGACGGAGCAGCGCTGGTCGATTTCGTGGTGTCTTCGGTCTGGTCGGTGCGCGAGGGCTACATGCCGAATGCGCGCATCGACATCAGGGTGCGGACCTCGTCGAGTGGGGGCTTCGATGTGGGGGCCGCCGCGGCGCAGGCAGGGTGGGTGCGCGACTCCACCTCGTCGCCGAAGCCGTACAGCACGGCCGCCATCGACCTGATGGAGGACAAGGATCAGGGCGCCAGCAACCGCGAGCGGCTCGGGTCTTGGCCCGGAGACGTGCCCGAGGTCCCGACCGGCGTGACCGTGCAGGAATGAGGGAGAACGATATGGACGACAGCACATCCGGCATCGACGAGGGTTTCGCGGCCGCCCGCAAGCAGCTCGACGACATCAACCGGCAGGCGCAGCAGAACCAGGCACGCGCTCAGGCACTGGCGACCGATGTCGAGACGCTCGTCGAGTCGGCACGCAGCCCGCGAGGCGAGGTCACCGTCCGTGCCAAGGTCGGCGGAAAGCTCGCCGGTCTCGAGTTCGGTCCCGCCGCCGAGGCGCTCACGCTCCAGGCTCTGGCCCAGGTGACGCTCGAGACGATCGCGCAGGCGCAGCACAACGCGATGTCGACGCTCGCCGATCGCAGCGCGGAGCTGTTCGGCGAGGATTCCGACATCGCGACGAGCCTGAAGTCGGATGCGCGCCGCGGGTACCCGTCCCCCGGACTGGAGCGCTGACATGGATCTCAAGGTCGACCCCGACCGGCTCGCCGAAGCGGCCGCGAGCTGCGCAGCGTCCGCCGCCTCGATCGTCGAATCGCTCGACTCCCTCGCAGGCACTTCGCAGGACCTCCGCAGCCGCTGGGAGGGCGAGGCCCAGAACGCGTACACACGGCGTTCTTCGGCGCTCGACTCGCAGTGGCGCCTGCACGCGGGCACCCTGCGTCTCTCCGCCGAACGTGCCGCACGCCTCGCCGAGGAGTACCGCCAGGCGGACTCCGACGGCGCCCGCGCCGTGCTCGGCTTCTGACACCGCTTCGAACACTGCCGCGGCAGCGCAGACGAGAGAGAGGATGCGCGGGTTCTCGCGCATCCTCCCTCTCGTCGTTTCGGGATGCGGGTGTCAGACTGTGCCGCGGCGCCGACGGACGATCAGCGCACCGGCGATGAGCAGCATCAGAGCCAGCGCGATGACGGCGACGGGCACCGCGGCGCCCGTCGCGGCGAGTCCGCTCGGGTCCGTGATGCGGATGTCCGCCCATCCGATCAGCTCGCCGGCTGCCGAGTACACCGCGATCCGGTGGGCGCCGAGGGCGGCATCCGTCGGAATAGTCACCGTGAGTGCACCGGACGCGGACGCGGCACCGGAGGCCAGCTGCACGGGGTCGGAGTACATCCAGACCGTGATCCGGTCACCGGCGACGCCGCCGCCAGCCGTCACCGTCACCTGCGAGCCGCGTGCCGCGACCGCCGGGTTCACCGTGACGCCGTTGCGGTTGGCGTCGCTGAGAGCCGTGCCGGGAAGCGGAGGGTTCTGAGCGCCGGGGGTACCTCCCGGGGTCCCACCCGGGTTCTCCTCCGTCGCGCCCGGAAGGCTCCCGACTCGCAATGCCTCAGAGGCGAAGCCGTCGGCGAACCACCACACGGGACGCTGGCCGTCGACCGACAGTGAAGCCGGAGCAGTGGCGAAGCCCTCGTTGTTGATGTCGGGCATGCCTGCGGGGCGCGCGAAGTGCGCGATCCCCGGCTGTGCGGTGCCGTTCAGCGTGATCTGCGCCGACTGCCCGTGGCAACCGTCGTCGCACACGGCCCACAGCACGTCGAGGACGCTGTCGTAGTCGAGCGCCATGACCCCTGCGAGACCCGGCGCGATCTCCGACACCAGCGTCGCCGTGCCGTCCGCGCCGAGCGCGAAGGCGTAGACATGACCGTTGTCCTCGACCGCGACGAAGAACAGGCCGCCGCCGTGACCGGCGTAGTCCGTCGAGTCATAGGCCGCTCCGGTGTTGGTGTCGAAGAGCGCGCCGTCGAGCGCACTGTCGGGCACCCACTGCACGGCCTCCATGCCGAGGTTCGCCCCCACGGCGGGCAGCAGCGTCGTAAGATCCCACTCCTGCTGCGCGACGAGGTCACCGGACGCGGCCTCGGGGTCGACCTTGAGCACCGTGTTCTGGTTCACGCCCTTGGCGCTGTTGTCGCGCTCCGAAGCGACGTAGACCGAGCCGGCGCCGTCGACCGTGATGCCCTCGGTGTCGGGACCCGCCGCACCCGGGTTCGCGGCATCCTTCTGGAATCGCACGCGCTTGCCCGATTCCCAGCCGTCGATCTGCGTGAACGAGCCGTCGGCGTGGGCCTCGAGCTTCCAGATGCGCCCCTCGCCGTTGTCGACGGCCCAGAGGAACGTGCCGTCAGCGGTCTCCTGCACGTCGAGACCCGAGCTGTCCTCGAGGAACGTCGGAACGGTGTCGAGCACGCGGACGTCGGCAGAACCCGGCCACGGCGAGACGGCGATCTCGCCGGCGCAGAGGTTCGCCGCGCCCTTGGTGCTCTCGGCGGTGACGGCGAAGGCGCCGGTGACGTCAGGGCAGCGACCCCACGTGGTCGCCGCGTGCCCTGCGCCCCAGGTGGTGGAGTCGATGAGGAGGTCACCGTCGAAGACGCGCACCGAGTCGCCGTCCCCGAGGCCGAAGCCGAGGTCGGCGCCCTCGATGACGAGGTATCCGCCGGCTGCGATCGAGGTCCCTGCCGGGATGACGTGCGAGTGGGTGTCGTCGTCGTCCTTCACGACGACGCCCGAGACGTCGAGAGCGGATGCTGTCGGGTTGACCAGTTCGATCCAGTCGCCCGGTGAGCCGCCGTCTGACTCGACCTCGTTGATGCGCACCGGATTGCCGCATGCGTTGCGCAGGCCCTTGGTCGAGACTCCGATGTCGACGAAGTCGCCGCTGCCGTCCGCACAGCGGGCGAGCACGCCGGCCGCATGTGCCGCGTACACGTGCTCGTCGACGACGTTGAGGTTCGCATCGCGCAGCGTGACCGTATCGCCGTTGCCCAGACCGAACACGAAATCGGTCGGCTGGTCGAAGACGAGATACGCGCCGGGTGCGAGCACCGTTCCCGCGGGTAGCGGCGTGGTCTCTGCTGCATGGCCCACGGGGTCGCCGTCCATCACGGTCCAGCCCGAGAGGTCGACCGGGGTGCTGCCCGTGTTGACGACCTCGACCCAGTCGGTCGTGTCGCCGTTGGACTCGATCTCGTTGATCAGGACGTCGGGCATGACGCACGCGTTCGCCGCCCCCGGAGTCGAATAGGCGAGCACGAAGGCGCCCTGGCCGTCGGGGCAGCGCGCGAGAGTCGCGGCGATGACGTCGCCGTCGATCGCGGCATGGCCGCTCCACGGGAGCGTGTCGTCGACCAGGAGTCCTGTGTCGTCGAAGAGGCGGATGCGGTCGGCGCTGCCGATGCCGATCGGATCGCGGAACGCGGTCTCGATGCCGTCGACGAGCCCGATCGAACCTTCCGCGACGACGAGGAACTCGCCCGCGGCGATCTCCGTTCCCGGCAGGAACTGCCAACGGTGGTCGTCGGAGTTGTCGCGGATCTCGTAGCCCGAGATGTCGAGAGGAGCATCGCCCGCGTTGTGGAACTCGACCCAGTCGGCCGGCTGCGAGTCGACCTCGTTGATGACGATGCTGCCGCCCAGAGGGTTATCGACAGCGAAGACGTTGACGGCGCCCTTCGTGGGCTCGGAGGTGTCCGCCCATTCCACGGCGCCCTCGACGTCGCGGGCACCCCAGGTCGCTGCAGCGTGAGCCGCCCACGACGTCTCGTCGACGAGCACGGCGCTCGGGTCGAACAGACGCACCTGGTCTTCCTTGCCGAGTCCGAAGGCGAAGTCGCCGACGCCCGCAGCCCCTTCGTCGATCACGAGATAGGCGCCAGGCTCGACGATCGTGCCGTCGGGGAACGTGTACGACTCGTCCTCGCCGTTGTCCTTGACGACGTAGCCGCTCAGATCGACGGCCACGGCCGACGTGTTGACGAACTCGATCCAGTCGCCGGGCACTCCCCCGCTGGATTCGACTTCGTTGATGCGGACACCGGATTCGGCGCCGGTGGCGGCGAGCGGAACGGCGAGCAGGGCGGCGGCGCTGAGTGCGCAGACCGTCGTGACCGCAGCCGCGGAGTGCAGGCGGGACATGGGGCTCCTGAGGGAATCAGACGGGTATCACCCCACATCACCCACACCGCATGGCTGACCGAAGACCCGCAGGTGCACGGATGGTGAACGGCCGGTGGCCATTCGGCCGGCGTCGCCGAAAGGCGGATGTACAGGCGTCGATGCGAGGATCGTGTCGTGCGCACCATCCTCAACATCATCTGGCTGATCTTCGCCGGGCTCGCTCTGTTCCTCGGATACATGCTCGCCGGCATCCTGCTGTGCATCCCCATCGTGACGATCCCCTGGGCGATCGCCTCATTCCGGATCGCCCGGTACGCGATCTGGCCGTTCGGACGCGAGATCGTCAGCAAGCCCACCTCGGGCGTCGGATCGTTCCTCGGCAACGTGCTTTGGGTGATCCTCGCGGGCTGGTGGCTCGCCATCGGACACATCGTCTCGGGTCTCGCGCTGTGCATCACCATCATCGGCATCCCGATGGGCATCGCCGACTTCAAGATGGTGCCGGTGTCGCTGATGCCGCTCGGCAAGGAGATCGTGTCGCGCAAGGGTGCCTTCGATCGCACCCTCTGACGGATCGGCACGACCGACCTAGACTGACCGGGATGGATGCCGACCGCCTGATCGCCTGGGATGACGAGCTCCGCCGGGCGCACACCCGCCTCCGCGCGGCTCTGGAGGCGACGAGGGCCGCGCTCGACGCGGACGCCGACGCCCCGGATGCCGCCTCTGATCTCGCGCTGTTCTGCATCGGATTCTGCTCGGCGCTCGACGGACATCATCTGAGCGAGGACAGCGTCCTGTTCCCCGCCCTGCGCGAGGAGCACCCCGAACTCGGCGATGTGATCGACAAGCTCATGCAGGATCACTCGATGCTCGCGCATCTTCTCGGCGCGCTCCGCACCGCGGTCGAGGGAGGCGAGAGCACCGAGGCGATCGAACGGCACCTCGACGGCGTGGGCGCGATCATGGAATCGCACTTCCGCTTCGAGGAGCGCGAGATCCTGGCGCCGCTGCGCGCACTGCACCTGGATCGCGCCGTACCGGACGTGCTCGGCCCGCTCTGAACCGGGCTCAGTCGCGGAAGAAGGCGACCCCGAGGTCCGGGTGGTCCACGAACACCCCGTCGACGCCCGTGCGAGCGATGACGCCCCACTCGGCCTCGTAGTCACCGTATGCGCCCTTGCCTCCGGAACCGCGGAACTCCGCGGAGAGGAAGGCGTTTTCAGGGCGGCACGTCCAGGTGAAGACCTTGAGCCCTCTGGCGTGTGCGTCGGGGACGATCGTGTTGCCTGCCGCGAGCAGCATCCGCTTGTTGACGCTGATGCCGTCGACCTGCCCGACCAGACCGTCGAGCCCTGTCGGCGTGACGGTCGCCTTGTAGGTCAGAGCCTTCTTGCCCTGCGCGACGAGCAGGTCATAGGGACGACCGGACGCTTCGATCAGGTAGATGTACGAGGCGGCGATGCCACGAGCCCTCAGCTGCCCGAGGATCGTCGACTCGAAGCACTCGATGATCAGCGGCAGCTCGCCGTCGGCCCAACCAGCCGTGCGCAGGTCGCGCTCGATCAGCGGAGCGAGATCGAGTCCGATGCTTGCGAAGTACGTTGCGTGCTTGACTTCGAGCACGACTCCGATCTCACGGCCGTGCTCGACCGAGCCGTCTCTCACGAGGTCGAGCACGTCGGTCAGCCGGAGTATGGCCTGCGAGCCGCTGAAGCTCGCGCTCGAGAGGCGCACCTCGGGCAAGCGCTCGCGACTGCGCAGAGTCGAGAGCTCCTCCCATGTGAAGTCCTCGGTGAACCAGCCGGTCAGAGCCTGTCCGTCGACGCGCTTCGTCGTCTTGCGGTCGGCGAACTCCGGGTGCTCTGCGACATCGGTCGTGCCCGAGATCTCGTTCTCGTGACGGACGATGAGCACACCGTCCTTCGTCGCGACGACGTCGGGTTCGACCGCATCGACTCCCATCGCGAGCGCGAGCTCGTAGGAGGAGCGACTGTGTTCCGGACGGTAACCGGGCGCACCGCGGTGCCCGATCACGAGAGGCGATTTCCTGGGCACGCTCTCAGCGTAGGACACCCTGATGGCCCGACATTCCGGGTATCGTGGAGGAAAGCGACCCACAACCCACTTTGGAGTGAGGCCCACATGAGCAACTTCGCCTTCAACAACCCGGCGTTCCAGCAGCAGGATCCGCGCAACGTCGCGACCTACCCGGGTGCGCCGCAGGGCGCTCAGGGCGCGCAGGCCGCGTCGTTCCAGCACGGCACGATGGATGCCGCTGCCAACGCGCAGCTCGAGGGAATGTACGCCGCTCCCCCGGCCGGCGCGATCGAGACCGACCGCATGTCGGTCGAGGACACCGTCTGGAAGACCGCCGGACTCTTCGGCATCCTTCTCGTCACCGCGGCCATCGGCTGGTTCGTGACGCTCGGCGGCGTCGCCGCACCCGAGCAGAACCCCTACGACCAGTTCCAGCCGAACATGCTGCCGTGGATCGTCGGAGCGCTCGGCGGCTTCGTGCTCGCCATGGTGATCTCCTTCACGTCGCGCAAGAAGGTCCGCCCCGCGCTGATCTTCGCGTACGCCGCCTTCGAGGGTCTCTTCATCGGTGGCATCTCGGCGTTCTTCGAGGTGCTCTACCCCGGCATCGTCTTCCAGGCCACCCTCGCCACCGTCTCGGTGGTCGGCGTGACACTGGCTCTCTTCGCGAGCGGAAAGATCCGCGCCTCGAAGAAGGCCACCAAGATCTTCATGATCGCCATGATCGGCTACCTCGTCTTCTCGCTGCTCAACGTGGTCCTCACCTGGACCGGCGTCCTCGGCGAGGGCGCAGCGTTCGGTCTGCTCAGCAAGGTCGAGATCCTCGGCATCCCGCTCGGCCTGATCATCGGCGTCCTGGTCGTCATCATGGCGGCGTACTCGCTGGTGCTCGACTTCGACCAGATCCAGCAGGGCGTGCGCAACGGCGCTCCCCGCAAGTACGGCTGGCTCGGCGCCTTCGGCATCATGGTCACGGTCGTCTGGCTCTACGTCGAGATCCTGCGGATCATCGCGATCGCTCGCGGCAACAACTGACGCATCGTCTCTCGAAGAGGCCCGTCTCCTTCCGGAGGCGGGCCTCCTTGCATACCCGGAGGCTCAGCCGCAAGGGGTTGGCTGATAATCAGCTGAGAGGGCACAGTAGATCACACGAGCCCTGGCACCCCGGGGCTCACGAAACAAAGGAGCTGAACATGAGCTTTCTCGGATTCCTTCTTCTCGGCCTGATCGCCGGAGCCATCGCGAAGCTGATCCTTCCCGGCAAGCAGGGCGGCGGATGGTTCATCACCCTCCTGCTCGGCGTCGTGGGCGCACTGCTCGGTGGATGGCTCGGAAGCCTGATCCTGAACCGTCCCCTCACGGAGTTCTGGGACCTCGGCACGTGGCTCCTCGCCATCGGCGGCTCGATCATCGTGCTGCTGATCTACGGCCTGGTCGTCAACCGCGGCAGCAAGGCTCGCAGCTGACCACATCGCGCATCGTGCGGTGAACGGAACCGCCCTCGTCGGAAGCACTGCTTCGGACGGGGGCGGTTCTTCGTGCGCGTGAAGGCATCAGCGCTCCGCAGCCCTGGCCTCGAGCAGCGCCCGCTCCCTGTCGTTTCGCGCGAGCGCGGCGGCGACGGCGAACTCGCTGCGCGCCTCGTCGTCACGACCGAGACGCAGGAGCATCTCGGCACGCGTCGCCGGCAGCAGGTGGTAGCCGGCCAGAGCGCCCGATGCCGAGAGCCGGTCGATGATCTGCAGGGCGGATGCGGGACCCGTCGCCATCGCCACCGCGGCCGCACGGTTGAGGTCGACCACGGGCGACGGAGCGATACGGCCGAGAGCCTCGTAGAGCACCACGATGCGGTCCCAGTCGGTCGCGTCGACGCTCGCCGCGAGCGCGTGGCACTCGGCGATCGCCGCCTGCAGACCGTACGGGCCGCGACCCGAGCCGAGCGCGTCCGCGGCCGCCAACGCGGCGCGGCCGCGCGCGATGCGCCCTCGATCCCAGCGACGCCGGTCCTGATCGGCGAGCAGCACGGGTTCGCCGTGCGCGTCGACCCTGGCCGGAAACCGGGCGGCCGTCAGCTCCATGAGGGCGAGGAGGCTGTGCACGTCGCGCTCCCGCGGCATCAGCGCCGCGAGCACGCGCGTCAGCCGGATCACCTCGAGGCTGAGCTCCGGTCGCATCCAGTCGGGGCCGCTGCTGGCCGCATGCCCCTCGTTGAAGATCAGGTACAGCACGCCGAGGATCGCGCCCAGTCGAGCCGTGTGCTCGTCGCGGGGAGGCATCTCGAACGGCACGTGCGCTGCGGCGAGGGTCTTCTTCGCACGGACGATGCGCTGCTGCACGGTCGCTGTGGGAACGAGGAAAGCCCTGGCGATCTCCTCGCTCGACAGACCGCCCACCACCCGCAGCGTCAGAGCGACCTGCGCCTCTCGCGACAGAACCGGGTGGCACGAGATGAAGATCAGCCGGAGCACGTCGTCGTCGACGGCATCCGGATCCCACGGCGGTGCATCCGCAGCCTCGGCCTGCTCACGCTCCAGGTCGTGGGCGAGCACCGCCATGCGCTCGTCCAGCCGCTCTCTGCGGCGCCAGCCGTCGACGGCCTTGCGTTTCGCGACCGCCGTGAGCCACGCTCCGCCGTTGCGAGGCACGCCGTCGATCGGCCACTGCCGCAGCGCATCCACCAGCGCCTCCTGCGCCAGGTCCTCAGCGAGACCGAAGTCGCCGACCGCCCTCGTCAGCGTGCCGACGATCTTCGCGGACTCGATGCGCCAGACGGCCGCGACGGCGCGCTCCGCGGCACCCGTGTCGGGGGCTGAGCGCGCCGTCTCGCTGTCGTCGGTCATGTCACTGCTGGGCGCGGCGCGCCTCTTCCTCTTCGCGCCAGCCCTTCTCCTTCTCGATCCACTCGTTGTCGGCCGGGAAGTCGGACTCGTCGGTCACCCGGCGCACCTCGAGGAACGAACCTGCGCCGAGAGGTGCACGGCTCGCCCACTCGGCAGCCTCCTCGCGCGTCGACGCCTCGATGATCCAGAAGCCGTTGAAGAGCTCCTTCGTCTCCCCGTAGGGGCCGTCGGTGATCAGAGGCTTCTCAGCGCTGAAGTCCACCACGAAGCCCTCCGCGGCGTCGCTGAGTCCCTCGCCCGCGAGCAGCACGCCGGCCTTGATCATCGACTCGTTGTACTTCCCCATGGCCTCGATGACCTGCTCGAACGGCATCTCCTTGTAGGCCTCGACCGCTTCGTCGTTCGAGCGCATGATCAGCATGTACTTCATGATGTTCTCCTTGGTGGGTGGGGCCGTCTTTCGACCCTCTCATCGAAGACGTCGAACGGGAACGACTCGGATCGACACAGTCGACGAAGATTCTCAAGATTCTTCCGAAGGGGTCAGTCGAGCTCGTCGATCGCCGCGCGGATCGCGTCGGCGGAAGCCTGCAGCAGGCTCAGCTCACGCTCGTTCATCGGCGTCTCGGCCAGCGGCACCGCCCCCGCAGCCCCCACCACCGACGGCACCGACAGCGCGACCCCGTGCAGCCCGTATTCGCCGTCGAGCACTGTCGCGACCGGAAGCACCGCCCGCTCGTCATGCAGCACCGCCTCAGCGATGCGGGCGCAGCTGACGCCGATCGCGAGGTTCGTCGCTCCCTTGCCGCGGATGACGGCGTACGCCGCATCGCGCACCTCGATCGCGATCCGGTCGAGCTCCTCGGCCGTGAACGGCTCATCGGCTGGCCAGTCGAGGATCGGCACGGAGCCGATCGTCGCGTTCGACCACAGGGGGAACTCCGTGTCGCCGTGCTCGCCCACGATGTCGGCATGGACACTCGCCGTGCTCACGTTCGCCCGATGAGCGAGACGCCAGCGCAGACGTGAGGTGTCGAGAACGGTGCCGGATCCGAATACCCGGTGGGGCGGGAGGCCCGAGACTCGCTGCGCGACGACGGTCATCACGTCGGCCGGGTTCGTGACGATGATGAACACGGCGGACGGCGCGCGTTCGACGAGTTGCGGCATGAGCTTCTCGAGAAGACGAGCGTTGATGCCCGAGAGCTCCATTCGGGTCTGCCCCGGCTGCTGCTTCGCACCGGCCGTCACGACGATCACGTCGCTGCCGTCGACGACCGAGAGATCGGAGCCACCGACGACCGCCGCAGAGGTGAACTGCGTGCCGTGTGCGAGATCGAGCACCTCGGCATCCACCTTGTCGGTGGCGATGTCGTAGAGAGCGACCTCGGCCGCACTCCCCCGGATCAGCGCCGCATAGGCGACGCTGACCCCCACGCTGCCTGCACCGATAACCGTGATCTTCGTCCGTGCCTTGGTCATAGGCTCATCCTGCCCGAAATACCACGAACGGGCACGGACCTGATGGTCCGTGCCCGTTCGATGTCACCGGCGCGAGAGCGAAGTCACTCCCACTCGCCCGCTGGCGCGGTCGAGTGCCACCAGCGCCTATGCGAGCGGGAGCTCCTGAGTCACTCCCACTCGCCCGCTGGCGCGGTCGAGTGCCACCAGCGCCTATGCGAGTGGGAGCTCCTGCGTCACTCCCACTCGATGGTCCCCGGCGGCTTCGACGTCACGTCGAGCACGACGCGATTGACGTCGCGGACGCCGTTGGTGATGCGGTTGGAGATCTTCGAGAGCACGTCGTACGGCAGACGCGTCCAGTCGGCGGTCATCGCGTCTTCGCTCGAGACGGGGCGCAGCACGATGGGATGCCCGTAGGTGCGGCCGTCGCCCTGGACGCCGACCGAGCGGACGTCGGCGAGCAGCACGACGGGGCACTGCCAGATGTCCTGGTCGAGGCCTGCCTTGGTGAGCTCCTCGCGAGCGATCGCGTCGGCCTCACGGAGGATCTCGAGGCGGTCCTGCGTGACCTCGCCGATGATGCGGATGCCAAGACCCGGCCCGGGGAAGGGCTGACGGCCGACGATCGCCTCGGGGATGCCGAGCTCGCGGCCGATCGCACGAACTTCGTCCTTGAACAGGGCGCGCAGCGGTTCGATGAGCTCGAAGTCGAGGTCATCGGGGAGTCCGCCGACGTTGTGGTGCGACTTGATGTTCGCGGTACCGGCGCCGCCGCCGGACTCGACGACGTCGGGGTACAGCGTGCCCTGCACGAGGAACTTGACCGGGGCGCCGCCCGACGCCTTCGCCTCGGCGACGAGGTCGAGCTGCACCTTCTCGAAGGCGCGGATGAACTCGCGACCGATGATCTTGCGCTTCTCCTCGGGGTCGGTGACGCCCGCGAGGTGACCGAGGAAGACGTCTGCCGCGTCGACCGTGATCAGACGCACACCCGTGGACTCGACGTAGTCCTTCTCGACCTGCTCGCGCTCGCCCTTGCGGAGGAGCCCGTGATCGACGAAGACCGCGGTCAGCTGGTCGCCGATCGCCTTGTGCACGAGAGCGGTCGAGACCGCCGAGTCGACGCCACCGGAGAGCGCCGAGATGACGCGTGCGTCACCCACCTGCTCGCGGATGCGTTCGACCTGCTCGGCGATCACGTTGCCGCTGTTCCAGTCGGACGCGAGACCTGCGCCCTTGTGCAGGAAGTTCTCGATCACACGCTGCCCGTGGTCGGAGTGCTTGACCTCAGGGTGCCACTGCACGCCGTAGAAGCCGCGCTCCTCGTTCGCGAACGCCGCGACCTTGGTGGCGTCGGTCGTGGCGAGCACGTCGAAGCCTTCGGGTGCCTTGGCGACCTGGTCGCCGTGGCTCATCCAGACGTTCTGCTCGGCCGGCTGGCCGCCGAGCAGCGTGCCTCCGTCACCCGAGATGACGGCATCCGTCGCGCCGTATTCGCGGAGGCCGGTGTTCGCGACCTCGCCGCCGAGGGTCTGCGCCATGTACTGGAAGCCGTAGCAGATGCCGAGAGTCGGCACCCCGAGCTCGAAGACCGCGGGGTCCAGGCGCGGAGCGCCCTCTTCGTAGACCGACGACGGACCACCCGAGAGGATGATCGCGACCGGGTTCTTCTCGGCGATCTCGGCGGCCGTCGCGGTGTGCGGCACGATCTCGCTGTAGACACCGGCCTCACGCACTCGACGGGCGATCAGCTGCGCGTACTGCGCGCCGAAGTCGACGACGAGCGTGGGGCGCTGCTGGGTCTCGGACTGTTCGGTCACCGGACACCTTCCGTGGCAGGGGCGGGGGCCGAGGCGGCCTCCCTCGAAGCGAGGTAGGCCTTGACGTCGCGGGCGACGATGGCCTCCATGAAGAACGACAGCAGCGGGATGACGCCACCGAGCGCGAGCAGGATGAAGCGCAGGAACGGCCAGCGCATCAGGCTCCACATCCGGAAGCACGCGAAGAGGTACACGACGTAGAACCAGCCGTGTGCGACGAGGATCGAGAGCGAGATGTTGAGTCCGTCACCGGTCGACTCCAGACCCTCGGGCCCCTCGACGACGGGAGCGAACCACAGCAGACCGCCGGAACCTCCCGCGAAGAGCTCGAGTCGGATCGGCGTGTACTTCAGCACCATCTCGGCGACCAGCAGGAGCAGCATGACTCCGGTGATGATCGACGCGACCTGGTAGAACTTCAGCGCACCACGGATCGCCGGAAAGCTGGCGACTTTCGGTTCGGGCATGACTCCAGTCTAGCCGGGGAGAATCCGCGTCGATTCCGGCATCAGGGCGCGGGCGGACGCGCCACGAGCAGCTCACCCGCGCCTGTCGCCTCCAGCGCACCGGCCGCGTGGGGCACGAGCAGCGTCGAGCCGCTACGGAGTCGCTGCGCCCCGATCTCGACCTCGCCGTGGTTCACGATCACGATCGAGAAGCCATGATCGACGGTCGCTGCTCCGCGCACAGGAATCCTCTCGAGTCGGAAGTACTCGTCGGCGGCCTCGGGGAAGACTGAACCGGACTCGGGGGCGTCGGAGATGAGTTCGGCGAGGCCGGCGGCCGATCGTGCGCGCGTGTTCACTGCGGCGAGCGCCAGCTCGAACCCGAGGCCGAGATGGCCCACCGCCGCACCGTCGATCGCGAAGTCTCCCCACTCGAGCAGGATCGACAGGTCTTCGGGCTGCTGCAGCTCGAGCAGCAGAACGCCCGCGCCGATCGCGTGCAGCTCGCCCGGCGGCACCCAGACCACATCTCCCGCGGCGACCTCGACCTCGTGCAGCACACCGAGCAGCGTCGTCGCGTCCTGTCGATCGACGAGCGCGGCCAGATCGGCTGCCTCGACGTCCTGCCGCAGGCCGATGTGCACAGTGCCGCCCTGCAGGATGTACCAGGCCTCGGCCTTGCCGTGGGCTCGGCCGAGGTGCATCGCTGCGAAGTCGTCGTGCGGGTGCGCGTGCACGGGCAGCCGCTGCCCGGCATCGAGCAGCTTCACCAGCAGGCGGGTGTCCGCGCCCCACCGTGCGACGTGGTCGTCTCCGAGCCAGGCGACCGGGTCGCGCTCGATCGCATCGCGCAGCACCCGCCCGTCCGGGAGCGTGGTGAGACCGAGCTCGGGCTCGCCGTTGACGGTGGTCGTCGAGCCGATCCAGTCCTCGGGTTCCCGAGGCGCGGCGCCGTCATCGCCGCGGAAGGCGCTGATGCGTGCACCACCTCGGTAGAAGCGCTCGGCGGGCCTGTTCGACGGCAGCAGGATGGGATTCATACGGTCTCCTTCGATCGCACGGCCCCCGCGAGGAAACCACCGACGAACGTGTCGCCGAGTCCGACCGTGGTCGGGGTGGGGACGTCGAGCGAGAATGCCGCGACGCCCGCGGCATCCGGCAGCGCCGCCTCGATGGCCGAGACGAGTGCCTCCCCTCCCGCGTGCCTGGGCATCGACGACGTGTGCTCGACGTCGTCCGACGTCACGCCGTCACCGACGCGATAGCGGGTGGCGGCGACGACGACGGCACTGTCGAGAGCAGCACGGTGCCGAGCGGCATCAGGTCCGACGCCGATGGCCCAGTAACGCGTGTGCACCACGAGCGCGCGAGCCGGGATGATCATGTGCGCCTCACGCAGGGCGCGGATGACGTCGGACTTGTCGAGCAGGTTCACGGACCGACCGAGGTACTCCTGCAGCTCGTCCTCGTTCATGCCGTAGACGTCGATCTGCGGCAGCAACCGGGCTCGCACGGTCTCGGCGAAGCCTCGCGTGTAGAAACCCGCGTCCTCGTAGTAGACGAGAGCGTCGCCGGGCAGGCTCGACATCGCCCGTTGCACCTCTACGAGCCGCTGCTCGAGCAGGTCGTGATCCTGCATCGTGTTGAAGCCCGAGACGAGGAAGACGCCGGCGTCCGACAGAGATGCCGGCAGATCGGCGGAGAGAAGCATCCGCCGGTTGGGCGGGTCGTTCGCGAAGATCAGCCGGTTGGGCGCGGGTGACAGCACCTCTCCGTCCGTGAGGCGCACGTGCGCGCCGACCGGGTACTGCACGATCAGGTGCGGGTCGAGGGTGTCCTCGGTCGCCGAGCAGATGTACGAGATCGACTCGGGCAGCAGCCGGCGCACGTTGTCGTCGATGCTCACCAGGTGCTGCACGCTCGGAATGCCGAGGGCGTCGAGCACGAGGCCCGCCCGCACACCGGTGCCGCCGAGCGTGGTCGCATACTCGAAGTGCGATACGAAGTCCTCGATCACCTCGGACGAGGCGACGAATCGCTCCGCCCCGGTGCCCGAGGCGACGAAGGCCAGCACTGCCACCAGCAGCGAGCGCTCGTCGGTGATCGGCGCCGTGGTCGTGAGCTCGTGGCGCCGCACGTCGTGCGCGAGCGCCAGCCTGTCGAACACCGATGAGTCCCACATGAGCTCGTAGTCGACGGTGCCGCCGAGTCCGAGTACGAGCGTTCTGTCCACGTCGCCGATCATCCTCCCGAGTCCGCAGTGTCAGTACAGCGATGCCTTGCCGTCTGCGCCGAACAGGTCGATCTTCTCAGCAGCCGTCACCTTCATGGCTTCGAGTGCCGCCGGCTGGATCGCGTTGGGCTCGCGCAGACGCTGATCGGTGCCGAGGATCTCGCGCATGCGGTTGTGGTACGAGACCTTGATGTCGCTCGAGATGTTGATCTTGTTTATGCCCAGGTCGACCGCGCGACGCAGCTCGGCGTCCGGGTTGGACGATCCGCCGTGCAGCACGAGCGGAATCCCGATCGCGGCCTTGATCTCCTCGAGCAGGTCGTGACGCAGCTCGGGGTTCTTGTCGCTCGGGTAGAGGCCGTGCGAGGTGCCGATCGCGATCGCGAGGCTGTCGACCCCGGTCTCCTCGACGAAGCGCACCGCGTCAGCGGGGTTCGTGTAGATGATCTCTGCCGCTCCGGACTCGCCGTAGCTGTCGTTCGCGCCGATCGTGCCGAGTTCGCCCTCGACCTGGATGCCCACCGCGTGAGCCGCGTCGACCACCTTGCGGGTCAGCGCGACGTTCTCGTCGAACGGCAGCAGCGAGGCATCGATCATGACCGAGGTGAACCCCGCCTTGATGGCCGTGATGATCTGCTCGTAGCTTCCGCCGTGGTCCCAGTGGATCGCGACGGGCACGCTCGACCGGTGTGCACGGGAGTGCATCGCCGCGATCAGGTCGGTCGTGATGTGAGACACCTCATCGGGGTGAATGGCGATGATGACCGGAGCGGCCTTCTCTTCGCTGATGTCCATGATCCCGTTGAACATCGCCCAGTCGCTGATGTTGAACGCCGGGATGGCGAAGTTGTTCTCATTGGCGACATCGAGGATGGATTTGCCGGTGTAGAGCACTTGATTCTCCTGTTTCGTGGTGGTCGTTGATCCGTCGGCACGACGTCAGCTCTTCACGGACCCCGCCGTGAGACCGCTGATGAAGTACCGCTGGAAGAAGAGGAAGAGGATGAGCACGGGGATGGATCCGAGCACGCTCATCGCCATGATCTGGTTCCACTCGTACGAGTGCTGGCCCATGAGCAGCTGGATGCCGATGGGCACCGTGCGCATGTCGATCGTGCGGGTGAGCGTCAGCGCGAAGAGGTATTCGTTCCACGCGATCATGAAGGTGTAGATGCCGACGGACACGATGCCGGGGATCGAGATCGGCACCAGGATGCGCCACAGGGCGGTCATCGATCCTGCACCGTCGACACGCACGGCCTCGTCGAGCTCCTTCGGGAGGGTGTTGAAGTAGCCGGTCATCATGATGATCGCGTAGGGCAGCGTGAACACCATGTAGGTCAGGATCAGCCCGAGGTACGAGTTGTAGAGCCCGAGCGCCACCATCAGCCCGAAGTACGGGATCAGCAGGGTGATCGGCGGAACGGCCTGCACGCTGACGATCACGACGTTCAGGATGCGCTTGCCCCGGAAGTCGAAGCGGCTGAACGCGTATGCCGCCTGGATCGCGACGAGGAGCGTCAGGATCGTGACGGAACCGGCGACGACGTAGCTGTTCAGGAAGAACCGCATCGTCTCGGGGTTCGTGAAGATCGCGATGTACGCGTCGAACGAGAACGTGTCGGTGAGGAGTCGCGGCGGGAGCTCGAAGATCTGGGTGTTCGACTTGAATGAGCTCGAGAGCATCCAGAGCACCGGGCCCGCGGCGAACACGGCGCCGAGGATCAGGCCGATCATCACGCCGGTCTTGGCGACGCGACGCTGGTTCTGAACGGTGAGAGCCATGATCAGTCCCTCGCTTTCTGGTGACGGACGTAGAAGACGGCGAGCACCATCGACATGAGCAGGACCAGCACCGCGGAAGTCGCGGCGAGCGAGAAGTCGTACTTGGCGAAGGCGAGCTTGTAGGTGAATGTGCTGAGCACCTCGGTCACATCGATCGGTCCGCCGCCGGTCGTCATCCAGATGAGGGCGAACTGCTGAGAGGTCCAGATGAGATCGAGCAGCACGAGGCTGACGATGATCGGCCGGAGCTGCGGGACGGTGACGTTCCAGAAACGCTGCACCGCACCCGCGCCGTCAACGGTCGCGGCCTCGTTCAGCTCGTTCGGGATGCCCTGGAGACCCGCCAGCAGGCTCACCATGAAGAAGGGGTACCCGGCCCAGATGTTGATGAAGATGATCGTCCCGAGCGCGAGCTGCGGCGAGGCGAGCCATTCGATATCGGTGTTGAGCAGGAAGTTCACGACGCCGTTCGGGGCGAGGAGCATGCGCCACAGAACGGCGATGACGGCGACCGTGAAGAGCCACGGCAGCACGTAGAGCGCGCGGAAGAAGGAGCGCGAGAAGCGGCCGAGCAGCGGGCTGTTCAGCATCATCGCGAAGGCGAGTCCGAGCACCAGGTGCGCGACGACGCTGGTCACCGTGAAGAGGATCGTGTTGCCGGTGGCCTTCCAGAAGCGCGGGTCCGACAGGATCTCGACGTAGTTGCCGATGCCGACGAACTCGGGCGACTTGTTCAGGATCACGTTGTCCTGGAACGAGTAGCCGATCACCATGACGATCGGCACGATCATCAGGACGAAGAGCAGGATGATGGTCGGCGAGAGGAAGGCGTACGACTCGGTGGTCTTGCGCAGCTGCCGCCGGCGACGCGACATCGCGACCCCGGTGACGATCACCTCGGTGTCGTCGGATGTTCTCAGACTCATGGGAAGCATGGCTCCTTGGTTGGTCGGGTGCCGCATCGCATCGGTCGCGATGCGGCACCCCGTTCATTCGGGAAGCGGGAGGTCAGAACTCCGCTTTCCAGCTCTCCTGCGCCTTCTTGAGCGCGTCGTCGATCGACTGCTGCCCGTCGAAGGCCGACTGCAGCTGCTCGCCGAGCTGACGCATCAGCTCCTCGGCGACGGGGAGTCCGGTGAACTCGTTCGCCGGGTATCCCGCCTGGTAGATGTCGAACGCCTGCTTGAACAGCTCGTCATCGTTCACGAAGTCGGGGACCGACTTCGAGTTGCCGGGGAAGGCCTTGGCCATGGTCGAGAGCTCCGAGTTGGTCTGCTCGCTCATCAGGAACTCGACCAGCTTGAACGCGGCGTCCTTGTGCTCCGAGTTCTCGGCCACACCGATGCCCCAGGATGCGTAGGGGATGCCCCGCTCGCCGTCGTACCCGTCCTCGGCAGGGAGCGCCGAGATCGAGAAGGTCAGGTCGGGGTTCGTCTCACGGAT
This sequence comes from Microbacterium sp. LWH13-1.2, assembly GCF_038397735.1. NCBI lineage: Bacteria > Bacillati > Actinomycetota > Actinomycetes > Micrococcales > Microbacteriaceae > Microbacterium > Microbacterium sp. LWH13-1.2. The sequence continues at coordinate 507,652 of NZ_CP151635.1, read as the reverse complement.
CAGGTTGATGTGCGCGAGCGAGTCGATCATCATGCCGACGCGACCGTTGGTGAACTCCTCGACCTTGTCCTGCTCCTTCATGGTGAAGGAACCGGAGGCGATCGAGCCGTCATCCCACATGCCGCCGATGAACTCGACTGCCGACGTGACGTCGCCGTTGGTCAGATCAGGCTGACCGTCCTTCAACATCGATCCGCCCGACGCCCACACCCACGACATGACGTCGTTCTGCACGCCGTTCGGCGCTTCGAGGGAGAGCGGGAGCACCCAGCCCGAGACGTCGCCGCCGAGGGCCGAGACCTTCGATGCGGCATCCGCGAACTCCGTGCGGGTGGTCGGCGGGGCTGAGACGCCCGCGTCGGCCAGCAGGGTGTCGTTCGTGAACATCGGGTAGACGAAGTTCACGACCGGGATCATGTAGGTGCTGCCGTCGACCTGGATCTGACTCGCCAGTTCGCTGTCGTCGTAGTCGTTCTCCTTCATCAGGGCGGTCAGGTCTGCGATGACGCCCTGCGAGGCGAAGTCGTTGACCCACGCGCCGTCGAGTCCGACGACGTCCGGCATGGTGCCGGATGCCGCTCCGGCGAACAGCTGCTCCTTGGTCGATGCGTAGGGTCCGCTCACGAGCTTGACCGTGATGCCCGGGTTGGCTTCTTCGAACTCGTCGATGAGTGCCCGGAACTCACCGTCGGGGAGCTCGGGCTCCCACCACTGTGCGAACTCGATCGTGACGTCTCCGCCGTCTCCTCCATCGGTTCCGCTGTCGCCTGCCGCGCACCCTGCCACCGCCAGGACTGTCACGGCTGCTGTCGCTGCGCCGGCGAGCTTCAGAATGCGTCGCCCTCGCCCCACTGTGATCATCACTTCTCCTCTTCGAGATCGTGCCGCACACGCGCTTCGATGCTTGTTCGTGCGGTTTTGAGCAATATTATGCCGCCATTTGCAAGAACGTCAAGCCTTTCTTTGCGCTATTCGATGGATGTAATCACAGATCTCTCCGCGCATCTCCGTCACGGCGGGCGCCGCACGGCACATCGCCGCTGAATTCGATCTGCGGTTTTCTGCTGAACTCTGCCGACTTTCCCGCTTCTCTGTGCTAGAGATGTGTGCATGGAAGCAACTGCACCCTCGCCCAAGCGCCGCCTCCCGGCGGGTCGGAAGGCGGATCTCGCCTCCTACGTCGAGCAGGTGGGAGAAGTGACTGTCGGCGGTCTCGCCGAGCACTTTCACGTCTCCATCGACACGATCCGCCGCGATCTCGACCAGCTCGATCGCGAAGGCGTCGTCATCCGCACGCACGGCGGAGCGGTCAGCGCCGAGGGGCAGCTCAAGGACCGCGCACTCGACGTCCGGCTTCGGCTGCAGACCGAGGAGAAGGAGAAGATCGCGCGCCTCGCCGCGGGCCTGATCGACGATGGGGCCGTCGTCATGCTCAACGCCGGGACCACGACCCTGGCTCTCGCCCGTGCCCTGCGGAACCACCGCGACCTCACGATCGCGACGAACAACCTGCGGATCCCTGCGGAGATCTCACCCTCCGCCTTCCGCGACCTCTATGTCTTCGGCGGAGCCGTGCGGGCGATCACTCAGGCCACGACCGGGCCCGTCACCTTCACGATGACGCCCGGAGGGCCCGAGGTCGACATCCGGTGCGATCTGGCGCTGATCGCCGTCGGAGCGATCGACGACGCAGGGTTCTCGACGTCGAACATGGGGGATGCGAACATGATGTCCGAGATGATCCAGCGCGCCGAGCGCACCGCGATCCTCGCCGACTCCTCGAAGTTCGGCCGCCGCCTGTTCGCTCAGGTCGCGACCCTCGACCGCGCGGACTACCTGGTCACGGACACTCCCCCGGAATCCGCTTTCGCGGCCGCTCTCGCGCAGGCCGAGGTCGAGGTCATCACCGCCTGACCGGGTCGGACCACTCGGACGCACGACGAAGGCCGCCGGGAGAGTTCCCGACGGCCTTCGCCTCTGTCATGCCTGCGTCACACGCCCCAGGGCGTCAGAACCACCCGTTCAGGAGGTCCCACAGCCAGTCGAGGATGCCACCGATGATGCCGCCGATCCCGCCTGCGCGGTTCACGGTGACGGTGGCCGTGGCCTCGTCTCCGTCGGCCTGAGCGACCGCGACCGTGTACTTGCCCGGCTGCGTGCTCTTCGGCACGGTGACCGAGGTCGAGAAAGTGCCGTCCGCCGTGACCTGAACCGTGCCGACCTCGGTGGCCGCACCCTTCTTCGGTCGCAGCTCGACCGTCACGGTCTCGCCCGGCTCGTAGCCCTCACCGGTGATCGTCAGCTTCTTTCCTGCGGCGACCTTCGAGGAACCGAGGTCGATGGAGCCCGCGAACTCCGCCGGCTCCTCACCCGCGATCGTGAACGGCACCTGCACCGTGGTGCCGGTACCTGCGACGGCGACGGTGAGCAGCTGCTCTCCGAAGACACCAGAGGGAACCGTGAAGCCGAGCGACGCGCGCCCCACCTCGTCCGTGGTGTCGACGATCGTCGGATCGACGGCGCCTGCGGCGACCTGCGTGCCGCCGAGCGACAGGGTCACTTCACCGGGTGCCTGCTCTCCCGCGCTGAACGCCAGCGACGAGAGCGCGACCGTCACCTGGTCGCCGGCGCTGTAGCCGTCGGCATCCGGTGCGCTGACCGAGACACCCACGGCACGCTGTGCGAGGTCGGGGGTCGCGGTCTTGTTGGCGTCGAACCAGTCGACCATCGACTGAAGATCGATCTTCCCGGTGTCGCGCTTGCCCGTGCCCTCCTTGAAGGTGAAGAAGTTGTCTCCACCTGCGGCGAGGAACGAGTTGGCTGCGACCGTGTAGTTCGCCGCCGGATCGATCGCGGTCCCGTTGAGCGTGATCGACGTGACCCGCGAGCCCGCAGCCGCAGCGGGGTCGTACGTGTAGACGAGCCCCTCCGAGACGCCGAGCTTGAGGAACGGACGAGCAGAGCCTGCCGGCTGCCACTGCTCCTCGAGAACGCCCTTCAGCTGCGCACCGGTGAGGGTCAGCGTCACCAGCGTGTTGGCGAACGGCTGCACCGTCGCCGCCTCGCGGTAGGTGACGTTGCCGTTCGGGTCGTTCGCGTTCGACGAGGCGTACGTGAGGTTTGCGCGGATGCCGCCCGGGTTCATCAGCGCGATGTCCGCGCCGGTGGACCACTTCTGCACGTCGGCCACGAAGTTGCCGATGGTGGACTCGCCACCGCGGTTCTCCGACCCGTTCGTCTGGCGAGCGCGGTTGAAGTCGGCGGTGATGTCTCCGACCTTCACCGCCCCGAGAACGTCTGCGTCGGCCTTCGCCTTCGCGACGATGTCAGCCACCGCCGGAACCGCCGGGTAGAGCGGCTGACCCGCGGACGTGAGCGGCTTGATCTCGTTCGTGATCGAGATCAGGTCCTTGGTCTTCGGATCGACCTGCAGGTTCATGAGACCCAGGTTCTCGCCGTACTGACCGGCCGAGATGACCGGACGCCCGTCGATGACGTGGTTGTACGCGAGGTGCGTGTGCGCCGACACGATGGCGTTCACATCCTCGTCGACCCCGTAGACGATCTCGCCCAGGGGCGAGTCCGGAGTGATGCTCGACAGCTCGACGCTGGATGCGCCCTCGTGGACCAGGAGGATGACGACATCCGCCTCACCGTTGGAGGGGTCTCCATCGCGCAGGTCGTCGGCCACGGCGTTCACCGAGTCGACGATGCTGCGCACCTCGAGGTCCGCGATGCCCTCAGGGGACACGAGCGAATCGAGGTCCTCGGTCACCGCTCCGACGAAGCCGACGCGCACGCCGTCGAGTTCCTTGACCCAGGCCGGGGCGAGCGCGGGCTCGCCGGTCTCGGTCACGAACACGTTCGACGAGATGTACTCCCAGTCCGCTCGGTCCTGCACGCGGTCGCGCAGGTCCTCCCAGCCCTGGTCGAACTCGTGGTTTCCTGCTGCGCTGACGTCGAGGCCGGCTGCGTTGAGTGCGTCGATCGTGGGGTTGTCGTCGTTGATGAACGAGGTGAACGTCGACGCGCCGATCAGGTCACCGACACCGGCGAAGATCGTGTTCGGGTTCTCCGAGCGGAACTGCTGCACCGCTCCGGCGACGACAGCCGCGCCTGCGGCAGCGCCGTCGGCCTCGATCCGGCCGTGGAAGTCGTTCATCGTGACGATGTCGATGCTCACCGGCGGGACCTCCGACGAGACGCCGACGATGATCGGGTCGTGGTCGCTGGAGCGGAACGGCGTGCCCGCCTCGGTGGCGCCGAACGCGTAACCGCGGTCGCTCCACTCCGGGGAGTTGATGCTCCACACACCCGCACCCGTGATCGATGCGGCCAGCGACGGCGACGCCAGCACGTGGTCGAGTGAGCCGAGCTCTCCGTCGAACGTGTAGGTGTGCTGTTCGGGGGCCTTCTCGCGAGCGACGTCGCTCCACCCCGCCGTCGTGAAGACCTCGATCGGGTCTTCCTTCGCGTAGGCGTTGAAGTCGCCGATCAGCAGGATGTCGCTGCTGCCGGTCTCCTGCTCGATCTCCTCGGTGAAGCCCTTGAGCGAGTTCGCCTGCTTCACCCGATCGGCGTTGAAGAAGCCCTGGCCGTCAGCCGGCTCCGCGCCGCCGCCCTCGGGTGCCGACTTCGACTTGAAGTGGTTCGCCACGACCGTGACGACGCGGCCGTCGATGTCGAACGCCTGAGCGATCGGCTCGCGGGCGTTGCCCCACACCGTCTCATCGGTCACGGTCAGGCTCTCGCCCACCGTCTCGACGGCATCCTTCTTGTAGATGATCGCGCTGGTGATGAAGTCGGTCGTGGCCGAGTCGTTCAGCTCGTCGGGGGTGCGGACGTAGTCCCACTCGTCACTGCCGAGTGCCTCGTTGAGCCCGTCGACCAGATCGGCCAGCGCCTCGTCGAGCGAGCCGCCGAGCTTGATCGAGTTCTCGATCTCCATGAGGGAGACGATCTCGGCGTCGAGTCCGTTGATCGCCGCGACGATCTTGGACTTCTGGATCTCGAACTGAGCCGCGTTCGCCGCGCCCCGAGCGTTCGAGTTCTCACTCTTGAGCGTCGTGAAGTAGTTGAAGACGTTGAACGACGCGACCTGCACGTCGCCGCCCACCGTCGGTGCAGACTCGCTGCGCGGGTTCGTCGCCGCGAAGCCCGCCTTCAGATCATCGGACGAGGTGCTGTCGATCGGCACGACCGGCTGCAGACGCCAGTCGTCGAAGCCGTACTGCAGCACGTATCCGTTGTCGCTGAAGTCGACCGTGTCGCCGTTGCGGACGACGAGGTCCTTCGTGAAGTAGGGCTGGTCGTTCGGGTGACCGCTGTTCGTGACCTGGATCGACCAGCCGTCGTCGAGGAGGATGCGGTTGGCGCGGTTCGCCGCGGCGATCGCCGCGGCCTCTGCTCCCGGACGCACGAGCTCGGTGCTCTTCACGTTCAGATCGGCTCCGGCGTTCAGCCACAGCGAACCGAAGTTGTAGAGCTGGTGGCTGGATGCGACGCGGTAAGTGCCAGCGGGTGCGACGTACATGTTCTCGTACTGCTCGCGGTCCGCTCCCTCGACCGTGTCGGGGAGCGGCGTGAGCGCGGGCACCCCGACGCCCGCCTGCACCACGGAGATCGCAGACAGAGCCGCGGGGTTGATCTGCGTCTGGCCGAAGTACTCGCTCACGGACCCCGTGACCGAGACGAGGTCACCGATCTCGAGGGTCGGGGCCAGCGCGTTGAGGAAGACGAAGACGCCGTCGGACGCACCAGGCGTCGCGTCGGTCTCGCCGCCGGATCCCTGGGTCTGGATGACGATGCCCTTGTAGCCGCCGGTGCGGTAGTCGGCCGTGACCACGCCCTCGACCGTGACGGTCTGTCCGTTCAGCGGCGACACGTCGGTCGTGCCCTGCACCTCGGCGATGGACACCGCGGTCGGGTCGGGTTCGGGCTCCGGGTCGGGGTCGGTGCCGGTACCGGTGTTCTGCGGCGTGATGGTCGCCGAGAGGCTGAAGTCCGCCCTGTTGTCGTCGGTGTCCTTGCCGTCTGTGCGGTTCAGCGACTTGACGTCCGTGTTGCCGGTGGGCGGCGTCGCCGCCGTGGTCTCGAAGGTGTTCGAGGTGCCGTAGCCGAGAACGTCGATCACTCCGTCGACACCCGTGACCGAGCCGGGGGTCAGCGTGACCGCCGCGGTGCCGTTCACGAGGGCGAGCGTGCCGTTGGTGCCGCTCGGGTTGAGCGTGCTCACCGCGTCGGCCGTCGGCAGAGCGGCACCGTTGGCCCCGTTGCTGCCGGCCTGCACGAGGTAGTGGCCGCCTGCCGGGATGACGCCGGTCAGCGGCGCGACCCCGTTGGAGGCGCCCGTACCCGTCGCCGATCGATACTGCAGCGAGAGTCCGTCGAGAGTGACGGGTGCCGCGGTGGGGTTGTAGAGCTCGACGAACTTGTTCGTGAACGCGGCGCCTGCGCTGCCTCCGGAGAGGTACGCCTCGTTGATGACCACCCCCGTCCCTGCGACGTCGGCGGATGCGGGCGCTGCGATCAGGGCGCTGGCGCCGAGAGCTGCGACGCAGGTGGCGGCGAGGACGCCGAGACGCCCCCGACTTCTGCGAACTGACCCCGGAACCTCGCGGTTCACGGCGTCGGGAGCGGACATCATCTGTGTTGTCTCCTCGGGTATCGTCTGGCGACGGCTCTCGTGAAACCGTGGCTGCGCGCTCTCAGCTGACGCACATGTGAGCGAGCATACGGAGGCCCTCGGACAACCTCAACGGAGTTTTCCGATTGGTAACCAAGCCCTCACCGAACGTCGGAAACGACCCCTGACGAAGGTGGAATATCGCCTGCATCCGCGCTCGGATGCGCACGAGGTCGCGCGCAGAAGCGCGTCGGGATCAGGCCGACTCGCCCGCCACGGCGTCTTCGAACTCCTCGACCTCGCGCTCCCAGGCATCCTTCGCGAGTCGGTACCAGAGGTAGAACGCGAAGCCCGCGAAGATCGCCCACTCGACCGCGTAGAAGACGTTGAGCCAGTTCACCGGCGACATCTCGTCGGGCGCCGGGGAGGAGATGTCCGACAGGCCGGCCGCAGCCGTCTGCGATGCGAGGTACGGCCGATACACGTCGAGCTGATCGATGTCGTGCCAGTGGCTGAGCAGCGCGGCGGTGGACATCTTGTCCATGCGCTGCGGGTCATCCTTGGGCGGAACCGCTGGGCCTTCATCCGAGATGAGGCGTCCGGTGATCGAGGCCTCCGCCTCTCCCGCGTTCAGCTTCTCGACGGCGTCATCGGCGACGGCACGGTCGGCCGTCCAGCCGATCGCCACGGCGATCGAGGTGCGATCGGCGACCCGCAGCTGGCCGGTGACCCAGTAGCCCTCGACGTCGTCGTTGAAACGGCTCGACACCACGAGGAAGTCATCCGGAACCCAGGTGCCCGACGTCTCGACCTTCTGACCGACGAGCGGCTCAGGCAGGTAGACGCCCGGCTCGACCACATCGGTCAGCGGACGCACCTCCTCGGTCACGCCGGCGGGCGGCGGGTCGGTCTCGATCGCACGCTCGAGCTGCCACTGACCGAGCCAGGCGAACACGCCGGCGACGACCAGGCACAGCACGAGCATCCCGATCCAGCGTCCCCGGAGCATGACCTCGCGAAGGGTCGGTGGGAACAGTGCGGGTGAAGTCACGGTGACGAGCGGAGCCTCAGGCCTCGTAGGGTGCGAGGACGACCTCGACCCGCTGGAACTCCTTGAGGTCGGAGTATCCGGTGGTGGCCATCGACTTGCGGAGCGCGCCGATCAGGTTCGCCGTGCCGTCGGCGACGGGTGCGGGACCGTAGAGGATCTCCTCGAGGGTGCCGATGCCGCCGACCTCGACGCGGCGACCGCGCGGGAGCTTCGGGTGGTGCGCCTCGGGGCCCCAGTGGAAGCCACGGCCGGGTGCGTCGGTGGCGCGAGCGAGCGCGACACCGAGCATGACGGCGTCCGCTCCCATCGCGAGCGCCTTGACGATGTCGCCGGACGTGCCGACTCCGCCGTCGGCGATCACGTGCACGTAGCGTCCGCCCGACTCGTCGAGGTAGTCGCGCCGAGCAGCCGCGACGTCCGAGACGGCCGTCGCCATCGGCGCGTGGATGCCGAGCGTGGCGCGGGTGGTCGATGCCGCTCCCCCGCCGAAGCCGACGAGCACGCCGGCAGCGCCCGTGCGCATCAGATGCAGCGCGGCCGTGTAGGTGGCTGCGCCGCCGACGATCACGGGCACGTCGAGGTCGTAGATGAACTTCTTGAGGTTCAGCGGCTCGTCGACGCTCGACACGTGCTCGGCCGAGACCGTCGTGCCGCGGATCACGAACAGATCGACGCCTGCAGCGGCGACGGTGTCGTAGAACTCCTGCGTGCGCTGCGGGGTCAGGGAGCCGGCGACGGTCACACCGGCCTCGCGGATCTCGGCGAGGCGCTGCGTGATGAGGGCGGGCTTGATCGGCTCCGCGTAGAGCTGCTGCATCCGCGCGGTCGCCTGGCCCTCGTCGAGACCGGCGATCTCGGCGAGCAGCGGCTCGGGGTTCTCGTACCGGGTCCACAGCCCCTCGAGGTCGAGCACACCCAGACCGCCGAGCTGCCCCAGCATGATCGCCGTCTGCGGACTCACGACGGAGTCCATCGGGGCGCCCAGCACCGGGATGCCGAAGCCGAAGGCGTCGATCGTCCAGGCGGTCGACACATCCTCAGGGTTGCGCGTGCGCCTCGACGGCACCACCGCGATGTCGTCGAACGTGTACGCGCGGCGTGCGCGCTTGCCTCGGCCGAGCTCGATCTCCATGGTCACCACTCCAGACTACCGGGCGCACGCGGAGGTACCGACGGCTGGGACACTGGGAGGGAGGTCAGGAGGCAGTATGTCGGTGGATGCCGTGGAGATCGCCGTCGTCGGAGGCGGCGTGATGGGGCTCGCCACCGCGTGGGAGCTGACCAGACGCGGTCATCGACCGGTGGTGTTCGAGCGCTTCGCCCGCGGGCATCGCGAAGGAGCCTCGCACGGGGCGACGCGCAACTTCAACAACGCCTACGACGAGGAGCACTACCTCGATCTGCTCCTCCGTGCGCGGGACGGCTGGGACGCCCTCGGCACGGTCGACGGCGAGCCACTGCTGCGCCTGCACGGCCTGGTCACGCACGGCGATCTCGATGCGTCCTCGGTCGAGCACCGCCTCCATGAGCGGGGCATCCACGCCGAGATCCTGTCCCCCGCCGAGGCGTCGTCCCGCTGGCCGGGCATGCGGTTCGCCGATCCGGTGCTGTTCTCCCGAGACGCGGGGGTGGCTCGAGCATCCGCCGCCCTGCGGGAACTCGAGCGACGCATCGTCGACGCGGGAGGTGAGGTGCGCTGGGAGACCCCGGTCGCGCGGGTCGACGAAACGGATGCCGGTGTCGAACTCGTGCTCGCCGACGAGCGGATCCACGCCGAGGTCGCCGTCGTCACAGTGGGTGCCTGGACCGAGCGGATGCTCCCCGGCATCCGACTCCCCCGGCTCGACGTCACCGAGGAGACGCCCGCCCACTTCCGGCCCGTCGACGGGTCGGCCTGGCCGTCGTTCAACCACTACGTCGACCCCGACCGCTATCCGGCGACGGTGTACGGCATGCCGACTCCGGGCGAGGGTGTCAAGGTCGGGTTCCACCGGGTCGGCGATGCGGTCGACCCCGATGCGCGCCCGCACCTGACGACCCACGCCGATGCGCTCGCCGACTACGTGCGCGAATGGATGCCCGGCCTCGACGCGGCATCCGCCGTCCCGATCAGCTGCACCTACACCTCGACGGACGACAGCGCCTTCGTGCTCGATCGACGGGGACGGATCGTGGTGGGCGCGGGCTTCTCGGGGCACGGATTCAAGTTCGCACCGGGAGTGGGCGCCACCCTCGCCGACCTTGCGCTCGACCCGACCGCACTCGCGGCCGAGCCCTTCCGCCTGCCGTGACCTGTCGGCCTCAGCGGGACCGCGCGACGCGACGTTCATCCCACACGGGGGCGCCCGCCTCGTACACCTCCCCGTCCGAGCCGAACACGAGGAACCGATCGAACGACCGCGCGAACCAGCGGTCGTGGGTGACCACGAGCACGGTGCCCTCGAATCGCGCCAGCGCGTCTTCGAGCGCCTCGGCCGACTCGATGTCGAGGTTGTCGGTCGGCTCGTCGAGCAGAAGCAGCGTCGCACCGGAGAGCTCGAGAAGCAGCACTTGGAACCGTGCCTGCTGCCCTCCCGACAGCGATTCGAAGGTCTGCTGCGCCTGGCGCACGAGCCCGTAGCGGTCGAGCGCCGAGCTCGCGGCATCCCGCGGCATCCCCGCTCGTCGTTCGTCACCGCGGTGCAGGATCTCGAGCAGCGTGCGCCCCACGAACTCGGGGTGCGCGTGCGTCTGCGCGAACAGACCGGGAACCACCCGTGCACCGAGGACCGCTCGGCCGGAGTGCGCCACCTCGGAGAGCTGCTCCCCCGTCGAGGTCACGTGACCGAGGGTCGAGTCCGGGTCGCTCCCTCCGCGGGCCAGCAGGCGCAGGAAGTGCGACTTGCCCGAGCCGTTGGAGCCCAGCACGGCGACGCGATCTCCGTACCAGACCTCCGCGTCGAAGGGGCGCATCAGCCCGGTGAGCTCCAGCCGCTCCGCGACGACCGCGCGCTTGCCGGTGCGCGAACCGCGTAGGCGCATGTCGAACTCCTGGGCAGGAGGTCGCTCCTGCGGCGGACCCGCATCTTCGAACTTGCGGAGACGGGTCTGGACCGCCTGGTATCTCGAGGCGAACCCGTCGTTCGCCGAGGCTTTCACCTTGAGGTTCGCGACCAGGATGCGCAGCTTCTCGTGCTGCTCGTCCCACCGCTGACGCAGCTCGTCGAGACGGTCCATCCGGTCGCTGCGCGCCTGGTGATAGGTCGCGAAGCCGCCGCCGTGCACCCACGCAGACGCCCCTGCCCCTCCCGGTTCGAGAGTGACGAGCCGGTCGACGGCGCGTGCGAGGAGCTCGCGGTCGTGCGACACGAGAAGCACGGTCTTCGGGGTCTGGCGCAGCTGCTCCTCGAGCCAGCGCTTGGTCGGCACGTCGAGGTAGTTGTCGGGCTCATCGAGAAGCAGCACCTCGTCGGGGCCGCGCAGCAGCGCCTCGAGCGCGAGACGCTTCTGCTCCCCTCCCGAGAGCGTGGTCAGCTCGCGGAAGCGCGCTCGCTCGTAGGGCACCCCGAGGGCCTCCACCGTGCACTGATCCCAGATCGTCTCGTGCTCGTATCCGCCGGCGTCCGCGTACTCGGCGATCGCCGTCGCGTACGCCATCTGGGTGTCGTGCTCGTCCCGCTCGATCAGCGCGTTCTCGGCTTCTTCGAGTGCTTCGGCCGCCTGGCGGATCCGTCGAGGCGCGACGCGCACCAGCAGCTCATGAACGGTCTGGCCTGCTTCGCCGTGTCCGACGAACTGATCCATGACTCCGAGCCCGCCGTCGATCGTGACGACACCGGAGTCGGCTGCCTGATCGCCGCGGATGATTCGGAGCAACGTCGTCTTGCCCGCACCGTTCGGTCCGATCAGCGCGCTCGTCGAACCGGAACCGACGCGGAACGTCGCTTCGTCCAACAGCGGTCTGCCGTCGGGGAGGGTCAGCGAGACCCCAGCTACATCGATATATCCCACCGTGCGTGGCCGTCCTTCCGCCCGCATGGCGAGCCGACCAGGCTATCAGGAAGCAGGCCGGTGGTCGATCGCACCTACCGGACGACCTGGATGGCTTCCGTGCGAGGGGCGGCGGGAAGGATCATCCGGAACTCGGTGCCGACGCCCTCCTTGCTCGTCACGTCCATGGATCCGCCGTGGGCGAGCATGATCGCCCGGGTGATCGTGAGCCCGAGCCCCACCCCGGGGACCGCGTTCTGCGTCGCCGTCGATGCGCGGAAGAAACGTGTGAACAGCATTCCCTGCTCGTCTTCCGGGATCCCGACGCCGGTGTCCCTGACCGCGAGCTCGACCGCTCCGTCGAGCATCCGCACGCTCGCCGTGACCCGCCCGCCGGAGCCCGTGAACTTGATCGCGTTCGAGAGGAGGTTGTCGAGCGCCTGACCGATCCGCCCCGAGTCGATCGACAGACGCACAGGAGCAGTCGGCACCTCCGCGACGATCTCGATCCCCTCGCGCTGCGCATGGGGTCCGGCGGACTCCACGGCGTTGCGCACGAGCTCGACGACGTCCGCCTCTCGGCGCTCGAGCGGGAACCTGCCGGACTCGACCTGAGCGGTGAAGAGGAGGTCGCCCACGAGATTGAGCAGTCTCTGCGCGTTGCGCTCGATGATCCCGACGAACTCCTGCTGATCGGTCGTGAGCGGCTGCGCCGGGTCGTTCTGCAGCAGATCGAGGAATCCGATGATCGCGCTCAGCGGTGTGCGCAGCTCATGCGAGATCATGCCGACGAACTCGTCCTTCATGCGCGCGACCTCGACCGCCCGGGTCTCATCGGTGATCACGAGCAGGTAGCCGTGTCTGGAGCCGTCCGAGTCCTGGTACGGCGACACCGTCATACGCGCCGGCACGGAGGATCCGCCGACCGTCGTGACGTCGATGTGCGAGTCGACCGACAGTCCCGAGTCGGCCTCGTCGAAGAGTGCCCGCAGTCCGGGATGCAGCCGGTCTTCGCTGCTCATCGCCGCCGAGGCCGGTGCGAACTGCGCGAGCATGGCCGAGTCGAAGAAGCGGTCGGCCCTCACGCCCGCGAGGGCGTCGCGCACAGGCATGCCGAGAAGCCGCACGGCTCCGGGGTTCCACGCCGTGATCGTGCCGCAGTTGTCGGTCGCGATGACCGCCTGTCCGGTGATCGAATTCCAGAGGCTGGCGAACGATTCCGACAGCCCGCGGTACTGCTGCTCGCTGGCGCTGAGCTTCTCGAGCATCGCCTGATTCGCGACCAGTGCGGCGGTCCGCTCGGCGACGAGCGCCTCGGCCTGCGACGTGCGCAGCCGCTGGAGTCTGGAGAGCTCGTTCACGATCGCACCCACCGTCGCGAACACGAGCGGCCCGATGATGCCGCGCAGCCAGGCGGCCGAATCCTCGGGCGGATCGATGATGTTCGGCATCAGCAGGGCGATCGACGTGAAGATCCCGACGATGAGGACCTGCTTGCGACCGGGAGCCGCGGCGATCCAGATCACGGGCAGGAGCACGAGGGACGAGAAGAGCGACGTCGCTCCGCCGGTGCCTGCGCGCAGCGCGCCGATACCGAGGATGCTGACGATCGGGATCAGCATCGCCGCCCAGCCGTCGTACACCCCGCGCGCGGAGAGGACTGCCGCCAGCGCGGTGACCGCGGCCACGGCGAGGATGCCGGTGATCGCGACGACCCCGTCGGTGACGGGCACCCCGGGGATCGCCCACATCAGGAGTGCCGCGATCCCGACGGCGATCGCCGTGGGGCCCTGCTTGATCAGAGGCGTCGGATTGTCGAAGTACTTCCGCCATCCCCGCTCCATCGACGCCTGCACGACGTTCGTCGTGGTCACCGGGCCACCCCTCGGAGCAGCCGGCGCAGGTCGGCGCCGACGATCGGCTTCGGCAGCGCCGCATCGGCATCCGGATAGTCGGCCACGTCGAGCACCGAGCTCACGATGAGGAAGCAGTCCGGAAATCTCGCCTGCACGAGGCGTGCGCACTCCTCGCCGGTGATGCCGGGGAGCAGGAGGTCGATCACCGCGACGGCCGGGTTCATCCCCGCGAAGGCGGCGATCGCGGTCTCCGCGTCCATCGCCGCGAACACATCGAATCCCTCACGGTCGAGATACCGCCGCAGGAGATCCATCTGATCAGCGCTGTCCTCGACGACGAGGGCCAGCGGCCGCGCGCTCATCGCAGGAACAGCTCTCGCACGACGACGATCACGACGACGATGCCGAGAGCGAGGAGCGCCTGAGGGATGAGGCGCTTCTCGCGACGGGCGTCCGTCGCGATCTCCTCCTCCTCGACGCTGCGCGAAGGTGCTTCGGTCATGAGTCGACCCGTCCGATCTTCTCGGTCTTTATCCACGCGGCGTCGGCATGACGCCATTCCTTGATGTACGAATCGACGGTGATGGCGCAGAGCAGGGAGCCGTATCCGCACACGTACAGGAGCAGCCCGGCGAAGAACCGTCCGCCGGGGAGCGGCTCGACGGTGCGCGCGAGCCAGATGCCGAGCATCGAGATCGGACCCCAGAGATAGAAGATGATCGCCCACGTGAATCGGGTCTGGTCGGTGACCGCGAGTCCGAGTTCGCTCAGCCCCGCCTCGAACAGCCAGGGGAAGAGGGCGATCGCCATGAGCAGCAGAGCACCGAGCCCCGGGAACATCAGGGCCTCACGCCACGACTGACGTCCGATCCGCGGATCCAGCTGAACCGCATACAGCATCGAGAAGAGGTAGATGCAGGCGGCCGCGATCCACATGAAGCGGAACACGAACTCGGCGATGTCGCTGTGCAGGAGCAGCAGCGTGAGAAGGGCCGCAGCCGCGAGGAGCATGAACGCCGGGAGGAGCAGGATCGTGAACCACGCGAGTCCGAACGAGAAGCTTCCCAGATTGTGCACCGTGCTCGGGCGGAACCAGAGGCTGCGATAGATCGAGGTCAGTTGCACGTTGCCTCGCGCCCATCGCAGTCGCTGCTTCCAGAGGCTGTCGATCGTGCGGGGCTCTTCGGCGAGAACGACCGCGTGCGGTTCGAAGACCATGCGCCGGCCGGCGAGCTGTCCCTCGAACGTCGTCATGGTGTCCTCGGCGAGCGTGCCGGTCGGGATTCGACCGCCGATCGCCTCGAGGTTCGCGCGCGAGTGCAGCTGTGCTCCTCCGGCGAGGCAGGCGATCGCGCCACCCACGTTCTGGGTACGGCGTGCGGAGAGCTGGCCGATCACGTACTCGATCGCGATGAAGCGCGTCAGATAGTTGCGGTCTCGGCTGCCCTCGGCGATGTACGCGGTGACCGCCCCGACCTTCTCGTCGGCGAGGTGCCTGCTCATCTTGCGCAGCGAGTCGCGCGCGAAGATCACGTCGGCATCCATGATGAGCACGGCCTCGGTCCACTCGTCCGCGAGGACGATCTCGAGCCCGTGATTGAGAGTGTGCGCCTTGCCCTGTCCCCCCTGCTCGCGGCGCAGGTGCACGACGCGACCGGGATACGCCTGGGCCTTCGCCGCCACGACCGCGGGGGTGTCGTCGGTCGACGCGTCATCGATCACGAAGATCCGGAGGCGATCCGCCGGATACTCGAGCTGCGTCAGCCGGTCGATCGCCTGGCCCAGCACGAGGCCCTCGTTCCAGGCGGGGATCAGCACGGCGATGCGAGGGTGATACGGAGCGGCCTTGCTGTAGTGATTGCGGAACGCGTGCAGGGGCAGCACGAGGAACTGCAGGCCCGTATTGACGACGGGCAGCGTGCCGACGAAAACGCAGATCAGCAGAATGACGACCACGACGGTCTCGACCCAGGTGAGCTCCGGCATCAGCGCTGCGCCGCTCGGTCGCCCAGGAGCTCGGCGACGCGCGAATAGCGCCCCACCTCGGACGCCACGTGGCTGTCGGTGGAGGCGACGAGCTCGGCGCCTGCATCGCGCAGGGCATCGAGCAGGGGGATGCCGGGACACCCCCACTTCTCGTTCACCTCGACCATCGTGTCGGTCTCTGCGGCGGCCGTCGCCCAGGCGGCGGCCCGTTCCGCGCCGAGATCGTCTTCGCCCAGCCCGATCTTCGGGAGGAGGGAGAAGCAGTGCGCCAGCTGATTGCCCGGGTGGCGGCGCATGGCCGCGATCAGGGCGGACACCAGCTGGTCCAGTGCATCGTCGGCACCCCAGCCCGCGGCGATCCGCTCGCGCACTGCGCTCGGGCTGAGCGGCCCATCGACCCCCGGGAACTGGTGGTCCGCGATCAGAATCCGGTCGATCCCCGCAGGCAGCACGGGGATGTCGAGCTCACCCGATGCATCCAGGATCTTCGCCTCCACACCGGTCAGGACCGTGAGCCCCTCCGGAACGTGCAGAGCGCGCACCGCGGTGAGGTACTCGGGAACCCAGGTGGTGGTGCGGCGGACGTGGTCGACGAGGCGGAGCGTCTCGAGGCCCGCGACGGATGCCGCCGTCACGTTCTCGGCCAGCGTCGACACGGCATCGTCCGAGAACGTCGAGTGGACGTGATGATCGCCGCTCAGCAGGGCGTGGGTCACAGCTCCTCCTGATGTCCGGCGTGCGCGGACACGAGCACCTCGTCGACCTCGACGATGATGTCTTCGAGAAAGCGCACGGAGGCGACCTCACGGAAGGGGATGCTCGCGGGGATGCTCCGCCCGAGGAACAGGTCCGCGACGAGCGAGGGGATGTCCACCCCAGCTGCGACGGTGAGCGGAAGGGCTCCGGGGAACCGCGGGTTGACTTCGAGCAGCACGGCCCGCCCCTCGCGGTCACGGCGGAGCTGCACGTTCGCGACGCCGACGAGACCGATCGCCCGCGCGATGGCGGCGGCAGTCTCCTCGAGCTCAGGGTCGTGCACGGTGCGACCGGCGATCGCCACGCCCGAGTCGACTCTGGCGCGGGTGCGGGGCACGGCGGCGACCACGGTTCCGGCGGCATCCGCGATCACGTCGACCGAGTACTCCTCGCCCGGAAGGTAGTCCTGGACGATGAGTCCTTCATCCAGCGGCAGCGATTCGAGCGCCGCGCGATCGGCGACCATGCGGATGCCCCGACTGCCCGCGCCCTGACGGGGCTTGGCGAAGACCGGGAATTCCCAGTCGACGGCGGCAGCGTCAGCCCCGGCGAGCACCGTGCGCGGAGTGCGACCGGTGGACTCGCAGCGCTCGGCGAGCAGGAGCTTGTCGAGCGCCGTCGAGAGCGTGTCCTGGGAAGGAGCGGCGAGCACGGCGGGAGCGAGTTCGTCGCGGCGGCCGGCCAGCGCGATCAGCTCGACGTCGACGGTCGAGATCACGAGGTCGAGACGGTCCTCTGCCACCATCCGCGAGATCGCCGGCACGAAGTCCTCGTCTCGCCCCGGCGGCACGAGCCGTCGATGCGTGGCGGGCACCAGATAGATGCCGCTCGCCCAGCCGTCCATGTCGGCGGCGAAGACCTCGAGGTCGGAGCGACGCAGGAGGGAGCGGATCACCGCGACTCCGGCGGGGCCGCCCGCACCGGTCACCAGCACGCGTGCAGTCATCAGCTCTCCCGTCGTGCGAGTTCGTGCGCACCGATGAACTCCGCGGTCTCGCGCACGACCTCGAGCGGCTCCACGGCCATTCCCCCGCCGAAACGCGACCAGTATCGGGCGGTGGCGCTCACGAAGTCGGGCTCGAGGTAGTCGCGCGTCGCGGTCTGCGAGACGAAGCACTCGAGCAGCCGCAGCTTCTGAGGGAGATCCTGGTCGATGCGGACGAAGCGCGTCGGCCGGAAGTCGATCGTCGACGAGGGGCTCTGGTAGCAGGCGACGGTGCCCACCCGCCTGGTGGCGGCGATCGTCGCCTCGCTCGCGGCTCGGTGGTCCTGATGACGGTCGTGGCTGGAGTGCGTGTACACGATCGTCGGTCGCACCTCCTGGACGACCTCCTCGATCAGCCGCACCGTCGCGCCGCCTCCGGAGATCTCCGTGTCGACGAGGTCTTTGAGGAAGAGACGGGCACCCAGCATGTCGGCCGAGGCCAGTGACTCATGCTGACGGCTCTCCGCGTCTCCCCCGCGTGAGCCGCGAGAGAGAGTGAGCACCGTGATCGAGTCGCCCGCGCGTGCGTGGGCGGCGAGGATGCCCCCGACGCCGATCTCGACGTCATCGGGGTGCGCACCGATCGCGAGAACCACCTCGGGTGAGCGATTCGCCTCACGTCTGGCGCGCCCCTCGGCCGCGAGCCTCGTGACGGCCTCGACCAGTCGCGCGTTGTCGAGAGGCTTGGTCAGGAACTCGTCAGCCTGCGCTCGTAGCGCCGAGACGGCGTACTCGACCGAGACATGCGCGGTCATCACGATCACAGGGACGAGCGGATCCTTCCGACGGAGTTCCGCGAGGAGCTCGAGTCCGTCGAGACCGGGCATCTCGATGTCGGTGACGACCACGTCGGGGCTGAAGCCTGCGAGGCGTTCGACGGCTGCAAGGCCGTCATCGGCCACCACGACTTCGCAGCCGGCCCGCCTCTCGAGCACGGTCTTCACGAGCAGGGCGACGTCCGGGTCGTCGTCGACGACCAGGACGCGGGGTGCATCCTGAGGCATATCTGCAGCTCTCAATGGGGAGGTTCCCTGCCGGTCATGCTCCGGCAAGCGGCTCGCGACGCCCTTCGCGTCACGAGCCCGAGGAAAATCGAGCGGGTATCCCTAAATACTGGCATACCGAGTCGCCACCGGATGTGACTCGATCCCGCGGGCCTCCGCTCGCGTCAGGAAGCGGTGCGCGCAGCCCGCTTCTCCTCTTGGAACACACGGATCGCCTCGTACCGCTCGGCCGAACGCGCACGCCGTTTGGTCGCCTCGGCTTCACGATTCTTGCGCGGCGCGGTGGTCGTCAGATCGTCGACGAGCGCTCTGGTGGCGCGCGCGATCTCTTCGACGGCGCGATCGAACACCTCCTGGTTCGCTCGGGACGGCGACGTGGTTCCCGCGATCTTGCGCACGAACTGCAACGCCGCGTCATGACACTCGTGGTCTGTGGCGGCGGGCTCGAGGTTGTTCAGGGGAACGATGTTGCGGCACATACCGGCACGGTACGCCGCCTCGCGGACATGCGAAAGGCTCGTGCGAGGGATGGCGCGCACGGCGCGCGCCTCAGTACGCTCGGCTACGAGCGCGGCGACCCCAGCGACCGCCCATGCAGAACGGAGCGACCATGACGAACCCGCCACCGCCCGGAGACCCGCAGTACACCCCGCCGGCATGGGACGGCAACGCCCCCGCCGCAGACCCTGCCACGAACCCCGCCGCATACCCGGTCGCCGGCCCCGGCTATGCGACCCCGCCGCCCGCACCTGCAGGGAACGGACTCGCGATCGCCGGACTCGTCCTGGCTTTCGTGGTCGCCCCGCTCGGTCTCATCCTCAGCATCGTCGCCGCCGTCAAGCTCGGCAAGGCGGGAGCCTCCAAGGGACTCGCCGTCGCGGGCATCATCGTCGGTGCGGTGATCACGATCCTGTGGATCATCGGCGTCGTACTGGTCGTGACGGTGTTCGCGAACCTGTTCTCGATGTGCGCCGAGCTCGGCCCGGGCGTCTGGCGCGTCGACGGCGTCACCTACACCTGCAACTGAGCACGCGCACAAGAAGGGGCCGGATGCTCTCGCATCCGGCCCCTTCTCTTTCGTCTCAGCGCTTGTAGTTCGGCGCCTCGACCACGATCTGCACGTCATGCGGGTGCGACTCCTTGAGCCCCGCAGCCGTGATGCGCACGAACTTGCCGCGCTGCTTGAGCTCTTCGATGGTGCGAGCGCCGACGTAGAACATCGACTGGCGCAGCCCGCCGACCAGCTGATATGCGACAGCGGCCACGGGGCCCCGGTAGGGCACCTGGCCCTCGATGCCCTCGGGGATCAGCTTGTCGTCGCTGGGCACGTCGGCCTGGAAGTAGCGATCCTTCGAGTACGAGGTCTGCTTGCCGCGGGTCTGCATGGCTCCGAGCGAGCCCATGCCGCGGTACTGCTTGAACTGCTTGCCCGACTGGAACACGATCTCGCCCGGCGACTCGTCGGTGCCGGCCAGCAGCGAGCCGAGCATGACGGCATCGGCGCCGGCGACGAGCGCCTTGGCGATGTCACCCGAGTACTGCAGCCCCCCGTCGGCGATCACCGGAACACCGGCGGGACGGGCGGCGAGCGACGCCTCGTACACGGCGGTGACCTGCGGCACACCGACTCCGGCGACGACGCGCGTCGTGCAGATCGACCCCGGGCCCACGCCGACCTTGACGGCGTCGACGCCCGCATCGACGAGTGCCTGAGCTCCCTCGCGGGTCGCGACGTTGCCGCCGATGACGTCGATGTGCGCGAAGCTCTCGTCGGCCTTGATGCGCTTGACCAGTTCGATCACGCCCTGGGACTGACCGTTCGCGGTGTCCACGACGAGCACGTCGACGCCCGCGTCGCGCAGCGCCTCCGCACGCTCCCACGCATCCCCGAAGAAGCCGATCGCGGCACCGACGCGCAGACGACCCTGGTCGTCCTTCGTGGCCAGCGGGTACTTCTCGCTCTTGTCGAAGTCCTTGATGGTGATGAGGCCCGCGAGCTTGCCGTCTTCATCGATGAGCGGAAGCTTCTCGACGCGGTGATGCGCGAAGAGGGCGATGACCTCGCCTGCGGCGACGCCCACCGGCGCGGTGACGAGTCCCTCAGACGTCATGACGTCTTTCACGAACGTGGTCTGGCGCTCGAAGCCTGAGACGAAGCGCATGTCGCGGTTCGTGATGATGCCGACGAGGCGTCCGTCGGCGTCGACGACGGGGAGCCCCGAGATGCGGTACTTGGCGCAGAGCGCGTCGACCTCTTCGACGGTCGCGTCCGGCGTCGTCGTGATCGGGTCGGTGATCATGCCCGATTCACTGCGCTTGACGCGGTCGACATGAGCTGCCTGATCGGCGATCGACAGGTTGCGGTGCAGGATGCCGATGCCCCCCTCGCGTGCCATCGCGATCGCCATGCGCGACTCGGTCACGGTGTCCATCGCGCTGGAGAGCAGCGGAGTCGCGACCGAGATACGGCGAGTGATCCGTGACGAGGTGTCGGCCTCGCTGGGGATGACGTCGGTGTGCCCCGGGAGGAGCAGCACATCGTCGTACGTGAGTCCGACGAAGCCGAAGGGGTCGTGCTGGTCCATGGATTGTCCTCCTGCGGGCGCGATCTGGGGCGAGGGTGTACCAATTCTAAGCGCGAGGAGGCCGAGGAAATTCCCTGCGCCCGCTGACATCGCGCGCAGGACGACACGGGTGACCTATCGGTATTTCGCAACTTCGTGATGGGATCGTTCTCACCGTGAGCAGATCGTGCCTTGGTTGAAACAGAGCCGACACATTACGCTCATACCGTCGTACATCAAGGCCGATGAACAACTCCGTCATGGCCTGTGTACTGGGCTGGAGGTTCTGTGCGTCCGACGATCTCGGCGAATCGAAGCGGAATGCGGTGGGTCATCATCCTGCTCGCGTCGCTGCTCGCCATCGCATTCCTGTGGTTGCAGCCTCCTGCAGCGGCCTCCGCCGAAGAGACGGACGACGGTCAGGAGATCACCGACTTCTACTTCGCCGGTGTCATCACCTTCGATGACGACCCTGTCGAGGGCGTCGTCATGGCGATCAAGGGCAACGGGTTCGAGGGCGAGACCGAGACCGACGCCGAGGGCAAGTGGCGCCTGTACGTTCCCGAGAAGGAGACGTACACGCTCACGGTCGACGAGGACACCCTCCCCGACGGAGTGATCGTGGATCCCGCGCTGCTGCCTGAGGGAACGCAGCCGATCGCCGGGACGACGGCGTCGTTCGAGGTGGAGTTCGGACTCACCGGCACGAAGATCATGAACCTCTTCCTCGGTGAGGGCGAGCGGATGACGACCTCGTTCATCGACCAGCTCGCCTCGCGCCTCGTCGGCGGCCTCAACTTCGGCCTCCTACTGGCCCTCGCCTCGATGGGAGCGGCGCTGATCTACGGCACGACCCGCCTGTCGAACTTCGCCCACGCCGAGATGGTCACCTGGGGCGGCCTGGTCGCCCTGGTGACCACGAGCATCTGGCATCTCGACCTCTGGGTCGGCATCGTGGCCGCCGTGGTCGGCGGCGGTCTGTTCGGCTGGGCCCTGGATGCCGGCATCTGGCGTCCGCTGCGGCGACGCGGCCTCGGAGTCGTGCAGCTGATGATCGTCAGCATCGGACTCTCGCTCGCACTGCGCTACGCCTTCCAGTACTTGATCGGCGGCGGCACCCGGCAGCTCCCCGGAGCCAGCCCCGAGCCTTTCCGATTCGGTCCGATCTCGCTGTCGTACATCGACCTGATCGGCATCGTCGTGAGCATCGTCGTGATCATCGGCGTCGCGTTCTTCCTCACGCGCACCCGCATCGGCAAGGCCACCCGCGCCATCTCCGACAACCCGCAGCTCGCCGCGGCTTCCGGTATCGATGTCGACAAGGTGGTCCGGTACGTCTGGATCCTCGCCGGCACGCTGGCCGCGATCTCGGGCATCCTGTGGGCGTACTTCCGCCCCGGTGTGAAGTGGGACATGGGCATGCAGATGCTGCTGCTCATCTTCGCCGCCATCACGCTCGGTGGTCTCGGAACCGCGTTCGGCGCCCTCGTCGGCTCGCTCATCGTCGGAATCGCGGTCGAGGTCTCCACCCTGTGGATCCCGTCCGACCTCAAGTACGCGAGCGCCCTCGTCGTGCTCATCGTGATCCTCCTGGTGAGGCCGCAAGGTCTGCTCGGACGCAAGGAAAGGTTGGGCTGACCATGGACTTCGGAAGCATCCTCTCCAACACCGCGGTCTATCTGCTCAGCCCGGTCACGATCGCCTATGCGCTGGCGGCGACGGGTCTGGCCGTGCACTTCGGCTATGCGGGCCTCCTGAACTTCGGTATGGCCGCGTTCATGGCCATCGGCGGCTACGGCTACGCCATCTCGGTGCTGACCTTCGGCCTCCCCTGGTGGATCGGCATGTTGATCGGCCTCCTCGGCGGCGCGTTCTTCGCTGTACTCCTCGGCATCCCGACGCTGCGGCTGCGTGCCGACTACCTCGCCATCGCGACCATCGCGGCCGGTGAGATCGTGCGTCTGCTCTTCACGACGCAGATCTTCGACGAGTACACCAATTCGGCCGACGGACTCGCGCAGTTCAACGGCGGATTCCGCGACGCGAACCCGTTCCCCCCTGGCACCTACGGCTTCGGTCCGTGGACGTTCAGCGCCAACGATCTCTGGAACCGCGTGTTCGGGATCATCGTCCTCGCCATCGCGATCCTGCTCGTGTGGGCGCTGATGCGCAGCCCGTGGGGCCGGGTGCTCAAGGGCATCCGCGAAGACGAGGACGCTGTGCGCTCGCTCGGCAAGAACGTCTTCGCCTACAAGATGCAGGCGCTCGTGGTCGGTGGAATGATCGGCGCGGCGGGTGGGATCGTGTTCGTCCTCCCCTCCGCCGTGGTCCCCGGCAGCTACACCACGTCGCTCACCTTCTTCCTGTGGACCGTGCTGCTTCTCGGCGGCGCGGCGACCGTCTTCGGCCCCACGCTCGGCGCGATCCTGTTCTGGGTCGTGTTCGCGTTCATGGCGAACCTGCTTCCGGCTCTGGCGAAGGCGGGCATCCTGCCGATGTCCGACAGTCAGGCCTCGACGCTGGTGTTCATCTTCGTCGGCATCGCCCTGATGCTGCTCGTGATCTTCCGTCCTCAGGGCATCCTCGGAGACAAGAGGGAGATGACCTTTGTCAATTGAACCCACCCCCGACGAGAACGTCGAGGCTGCACCCCAGACCGGCAGCATCCGACGCCCCAAGACCACGGGACTCGCGAAGGGCCCTGCGGCCCCCGGAGTGCCCAAGGTGGACCCGATCCTCGTCGCCGACGCCGTGCAGCGGCGCTTCGGCGGTCTGACCGCCGTCGACGTCGACCACGTCGAGATCCCGCGCGGAGCGATCACCGCTCTGATCGGTCCGAACGGTGCGGGCAAGACCACGCTGTTCAACCTGCTCTGCGGATTCGACAAGCCCAACAGCGGCACCTGGTCGTTCGACGGGAAGAATCTCTCCGGCGTCCCCTCCTTCAAGGTGGCGCGCATGGGGCAGGTGCGCACGTTCCAACTGACCAAGTCGCTGTCGCTGCTCACGGTGCTCGAGAACATGAAGCTCGGAGCCCCCGGCCAGCGCGGAGAGGGCTTCTGGTCGAGCCTCTTCCCGTTCCTGTGGCGCAAGCAGGACCAGGAGATCGAGGTGAAGGCGCGCGAGCTGCTCGCCCGATTCAAGCTCGACGCCAAGGAGAAGGACTTCGCGGCCTCGCTCTCGGGAGGCCAGCGCAAGCTCCTCGAGATGGCCAGGGCGCTCATGAGCGATCCGACCCTGGTGATGCTCGACGAGCCGATGGCAGGTGTCAACCCGGCTCTCACGCAGTCGCTCCTCGACCACATCCTCGATCTCAAGGGACTCGGGATGACGGTGCTGTTCGTCGAGCACGACATGCACATGGTGCGCCACATCGCCGACTGGGTCGTCGTGATGGCCGAGGGCCGCGTCGTCGCGGAAGGTCCGCCCGATGAGGTCATGGAAGATCCCGCGGTGGTCGACGCCTACCTCGGCGCCCACCAGGACCTCGATCTCGGAGCCGTCACCGGTCGCATCCCCGTGATCGAGAACGCCGCCGCCGCGAAGCTCCGCGAGCAGATCGAAGCAGAGGCCGAGGCGGAGCTCGCAGCGACGAGCACCGCCGATCCCGACCAGAAGGGCAACGCATGAGCGCCGAGATCCCCGCAACGTCGCCGACCGACGACGTCGTCGTCGAACTCAAGGACGTGCACGCCGGATACCTGCCGGGGGTGAACATCCTGAACGGCGCCAACCTCGTCGCACGCCAGGGCGAGCTGATCGGCATCATCGGGCCCAACGGCGCGGGCAAGTCGACGCTGTTGAAGTCGATCTTCGGCATGGTCAACGTGCGCAGCGGCGACATCACCGTCAACGGCGAGAGCATCGTCGGGCTCAAGGCCGACAAGCTCGTCAAGCGCGGCGTGGCCTTCGTGCCGCAGACGAACAACGTCTTCCCGTCGCTCTCGATCGAGGAGAACCTGCAGATGGGGCTCTACCAGAACCCCAAGATCTACACGGAGCGTCTCGAGTTCGTCACCGGCATCTTCGCCGAGCTGGGCAAGCGCCTCAAGCAGCGCGCGGGCTCTCTCTCCGGCGGTGAGCGTCAGATGGTGGCGATGTCGCGGGCTCTCATGATGGATCCGTCGGTACTGCTCCTCGACGAACCGTCCGCCGGCCTCTCCCCCGTGCGTCAGGACGACGCGTTCATCCGCGTCTCCGACATCAACAAGGCGGGCGTCACCACCATCATGGTCGAGCAGAACGCACGCCGTTGCCTGCAGATCTGCGATCGCGGCTATGTGCTCGACCAGGGCAAGGACGCCTACGAGGGCACCGGACGCGACCTGCTGAACGATCCGAAGGTCATCGGCCTGTACCTCGGAACGCTCGGTACCGACGCGGCCTGACCGCTCACCACGACAGAGGGACGGATGCTTCGGCATCCGTCCCTCTGTCGTCTCTGCGTGCGCCGACTGCGCTCTCTCCCAGCTCTCGCGCGCACCGGCGTCACCAGGGACGACGAAGGCCCCGGATGCACAGCATCCGGGGCCTTCGCGCGTGATCAGTTGGTGCGGGAGATCAGGTTGTCCGCGCCGTACACGTACGTGCCGATCGAGGCGCCCTGCGGGTCGCCGTTCTCGTCGAACGTGATCTCGCCGGAGTAGCCGTCGTAGTCGGCGGTGCCTCCGTCGTTGATGATCTTGGCGCAGTCCGCGAAGCTGGTGCACTTCTCGCCGTCGCCCGTGCCGCCCGAGACCTCGGCCATCTTGGCCGCGATGTCCGCGCCCTCGGTCGAACCCGCCGCGAGCGAGGCGAGTGCGACGAGCACGACGGCGTCGTATGCCTCGGCCGCGTACGTGAAGTCGTTGACCTCGGGGTTGCCCTCACCCGTCCAGAACGTCTGCAGACGGTCGGTGAAGTCGTCCTCGAGCGCAGGTCCCGGCTTGGTGCCCTGAGCGCCCTCGAGCGAGAACGGGAAGTTCGTGTCGGGCGACGAGCCGTAGTCCGACAGGTTTCCATCGACCAGGTAGAACTTGTCGGGCGAGATGCCCGCGTTCACCAGCAGGGGGGCGATGGTCTTGAACTGGTCGAACGACACGATCGCGACGGCGTCGGGGTTCTGAGCCTTGATGGTCTCGACCTGTGCGTCGAACTGACCGTCACCGACGTTGTAGGACGCGTCTGCGACGACCTCGCCACCGGCGCCCTCGAACGTCGACTTGATGTTCTCGAACAGACCCGTGCCGTAGGCGTCGTTCTGGTAGATGACACCCAGCGTCTTGTGGCCGTCCTCGGCGATCAGGTTGCCGAGCACCTCGCCCTGCAGCAGGTCGCTGGGAGCCGTGCGGAAGTAGAGTCCGTTGTCGTCCCAGTCGGTGAAGTCGGGGCCGGTGTTCGAGGCGGAGATCTGCAGGATGCCTGCGGAGACGTTGCCGTCGAGGATCAGGCGCGAGACACCGGATGCGGCGGCGCCGACGATCGCGGTGACCCCTGCACCCTGGAGCTTGGTGATGGAGGTCTCGTAGGCCTTGGTGTCGGTGTCGCCCTCGTCTTCTGCGGTCAGGTCGATCGTGACGCCTGCTGCAGCGTCGTTGACCTCCTTGACGGCGAGTCCGACGCCGGATTCCATGGGCGGGCCCAGGAACGACAGCGATCCGGTCTGCGGCAGCAGCGAACCCAGCTTGAGGGTGAGGTCGGCGGACGATCCGCCACCGTCGGACGGCTCGTCCGAGGGCGTGCTGCTGCAGCCTGCGACGACCATCGCCGAGACGCTCAGCAGCGCGACTCCGGCGAGGATCTTGGCGCTGCGCGAGCGCGTGAATGCGGTCATGATGCTCCCTTGCGTGACTGGCCGTGGATTGTGACCACGGTCGGGTGCTCTAACACTAGGACTGAAAGGTCTCGCGTAGGGGTCGCCGATGTTTCGGTGCGTTAACGATCCGACACCGGGTTTCGCAGCTGTCGATCCGCCGGTTCAGACCAGCTCGGGCTGAGTGATCCGACGCCCCCGGCGGGCTGCCAGTAGCAGGTCGATCACGAAGACCAGGATGGCGACCCAGACGATGATGAACCCCGCCCACCGCTCGGGCGGCATCGGCTCGCCCAGCACGACCGCGCCGATGACGAACTGCATGACTGGCGTGATGAACTGGATCATCCCGATGACGGTCAGGTTGATGCGTCGGGTGCCGGCGGCGAACAGCAGCAGCGGCACCGCCGTCGCCACTCCCGCGAAGGCGAGAAGCACCGCGTGCCAGACACCGTGGGAGCCCATCGTGATTCCGTCGGGGGTGGCGGCGACGAGGATCAGCTGCACGACGGCGATCGGGATCAGCCAGAACGACTCGAGGGTGAGTCCGCTGATCGCATCGACCGCGGGGCCGATCTTCTTCTTGATGAGGCCGTAGACCCCGAACGAGGCCGTCAGCGAGAGGGCGATCCACGGGAACTCGCCGTAGAAGAGGACGATCACGATCACTGCAACAGCGGCGATGCCGATTGCGGCCCATTGCAGCCTGCGGATGCGCTCCTTGAGCACGAACACCCCGAGCAGGACAGTGGTGATCGGGTTGATGAAGTACCCGAGGCTCGTCTCGACGATGTTCTCCGAGAGGGTGCCGATGAGGAACACCTGCCAGTTGACGTAGATCAGGACGCCGGCCAGAGCAGTCCATGCCAGCAGTCTCGGCTGCCGGATGATCGCGCCGAACGCCGCCCAGCCGCGCGTCACGGTGAGAAGCAGAAGACAGAAGGCGAGCGACAACAGCACTCGCCACGCGACGACCTCCCACGGCCCCGTGGGTGCGAGCAGAAGGAAGTAGAGGGGCAGCACGCCCCAGAGGAGGTACGCCCCACCGGCATAGGCGACACCCGCGGTCTGCGTCGATCTGGCTGTGGCGGTGTTCGTCAGGGGCACCGCACAACCCTATTCCCGACGCGAAGAAGCTCCCCGCCGCGCGACCGCCTCGGTCGGAGAATGGCAGGAATCAGCGGTCACGTGGCGGGATGCAGGAAGGCCCGGATGCGTGATGCATCCGGGCCTTCCGAAGACGTTGTCTCAGCGGACGACGACTGCGAGCACGTCGCGCGCCGACAGGACGAGGAACTCGTCTGCGCCGAACTTCACCTCGGTGCCGCCGTACTTGCTGTACAGGACACGGTCACCGACGGCGACGTCGAGCGGAACGCGGTTGCCGTTGTCATCGATGCGACCGGGGCCCACGGCCACGACCTCGCCCTCCTGGGGCTTCTCCTTGGCGGTGTCGGGGATGACCAGGCCACTCGCGGTGGTCTGCTCGGCCTCGACCTGCTTGATGACGATGCGGTCCTCGAGCGGCTTGATGGAAACCGACACGGTCTACCTCTTCTTTCTTGACGCTGACAGGAAGACTTTTCGCACTCTCAACCCGAGAGTGCTAATCCAGTCTATGCGCTCCGCTGGCACTCACGCAATGCGAGTGCCAATGCGCTGATCGGGCCGCCGCCTAAGCTGGGCAGGTGGAGATCTCCGAGCTGCGCGCCCTGCTCACGCCCGAGGGCCTCGAACTGCTGGATGCGCTCGGCCCCGTCGATCAGGTCGCCGATGTGGCCCGTGCGGTATCGCGCCTTCGATCAGCCGGGCACTCCCCCGATCTCGTCTCGGCCGTGGTCGGGCAGGCGCACCTGCGGGCCAAGGCGAAGGCCAAGTTCGGAGACTTCGCGGCGAGGATGCTGTTCACCCGTGCAGGACTCGAGCAGGCGACACGTCTCGGTGTCGCCGCCCGCCACGCGCAGCGGATGCGTCGGGCCGGAATCATGAGCGTCGCCGACCTCGGCTGCGGAATCGGAGGAGACTCCCTCGCCTTCGCCGGTGCCGGCCTCGACGTACAGGCGGTGGATGCCGACGAGGTGACAGCCGCGATCGCGGCCTACAACCTCGCACCTTTCGGCGAGAGCGCGGTCGTGAGGCACGGCACGGCACAGGAGAACGTGCCTTCCGTTGCGAGCGACACCGGGGCGATCTGGATGGATCCTGCTCGGCGCACCTCGGGGCACAGCGAGACGCGGCGGGTGTCGTCCGACGACTACTCACCTCCGCTCGACTGGGCCTTCGACCTGGCAGCGCGTCGACCGACGGGCATCAAGCTCGGCCCCGGACACGATCGTGAGTCCCTCCCCGCCGACGCCGAGGCGCAGTGGGTGAGCGCCGAGGGCAGCGTCGTCGAGCTGGTGCTGTGGACCGGAGCACTCGCGCGTGCGGATGTCCGCCGCGCGGCACTCGTGATCCGCGGCGAGCGCTCACACGAGCTCACGGCCGGGGCCGACGCGGAGGACGTTCCCGTGCGCGGCCTCGGGGCTTTTCTGCACGAGCCGGACGGAGCGGTCATCCGTGCACGGCTGATCGGCGACGTCGGACGGAGCCTCGATGCGGGCATGCTCGATGAGCGCATCGCCTATCTGACCTCGGATGCCGCGCTGACGAGTCCGTTCGTGCAGTCGTTCCGGGTGCGCGAGACGACGGCGGCGAATCCGAAGGCCGTCAGCGCAGTGCTCAAGACTCACGGAATCGGCACTCTCGAGATCAAGAAACGCGGCATGGACGTCGATCCGGCGGCCTTCCGCAAGAAGCTCACGCTCAAGGGGAGTCAGTCGGCGACGTTGATCCTCACCAGGATCGGCGACCAGCGGCGCGCGATCCTCGCCGACAGGGTGCCCGCGGCGGACTGACCGTTCACCCTTCGGTGTCGTCGGCCGGTATCTCCACCTGGATCGGATCCTGGTATTCCCCACCCAGCTCCAGCGTCTCGCCGGGCTTCACGGTCGCACCGGGCTTCGCGGTGTCAGCCGCCGCCACGTCTCCTGCGATGACGAGGTACGGGGTCTGGTTCGAGGTGAAAGCCAGGGTGATGCTCCAGGACTCCTCGAGGCTCCCTGAGACATCTGCCGTGATACCGCCGAGGCTGAGACCTGAGGACTGTGCTTCCCCCAGCGGCCCGCACGCGATCCCGTCGATTGCGTCGACAACCAGACAATCCTCGGCCGTCGCTCCCACAAGGCGCTGTCCGTACCAGATGGGGGCGTCCTGGAAATAGCCCACGACGGAGAAGGAGTAGTCCTGGAAGCCCTCTTCCAGAAGCTCTTCAGCGCGCACGCGCTCCTCACCCGCGAACTGCGACAGCCAGTCGTTCTGCGAGCTCGGCCACCGCTGGATGATCGCCACGAGTTCGCCCTCGGTGGTCCGCACTGCGGACGCCCAGATCTGCTCGGCGTCCTCACCCTCGACGGAATCGAGGTTCACGGACACCCCGATGCCGTTGCCGTTCTGAGCGTCCTCGCTCCGCTGGCACTGGGTCGCTGAGTCCTGCGGGGTGTCGAGGACGAGGCACACCATCTCCCCGTCCTGCTGGGTGGCGTGCCAGACGACGACACCCTCCTCCTGTCCGATCGCCCTCAGACTTCCGGGGTCGTACCCGCCGTCGGCCTGGAGTTCGGCGCGGCGCTCCTGTTGAGCTGCGGTGAGCTCGATTCCTCCTGCTCGACCGAAGAGAGCCCACCCTGCCGCGAGACCGATGACCAGCAGTACCGCGGAGGCTGTGGCGATCGCCTTCCAATGATGCCGGAGGGCGGCGCGCAGGGTCGTCGTCTCGAAAGCGTGCACGTCGCCGGTCGGCGCGCTCGTGTCCGCCTCGTTCGCCGAGTCGTCGTCTGCGGCTTCTTCGGCGACGGGCACGTCGGTCGATTCCGCTTCCGCGGATTCCAGGGAGGCCGTATCCGGTGCGGCAGCATCCGGTGCCGCAGTCGCGGCCGGCGTCGACTCCCTGGTCGCCTCGAGTTCTTGCAACCGCACGGCATCCGCATGCGTCAGACCGCCGTCACGTCCGTAGGCCTTCAGCTGCAGGGCACGCAGCTCGGCGGCGTCACTCTCCTGCAGCATCGTCGACACCCGTCCCCTTCGTCACGGTGAGGTACTGCCGACCGTAGCCGAATCGGTACTCGTAGCGCGTGATCTCGCCGTCCTCGACGCCGGTGACCTCGAGCACCAGCGTACGGTCGGCATCGGCGAGCATCAGACTGTCGTCGCATACCATCGGGGGATCCGGCATCGACCCGTCGTAGACGAGGCAGTACCGCTGCGTCGACATGTCGATCCCGGTCCAGATCGGCACGTCGTCGTCGTAGCCGGCGACCATGATGCTGCGGCTGTCGAGACCGGTCTTCTCGGCGAGGGTCGCCGCAGCCTCAGCCTCGGCCTGACTGGCGAACATCGACGTCGACTGCGCAGACGTGAGCTGGACGGGGGCAGTCCCTCGGTCGGAGAACAGCAGCCACCCGGCCGCGACTCCGACGACGGCGACCCCCACGGCGATGGCGAGTGCGAGCGTCCAATGCCGTCGCAGGGCCGTGGCGAGGGACTCGCCCTGCGAGTCGGCGTCCGTCTCGACGAGGCGGGACTTCGCCGAGGTGGCCGTCGCGGACTCCTCGGCTGCGAAGGGTGCCGCCGCAGTCGCGATGACCTGCTCCGACACCTGCTGCCGCGGCTGCTCCGTGCGCTTCGACTCGCTCTCCGACGTTCGCACGGCCTCCAGCTCGTCCAGGCGCGCCGCCTCGGCGTCGCTCAGCGCACCGGCACGACCGTAGGCGCGTGCGTGCAGGGCACGCAGCTCGACGGCCTCCTGTGCGTCGAGCATCCGCTAGCCGAGCCTCTCGAACTGCATGCCTGCCCACACCAGCCATCCGAGGCTGTACACGGTCGCGCACAGGCCGAGGACGAGCGCCCATCGCGCGATCGCGCGGCTCTCGACCGGCCGCCGCAACGACATGATCGCCGCGATCACCGCGACGACCGCGATCGGGACGCCCCAGCCCACGAAGAAGGACGCCACCAGGGCCACGATCGCCGCCATCAGCGCCCACGGCGCGAGCCTGGTGTCGTCGACGGCTGCATCCGCGGTCGATGGCTGCCACTCAGCATCGTGACCGATGTCGTCAGCGACCGGTCCGCTCACGACCACGGGCTCGATTCCGACCGGTCCCGTGGGCAGCTTGGTGTAGCCGTCACGCCGTGCGCCCGGAATCCGTGCCGAGCCGGCCGGGTGCTCGACCTCGCCGCTGGGCTCCTCGATCCGGGGACGGGCGAGGGCTGGGTCCGGCACAGAAGCGGGATCGCCCCCGTGCGGGGCGGGCAGGCGGGGAACATCGCTCATCACATCACCGCGACGCGCTCATCGACCTGGATCTGGGTGACGGGAAGAGTCGAGTCCGCACCGAACGCGAAGGTCGACGGGCGGCGGCCCGACGCGATCAGCTCGGCCGCGAGAGCGGCGATCATCGCCCCGTTGTCGGTGCACAGCGACAGCGGGGGGATGCGGACGGTGACTCCCGCGGCCTCGGCCCTGGCGAGGGCGACCTCGCGCAGCCGACGGTTCGCGATCACGCCACCGCCGAGCAGCAGACGGGGGACGCCGAGGTCGGCACAGGCGGCGAGCGCCTTGGTCACCAGCACATCCACGACGGCCTCGCGGAAGCTCGCAGCCACATCGGCGACGGGCACGGGCACGCCGTCTGCCTCGCAGCGCTCCACCCAGCGTGCGACGGCCGTCTTGAGGCCCGAGAACGAGAAGTCATAACGGTGCTTCGCCAGGTCGGATGCCCGCGAGAGACCACGCGGGAATCGGATCGCGTTCGGATCGCCGTCGAGGGCTGCCCGATCGATCTCCGGTCCGCCGGGGTACGGCAGCGACAGCAGACGGGCGACCTTGTCGAACGCCTCACCGGCCGCGTCGTCCATGGTCTCGCCGAGCATCTCGACGTCGGTGGTGAGGTCGCGCACGTGGAGCAGCGACGTGTGTCCACCCGAGACGAGCAGCGCGATCGTCGGATACTCCAGGGGATCGGAGTCCGGGGTGAGGATGTCGGCCGCGATGTGGCCCACGAGATGGTTCACCGCGTACAGAGGCTTGTCGAGCGCCACGGCCAGGCCCTTCGCGGCCCCCACTCCGACCATGAGCGCGCCCGCGAGGCCGGGGCCGCTCGTCACGGCCACCGCATCGAGGTCGTCGAGTCGCACGCCTGCCTCGGCGAGCGCAGCGTCGATCGACGGCTGCAGCGCCTCGAGATGGGCACGTGCCGCGACCTCCGGAACGACTCCTCCATAGCGGGCATGCTCGTCCATGCTCGAGGCGATCGTGTTCGACAGCAGGGTGCGGCCGCGCACGATCCCGATCCCGGTCTCGTCGCAGCTCGTCTCGATGCCCAGCACCAGCGGCTCGGTCATGCGGTGGCCTCCTTCGCGGCATCCGTGATCGCCGCGCCCTGATGTGCGGAACGAGGATGCTGCAGGGCGAGGCGCATCACGATCGCATCGACGTCATCGGGCTGGTAGTACCGCGGGCGGCGGCCGATCTCCTCGAACCCCTCGGACAGGTACAGTCCTTCGGCACTCGGGTTGTCGGCGCGGACCTCGAGGAACACCTCACGAGCGCCCCTCTGCCCGGCTGCGTCGAGCAACGCGCGCAGCAGCGCACGCCCTCGCCCCGCGCCTCGGTGGTCGGCGTCCAGGGCGATCGTCTG
Organism: Microbacterium sp. LWH13-1.2; assembly: GCF_038397735.1. Lineage (NCBI taxonomy): Bacteria > Bacillati > Actinomycetota > Actinomycetes > Micrococcales > Microbacteriaceae > Microbacterium > Microbacterium sp. LWH13-1.2. The sequence continues at coordinate 474,325 of NZ_CP151635.1, read as the reverse complement.
GATGTCGGCATCGCGAGACCCCTCGAGTGCACGGACTCCCCCGTAGCCGATGATCGCGCCGTCGAGCTCGTCGACCAGGTAGCGACCGTGCGGACTGGCCAGCTCCAACGCCATCGCAGACGAACTCCACGCGTCGGTGGGGAAGGAACGATGCTCTATCGCCATGATGGCGTCGAGGTCGTCCGGCGTCGCGTCGCGCAGAGTCATCGCCCCACCTTCTTCGGCGCGCCGGGCACGGTCACATCGGGGTGTCGCAGATACAGCGGCTCGTCACCGGCGAGGGTGCGCCCCGCGGCCACAGCCCTGGCCCCCACGCGGGCGAGGTCCACGGCCGAGAGGGTCGCGACGTCGATGCGGCGGACACCGTCGAGGTACTCATCCGCGTCCACGCTCGGCACCAGCCTCGTGTCGACGGTCATGAGCGGGATGCCGTCGGCATCCGTCCCGTCGAACACCGTGATGGCGACCTCACGACGACGCGCGTCGGTGACGATCGCGAACGGCCCCATGACGGCATCCCGCTCGATCGCGGTGAATGCTGCAGCGAGGTGGCTCGGCACGGGGATGACGGGGATTCCACGCCCCAGCGCGAACGCGCGCGCGGCCGCGATGCCGATGCGGAGTCCGGTGAAGGGGCCGGGCCCCATTCCGGCGACCACATGGGCGATCTCACCGCGTCCGGTCTCGCTGATCGCTCGGACCAGCAGATCTCCGATGACCTCGGCGTGCCCGAGGGGGTCGGCGGCGGAGGCGTCGGAGAGACGGGTGCCGTCGTCGTCGATGAGGGCGACGGCGGTGCCCAGGGAGGTGTCGACGGCGAGGATCACCTCTCCAGGGTAGTCGGGGTTCAACCGGTGATCGCTGAGCGTCCGCCGCGCGTGATCGTCACGTGCCGAGGAGCGTCGGCATCGAGCTCGGAGGGGTCGAGATCGTCGTCGCCGCCGACGGGACGTTCGAGCTCGATGTCCCACCAGGTGTCTGCGAGGTCCTCGGCCATCCCGCGCCCCCATTCGATCACGACGACCGAGCGCGCGAGATCGAGGTCGAGGTCGTCGAGCTCCGCTCCCGAGCCGAGACGGTAGGCGTCCACATGCACGAGTGGCGCGCGTCCGACGAGCGAGGGGTGCGTCCGCGCGATCACGAAGGTCGGGCTCTGCACCGGACCGCGCACGCCGAGGCCCTCGGCGAGCCCTCTCGTGAACGTCGTCTTGCCGGCACCGAGGGGCCCGGTGAGGATCAGCAGGTCTCCCGCTTCGAGCTGCTCGCCGATACGGAAGCCGAGCTGCTCCATCGCCTCCGACGTCTCGATCTCGAGGCGACCGAGGAATGCGGGGTGGACGCTCATGCCGACCGCCGGGCGACGCGCGCGCCGATGCGGGTCACGATCTCGTAGTTGATGGTCGAGGCGACGTTCGCCCACTCCGCCGCCGACGGGACTCCGAGGGTCGGGTCGCCGAACAGCACGACCTCGTCACCGATCGATACGGGTGCGTCGCCCACGTCGACCACGAACTGATCCATCGCGATGCGGCCGACGTTCGTATAGCGACGCCCGCCGATCGACACCGGCAGCCGGCCGGATGCGTGTCGGGGCACGCCGTCGGCATAGCCCAGCGGCACGAGCACGAGGGTGGTGTCATGCGGCGCGCGGTGGTCGTAGCCGTACGAGACTCCCGCACCGGCCGGTACCCTGCGCACAGCGGCGATCGCGCCACGCAGCGTCATGGCGGGTCGGAGTCCCAGTTCGGCGGACGAGCGGTCATCGAACGGCGAGAGTCCGTAGATGCCGACTCCGATGCGGACCGCATCCAGACGCATCTCCGGCAGGTCGATCGCGGCAGCCGTCGCAGCGATGTGGCGGATCTCCGGACGGATGCCGAAGGTTGCCGCGGCCGCGACACCCTCCTCGAACTTCGCCAGGGCGTCACGGTCGTCCTGCGCGGAGGTGTTCGACAGATGGCTGAACAGCCCGATGATGCGAAGGCGGCCGATGCGCTCGAGACGAGCCGCCTCCGCGAGCACACGACGCCAGTCGGCGGGTGCGATCCCGTTGCGCGAGAGTCCCGTCTCGAACTTGAGGTGCACCCCTACCGGGCGGTCGACGGATGCCGCAGCCCCGGCGGCCTCGAGCTGGTCGAACGACGAGATGCCGACTTCGACGTTGTGCTCAGCCGCCTGCTCGAACCGCTCGCCCGGCGCGTGCAGCCATGCCACGATCGGCGCGGTGATGCCCTGTCGTCGCAGCTCTAGAGCCTCGGGGATCTCGGCGACGCCGAGACGCGTCGCACCGCCCGCGAGCGCTGCGACAGCCGTCGCGGCGGCGCCGTGGCCGTAGGCGTTCGCCTTGACGACGGCGATGACCTGCACGCCGGTGAGCCGACGGAAGTGGCGGACGTTGTCGGTGATGGCATCCAGGTCGATGCGCGCTTCACGGAACGGTACGGTCACAGCGGCTCTCCTTCGGCGACGACGAATGCGGCGGCGAGCCCCGCGTCGTGAGTGAGTGTCAGATGCAGTCGGGTGATGCCTCGCTCGGCGACCACCTCCGCAGTGGTCCCCGTCAACACGAAGTGCGGGCGCCCTGAGGCCTCGGAGGCGATCTCGATCTCGATCCAATGGACGCCGTCGGATCCTCCGAGGGTCTTGATCAGGGCCTCCTTCGCGGCATACCGAGCGGCGAGGGACGGAAGGCGCAGCGCCCGCTCCCCCGGCGCGAAGAGTCGCTCGAGAAGTCGTGGCGTGCGCTCGAGTGTGCGCTCGAACCGCGGGATGTCCACGAGGTCGATGCCGGTCCCGATGATCACCCGTTCAGCCTAGTCGCGGCATCCTCTGTCGGCCGTCGGCTGCTGGCCCGTGGTCCGTCGCTCGTCCTCCGTAATCCGTGGCCTCGTCCTCTCCCACGCCCGGATGGCTGGCATCTCCCCGGTGGGCGGCCTCCGCCGACCTCTCATGGCAGCCATGTGGGGATCCCCCAGCCATTCGGCCCTCGCGACTGTTCCTCCCCATGCCCAAGGCGGAGAGACTGATCCACAGAATACGGCCCGCGGTGAAACCAGGGGCCGACGGATCTACGAGGATCGGCGGATGCCCACACCTCTCATGCTCGTCGAACTGGAGGGTGGAGTCGCCCGCGGGTCACAGCTCGCGCGATTCGGATGCACTCGCAAGGACCTCTCGAACGCGGTGCGTCGAGGCGATGTGATCCGCCTGCGCGCCGGAGTGTTCGCGACCCCGTCGTGCGGGTGGAGTGTGCGCACCGCTGCGCTGCATGGGGGCGCGCTCTCCTGTGCCGGTGCCCTCCGTGCGCACGGCATTTGGGTTCTCGACGACGAAGAGCATCCCCACGTCTGGCTCGGCCAAGCCGGACGAACACATGCTCATCCCGACTGCACGTGCGTCGAGCACTACCGCGCAGGATCGATGCGTCTAGGACTGGACCCGGTCGAACAGGCGCTGGTGCAGTCGTTCGGATGCCACGGTGAGGAGCTCTTCTTCGCGGCGTATGAATCGGCGTGGGCGCTGGGCCTGATCGGAGCGGGCGTGCGGCGCCGCATCCGCGCTGCGCTTCCAGCACGTGCTCGTTGGCTTGTCGACTTCGCGCGCCATGACGCGGACAGCGGGCTGGAGTCCATCGTCCGGTTACGGCTCCACCTGCTCGGCATCCGAGTGGAGACTCCGGTGTCGATCGACGGTGTCGGTCGCGTGGACTTCGTCCTGGAGAGACGCGTCATCCTCGAAGCAGACGGCAAGGGCAACCACGCCGGCCGTTCCGAACGCCATAGGGACCTGATTCGGGATGCCGCGGCATCCCGTCTGGGATTCGAAACGCTCCGATTCGACTACGCCATGATCATCCACGAGTGGGATCTCGTGGTCGCCGCGATCCTGGGCGCTGTGGCTCGCTCCCGATCCTGAGCCGGATGGCTGACGGATTCCCGGATGGCCGGCCCAGAGCGCACTCTTGGGCAGCCACGCGGGAATTCACCAGCCAACTGCCCCAAAAGCCCGCAGGTGCGACCCCGTGTATCAGGCCCGCTCGAGGCCCTCGACGAGGACTACTCGACGGTGACGGACTTCGCGAGGTTGCGGGGCTGGTCGACGTCGAGTCCCTTCGCGGTGGCGAGCGCCATGGCGAAGATCTGCAGCGGCACCACAGCGAGCAGCGGCTCGAACATCGCACCCGCGAGAGGGATCCGGATGACCTCGTCGGCGAACGGCAGAACCGCCGCGTCACCCTCTTCGGCGACCACGATCACGCGAGCGCCGCGCGCCCGGATCTCCTGGATGTTGGAGACGACCTTCGAGTGCACGACAGCCGAGTGACGCGGCGAGGGCACGAGGACGAAGACGGGCTGTCCCGGCTCGATCAAGGCGATCGGACCGTGCTTGAGCTCGCCCGCGGCGAACCCCTCCGCGTGGATGTACGAGATCTCCTTGAGCTTGAGCGCACCCTCGAGCGCGATCGGGAAGCCCACATGGCGACCGAGGAACAGCACCGAGCGGGTGTCGGCCATCCAACCGGCGAGCTGAGTGACGTGCTCCTGCTCGCTCGCGAGGACCTTCGCGATCTTCTCGGGAAGCGCCGTGAGCTCGGCGACGTCGACGGATGCATCCTCGACGGATCCGCGCACGCGCCCCATGTGCAGACCGAGCAGAAGGAGAGCGGTGATCTGCGCCGAGAACGCCTTGGTCGACGCGACCGCGACCTCGGGGCCCGCGTGCGTGTAGACGACGGCATCCGACTCGCGCGGGATCGTGGCCCCCTGTGTGTTGCAGATCGAGAGAGTGCGCGCACCGCGCTCGCTCGCGTACTTCACGGCCATCAGGGTGTCCATGGTCTCGCCCGACTGGCTGATCGAGACGACAAGCGTGTCAGCGCCGATCACCGGGTCGCGGTAGCGGAACTCGTGGGCGAGCTCGACGTCGACGGGGATGCGGGCCCACTGCTCGATCGCGTACTTGCCGACGAGCGCCGAGTACGCGGCGGTTCCGCACGCGGTGATGATGATGCGATTGATACCGAGGAACAGCTCGTCGAGCCCCTCGAGCTCGGGAATGACGACCTGGTCGCCCTGGATGCGACCGCGGATCGTGTTGGCGACGGCCTCGGGCTGCTCGGAGACCTCCTTGGCCATGAAGCTCGACCATCCGCCCTTCTCGGCGGCGGCGGCGTCCCACGAGACGTCGAACGGCTCGGCCTCGACCGGCGTGCCGGCGAAGTCGGTGACGGTCACAGCGTCAGGGGTGATCGAGACGATCTGGTCCTGCCCGATGGCGAGCGCCTTGCGGGTGTGCTCGATGAACGCGGCGACGTCGGACCCGAGGAAGTTCTCTCCCTCACCGAGGCCGATGACCAGAGGCGAGTTGCGGCGGGCTCCGACGACGAGCCCCGGGTGGTCCTGGTGCATCGCGAGAAGGGTGAACGCACCTTCGAGGCGATTGACCACGCCGCGGAACGCGAGCTGCAGGTCACCGCCGTTGTTGCGGTACTCCCGACCGAGGAGCGCTGCGGCGACCTCGGTATCGGTCTCACTGCGGAAGCTGACGCCGTCGGCGAGCAGCTCGTCACGCAGCGCGGCGAAGTTCTCGATGATGCCGTTGTGGATCAGAGCGAGGCGATCGTCGTCCGCGAGGTGCGGGTGCGCGTTCTCGTCGCTGGGGCCGCCGTGGGTGGCCCAACGCGTGTGCCCGATGCCGGTGTTGCCGTCCGGAAGCGACGAGTCGGCGAGCGAATCGCGCAGCACGGCGAGCTTTCCCGCCTTCTTGCGCATGCCGAGCGCTCCATCGCCGTCGATGACGGCGACACCAGCGGAGTCATAGCCGCGGTACTCGAGGCGGGCGAGGCCGGCGAGCAGGATGTCCTGGCTGGGCCGCGGGCCCACGTATCCGACGATTCCACACATGTGGTCAAGAGTAAGCCGGGCTTTTTGCGAAGGTTCCGAACGAAACCCTCCGCCCGATCAGAGCTTGCGGAGCAGTACGCTCTCGACGCTGTGATCGACGCCCTTGTTGAGCACCAGACGCGCTCGGTGCTTGGTCGGCATGACGTTCTCGACCAGGTTCGGCATGTTGATCTCGTTCCAATATCCGAGAGCAGTGGTGATCGCCTCATCATCGGTGAGGTGCGCGAAGACGTTGAAGTACGACGACGGGTTCGAGAAGGCTCCCTGCCGCAGCGCGAGGAAGCGATCCACGTACCATTTCTCGATGTGCGACGTGTCGGCGTCCACGAAGATCGAGAAGTCGAACAGATCGCTCACGGCGACGTCGTTCGGTGCGGGCGGAGGCTGGAGGACGTTCAGCCCCTCCACGATCACGACATCCGGGCGGCGCACGACGACATGCGCGTCAGGAACGATGTCGTAGCGCATGTGCGAGTAGAAGGGCGCCCGCACCTCGGCCGCGCCGCTCTTCACCTCGGTGAGGAACTCGAGCAGCGCGCGCCGGTCGTACGACTCGGGGAAGCCCTTGCGCTCCATGAGTCCCCTGCGCTCGAGCTCGGCGTTCGGGTAGAGGAAGCCGTCGGTCGTCACGAGCTCGACGCGCGGTGTGCCCGGCCACCGGCTCATCAGCTCGCGCAGCAGACGGGCGATCGTCGACTTTCCCACCGCGACGGAGCCGGCGACACCCACGACGAACGGAGTCGTGGTGTCGTCCTCCTGCAGGAACGAGCTCGTCGCGGCGCCCAGTCGCTTCGTGGCCGTCGCGTAGAGGCTGAGCAGCCGGCTCAGCGGGAGATAGACCTCGCGCACCTCGGTCAGGTCGAGGCGGTCTCCGATGCCGCGGAGCTCCACGACCTCGGTCTCGGTGAGCGGCTGGTCGAGTCCTGCCGCAAGTCGCGCCCATTCATCGCGTCCGATCTCTCGATACGGCGACAGCGGCAGCGTGGGGTCGGCGGTGGTCACGCATACATCGTAACGGCGCGCGAGTAGTCTCTACCCGTGCGCCTCGGAGTCCTCGACATCGGTTCCAACACCGTCCATATGCTCGCCGCCGACGTCCGCCCCGGCGGCAGGCCTCTGGCGAAGACCAGCGACCGCACGGTTCTGCGTCTGATGAGATACCTCACCGATGACGGGTCGATCTCGGAAGAAGGTGTGATCGCGCTCGAGTCGGCCGTGACACAGGCACGGAAGGTCGCCGAGGCCGAGCGTGTGGACGAGCTTCTCGCCACCGCCACGAGCGCTGTGCGCGACGCCCGCAACGGGGCCGACGTGATCGCCCGCATCGAGGCGGCCCTCGGACAGCCGCTTCAGGTTCTCGACGGTGAGACCGAGGCGGAGCTGACGTTCCTCGCGGTCCGCCGGTGGTTCGGCTGGTCAGCCGGCCAGCTGCTGCTCCTCGACATCGGCGGTGGTTCGCTCGAAGTCGCCGCCGGAGGCGATGAGATGCCGGATGCCGCGGCATCCGTCCCGCTGGGTGCCGGACGCATGACCGTGCAGTTCCTCCCGCACGACCCTCCCGGCGAGGACGATGTCGAGCGTCTCCGCGAGCATGCGACCGCGACGCTCGCCGAAGTCCTCCCCCGGTTCACGGCGCTTCCCCGCCCTGACCATGTCGTGGGTTCGTCGAAAGCGATCCGCTCGCTCGCGAGACTCGCCGGCTACCCGGTTCCCGGGTGGTCGGGCATCCAGCGCATGGTGCTGCCGCGCGCCTCGCTGGGATCGTGGATCCCGCGGCTCGCTCGCCTCCCCGCATCCGCACGGCAAGAGCTTCCCGGGATCACCGCAGACCGCACGTTCCAGATCGTCGCCGCAGCGGTCTCGCTGCACGCCGCGATGACCGCACTGGACGTCGACGAGCTCGAGGTCTCGCCGTGGGCCCTGCGCGAGGGTGTCCTGCTGCGATACATCGAGCAGCTGAACTGGAGCGCGCCGCGCGGCTGACCGATCAACGGTGCCGCACGGCGCGCTCGACTGTTCAGAGCGAGAGGTGCGTCAGAGCGCGAGGCGCTCGCGCACGACGTCGACCAGACGAGCGGCATACGCCTGAGCCGAATCGGCGTCGGCCGCCTCGACCATGACGCGGACGAGCGGCTCTGTGCCGGACTTGCGCAGCAGCACCCGGCCTGTCTCGCCGAGCTCGGCCACGACTTCGCGGACCGCAGCCTGCACGACCTCATCGGAGTCGACCGCGTCCTTGTCGACATCACGCACGTTGATGAGGACCTGCGGGTACACGGTCATCACGCTCGCGAGCTCGGCGATCGTCTTGTTCTGGCGTGCCATCTCAGCGACCAGGTGGAGACCCGTGAGCAGGCCGTCACCGGTCGTGGCGTATTCGCTCATGATCACGTGGCCGGACTGCTCGCCGCCGAGGGCGTAGCCGCCCGCGTTCATGTCCTCGAGGACATAGCGGTCGCCGACCGCGGTCTGACGCACAGTGATGCCCTGCTCGCGCATCGCGACGTGGAGACCGAGGTTGCTCATCACGGTGGCGACCAGCGTGTCGTCGGTCAGATGACCGCGCTGCTTCATCGACACGGCGAGGATCGCCATGATCTGATCGCCGTCGATGACGTTGCCCTGCGCATCGACGGCGAGACAGCGGTCGGCGTCGCCGTCGTGCGCGATGCCGATGTCGGCCCCGAGCCTGACGACCGCTTCTGCGAGCTGGTCGAGGTGCGTGGACCCGACGCCGTCGTTGATGTTCCAGCCGTCGGGGTCGGCACCGATCACGGTGACGTCGGCACCCGCATCGCGGAAGGTCTCCGGAGACACGCCGGAGGCCGCGCCGTGCGCGCAATCGAGGACGACCTTGATGCCGCCCAGGCGGTTCGGCAATGAGCCAAGGAGGTGCACGACATAGCGGTCCTCGGCGTCGGAGAACCGGTCGATCCGGCCGACGCCGGCACCGGTCGGACGAAGCTTCTCGCCCGCCATCGCCTCTTCGATGCGCTGCTCGACGATGTCCGGGAGCTTCACACCGCCACGGGCGAAGATCTTGATGCCGTTGTCGGGCGCCGCATTGTGCGACGCCGAGATCATCACGCCGAAGTCGGCGTCACGGTCGGCGACGAGGAATGCGAGCGCCGGCGTCGGGATGACTCCGGCCTCGAGCACGTCGACGCCGGAGGACGCGAGGCCTGCCGAGACCGCGGCGGTCAGGAAGTGACCCGAGACCCGGGGGTCGCGGGCCACGACTGCGGTGAGTCGCTTGCCTTCGGCTTTGCGAGCCTCCGCAGTACGGCCCTGGCCCAGGACGACAGCAGTCGCCTGGGCCAGGGTGAGCGCGAGGTCGGCGGTGAGGATGCCATTGGCAAGCCCTCGCACGCCGTCCGTGCCAAAGATCGGCATCGGAGCGGTGGACCTTAACGCTTCGAGTACTGAGGCGCCTTACGGGCCTTCTTGAGTCCAGCCTTCTTGCGCTCCTTGACGCGCGCGTCGCGCGACAGGAAGCCGGCCTTCTTCAGGGTCGGACGGTTGTTCTCCTCGTCGATCCCGTTGAGGGAGCGAGCGATGCCGAGGCGCAGTGCACCGGCCTGGCCCGAGGGGCCACCGCCGGAGATGCGCGCGATGACGTCGTAGCCACCGGCGAGGTTGAGGATCGTGAACGGGTCGTTGATCAGCTGCTGGTGCAGCTTGTTCGGGAAGTAGTCCTCGAGCGTGCGGCCGTTGACCGTGATCGTTCCCGAGCCGGGGACGAGACGCACGCGGGCGATGGCCTGCTTGCGACGGCCGACAGCGGCGCCCGGGACGCTCAGCACGGGGCGGGGAGCCGCCTCGACTGCGTCGGTCTCGGGAGTCGACGTCGAGAAGTTCTGGGGGGTTTCGGTGGTGTCCTGGATGTCAGCCACGAGTATGTCCTTAAGTCTTTACGGCGCTTACTGGGCGACCTGGTCGAGGGTGTACGTCTTCGGCTGCTGAGCGGCGTGCGGGTGCTCGGAACCGACGTAGACCTTGAGCTTCGACAGCTGCTGACGGCCGATGCTGTTCTTGGGGAGCATGCCACGGATGGCCTTCTCCACAGCGCGGACCGGGTTCTTCTCCATGAGCTCGGCGTAGGTGACCGACTTGAGGCCGCCCGGGTAACCCGAGTGGCGGTAAGCCAGCTTCTTCTGGAGCTTCTGACCGGTGAGCGCGACCTTGTCGGCGTTCACGATGATGACGAAGTCACCCGAGTCGATGTGGTTGGCGAAGGTGGGCTTGTGCTTGCCACGCAGGAGCGTAGCGGCGTGCGAAGCCAGGCGGCCGAGAACGACGTCAGTGGCGTCGATGACGACCCAGTCACGCTGGACCTCGCCGGCCTTCGGAGTGTAAGTGCGCGTCACGATAGTGCTGCTTTCTTGTTCGAACGGAGAAGTTCGTGAATCCCACTCCGGGGTGGTTCTTCCCTACAGGGAGGAACACGCCAGTGGAGGGCTCACGTTCGCGGTACTCGGCAGTCGAGTACCAAAGTGACAGCTTACGTCATTCGGAGCGGGATTCCCAATCCGGGCCGCGGCAGTCAGTCGAATCGCGTGGTCACCAGGATAGGGCGATGGTCGCTCAGCCCCTGGGGCAGGGTCGTGACGCGTTGGATCTCGAAGCCGGCCGACGTCGCGAAGTCGTAGTGACCGCGGAAGACGCGGTAACGCGTGTAGGTGTGGTCGTCGCTCATCGTGAGCGCGTAGCCGTGCTCGCGCACGGTCTTGCCGAGGTTCTCTTTGAACACCGGATAGTTGTAATCCCCGACCATCAGCTGCGGCAGCCCCTCGCCGAGGGTCGCGAGCTCGGTGAGAGCTGCGCGGATCTGATGGCGCCGGAGCGAGTTCAGCGCGGTGAGCGGCGCCGCGTGGAACGACGCTGCGATGAAATCGCGGCCTGCGTCGATGTCCCGGAGCCGCGCACCGAGCACGCGCTCGTGCGCGGGCTTCGCGATGCGATCGTGCAGCGACTTCTTCAACTCGATCGTCCGGATGCCCTGGAGGTGGAACTCGCTCGCACGGTAGAACATCGCGAGTCCGAGCCTGTTCCCCTGCGTGGCATCCGCGAGAGTGAGGTCGCCGATGGTCTCGGGCAGATCGGCGACATCGCACTCCTGAAGGCACAGGATGTCGGGATCGTGCTCCGAGGTCAGCGCCGAGAGCTCTCCCACGGCGCGGTGCTTCTGCAGGTTGTACGAGATGACCTTCATCGCACCTCACGGTAGTCCGTCAGGCTTGGATTCCGGTGGCAATCGCCCATGCTGTGCGCGAACGCCCCGCCCTCGTCACTCGTCATAGCCCCAGCGGATCCCCAGGACACCGGGGCCGAATCCGTGACGCACGAGATGCACCGAACCGCTGTGCACGGAGCGCATCGATGATGAATACTCCTCGTCCGTCTCGATGTACTCCTCGCACCAGCTCGGCAGTGCGTCGGGATGGAAGCGCACCCAGACGAGACTCTCCCGGGCCGGCCTCGAGGTGGCATGCCAGGCGGACTGCCGCGGCGGGTAGCCGGCAGGGAAGGTCTCGGTGAACTCGAACAGAGTGGTCGCGCCCGTCTCGATCGGCTCGTCGAGCGCGATCACCACACCGGAGAGCAGTCGCCCCGGGTGCAGGTACTCGCGGTCGACACGTCCGCCCACGACCTCGGAGATGACCGACATGACGTCTGTCTCGACCGGGGCGACGTCGATCAGCGGCACCTCGGAGATCGTCCCCTTTGTCGACTGGACGAGGCAGCGCATGATCACCTTCTCGACGGAGCCCGCGGCACCCACGAACACGGTGACCTGCGTGGAGAGGTCGCGGAGGGCATCCTGCGGCGCAGCGTGCAGCTCGCGCAATGTCTCCTCGGTCTCGCGCTGCTCCCGCTCCTCGTCGAAGGGCAGACGCGGCGGCGCCACGGTCCCCAGACGTGCGGGCGCGCGCAGCAGACCGCCCAGATGACCGCGATGCAGACCGAGGCGATCCTCGATGCCGTCGACGACGCTCAGCGACTGCGCCCCTTCGGGCTGACGATCGCCGGAACGCCAGTAGCTCAGCGTCGCCATCGAGATCGGATTGCCGTCATCGATCAGCTGAGCCCGCAGGCGCGCGAGGGTGATGCCCCTTTCGGAGATCGCCGCTCGCAGGGCGGCGGCGAAAGCACCGCCCTGATCATCGATCCGCTCCGTCACAGTTCCCCCGCCGCAGTGTGAAGACGCCGTCCGTAATATCAGCATACGGTTCAGCAGCGCCTCCCCCTCGGCCTGCACGAGTCGTCACCGCCGCGGACGGACTGGGGCCCCTGCGGCGGCTCCCGCATCGTGGCCGCCTTCGGGGGAAGGCGGCCACGAATCGGTCATCGGCGCCGTCGGCGCTCTCGTGCGATCTTGCGCGTCTCGTCGCCGACGCGAACGACATCGCCGGGGAACAGGGCGTCGCGCGCGAGCTGGCGCTCCCTGCGACTGCGCGGCGCATCCGCGCAGCCGATGAGGAATCCGACGGCGATCAGGACGACGGCGACGAGGAGCAGCGTACGCGCGTCCATGGCCGTCCAGTCCGCCCACACAGCGCCCGTACCCACCACCAGCGCCCCCGCGCCGGCGGCCGACAGACCGAGCTGCAGGCGGACCATCGACCGATTGCCCGAGAGCAGCGGCCCGACCAGGCTCACGTCGATTCGACGAGGCGCACCATCCGCGACCCACCCTGTCAACGCGCGCTCCCGCGCGAACTGCAGGACGACTCCTCCGACCCAGGCGAGGATGCCGAGGGCCGCGCACACCGCGATCGCCGCGCCGCTGGTCAGGCTCAATACATCGATGCCGTTCTCGATCGGCTCGTCCCAGTAGACCGGGTCGCAAGTGCGGCATTGCTGCCGCATGAAGACCGAGAGCATGAACGCCGCGAGTGAGATGAGGGTCGCGGTCAGCAGGACGCTCGCGATCCGACCGAGCGCCCGCGCGCTCGGAACCGTGAGCCAGCCGGGCACGACGGCGCGCATCGCGGCATCCCTGCGGTCTGCATCGCTCTTCTCCGCGGCGGGGACGAGCCTCTTCCACCGGATCCACTGCATGTTCATGCGCGCCACGTCACGCTCGACGAGGCGTCTGCCGAGCCGCCGCACCGCTGCGGCGCCGGAGGCGAGCACGGCGATGACGAGGAGTGCGACCCAGCTCTCCCAGTCCTCCCGGAGATCCTCGGTGAAGAACACCCCCAGCGCGAAGATGCCGCCGAGCCCCGCCAGGCACCAGAACAGCACCGTGCCGGTCGTCTGCAGGAGCGCGGCGGGCGGCGTCTGCAGCGCGAGGCGCAGGGAACGCTGCGGCACGGCATCCGGGTTCTCACGCGCCGCCGCTTCGACGGTGCGGAGGGCGGCGAAACGTTCTGCGACGACGACGAAGGGCACGACGACCGCCAGCACCGCGGCCGCGAGCAGGAAGACGCCCATGCTCGCCCTGAACAGCGGGTCGAGGTCGACCTGCCAGTAGAGCGAAGACAGCGCCTCCTCCCCCACGATGCCGACCACGATGATGCCGACGAATGCGTAGAGCGTGCCGACGATCAGGCCGATGCAGGTGTCGACCAGCGCACGCCAGAACGACCACGCCCTCGAGGAGACCTCGACGAACACCGCACCCGCACCCTGACGCGTCATGCGCTCGTGCTGTCGCGGCGAGCGCGCGTCTGCTCGGCCCTGGTCGAGAGCAGGTCGTCGGCGGGGTACCCGACCTCGGTGAGCGTCAGCCCTCTGGCGGCGAGGACCTTGAAGTCGCTGGTCCTCGTGAGCTGCTCGCGAAGCACGACCAGGTCGGCCACGTCGAGGCGGCCTTCGCCGACCGCGGCACATGCACCCACCAGCGCTCGGACCATGCTGTGGCAGAAGGCGTCGGCTTTGACCTCGGCGACGAGCACCCCGTCGGCGTCACGAGCCCAGCGGTAGTCCAGCAGCGTCCGGATGGTCGTCGCCTCTTCGCGCGGTTTGCAGTATGCCGCGAAGTCGTGAAGTCCGATCAGCGTGCGTGCGGCAGCATCCATCGCCTGCTCGTCGAGGATCCCTCGGTGCGTCGTCGTGTCGTGCCGACGGAGCGGGTCGAACCCGGCAGCCTCGTCTGCGAGTCGGTAGCGGTAACGACGCCAGACCGCGGAGAAGCGGGCGTCGAATCCCTCAGGGGCGATCGATGAGCGCGTCACGGTCGCGTCGGGGTAGGCACCCAGGACTCCGCGCATGCGGCGGGCGATGGAGGCCGCTGGGTCCTGCGGCGTGCGTCCCTGTCGCGATTCGATGCGCGCCCACTGCTCGTCATCGAGGTCGACGTGGGCGACCTGTCCCTGCGCGTGCACGCCCGCATCCGTGCGGCCCGCGACGACGAACTGCACGTCGGAGCCGACGATGCGGGCGAGCGCGGCTTCGAGAGTCCCCTGCACTGTTCGCAGGGTCGGCTGCTTGGCCCACCCGCGGAAGTGGGTGCCGTCGTAGGCGATGTCGAGCCGGATGCGCACGGATAAAGCCTAGGGCGTACCCGTGCGCCGCTTCGAAGCGATCAGATGCCGCCGTCGATCGAGCGGATGAAGTCGCCCGGCTCGTCCGGCACCATCACCTGGGTGTCGCGGTTCAGGCTCTCGCCTCGGAAGAACCGCTTCGACCGCGGGAAGAGGTACCAAAGGAACATGAGCACGAGACCGAAGGCGAGCGATCCGATGCCGATCACGAAGGTGCCGCCGATGCCGAAGAGCACCGTGTAGCCGTAATCCACGTCCCACATGTCGATCGCCGACTGCACGAACGCGCCCGTCAGCATGAGACCGCCGAGCAGCGGGAACAGTCCCTTGAAGAAGAAGTCCCTCGCCGAGGTGGTGAGGTCCTTGCGGAAGTACCAGACGCAGGCGAAACCGGTGATGGCGTAGTAGAACGCGATCGCAAGCCCCAGCGACAGGATCGAGTCCTGCAGGATGTTGTCGCTGATCAGGGTCATGCCGACGTAGTACGCCGACGCGACGACGCCCATGACGATCGTCGAGAACGACGGCGTCTTGTAGGTCGGGTGCACGTCCTTGAACTTGGCGGGCAGCGCGCGGTAGACGCCCATCGCCAGGGTGCCGCGCGCGGTGGGCAGGATCGTCGTCTGCGTCGAGGAGATCGCCGAGATGATCACGGCGACCACCAGCACCCAGCCGAAGGGTCCGAGGAGCCCGTCCTTGATCGCGAGGAAGAAGTCGTCGGCGTTGGCCTCGTTGCCGAGCCCGGTGCCCGTGTCGCCCAGGCCCGCGTACATCATGGCGGCGATCGTGACGCCGACGTAGGTGAACAGAAGGATGACGGTGGTCAGCAGGGCCGCACGGCCCGGGATCCTCTTCGGGTCTCTCGTCTCCTCGTTGAGCGCGAGGCAGGTGTCCCAGCCCCAATAGATGAACAGGGCGAGCAGGATCGACTCGGTGAACCCCGACCAGGAGGTGAAGCCGAACGGGTTGAGCCATTCCATGTCGAAGGGAGTCGGGTTCGGCGCCGAGCCCGCGAAGAACTGCCAGAGGGCGGCGACCACGAAGATGGCGAGAGCCAGATACTGGATCCCGAGCAGGATGTTCTGGATGCGCTCGCCGATCTCGACGCCGCGCCAGCTCACCCAGGTCATGGCAGCGATGAAGAGCACGGCGACGAGGATGATCCGCCAGTCGTTGTTCTCGAGATCGAATCCGATCAGCGACCAGAAGTAGACCGACGCGATCTGCGCGAGGTTCGCGAGCACGACCATTCCGGCGACCGCGACGCCCCATCCACCCATCCAGCCGACCCACGGTCCGAAAGCCTTGGTCCCCCAGGTGAACGTGGTCCCGCAGTCGGGCACGGCGTTGTTCAGCTCGCGATAGGCGAAAGCGATGAGCAGCATCGGCACGAAGGCGATGATGAAGGCGATCGGCGCCTGCGCTCCGACGGCCAGGACCACGAAGCCGAGCGTGGCGACGAGCGAGTACACCGGTGCGGTGGATGCGAGCCCGATGACGGTGGAACCCCACAGCCCCAGCGAACCGGATGCGAGCCCCTTGCCGTCGGGGCGTTCAAGATGGATCGGCGTCGTAGCTGACATGCTCAGAACATACGGCCACCACGTATATCGCGTCAATCCTTTTCTTCCACCGACGGATTTCGTGGTCACCTGCGCCGAGATGCGACGGAATCCGTCGAGCTAGCCCCGATCGATCATGTCATCGGCGTGCTCGGCGACCCACTCGACGAGCGGCAGCATCCGCTGCATGAGGTCACGGCCGAGCGGAGTCAGGCTGTACTCGACGTGCGGGGGCACCGTCGGGAAGGATTCGCGGCGCACGAGCCCGTCGTCCGCCAGGGTGCGCAGGGTGGAGGCGAGCATCTTCTCGCTGATGCCGCCGACCTCGCGGCGCAACTCGCCCCAGCGACGGGTCCCGTCTGACAGAGAGGAGAGCACGAGCACACCCCACTTGCTCATGACATGGTCGAGGATCACGCGAGTGCTGCAGCCGGGCTCGAAGATCTGCGGTATGGATTCCCGGATCTGCGCATAACTAACCGTCATGTATGTACCTTACTTCAAAGTGGGTACCGGCGTTTCGGAATGTTCCGCTCACACCCCGCGGTTGTGGGTCATGTCACCTACGAAAGGACACCCCATGACCATCCTCGTCACCGGCGCCACCGGAAACCTCGGACGCCTCGTCATCGCCAGCCTCCTCGAGCGCGGCGCGGACCCGCAGTCGATCGTCGCCGGTGTCCGCGATGTCGCCAAGGCCCAGGATCTCGGCGTGCCGGTCGCGCGACTCGACTACACCGATCCTGCCTCGATCGCGGCGGCTCTCGACGGCGTCGACTCCGTCCTGTTGATCTCGAGCTCGGAGGTGGGACAGCGCGTCGCACAGCACAAGGCCGTCATCGACGCCGCCACGCACGCCGGAGTCGCGAAGCTCGTCTACACCAGCGCTCCGAAGGCGACGACGAGCGACCTCGTCCTCGCCCCCGAGCACAAGGCGACAGATGAGCTCATCCAGGCCTCGGGGCTTCCCTTCGTGATCCTGCGCAACAACTGGTACACCGAGAACTACGCCGCCGACTTCGCCCGCGCCGCCGAGACGGGCGTTCTCGCATCCGGAGCCGGCGATGGCCGCGTCGCCTCCGCGAGCCGCAAGGACTTCGCTGAAGCCGCAGCCGTCGTGCTGCTCGAGGACGGCCACATCGGCGAGGTCTACGAGCTCGGCGGAGACGTCGCCTGGAGCTACGACGACCTCGCCGCGGCGATCGCCGAGATCTCCGGGCGCGACGTGTCCTACCAGCCCTTGACGGCGGACGAGCAGCGCGCCGGTCTTCTGGCTGCGGGTCTCGACGAGGGCACGGCCGGCTTCGTGGTCGCCTTGGACTCCGGCATCCGTTCCGGCGCACTCGCCGACACCGACGGCACTCTCGCCCGTCTCATCGGCCGGCCGACCACACCGCTCGTCGACGGTCTGCGCGCCATCGCCTGACGCGCACAGGCGGCACACCCGCGCACGCCAGAGGCGCCGATCTTCACCCAAGATCGGCGCCTCCCGTGCTCACGCGGACTCAGTCCGACGATGCCTCCCGAGGATGGACATACGCGATCGTGAGCACTATGTCGGCGAGCGCCAGGCCGTCAGCGGTGAGGGTCCGCTCGACCACCGCACGCACCTCGCGGAGCGTGTCGACGGCGCCCGCCGAGTATTCGATCCCGAGCGACGCTTCGACCTGCGCGGCGTCGCCGGAGATCCGCACCGCGACGAGAGGTTCGTCGGAGCGGTTTATTCCGAGCGCGACCGCGCTCGTTCCGACGAGATTCGAGATCAGCGAACCGGCGCGGTAGAGGCTGCGGACGCCCGGCGTCGCGAGCACCGCTGCCTCCACACGCTCCGCGAGCTCCTCGTGCCGCGCTGTGGTCGTCATGACTTCTCCTCCGTCGCGTCGCTGAGCCTCTGGACGTCACGCACCGTGATGTCGATTCCGGTCAGAACGAGATCGGTGTGCCTGTGCACGCGCTCGCCCACCTCCTGGCGCAGCCGTTCGACCGCCACGGGGATCGACGCGCCGTACAGCGCGTTCACCTCGATCGCGATCCGAATCGGCGCACCCACGGTTGTGACGTCGCCGTCGAGGGTCGAGTGACCGACGAGGATGCCGGGCACGGCGTTCTCCGCAGAGCGGATCAGGCCACGAACGGCTCCCTCGGTGATCCCGAAGTCGATACCCGCCTCCGGCTCGTCGAACGGGATGCGACGACCGGCACGGGCGTCCAGAGCGATCCCGTTGAGGATGCGGTCGACCCAGCTGTCGTCGACCTCCGGCATCGCCGCTGCATCCGCCTCCATCAGCTGCCCGCCCAGCCCGCGCAGACGCTCGAGCGCGTCGAGCGCGAGCTGGCATCCGGGTGAGCCCTCGATGGCGGGGTCGGCCGGCAGCCGGCCCGCCTCGAGATAGTCGGTCAGCTCTTCGAGCGTGTGCCCGTCGAGATCGCTCGGCTCGAGACCGAGCTGACGCACGTCGGGAGTCTCCTGCTCTTCAGTCATCGCCACGCCTCCATCCGCACGATCATGAACTTTCGGGCTCTGGCGAGAAGGCCGCGGGCGGTCGAGACCGAGATGCCCAGTTCCGCGGCGATCTCGTCGTAGGAGTACCCGCCCATCTCGCGGAGCACCCAGCACTCGCGCTGCGCGGCAGGAAGCTCCTGCAGCGCTGCTCCCAGCGCCGCCACTCCCTCGCGCGCCTCGACGACCCGCGCAGGCGAGTCCTTCGAGGGAGCAGCCTGCTCCATGTCATCCACGTCGAGTGTCGGGCGCACCGCGCGGATGCGGTCCACCGCCTTGCGGCTCACGATCCTCATCAGCCAGCTCTTGACCTTCGCCGGGTCGTCGAGTTCCGAGAACCGCTGCCACGCGGTCACGAAAGTCTCCTGAACGATGTCGTCGACGTCGGCGGAGGCGTTCAGCATCCTGTGCGTGTAGGCGCGCATCATCGGCGTGTACCTGCGCACGAGCACCGCGAACGCGCCGACGTCGCCGTCCATCGCGCGTCCGGCGACGATTCGATCGTCGGCCTGCTCGAGAGCAGAGCGAAATGGTTCCCCAGCCATGCGTCGACTCCTTTTTCCATGCCCCCGAATAGATTCGGAGCGAACCTGCGATCGGATGGGATGCCCGATCCGATCGCAGGTTCATGAGGCGCTGATCCGATCACTCGTCCAGACCTCGAGGAGTCACAGGACACGAGCCTCCGCACCGCCGTCGACCGCCGCGTCATCAGTGGTCTCGTCGTCAGCCGGGATGTGCACGTCGTTGATGGTCACGTTCACCTCGACTGCCTGCTTGCCGACGTATTCGGCCATCGCGAGGGAGATCGCCGCTCTCACGTCGTCAGCGACCTTGTGCAGTGCGGCCGGGTACTCGGCGACGATCGTGACGTCGACGGCGACCTGGGTCTCTCCGACCTCGACGCTGACGCCCTGGGCGAGGTCGGTGGAGTTGAGCGCGTCACGGATGGCCCCGACCGCGCGAGCCGCCCCGCCGCCGAGAGCGTGGACGCCGGAAACTTCACGGGCCGCGATGCCGGCGATCTTGGCGACGACGCCGTTCTCGATGATGGTCTGACCTGTCGAACCTGCCGGGGCGACCTGGACCTTGGGCTGCTGTGCGTTCGAGACGTTCGCCATCATGTGCTCCTTCATCAGTGTGTGGGATCCCCAGCGGGGAGGGCCGCAGTGCAGCGACACCACTAAGACGGATGCTACGAACGATTCGTCACAGATTGGACGTGAATCATGACGGAGGCCGCTCCCCGAGCGGGGAGCGGCCTCAGATCAGAGTCGATGTCAGCGCGCCGTGCGGGCGAATGCGACGGATGCCAGTGCCGCGGCCTGGTCGCCGAGCACCGCGTCGTCGAACACGACCCGCGGCGAGTGGTTCCACTCGATCGTGCTCGGATCGGCATCGGGCGGCGAGGTCATCAACGCGATGAACGTGCCGGGAACCTCGTTCAGCACGAACGCGAAGTCCTCCGACCCCATCATCGGCGTCGGCATCATCACGACCCGCTGCTCCCCGAACGCACCCCGCAGGACGTCGACCGTCGCGGACGTCTCCTCCGGGTCGTTCACCGTCACCGGATACATCGTGTCGAACCGGACCTCCGCCGACAGCCCATGGGCGGCCGCCACTCCCTCGATCACTCGAGGGAGCCCCTCCTGCAGCGTCGCGAGCGATGCCGGCGACATGTTGCGGACCGTCGCCGCCAGCTCGACCTGCTCAGGAATGACGTTGACCGCCCCGTCTCCCGTCGAGAGGCGGGTCACCGACAGCACGACGGGGTCGAACGCATCGAACCGCCGTGTCACGAAACTCTGCAGCGCGAGCACGATCTCGGCCGCCGCGGACACCGGGTCGAGCGTCTGGTGCGGCTGCGATCCGTGCCCTCCTCGCCCCCTCACCGTGACGAAGAGCTGATTGGATCCGGCAGCCACCGCTCCGCCTCTCGTCGCGAAGATGCCCCGGGGCCCCGGGGCCACGTGGATCGCGTAGGCGGCGACCGGCCGCTCTCCCACAGCGTCGAGCAGCCCCTCCTCGATCATGATCTTCGCGCCGCCATGCCCCTCCTCCCCCGGCTGGAACATGAAGATCACCGAGCCGTGCAGCTCATCGCGCCGTGCGGCGAGCAGCTTCGCCGCACCGACCAGTCCTGCGGTGTGCAGGTCGTGACCGCACGCGTGCATGGTGCCGTTGACGGAGGCGAAGTCGAGGCCGGTCGTCTCCTCGATCGGCAGGGCGTCCATGTCGCCGCGCAGCAGCACCGCAGGCCCCGGCAGCCCGCCGCGCAGCACCGCGACCACCGAAGTCGTGCGGGTGCCGGTGGTGATCTCCAGCGGCAGCCCTGCGAGGGCGTCGAGCACCTTCTGCTGCGTGCGAGGGAGGTCGAGTCCGAGCTCGGGGTCGGCGTGCAGGGCGCGCCGCAGCGCGACGAGGTCGGGCAGGATCGCGACGGCATCCGCCGCGAAGTCTGGGGTGGTCAAGGGTCAGCCTTTCGTGAGGGAGGTGTCGGTCTCGTGCGGCATCCGCATGAACGCCAGGGCGAGCGCGGCGACGATGAACGCCCCGGCGCAGACGCTCCAGATCGTGATGTAGCCGCCGATCGACGAGCTGAGGGATCCGGATGCCGTGAAGCCCGCGAGCAGCACGGCGAACACCGCACCGGCAGCAGAACCTCCGAGGGTGCGCAACGAGTTGTACACGCCGGTCGCGATGCCGGTCGAGTCGCTCGGAGCCAGTTCGGCGACGAGCGCGGGAAGCGCACCGAGGAGGAACCCCATCCCGATGCCGTTGATCGCCGAGATCACGAAGATCTGCCAGAGCTCATCGTGGAACGCGATCTGGATGAGAGATCCCGATGCGGCGAGAACCGCACCCGTCACCAGCACCGCACGGATGCCGATCCGGCGCGCGATCGGCGCGAAGGTCGCTGCCCCCACGGTCGCAAGGATCGTCACCACCGCCGTGACCGCCGACGCTGTTCCCGCGGACGCCGCGAAGCCATAGCCCGCGGTATCGGGATCGGCCGTCAGGAACGTCGTCGAGGGAGCCTGCGCACCGAACATCACCATGCCGAACAGGAATGCCGTGAGGTAGACGGGCCCGAGGCGCGGCGAGACGATCAGCCGCACATCGATCGCGGGTGACGTGACGCGCAGCTCCCACAGCACCCAGAGCACGAAGATGACGACTGCCGCAGCGAGGGTGGCGATCGTCATGGCCGAGGCGAATCCGTCAGTCGACGCCAAGCGCAGACCGAACAGCAGCACGACCATCGCGAGTCCGATGCCGATGAATCCGACGACGTCGATCTTCGCCCCGGCGCGCGACGTGGATTCGGGCACCTTGAAGAAGACCGCGTAGACGCTGACTGCGACGAACAGCACGGGCACCAGCAGTGTCAGCGTGAGTGTGGGCAGGATCGCGGAGAAGATGCCGGCCGAGATCGTCCCGAGAATGGCGCCGCCCGTCAGGCACGACACGAGCAGGCCGATCGAGGTGCGAGCAGTCTCGCCCTTGATGCGGTTGTGCACGAGCGCGATCTCGAGCGGCAGCCACACCGCGAGTGGCCCCACGAGGATGCGAGCGGCGAGCACCAGCGGGTAGCTCGGCAGGAACGCGGTGACGAGAGTGCCGATCAGCACCGCGACCACGGCGATCCGGAGCATCCGGCGATGACCGAAGATGTCTCCGAGCTTGGAGAGCAGCGGCACGCAGACTGCTGCGGCCAGGGTCTGGACCGTGAGGAACCAGGTGATGTCGGCGTCCGAGACCTGGAGATGGCCGGCGATCTCGCCGAGCAGAGGGGCGTAGAACCCCTGGACGAATCCGCTCGCGAGTTCGCAGAAGACGAGGAAGCCGACGACCGCGCGAGCGCTCACGTTCGGCAGGGATCGGGTGAGGGGTGGAGTGTCAGTGGTCAAGGGGAAGCCTGTTCATCAGCGTCTGCAAGGCGACGCGGCGGGGTGCTGACGAGAGCGTCGATGATGTCGACGTAGTGGCGCTCATCGATGTGGATGCGCTTGACGGACTGCCGGTACAGGGTGAGCCCGGCGATCGTGTCGAGGAGGATGTCGTGGTGGACGTCCTCCGGGAGCTCGCCGCGGGCGATGGCTCGATCGATGATCTCGACGCCCTGCCTACGGCGGTGCTGGAAGAAGGAATCCCACAGAGTGGGAAAGACATCGGGCTCGAACATCGCGCGCAGACCGTGGCTCTGTTCGGGAGACAGCTCCTGGTTGCGCTGGTTCTGCAGCACGTGTTCGAGCAGGTCGGCACGGACGTCTCCGCGATCGGGCATTGCTCCGATCTCGACCTGCGATCGGAGCACCGCGGCGACGAGCGCGCCCTTGTCGGCGTAACGGCGATAGATCGCGGTCTTGCCGCAGCCGACCGCCTTCGACACCTGCTCCACGCTGAGTGCCTGATAGCCGTGCCGGCCGAGCATCTCTCCTGCCGTCGCGAGGATGCGTCGAGTGAGGTCCTCGTCGGTGGGACGGCCGGGCTTCTCGATCGGATCGGAGGTCATGGCCCAACGATACGATACGGAGTGTTTCGTAAGTATTACGGATGTGAAACGATGTCGCTCGCACTCACAGTGCACTCTTAGGTTTGGAGTGCAATATTGCACTCTATGAGAGAGAGTGCAGATTCACTGCGAGAACAGCGCAGGCGCGAGACGACGCGCGCGCTCACCGATGCGGCACGCCGCCTGACGACCGAGCGCGGCTTCGCCGGCTTCACGGTCGAGGAGCTCTGCACCGAGGTGGGCGTCTCGCGGCGCACGTTCTTCAACTACTTCGAGAGCAAGGAGAACGCCGTCTTCGGGTTTGCCGCGATCGACTCCCGGCAGGAGGGCCTCGAAGCCGAGTTCGTCGCCCAGAGCGGCGACCTCCTCGACGATTTCCTCCGGCTGACGATCGCCCGATTCGAGCTCTTCAATCCGCTCGACGATGCGCCCGCCATGTTCGCGGTGATCGAGCAGGAGCCTCGGCTGCTCAAGGCCGCGTTCGAGCAGCTGGCGAAGAACGAGCGTCGCGACATGGAGCTCGTCGTGCGGCGAAGCGGCGAGGGCGCCGATGCCGAGTTGCACGCCGAGGTCATGGTCCACACTGTCGGCGCGCTGGTGCGCCTGTGCATGGACCAACTGCTGCACCACCACTCGACCGATTCCTTCAGCGATCTCGTCAGGCAACGCCTCGAGATCGCTCGCGCCGTGTTCGCACCATCACAGAAAGCCGACTGAATGTCCGCCACAGCCACCAAGGACGCGCCGTTCCTGCTCACCAAGCGGCGCATCTGGATCATCTTCAGCGCCCTGATCGCCGGGATGCTGCTCTCGAGCCTCGACCAGACGATCGT
The DNA here is from genome assembly GCF_038397735.1 of Microbacterium sp. LWH13-1.2. NCBI lineage: Bacteria > Bacillati > Actinomycetota > Actinomycetes > Micrococcales > Microbacteriaceae > Microbacterium > Microbacterium sp. LWH13-1.2. The sequence goes on along the minus strand of NZ_CP151635.1, from coordinate 450,519 downwards.
CTCGACCGCCATGCCGACGATCGTCGGACAGCTCGGCGGCGTCGACCATCAGGTCTGGATCACCACCGCCTATCTGCTGGCGACCACGATCGTCATGCCGATCTACGGCAAGTTCGGTGACGTCCTCGGCCGACGCAACCTGTTCCTCGTCGCGATCGCGCTGTTCACGCTCGCGTCGGTCGGCTGCGCCTTCGCCACCGACTTCTGGATGTTCGTCACCTTCCGCGCGCTGCAGGGCCTCGGCGGCGGCGGACTGATGATCCTGTCGCAGGCGATCATCGCCGACATCGTCCCGGCGAATGAGCGCGGCAAGTACATGGGTCCGCTCGGCGCCGTGTTCGGTCTCTCTGCGGTGGCCGGTCCGCTGCTCGGAGGCTTCTTCGTCGACCACCTGACGTGGCAGTGGGCGTTCTACATCAACATCCCCGTCGGCATCGCGGCGTTCATCATCGCGCTCGTCGCGTTGAAGCTGCCGAGCAAGAAGGCTCAGAAGCCGATCGACATCTTCGGCGTGATCTTCCTGTCGATCGCGACCACCTGCCTGATCTTCTTCACCGACTTCGGCGGCGACAAGGAGTTCGGCTGGGATTCGCTGGCGACGTGGGCGTGGGGTGCGGGGCTCATCGTGGCCGCCACAGCGTTCGTGATCACGGAGTCGAAGGCGCAGGACCCGATCATCCCGCTGAGCCTGTTCCGCAACCCGATCTTCGTGAATGCGACCGCGATCGGCCTCGTCCTCGGAATCGGCATGTTCGCGGCCATCGGCTTCGTGCCCACGTTCCTGCAGATGTCGTCCGGGACGTCTGCCGCGGCATCCGGGCTGCTGATGATCCCGATGATGGTGGGCCTGATCGGAACCTCGATCTTCTCGGGCATCGCGATCTCGAAGACCGGCAGGTACAGGATCTATCCGATCGTCGGCACGATCCTCACCGGCATCGCGATGGTGTCGATGACCACACTCTCGGCCGAGACGCCGATCTGGCTGATCTGCGCGTTCCTCTTTGTGTTCGGCGCCGGGCTCGGCCTGATCATGCAGGTGGTCGTCCTGGTCGTGCAGAACGCGGTGCCCGCCGGCGAGATCGGCACCGCGACCAGCACGAACAACTACTTCCGCGAAGTGGGCGCATCACTCGGCACCGCGGTGTTCGGGACGATCTTCACCACGCGGCTGACCGAGAACCTCCTCGGGGTCTTCGCCGATGCCGGCGCATCGCCGGGAGACGCGTCTCAGGCGGCGTCGACCATCGATCCGGCGACGCTCAACGCGCTTCCCGATGAGGTGCGAGACGGCATCGTGACGGCTTACGCGGATGCTCTCGCGCCGGTGTTCTGGTACCTCGTGCCGTTCATCGTGCTCGCCCTCGTGCTGTCGCTCTTCCTCAAGCAGATACCGCTCTCGGATCAGGCCGGACTCGTCGCCCGTGGCGAGGCGATCAGCGGCGAGGAGGCCGAGCGCCTGGAAGCCGAGCAACGAGGAACGCCCATCCGGACCGCCGTCGGTGCGGATGGCGAGGCCCGCGTAGCTCTCGACAGAGACGCACCCCCGACGACTCGCTGACGCTCCTCGCACAGCCCACGGGCCTGCTCCTCGTCCGAGGAGCAGGCCCGTGGTGTGTCAGCGGTCAGGGGAGGTCGCCGACCTCGAGCTCGTCAGGGTGATCGGCGTTATCGCCTTCTGCCTTCTGGTCCTCGCCCGGAGTCGCGGGGTCGACCTCGGGATCCGGGTCGTTCGTCACGAAATCGGCGTCCACGCCGACCGCGTCGATCCCGGAGCCGGGTTCCGGCGTTGCCTGGGGGTCTGACATGTTCGCTCCTGTCGTCTGTTGCGGAAAGGACGATCAGTCTCGCCGTCGCGCGGGTCGAGGGGCATCCCCTTGACACGGGGTCGCATCCGCCGCGACGTCGAGCGCGACCGATCGAATCTGAGCCCGGCTGACTCCGGATACGCAAAAACCCCCGGGAATCCCGGGGGTTTTCATCTGTAGCAGGAGCGGGGCTTGAACCCGCGACCTCACGATTATGAGTCGTGCGCTCTGACCAGCTGAGCTACCCTGCCACACCGCATCCGCATCGCAGATACGAACGCTGTGAGCCCCGAGTCAGGATTGAACTGACGACCCCTTCCTTACCATGGAAGTGCTCTGCCACTGAGCTATCGGGGCGTGCTGCCCCTCGCGGGGCAACCACACGAGAATACCATCACTGTGGCGTCCTCATGAAATCGAGGCGGGTCAGTACGTGTACCGGCCCGCGTTCTCACGCAACCACGGCAGCGGATCGATGGTGCTGCCGTTGATGATGATCTCGAAATGCAGGTGAGCACCGTACGAACGACCGGTGTTGCCCGTGTGCCCGACGATGTCGCCGACCTTCACGGTCTGCCCTGCCTTGACCTGGAGCGAGCCGTACTGCATGTGGGAGTAGTGGCTCGTGACGACCTGTCCGTCGATCACGTGATCGATGTAGACGGTGACTCCGTAGGCCCCACCCTGCTCGGTGGCGATGCGCACGACGCCGTCGGCGACCGCCTGAATCGGCGCGCCCTCACCGGGCACGAAGTCGATGCCCTCGTGCAGGCGGCCCCAGCGCATGCCGTAGCCGGAGCTCATTCCCACGCCGACCTTGAAGGGCCACTGGATCGCGGCCTCTGTGTCGTTGGTGAAGACCTCGTTGGAGTAGTTGATGCCTTCCTCCGACGCCACCTGGATCAGGGACACCGTAGAGAAGCTGTCCGCACGCGCGAGCGACTCGTTCTGCACGTCGGAGGATGTGACGAACGCCTGGATCTCGTCGTCGGCCGCGCCCGCCTTCGACGAACCGGATGCGGCGACGAGAGACGTGGCGCCGAGCGACTGAGAACCCTGCACGGCAGCCACGGCCTCGGCAGGAAGAGTCATGCCCACAGCGAGGAGCCCGGCTAGGCTCATCACGCCGACGGTCGCGCCCGCTGCGAGGAACTTTCGCACCGGCGGGCGGCGACGAGCTACATGCTCAGCGGGCACCTCTTCAGCGCCAGCAGCCTCTGGCCGATCATCGGCGGAAGCCTGCGCAGCCTCGGGAGCGACGGAGCGGAAAGCACGGGATGCGGTCTCGAAGGCGTCTTCGCCGGATTCGCCGTTCGACGCGGAAGCCTCGTCATCGGCATCCGTAGACGCAGATTCGACGGGCTGGTCCTGAGCGGTCTCGGCGATCGGCTCGACGACGATCGGCTCGACGACGATCGCTGGCGCTTCGGCCTCGACGATCTCAGCTGAGTCGGAGCCCGCGGACGCGGCGGCGACGGCCGTCGCAGCCAGGAATACCTCGGCGGTGTTCAGCCGCTCTCGAGCGGCACGACGGGAAACAGGGGCGTCCGAGGTGAGCGGGGCGGCTTCGGAGACGGCTTCCGTCACTCCTGCCGCAGAGGCCTCGAAGGCCGCAGTGCGGGGACGGCTGGAGCGGCGCGTGGGCGCAGAGGCAGCCTGTGAATTCTCGAAGGGCAAATCAAAATCTCTCGGGTCAAACGTCAAGCTCGGGGGCGCTTACGACCTTCACCGATTCGGGCCGATGAAAGTAACGATCGGATAAACCCTAGCCTGCTCCACCTGGGAATGCCATGAATTCGTCACGTTTCATCTCGAAGAATATCGAGAACACGATCGTGAACCCGGGTTCCACCGGCGACGAGCATGGGTCTCAGCGACGCCGTGTCGGTCAGCGAGACCCGACCGCCCGCTTCAGCCACCAGCAGCGCTCCCGCCGCGTGATCCCAGGGCTTGAGACCGCGCTCGAAGTATCCGTCGAGCCGACCGGCCGCGACGAAGGCCAGGTCAAGGGCTGCGGATCCGGCACGGCGGAGATCCCTGGCGATCGCCATGACCTTGCGCACGGTGGCGAGGTCGCCGTCGTGCGTGGTCGGGTCGTAGCCGAAGCCGGTCGCCAGCAGCGCGCCCGCCGGCGTCTCGGTCGTGACGGAGAGCCGAAGGTCTCCGAGGAATGATCCCTCACCGCGCGCGGCCGTGAACATCTCTCCGGATGCCGGCGCGTAGACGGCCGCGGCGAGCGCCTCCCACTCCCCCGGGACCGCACTGCCCCGCACCGCCGCGATGCTCACCGCATAGGAGGGGATGCCGTAGGCATAGTTCACCGTGCCGTCGATCGGATCGACGACCCAGGTGATGCCGGTCTCCCCGCGCTCGGCTTCGGACTCCTCGCCCAGGAACCCGTCACCGGGTCGGGCGATCCGGAGCCGCTCGCGGATCAGCGCCTCGACCTCACGATCGGCGTCGGTCACGATGTCGGCGAGGCTCGACTTGGTCGCTGCGAGGTGCACCCCCTCCGCGCGACGCGTGCGCGCGAGTTCTCCGGCCTCGGCGGCGATGCTCGCGGCGAGGGCGGTGAGTTCGAGTTCGAGGCTCACTGCGGCGGGTACGGCGGAGCCGGCGGGTAGGCAGCGGGTGCGTCAGGTGCCTGCGGCACCGGCGGAACCGCGTGGCCCTGCCCGTACGGCTCGGGGGCGGAGGGGAACGGAGCTGTCGGGAACGGCTGAGGAGCCGGAGCGACCGGGAGCGCCGCCTGCTGCTGAGCCTGCTGAGGCTGCACCGACGGATACCCCGTGTAGTAGGCGTTCCAGTCGGGCGATCCGTCGGGCAGGACGGGCAGAGGCGTCACACCGTCCGCGTACATCGGCCATGCCGGTGCTGCGGCGAAGCCGGGAGTCGCCGCCGCGACCACGGGCTTGCGTGGTGCGAACAGCGCGTTCAGCAGGGGGATCAGCGTGGTGCCGACCGCGGCGAGGATGGTGAGGGCGACGACGATGCGCCAGTACAGCTCGCCGTACTCGAAGGTGTGCGGGAAGGTCAGGAAGAAGATGAGCATGCCGACGAGCCCTGCGAGGAAAGCGATCGTCGCGAAGTAGATGATGCGAGTGAAGGTCGTCACGTGGCGCTGTGCCGCCGGGGTGAACAGACGCACGTGCAGCAGCGCGAGCTGGAGGATGCCGACGACCAGGAGGAGCTGGAAGAACCGCTCCGCACCGGTGAAGTACTGGTCGTCCTCCGGCAGCCAGATCTTGACGGCTCCGACCAGCAGAGCGACGATCCAGGTGACCATGCTCGACAGCGCGAGCCAGTCGGGACGGTTGGGCGCGAGCCCTGCCTCGAGGATCGCGATCCCCGCGAACGCGGCGAGCAGGAGGATGGTCAGGAAGGCACGACCGATGAGTCCGTCCTGATCCCCGATCAGCACCCACACCACGCAGACCAGCGCGGCAGCGATCAGCGCTCCGATGGCGATCCAGATCGCCCCTCGGATGAGGAGGGACATGTTCTTCTTCTCGACCAGCGCAGGGGCCTGCGGGGCGATCTCCGGCTGCGACATCGCGTTCCTCTCGTTGAGCGGCGTTGCGTTCATCCTTGCACGCAACACCGCCCGACCACTGGTGCCGATGCGATCCGGGGACAACATCGAGCTCGACGAGCTCGATTTCGGACTCAACCGCCCTTGCGAGCCGACGAGGCGGCGAACGCGGAGATCCTGGCCTGTGCATCGGCCGTCGCCATGGACGCGCCGATCGAACGGGCCTCCTCGCTCAGCTGTTCCGCGAATGTGCGCTCGGGTTGCGAACGCACGAGCCGTTTGGCGTGGCCGTATGCCTCTGCGGCGCCCGCGAGCCAGAACCGGGCGACCTCCTCGGCGCGTGCCCGTACCTTCTCGGCTTCGTCCGGCGAGTCGGCGCCCTCGACGGCCTCGGCGACGAGCCCCCACTCCACCGCCTCGGCGGCGGAGAGGAGGCGGTCCTGAAGCACGAGTTGAAGGGCGCGGCGCTGACCGATCGCATGAGCGAGCTGCGCCGACACCGAGAGGTCAGGGGTGAGCCCGATGTTCGCGTACAGACTGCCCAGACGAGAACGCGAACCGACGACGGCGTAGTCGCTGCTGAGCAGGATCCCGAGCCCACCGCCCGCAGTGGTGCCGTGTGCCGCTGCGACGACGGGCAGAGCGGATTCGGTCAGCGAGCGGATGCCGCTGTTGATGACCTCGGCGAGCGCGGTGATCTCGTCACCGGAGCCCATCGTCGTCGCCATCTCGATGACGTCGCCGCCCGCGCAGAACGCGGGACCTGCGGCGTCGATCAGGATCGCCTTCACGTCCGGCCGCGATGTCGCCTCGGCAGTCGCATCCCGCCAGGCGTGCGCGAGGTCGGCGTTGAAGGCGTTGAGTCGCGCGGGGCGGTTCAGCGTGAGCCGAGCCAGCCCTTCATCGACCGAGAACAGGATGGCATCGCTCATGGCTTCTCCTTCGAGCACAGGACGTAGGCCCTCAGGGTAATCGCGATCAGTGCTCTTCCTGCACGCGTTTGGCGAAACCCTCCATACGCCGCCTGGTGCCGTCGAGACGCAGGTCGACCTGCCCAGGCGCCAGCACCTCATTGGGCGCGAGGGGGTGCGCGAGCCGCACGTTCTCGTGGCATGACAGGTCGGCGCACATGTAGGTGCCCACTGAGTCGCCGCGTGCGCCGGCCTCGCCGACGCGCCGCGCGGAGAACAGGGCGACCTGGTTTCCCGGCTGCAGCGTGTGGCAGATGTTGCACATTCCCGAACGATGCCGACCGGGGTCGGATGCCCGGAGCACGACGCCCACGACCCGTCCCTCGTGCTGGGTCAGGACGTAGCCCCGGCGACCGGCACCCGGATCACGCCAGGCGAAGAAGTCCAGGTAGTCCCAGTCGATCAGCAGGAGATCGTGCGGCATCTCCATGACCCGCAGCTCGTCTTCATCCGCGTTGACGAAGGACGCGCGGATGTCTGCCTCGGTGAGCGCTCGCATCCATCCAGTCTATGAACACCGGCACCAATGGGAGCGCGCACCGCGGCACCGGGTGTGGGGACGGCATCCGAGGGCGAGTTCCGGGGTGAAATACTGCATGGATCACACTCCCGCTCGATACGACCGCGGGCCCGCACCTACCGTGAATACAGGTCGACGAGAGCACGAACCCCCAGGTTCGCCCCTCCCACACGCTCCCGACTGTGAGGCGCACCTCGCGTCACCGGTACGCGGGGTGCGCCTCGATCGACCACCCGGCTCATTCGTCGAGCAGGCCCAGTTCCGCCGCGCGCAGAAGGGCCTGATCCCTGTTCGATGCTCCGAGCTTGCGATAGGCGCTGCGGCGTTGAACCTTCACCGTGTTCGGAGAGACGAACAGAGCCGCGGCGAGAGCATCCGTCGACGATGTCCTGCGAAGCTCTCGCATCACGGCGAGCTCCCTCGATGTGAGTCGGACCGGAGGCGGCAGCGCCGGGAAGGGGCATCTCTCGGACGCTCGTGAGAGATACGAGTCGAGGAAGTCCCGCTCTGCGGGTCCCGAGAGTCCACGGAGCTCCTGCAGGACGTCCGCGCCGAACAGCGCCATTGGAGCGTACGAACGCTCCTCCCTCATCACCGCTGTCGCCCGGGAGAACGCCTTCGTCGACGCCTCGCGCTTGCCCAGCCGAGCCGCCGCAACCGCTGAGGTGACCGCAGCGAGGCAGAATCGATCAAGATCAGACTCGTCATCAGACTGTGCGAGCCCTGCGGCGGCGAAGGCGCGCGCGTCGTCGCGCGTGAGCAGCGCAGTGAAACCCTCGACGACGTTCCGTGCCGGGTCGTCCGGAGGCAGCGCGCCCAGCATCCGATGAGCGGCTGCCTGGTCGCCCATGGCCAACGACGACATCGCCCGAGCAACCGCCAATCTCGATGATCCGTACTCGGAGACCGCCGAGTTGACTCCCCGGCCGAGCGCGTTCGTGAGGGAGAGCGATGCCTCGGCCGGATGTCCGCCGCGAACATCGGTCTCGCTCTGGATGCAGACCAGGTACGGCCAGAGCTCAGTGGTGCCCAGATGGTGGGCGATCGAATCCGTGCGACGCCGGGCTTCGTCGAGATCGAGCGCCGCGACGGCCAGGATCGCGTGAGCGATCTGCTCGAGGATCCCGAACTGCTCGGTGCGCCACGCGGGCGGCGGATCGGCGTCGTCGATCTCGTCCAGGACACGTCGAGCGTCGCAATGCCGCCCCCGCAGGGCGTAGACGCCGGCGAGAGTCGCCGCGCAGTGGTACCAGCCGCCGTCGTCATCCGGCATCCGCAGTCGGACGCCGTCTTCGAGGATCATGACGGTGTGCGCGACCTGGATCGTCATGCCGAGCTCCAGAACCTCGACGGCATCCGAGATCCGGCCGAGTTGCAGGTAGCTCAGCCCGCAGTTGCTGAGCAGCAGCGCGGCGAACCCGGTGCACTCGGCGCGCTGCTCGGCTTCCATCGCGGTGTATGCCCTCACCACCAGGTCGGCTGTGGCTCCCGATCGCCGGAACTGCCCGGCGAAACGCTCGGCGAGCGTCTTCGCGCTCAGCATCCAGAACCGCTCGACCGGATCGTCGTCGAGCCCCCGCCGGCGAAGAGACAGCGCGGCACCCTGGAAGTACGCGAATGCACGCAGCCGCTGACCGAGGCGCAGCAGGACCAGCGCCAGCAGCATGCCGAGCAACGGGTGACGCGCGAGCACGAGCGGGTTCTCGCGTCGCAGCAGCGCCTCGACGTCCTCAGGACTCGATCGGGACAGGATGAACCACGATTTGCGGCCGAGGCGCGATGCGAGGACGTAGTCCTTCCCCCTCATCGCATTCGTCAATGCCTCGAGATGGCGACCGTGCTCGGAGGCCCAGAGCGCGACCGTTCGACGGATCGACGCCACGGACTCGGACGATCGCTGATCGAGCCTGCGCACGAGCGCCTCCCGCAGCAGCGGCGTGTAGAGGAAGGCCGGACCGTCGGCACCCGACTCCCACATCCCGAGTCCATACAGCTCCGCGCGATCGAGGTGCTCGTCCCCGCCGTCCGGCCATCCGAGACGCTCGGCGATCTCGCGCGTGACTCCGCCCGGCACCGATGTCCGCACCAGGAACTCCTCGAAGTCCGGCGGAGCATCCGAACCGATGAGTCCCGCCATCAGAGCATCAGCCAGTTCCTGCACCTCGACGGCGGCGATCTCGATGGGCGCGGATTGCGCCGCGAGCGTCAGTCCCAAGGCCCGAGCGGCGAGCGGCAGTGCGCTCTCGTCGCCGAGCACATGCGCGGGGATCGTCCGGACGGAAAGACGTTGCACCACCTCGCGAGCTTCGTCGCGGGTGAAGAAGAGCTGTGCAGGACCGATCACGCAGATATCCGCGGAGACGAGCATCGGCAACGTCCGTGTCACGGTCGAGCGACGCGTCGCCAAGACGATCCGCAGCAGAGGTGCGACGTCGAGCATCTCGATGCTCCGGTTCAGCAGTGATCTCTCGTCGACTCGTTCCGCATTGTCGATCAGGATCACGCAGGGTCTGGTGAGATCACCGAGGAGACGTCCGATCTCGCCTGCCGGATCACGGATGCTGTCGAACCCTCGAAGCGCCGAACGCGCGGCGGCCCGATCGGACAGCAGATCCTGAACCACGAGCTGGGCCAGTATCTCGTGCAGCATGAGGTGCTCGTTCGTGATGCTCTCGTCGAACGCGAGCCTGATCGCAGGGGTCCCCCGGCTGTCCTGCAGCGCCGCCCACTGACTGAGGAGGACGGACTTGCCGCCGCCTGCCGGGCCGCTCACCACCGTCAGAGCGTGGCCGCGGTCGAGAAGCTCCGTCAGCCTCGGGCGATCGAGCATGTGCAGCGGAAGGCGCGCCCCGCGCGCCCATCCCCCTGTCCCCTGCGTCATCGCTCTTCTCCCCCGAGAACGCGGATCTCTCCGCGCTCCGATCGTAGATCTGAGAACGACTCCGGAATACTGCGCGGGCGGACGTATACCGAGATATCAGTGAGACCGCCGGTTCCGGCTCACTCGGCGGCGCGCTGCATCGCCTCGTCTGCCTCCGAGACGATGTTCCGCATCGCTGCTGCCGCCGCATCCGCATCGCCGCTCGCCACAGCGAATGCCACATCCCTGTGCCATTGCACCGCGCTCTCATTCGCCACATGCGGCATCAGATCGTGCATGGTCCGGCCCCGCAGCACGGCCTCGACCGTGCCGCCGAGAGCGGAGAGCATGCCGTTGCCGGAGGACTCCAGCAGCAGCCGGTGGAAGCGGACGTCGGCCGTGAGGTAGCGCTCGCGATCCGCCTCATGATCCTCCTGCCCCATCGCCACGACGAGAGACACGAGATCGACCTTCTGCTCTGAGGTCGCCGTGCCGGCGGCGAGCTGCGCAGCCAGCGGTTCGATGACCGAACGCAGCTGACTCAGCTCGCGGAGTTGCTCGTCTCGCCCGGGACCCGCCAGTCTCCAGGCGATCACCTCGGGGGCGTAGACGTTCCAGTCGGCGCGGGGGCGCACTTCGACCCCTGACTTGCGGCGCACCCAGACCAGACCGAACGATTCCAGGACGCGAACAGCCTCACGTGCGGCGGAGCGGGAGACCCCACGCTCCTGTGCGACGTCGACCGTGAGCATCCTCGAGCCGGGAGCGTGCACTCCGTCGACGATCGCGCGCCCGAGTTCGGCGACGAGGGAGTCGTGAACGGGGCTTCCGGCGCTGGAGACGGTCATATGACGAGTATGCCCTCGGTGACGTCGTCACGCGGTACGTCTCACACTCATGTTTCGAATATGTTGCGCATGACATGGTATGCGTGCTTATTATGTACGGCATAAGGTCGTAAACCACGCCCGGATCAAGGAAGCTCATGGCACTCTTCACTCCCGCCGCTGACGCGCTCATGACGGCCGCCACCGACACCGCAGCCACCCCTCAGCCTGCTGGCCAGCTCATCGCCGCGGCCGTGATCGGCATCGCGATCATCATCGTGCTGATCACCTGGGTGAAACTGCACCCGTTCCTGTCCCTCACCATCGGAGCACTCGCCACGGGTGCGATCGCGGGCATGGACATCGCCGCGTCCGTCACCAGCTTCTCGACGGGCTTCGGCACGACCATGGGCGGCGTCGGCATCCTGATCGCGCTCGGTGCGATCTACGGCAAGCTCCTCGCCGACTCCGGCGGCGCCGACCGCATCGTCGACACTCTCGTCAGCCGAGCGAGCGCCCGCTCCCTCCCCTGGGTCATGGGTCTCATCGGTGCCGTCATCGGTCTGCCGATGTTCTTCGAGGTCGGCCTCGTGCTCCTCGTGCCGGTGATCATCCTCGTCGCCCGCCGCTCCGGCGCTCCCCTGATGCGCATCGCGATCCCGACCCTCGCCGGCCTCTCGGCGATGCACGGACTCGTCCCGCCGCACCCGGGTCCACTCGCCGCGATCGATGCGCTCGGCGCCAACCTCGGTCTGACTCTCGCCTTCGGCGTCATCGTCGCGATCCCCGCCGTGATCATCTCCGGTCCCCTGTTCGCGCGCTTCGCCGCCCGCTGGGTCGACGTCCCCGTCCCCGAACTCTTCGTGACCGACGAGGACGAGGGCGTCGAGCAGCGTCGCCGCCCGTCGTTCGGCGCCACGCTGTTCAGCATCCTGCTCCCCGTCTTCCTCATGCTTGCCAAGGCCGTCGCCGACATCTCGGCCGCAGGCTCGGACGCCCCCTGGAAGGTTGCGCTCGACTTCCTCGGCACGCCCGTCATCGCGCTGCTCATCGCCGTGCTCGCCGGATTCTTCATCCTCGGCCGTGGCGCCGGATTCGACCGCACCAAGATCAACGACATCGTGGGTTCGTCGCTCGGACCGATCGCCGGCATCCTGCTGATCGTCGGCGCCGGTGGCGGATTCAAGCAGGTGCTGGTCGACACCGGCATCGGCGACGTCATCGCGCAGTTCGTGTCGGGATCCTCGGTGTCGGTGCTGATCCTCGCCTGGCTCGTCGCCGTCGTCATCCGCATCGCGACCGGATCTGCGACCGTCGCGACCATCACCGCCGCCGGCATCCTGCAGCCGCTCACCGAGACGCTGGACTCGCCCATGGTCGCACTGCTCGTGCTCGCCATCGGCTCCGGCTCGGTCTTCCTCTCGCACGTCAACGACGCGGGGTTCTGGCTCATCAAGGAGTACTTCGGCCTCAGCATCCCGCAGACTCTGAAGTCATGGACGGTTCTCGAATGTCTGATCTCGGTCACCGGCCTCGCCGGCGTCCTCGTCCTGAGCGTCTTCGTCTGAGCGCGCCATGATGTCCGTCAACGCACCCGTCCTCGTCTTCATGGGCGTCGCCAGCACAGGAAAATCCACGGTCGCGGCAATGCTCGCCGGCCGCCTCGGCTGGGCCTTCGAAGAGGGCGACGACCTGCACCCCGCGGCGAACGTCGCCAAGATGGCCGCCGGTCACGCCCTCACCGACGAAGACCGCTGGCCGTGGCTCGACCTCATCGCCGAGTGGATCGACGATCGCATCGAGGCGGGTGAGCCCGGCATCGTCACCTGCTCTGCGTTGAAGCGCAGCTACCGCGACGTGCTGCGCCGAGATGCGGTCACGTTCGTGCACTTCGCAGGCGAGCGCCAGCTCATCCTCGACCGGATGCTGCGCCGTGAAGGGCACTTCATGCCGACGACGCTGCTCGATTCCCAGTTCGCGACGCTGGAAGCGCTGGACGACGATGAGAGGTCGATTGAGATCGACATCGCCTTGACCCCCGCCGAGCAGGCGGCGCAGATCGCCTCACGGCTGCGCTTGCATCCCGACTACTGAGACGATTCCTCGAGTCGCGACACTCAGAGTCATGGGGAACTCGATGCGGCACCCGGTAGGAGCACTGCTTTTGGCGCTGTTGCTCAGCGCCGGGCCGGCGGGATGTTCACCGCAGACCGCCGGAGGTCCGAGTCAGCACGGTACGAGCAGTGACGCACCAGGCACCGAGACCGGGGAGAACGCTCCCTCAGCTTCCTCGCGAGCGTGCGAGGAGTCGGTGATCCTGCTGACGGTCGACTCCCCGTCGCCGCGGGCGGGACAGACCGTCACAGTATCCGTCGATCCTGCCGGGTGCAGCATCGACGAGCAGTGGGCGGGAGAACTGATCGTCCGCACTTCCGGTGGCGACACGACGACCGGCTCACGCCTCGAGATCGGAGCGGCCTCCGTGTCGGTAGACCTGCCACCCGATCTCACGGGGCCAGCGCTGCTGCTGCTCGAGCCCGATCAGGATTGTGAGCAGGCAGGTGCGCCCGGCGACTGCCACTATCCGTACGTCGAGGTCCAGATCGGGCCCTGACCACGCGAACAGGCGATTCGCACTGCCGCACGGACTCCTGTTCGTATGGTTGACGTCATGGACATTCGACCGCTGGACGTCTCAGATGACCGCGCGATGCGCAGCGCCTACGCTGTCGAGACCGCCGCGAACGTGCGCGTGCGACCGGGTTGGTTGGGTGCGGGCGCCGAGGCACGGATGCTCGGGTGGCGAGCTGACAGCGGGTGGACCAATCGGCTCCTCGGGGCGTGGGACGGTGAGCGGCTGGTCGGATTCGGCGCGAGTATGACGCACGACAGCGAGCCCGACACTGCATGGATCTTCGCGTGGGTGCTTCCTGACCTTCAGCATCGTGGAATCGGGAGCGCATTGGTGTGCGCGGCTGAAGAGCAGAGCCCGGCCGCGGTTGTTCGGTTCGTCGCGAGGACGTACAGGCCGACGCTCGATGCAATCGCGGCGCTCTCGAGTGGCTTCCTCGAGCCCCTGGGTTTTGCCTCCGCCACGACGGAGACTGTGTTCGAACTGGACCTCCGCACCGCGCCCTTGCCCCAACCGACGACTGTCCTGGGCTACACGGTCGCCAGCCACGTCGACGGTGTGCCGGAGAGCCTGCGCGAGCAGGTCGCGCAGATCATGGGTCTGGTCGATTCAGAAGCGCCCAACGGAGAGCTGGGGTGGCTCGAGTCGCCGGTCACGCCGGCCGAGTATCTCGAAGAGATCGCCCTGTGGAATGCGCAGGGGTCGACCGTGGTCGAAACCGTCGCGCTGGATGCAGAAGGTGACGTCGCGGCGTGGACCTGCCTCGTGACCTCTGAGACACCGGGCGGACACGCTCGGGTCGAAGGAACGCTCGTGCTGAAGCAGCACAGGGGGCGGGGCCTGGGGCTCGCTGTGAAGCTCGCGAATCTGCAGGTCGCCCGGACGCTGGACGGAGTCGGTCGCGTTAGGACGAGCACCGACGATCAGAACACGTGGATGCGCTCGATCAACACCATGCTCGGCTTCGTCCCGGTCGAGTTCGAGGCGATCTTCCAAAGATCCGTGAACCCGAGTTGAGTCGGTGTCATCGCCCGCGACTCGCCCGTCACCCGACGAGCAGTCCCAGCGCCGTGATCCCCTCGACGACGAGGTCGTGATCATCCGCTGAGGGAAGCCCCGACACCGTCGCGACGGCGACGACGCCCACCCCTTCGACACGGACAGGCACAGAGCCGCCGGCGACGGCATACGTGACGGGGTCGAGCCATCCCGGCTCGAACATGTCGCGCCCGCCGCTGGCGACGCGTGCTTCGAGCAGCGCAGTGCTGGTCTCGAACCTCAGGGCAGTCGCTGCCTTCTTCTGCACCCAGGCGTCATTGTCAGCCGTCGCGCCAGGCAGCGACGCGTGGAACAGGACGCCCGACGCAGTGCGCACATCGACCGCGACGGGAGCTCCCTGAGCCAGCGCGCGCTCGGCTATGGAGCGCCCGAGTCGCCACGCGTCCGCTCGGTCGAATCGCCGCACGACCAGTTCGACGTGCTCCTTCTCCAGCTGTGCGAGCCTCGTCTGGTCAGTCATCAGCAGCGCCTCTTTCGTAGATGGTTCGCCTGAGACTGTAGCCGCCGCACAACGCTGCTCACGACGCGCGCGCCGCATCCTCAGCACCCCAACACGATGCGGCTCCCCTCCGATGGACGGAGTTGGTCAGCCGAGCTCGCCCGATCCGTACGGACGCACCGGTTGCTGCTTCTGGAACTCGTACTCGCCTCCCTGGCGTCCACCGAAGGGACGCCCATGGTCGGCGAACTCCTCGCGGTAGTACGCCAGGCGCCATGGCCCTATCTCGATGCGAGATCCGGTGCGCAGGATCCTGGCGTTCTCCGTGCTGTGCGGCAGATTCGGTCGGCCGCCGCCGGTCGCCGCATACGAGTAGAGGACGTACTCGTCGTCCTCATTGTGACGGACTTCGGCGTGGCGGGCTTCGAGTCCCTCCAACCGGAGGTCGGCGTCCGGTCCGGAACCGATGACGGTGCGCCCCGGGAGCAGGTCGAACTCACGCGGCCTGCTGGAGTTCCAGTCGCCTGATCCGACCGCGAAGATCAACCGCGGACGACCGGAGCCGGGAATGTAATGGGTCGTCGTGACTCGCCGCCGAACTCTCCGGGCGACTGTGGGGACGAGGGGAAACGGCGTCGACGGAGGGACGGGAAGCCGGAAGCCGCTGCCGCGTTCCCGATGCTGCGCCTCCGACAGGAGCGTCGAGAGATGCCCCAGTTTGATGTGCGAGGATCCGGCGATCGCCCGGCCCATGGGCCCCGATTTCACATCCCCGAACTGAACGAGAGTCCCCCGCGGCCCCTCCACACGCACACGGATTCCGCGTCGCGCGAGCCCATCGGCGAGCGGCACGAGCTGAGTCAGGTCTCGACGGCTCATGCTTCCGAGTCCAGGGGTGGATTCAAGGGAGACGACGACCTCCTGACCCTCAGCCCTGACGCTGAACCGTGTCGGAGGGCCGCCGTCGGGGCTGGCCTGCTCGACCTGCAGGTCGATATCGAGGCGAATCATCGGAGGAGCTCGCGCTCAGACTGAGCCCGCGCCACCGGACGCGCTGTCGCTGGTCGTCACCCGGAGCGTGCCGTTGAACTTCCAGGTCGCCCGCGGCGCATCAGGCCCGATATCCCGAGGCACTTCGACGGTCATGTCGTCGAACGTGTAGTTGACGGCGGCTCCTCGACCGGTGAGGTAGGCCCACATCTCCCGCCCGAGATCTGTCCAATCGGTGATCGACGCACCGGTCGGCCCCGACGCCGAGTCGAACAGCTCTGTCGGTTCATTCGGATCGCTCATGGCGTGCTCCTTTGCTAAAACCATGTCCTGTGGATCAGATTATGCGCCTGCCGTTCCGAGGTGTCCAGGGATTTCTGAACACTGTCTAGAAATCTCAGCGTGGAGCCGACGGATCGGCGCCGGCGTGTGCGCGCAGTGACTCAGTGACCCGTCGGAGATACCTGGTGATCACGTCCTGTTCCTGTGGGGTAAAGGAGTCCAGCTCCGCATCGACACCCATGATCATGGGGATCAGGCGACCCATCGCTTTGTCGCGCGACTCGGGGCGGGGAGCGACGAGGATGCCGCGACGATCGTTCGGCCGAGGCTCTCGAGACACATGCCCGAGCGCGACGAGTCGATCGACGGACGTGGTGGTCGCTCCCGCAGAGAGCCCCACTCTCCGAGCGAGCTCGGTCGGAGCGAGCGGCCCGCTCATGATCAGGTGCTCCATGACCTGGAGGTCGGTGGGATTGACGCCCAGCTCGTCGGCGAGGGAGGACTCGAACCGCTCGCTGAGTTCGATGAAGTCCCGCAGCAGCGCCGTCGCCGGTCGGGCAGGCGCGAACGCCGCTCTCTCGGCCTCCGGTGATGGACCCTCACTCACTTGCATGACCTCCACGATATCGCTACTCTCTTTCGATAGTCATATAATTCGACTATCGAACTACTATCCAAGGTGGGGAATTCTCGTGAGTGCTCTGACCCGATTCCTGACGTCCGCCAAGACGTCGTGGATCATCCTCGTCGTGACCGCCGTCGCAGCCGCCGCGCTCTTCGCGCTCGCGGGGAGCGAGGAGTCCGAAACCGCCCCTTCCGTGGGGCTCCCCTCGTCGGCGGAATCGGTCAAGGTCGATGAGCTTCTGGAGGAGTTCACGAGCGCGGAGGCGACCTCTGCGCTCGTCGTGTTCGCCGCCGAAGATGGCGAGCTGGACGCTGACACCCTCGCTCTGATCAATGAGAAGGCCTTCGGCGATCTGGCGGATCTCTCACGCGACGGTGCCGTCCCACCCGCGCAGATCTCAGATGACGGAACGGTCGCACTGGTGATCGTGCCCCTCGAGCCGGAGCCCGACGTCGCCGCACAGTCCGACCGCGCACAGGAGATCCGCGACATCTCCGCCTCAGACCTCGATGGGGTACGCGTCTATCTGACCGGCGCAGAGGGTTTCGAAGTCGACATCGCCGCTGTCTTCGACGGAGCGGACTTCACCCTGCTGCTCACCACCGTCATCGTCGTCGCGGTGCTTCTTCTGATCACCTACCGGAGCCCCTGGCTGTGGATCGTCCCACTGGTCGTCATCGGGCTGGCAGACGCCCTCGCCGGGATCGTCGCGCGACAGGTGGCCGGCGCCGTAGGCATCCAGCTCGACGCGTCAATCACCGGCATCCTGTCGGTGCTCGTCTTCGGCGCGGGAACGAACTACGCACTCCTGCTGATTGCCCGCTACCGGGATGAACTGCGGTTGCACGAGGATCGTAGGGAAGCCATGCAACGGGCTCTTCGCGGAGCGGGTCCCGCCATCATCGCCAGCGGATCGACCGTCGCTCTCGCTCTTCTCACGCTGCTTCTCGCCGAGATCGCCGGCAACCGTGCGCTGGGGCTGGCGTGCGCCGTGGGAATTCTCGTCGCCATGTTCTTCGCGCTCTTCGTGCTCCCCGCCGCCCTGGTGCTGTTCGGTCGCGGTCTGTTCTGGCCCTACATCCCCCGGTTCAACTCGCCCGACGCCATCTCGCGCAGCGTTTGGGGCAAGCTCGGCCGTGGAGTGTCCAAGCGGCCGGTCCTGGTGGCATCCGTCGGCTTCGTGGCTCTCGGAGCCATGGCCAGCGGCCTGCTGTTCGTGCAGACCGGGCTGTCGCAGAATGACCGTTTCCTGCAGAAGCCTGAGGCGGTGCAGGGTCAGGAGGTTCTCGCCGACGCGTTCTCGGCGGGAACCACCTCCCCCGCGATCGTCGTCGTCCCTCTCGATGATGCCGATGCAGCGACTTCTGCCCTCGGAGATCTCGACGGCGTCGATTCGGCGACCGTGGGAGAGACGACGGATGAGCTGGCGCGGATCGATGTCACCCTCGATGCCAGCGCCGAGACCGAGGCGGCGTTCGCGACAGTGGAGCGCATGCGCGCGACTCTCGATGACGTCGGATCCGGTGAGGGCCTCGTCGGCGGCCTCGACTCTCAGGCGCTCGATGTGGCCGATGCGCAGGCTCGGGATCAGGCTCTCCTCATCCCGCTCATCCTTGCGCTGGTCTTCGTCGTCCTCGTCCTTCTCCTTCGGGCGTTCGTCGCTCCGTTGCTGCTCCTGATCGCCGTCGTGGCCAGCTTCTTCTCGGCCATCGGGCTGAGCTGGTGGCTCTTCCAGTCACCGCTCTTCGAGTTCCCCGCCATCGACACGAACGTGCTGCTGTTCAGCTTCCTGTTCCTTGTCGCTCTCGGCGTCGACTACAGCATCTTCCTCGTCACGCGAGCGAAGGAGGAGGCCGCGCACCTCGGGACCACGCCGGGAATGATCCGCGCTCTCGCCGCGACGGGCGCCGTGATCACCAGCGCCGGCATCCTGCTCGCCGCGGTGTTCGCCGTGCTCGGAGTCCTGCCACTCATCACGCTGACGCAGATCGGCATCATCGTCTGCATCGGCGTGCTGATCGATACTCTTCTCGTGCGAACCGTCATCGTCCCGGCGCTCGCCTTCATCGCCAAAGACAGCTTCTGGTGGCCGCGCCGTCCGCCGCTTTCCGATGCCGAGGCCACCCGGAACGGTGCCGACGCACTCTCCGCCGAGCAGAGGCCTGACGTCGTGAGCGTCGGCTAGGACGGCAGATCCTCGCCGCAACCGGGCAGCGGAAGAAGACTCCGCGAGAACAGAAACGAGAAACGCCCCCGCGGTGCGGGGGCGTTTCTCATCGTGTGCGAACTGTTCAGCGTCGACCTCGCATGGCCGAGGAACTTCTCTGGTGGCGAGTGAGGGATTCGAACCCCCGAATGCAATGCAGTCTGATTTACAGTCAGATCCCTTTGGCCGCTTGGGTAACTCGCCAGAGCGCACCCGTCCAACTTCGACAGCCAACCGGGGGCACGATAGATAATCATACCTGCGAACGGCAGGCGCGAGAAATCGAGACGTCAGCTGCCGAAGACGCCTCGGTCGGCGTCCGCCAGAGACTCCGGAGTGCGCAGCAGCCCGCCCTCGGCGCGACACGTCGCCGCCGCCACATCCATCGCCCGGTCGAGCAGCTCCTGCCATCCCTCCGCATCGGCCGGGGTGCCGTCAGCGAGTCCTGCAGCCAGCGCCGCGAGCGTCGCATCGCCGGCACCGACTGTATCGACCACACGCCCCGGCAACGCCGAGATGGGAGCGGTGACCACTCCGGCATCCGACTCGAGTGCGGCGCCGTCGGCACCTGCTGTCGCGAGCACGGCACGCACCCCGAGCCCTCGCAGACGGGCGCGGAGCCCGTCGAGGTCGCCGTCGTAGAGAAGTGCGGCGTCATCCGCGCCGACCTTGACGATCGCAGCTCCTGCGGCCGCACGCTCGAAGCCCCGCACGAACTCCTCGCGGTCGCTCAGCATGCCCGTTCGCGGGTTGGGATCGATGGCCAGACGAGCGTCACCTGCAGCGGCCATGAGCGCGTCGACCTCGGCGGGAACGTCGAAGGGGAAGCAGCTGACGGCCACCAGGCCGGCGCCGGCCATGACACGCACAGCCTCGTCGGAATAGCGGATGCTGCGCCGCTGCGCCGCCTCGTTGAAGACGTACACCGGCTCGCCGTCCGGCCCGCGCTCGACGATAGCCCGCGAGGAGCCGAGCGCAGCCTCGCTCGCGATCAGTCTGACGTCGTGGTCCTCGAGGTACTCGCGGATGTGCGCGCCCGCCTCGTCATCGCCGACCATCGCGATCAGAGTGGTCGGCACACCGAGCCGGCGCAGCCCTACGGCCACGTTCAGCGCGGCGCCGCCGACGAGCTCGCGCACACCGGCGTCGCCACGGATCTCATCGATCAGCGCGTCTCCGACGACGACGGCACCGGATATACGGGAGGATTCAACGCTCATTCCGCCGACACTACCGCGCGAACGGCATCTGCGGCGGCGCGGTCTGCCTCCCGCTCCCCCGCGCCCTCCGGCGCTACGGTGAGCGCATGAACGCGCGACTCGCCGCCGGCACTGCGACTCTACTGATCATCGCCGCTCTGACCGGCTGCGGCTCTGCCGGTTCCGGCAGCACCGAGCAGAGCGCATCGCCTGAGCCGTCATCGAGCTCGACTCCGGACGGCACCGCGAGCCCCTCTCCCACAGCCTCCCCCACGCCCACGACCGCGCCGATCGCTCTGCCGACCGACTGCCGGGCGATCCTCTCGGAGGACGTACTCGCACAGCTCGACGGCATCCCCCTCAATGATGCGAGCCTCGGTCCCTCCGGCGTCGGCGACGATGGAACCCTCACCTGCATCTGGCGTGATCCTCGCGCCGACACCACCAACCTCGTCACGACGATCTCTCTCATGAACCGAGGACCCGCGCTCGACATGCTCAACGCGCTCGTCACGAACGAGGGCTTCACCTGCTTCGCCCCGGACGGCGGCACACGCTGCGAGAAGACCTGGCAGAACGAGCAGTACCCCGTGACGGACGGCCGTACCCTGTTCTGGCGCGACGACATCCTCATCGACACCCGCTACTCGAACCTCGCGCCCTCGGGCTACACGTCGAGCATCATCGCGCACCTGTTCGACTGACCCGAATCCGACGCCGCCGGCCGGTCGCCCCTCGGGCACGAAGAAGGCCCCGGGCGATTCGCCCGGGGCCTTCTTCTACTCACTCAGTACGTCAGAGCTGAATCGATCAGTTGTACGTACCCGGCGTGATGTCGTCCGTCGAGAACGCGTCGAAGTCGACGTAACCGAAGTCACCGTCTGCGTACGCACCGTCGGATGCGAAGATCCGGTTCGGGTAGCGCTCGCTCTTGGCTTCTTCCGTCGCCTCGACCGTGACGTCGCGGTACTTCGAGAGACCGGTTCCGGCGGGGATGAGCTTTCCGATGATGACGTTCTCCTTGAGACCGACCAGCGGGTCGCGCTTGCCCTGCATCGCAGCCTCGGTGAGCACGCGGGTCGTCTCCTGGAAGGAGGCGGCCGACAGCCACGACTCCGTCGCGAGCGACGCCTTCGTGATACCCATCAGCTCCGAACGGCCGGACGCGGGGCGCTTGCCCTCTGCCACAGCCTCGCGGTTGATCGCCTGGTAGCGCTTGAGGTCGACCATCTCACCCGGGAGCAGAGTCGTGTCGGCGTGATCGACGACAGTGACCTTGCGGAGCATCTGACGGACGATGACCTCGATGTGCTTGTCGTGGATCGGCACACCCTGCGAGCGGTACACGCCCTGGACGCCACCGACGAGGTAACGCTGCACCTCGCGGGCACCCATGACACGCATGACCTCCTTGGGGTCGAGCGTGCCGACCAGGAGCGGCTGACCGACGCTGACGTGCTGACCGTCCTCGACCAGAAGCGTCGCACGCTTCAGGACCGGGTAGATCACTTCCTCGTCACCGTTGTCGGGCGTCAGGATGAGCCTCTTGGCCTTGTCCGTCTCGTCGATCGTGATGCGGCCATCGGCCTCGGCGATCGGCGATGCCGCCTTCGGGGTACGAGCCTCGAAGAGCTCCTGCACACGGGGAAGACCCTGCGTGATGTCATCTGCAGACGCGGAACCACCGGTGTGGAAGGTACGCATCGTCAGCTGGGTACCGGGCTCACCGATCGACTGGGCCGCGATGATGCCGACGGCCTCTCCGATGTCGACGGTCTTACCCGTCGCGAGCGAACGGCCGTAGCACTGCGCGCAGACACCGACGGCGGAGTCGCAGGTGAGAACCGAGCGCACCTTGATGCTCTCGACGCCCAGCGCGACCAGCTTGTCGATGAGCACGTCACCCACATCGTCGCCGGCAGAAGCGAGGACCTCGCCCTTGCTGTCGACCACGTCGGAGGCCAGGGTACGAGCGAACACCGAGTTCTCGACGTTCGCGTCGCGCACCAGCTCGCCCTGCGAGTTCGGAGCGGCGATCGGGAGCTCGAGGCCCTTCGACGTGCCGCAGTCCTCTTCGCGGATGATGACGTCCTGCGAGACGTCCACCAGACGACGGGTCAGGTAACCCGAGTCGGCGGTACGCAGAGCGGTGTCGGCCAGACCCTTACGGGTACCGTGCGTCGCGATGAAGTACTCCGCAACCGACAGACCCTCGCGGTACGAGGAGATGATCGGACGCGGGATGATCTCACCCTTGGGGTTGTTCACCAGACCACGCATACCGGCGATGTTCCGGATCTGCAGCCAGTTACCACGAGCACCCGACGACACCATGCGGTTGATGGTGTTGTCCTCAGGGAAGTTCGCCTTCATCGCGGCCTGGACCTCGTCGGTCGCCTCAGTCCAGATCTTGATGAGCTCCTGACGACGCTCGACGTCGGTCGTGAGGCCCTTCTCGTACTGGGACTGGACCTTCGCGGCCTGCTTCTCGTAGCCCGCGACGATCTCAGCCTTGTTCGGCGGCGTGAGGATGTCGCTCAGGGCGACCGTCACACCAGAGCGCGTGGCCCAGTAGAAACCGGCGTCCTTGATGCGGTCGAGCGACGCGGCCGTCTCGACCTTGGGGTACTCCTCGGCCAGCTTGTTGACGATCTGCGACAGCTTGTTCTTGTCAGCCTGCTCGCGGACGAACGGGTATCCCTTGGGAAGCGTGTCGTTGAAGATCGCCTGTCCGAGGGATGCGTCGACGAGACCGTGGCGCTCGTAGCCCTCGGGAGCTTCGCCCTCGAGGAACGTCAGACCCGGGATGCGGATGCGGACCTTGGCCTGCAGGTCGAGGGTGCCCTCGTCCTTGGCCAGGATCGCCTCGCCCACCGAACCGAATGCACGGCCCTCACCGGCTGCGCCCGCCTTGACCGTGGTCAGGTGGTGCAGACCGATGATCATGTCCTGCGAAGGCAGGGTGACCGGGCGTCCGTCGGACGGCTTCAGGATGTTGTTCGACGCGAGCATCAGCACGCGGGCCTCGGCCTGAGCCTCGACCGACAGCGGCAGGTGTACAGCCATCTGGTCACCGTCGAAGTCGGCGTTGAACGCCGCGCAGACGAGCGGGTGCAGCTGGATGGCCTTGCCCTCGACGAGCTGAGGCTCGAACGCCTGGATGCCCAGACGGTGCAGGGTGGGTGCACGGTTGAGCAGCACCGGACGCTCGCGGATGATCTCCTCGAGCACGTCCCAGACCTCGGGACGGGTGCGCTCGACGGCGCGCTTGGCCGCCTTGATGTTCTGCGAGTGACCGAGGTCGATCAGGCGCTTGATGACGAACGGCTTGAAGAGCTCCAGAGCCATCTGCTTGGGCAGACCGCACTGGTGCAGCTTCAGCTGCGGTCCGACGATGATGACCGAACGGCCCGAGTAGTCGACGCGCTTGCCGAGCAGGTTCTGGCGGAAACGACCCTGCTTACCCTTCAGCATGTCGCTGAGGGACTTCAGGGCACGGTTGCCGGTACCGGTGACGGGGCGACCACGGCGACCGTTGTCGAACAGTGCGTCGACGGCCTCCTGCAGCATCCGCTTCTCGTTGTTGACGATGATCTCGGGGGCACCGAGGTCGATCAGACGGCGAAGACGGTTGTTGCGGTTGATCACACGACGGTAGAGGTCGTTGAGGTCGGAGGTCGCGAAGCGGCCACCGTCGAGCTGCACCATCGGGCGCAGCTCCGGCGGGATCACCGGAACGACGTCGAGGACCATGGCGGCCGGGCTCATGCCGGTCTCCAGGAACGAGTTGACGACCTTCAGACGCTTGATCGCACGGATCTTGCGCTGACCCTTGCCCTCGGAGATCTGCAGGTGCAGGCTCTCGGCCTCGGCGGCCAGGTCGAACGCCGCGAGGCGACGCTGGATCGACTCGGCGCCCATGTAGGCCTCGAAGTACTGACCGAAGCGGTCCTGCAGCTCGTGGAAGACGTCGTCCTCGGGGCGGAGGGCCCCGACCTCGAGGGTGCGGAAGTCTTCCCACACGCGCTCGAGCTTGGCGATCGCCTCGTCGGCACCCTTGCGGATGAGCGACATCTCCTTCTCGCCGGCGTCCTTGACCTTCTTCTTCGCGTCGGCCTTGGCGCCCTCTGCCTCGAGGGAAGCGAGCTCCTCCTCCAGGCGAGCGAGGCGCTCGGCGATCTTCGCGTCGCGGCGGTCTCCGAGCGTCTTCAGCTCGAGGCGGATGTTGTTCTCCTGCGTGCCGAGGTCGCGGTGACGAGCATCCTCGTCGACCGAGATGACCATGTAGGCAGCGAAGTAGATGACCTTCTCGAGGTCCTTCGGCGCCATGTCGAGCAGGTAGCCCAGACGCGAGGGAACACCCTTGAAGTACCAGATGTGGGTGACGGGAGCGGCGAGCTCGATGTGACCCATGCGCTCACGACGGACCGAGGACTTGGTGACCTCGACGCCGCAGCGCTCGCAGACGATGCCCTTGAAGCGGACACGCTTGTACTTGCCGCAGGCGCACTCCCAGTCGCGGGACGGGCCGAAGATCTGCTCTCCGAAGAGACCGTCCTTCTCCGGCTTCAGGGTGCGGTAGTTGATGGTTTCAGGCTTCTTGACCTCGCCGTAGGACCAGGCGCGGATGTGATCCGCGGTGGCCAGGCCGATGCGAAGCTCATCGAAAGTGTTTGACTCGAGCACAAATTCTCCTGTGTAGGAATTCTTCTGAAGAAATCGGGGAGGTGGGCCGCCGACCGGGCGTGACGCTCAGTCGGCGGCCTGGACCTTAGATCTCGTCGATCGAGGCGGCCTCGAAGCGGCTGGAGATGTTGATGCCGAGCTCCTCCGCTGCGCGGAAGGCCTCGTCGTCCGTGTCACGCAGGTTGACCAGCGTGCCGTCGGCCGAGAGGACCTCGACGTTCAGGCAGAGCGACTGCATCTCCTTCATGAGCACCTTGAAGGACTCGGGGATGCCGGGCTCCTGGATGTTCTCGCCCTTGACGATGGCCTCGTACACCTTGACGCGGCCGAGGATGTCGTCGGACTTGATCGTGAGGAGCTCCTGGAGCGCGTATGCCGCACCGTAGGCCTCGAGGGCCCACACCTCCATCTCACCGAATCGCTGGCCACCGAACTGCGCCTTACCACCGAGCGGCTGCTGGGTGATCATCGAGTACGGGCCGGTCGAACGCGCGTGGATCTTGTCGTCGACCAGGTGGTGGAGCTTCAGGATGTACATGTAGCCCACCGAGATCGGCGCCGGGAACGGCTCGCCGGAGCGGCCGTCGAACATCTGGGCCTTTCCGGTGGAGTCGATCAGGCGGATGCCGTCGCGGGTCGGGATGGTCGCGTCGAGGAGACCTGCGATCTCCTCCTCGCTCGCACCGTCGAACACCGGAGTGGCGACCTTGGTGCCGGGGGCGGCCTCGAAGGCGTCCTTCGGGAGCTTCGCAGCCCACTCGGGGGTTCCCTCGACCTTCCAGCCCTGCTTCGCGATCCACCCGAGGTGGGTCTCGAGCACCTGGCCGAAGTTCATTCGACCCGGGATGCCCAGCGGGTTCAGCACGATGTCGACCGGCGTTCCGTCCGCGAGGAACGGCATGTCCTCGATCGGGAGGATCTTCGCGATGACACCCTTGTTGCCGTGACGACCGGCGAGCTTGTCGCCCTCGGTGATCTTGCGCTTCTGGGCGATGTAGACCACGACGCGGCGGTTGACGCCGGAGCCGAGCTCGTCGTCGCCGTCTTCGGCGTTGAACTCCTTGACGGCGATGATCGTGCCCTGCTCACCGTGGGGCACCTTCAGAGAGGTGTCACGGACCTCGCGGCTCTTCTCGTTGAAGATCGCGCGGAGCAGACGCTCTTCCGCCGACAGCTCGGTCTCGCCCTTCGGCGTGACCTTGCCGACGAGGATGTCGCCGGGGCGGACCTCGGCGCCGATGCGGATGATGCCGCGCTCGTCGAGGTCCTTGAGCAGCTCGGGGCTGACGTTGGGGAGGTCACGGGTTATCTCCTCCTTGCCCAGCTTCGTGTCGCGGGCGTCGACCTCGTACTCCTCGATGTGGATCGAGGAGAGGGTGTCGTCCTTCACCAGGTCCTGGCTGAGGATGATCGCGTCCTCGAAGTTGTAGCCCTCCCACGTCATGAACGCGACGAGGAGGTTCTTTCCGAGTGCCAGCTCGCCGTTCTCGGTGGCGGGGCCATCGGCGATGACCTCCCCGACCTCGACGCGGTCGCCCTCGTTGACGACGACCTTCTGGTTGTAGGACGTGCCCTGGTTCGAGCGGTCGAACTTGCGCAGGTGGTAGTCCTGCGTGCCGCCCTCGTCGAGCATGACGGTGACGCGGTCTGCGGAGACCTCGGTGACGACACCCGGCTTCTCGGCCGTGAGCACGTCGCCGGCGTCGATGGCCGTGTAGCCCTCCATACCGGTTCCGACGAGCGGCGAGTCGCTGCGCAGCAGCGGCACGGCCTGACGCTGCATGTTGGCACCCATGAGGGCGCGCTGTGCATCGTCGTGCTCGAGGAAGGGCACGAGCGAGGTCGCGACCGACACCATCTGGCGCGGCGAGACGTCGATGTAGCCGATCTCCTCCGGGAGGAAGAGGTCGACCTCACCGCTACCGCCCTTGGGGCGTGCGAGGACGTGGCTCTCGCGGAAGCGACCGTTCTTGTCGAGCGGGGCGTTGGCCTGCGCGATGTTGAAGTCGACCTCTTCGGAAGCGGTCAGGTAGTCGATGTGCTCGGTGACGACGCCACCCTCGACCTTGCGGTACGGGGTCTCGATGAAACCGAACGAGTTGATGCGCGCGAAGGTCGCGAGAGCACCGATCAGACCGATGTTCGGGCCTTCAGGCGTCTCGATGGGGCACATGCGGCCGTAGTGCGACGGGTGGACGTCACGGACCTCGACACCTGCGCGGTCACGGCTCAGACCACCGGGGCCGAGAGCCGAGAGGCGGCGCTTGTTGGTCAGACCCGCGAGCGGGTTGTTCTGATCCATGAACTGCGACAGCTGCGACGTTCCGAAGAACTCCTTGATCGCGGCGACGACGGGGCGCACGTTGATCAGGGTCTGCGGCGTGATCGCCTCGATGTCCTGCGTGGTCATGCGCTCGCGGACGACGCGCTCCATGCGGGAGAGACCGGTGCGGACCTGGTTCTGGATCAGCTCGCCGACCGCGCGGATGCGACGGTTGCCGAAGTTGTCGATGTCATCGGTCGCGATGCGGATCTCGGCCTTCTTGCCCGAGCGGATGCCGGGGAAGGTCTCTTCGGTGCCTGCGTGCAGACGCACGAGGTACTTGATCGTCGCGACGATGTCCTGAACCGTGAGGACCGAGTCGGTGAGCGGAGCGTCGAGGCCCAGCTTGTGGTTGATCTTGTAACGACCCACCTTCGCCAGGTCGTAGCGCTTCGGGTTGAAGTAGAAGTTGTCCAGCAGCGCACGGGCGGCCTCGGCGGCGACCTGCTCGCCCGGACGCAGCTTGCGGTAGATGTCGCGGAGCGCATCTTCCTTCGTGACGATGGTGTCCTTCGCGAGCGTCTCCTCGATCGAGGTGTAGCCGGCGAACTCCGTGAGGATCTCCTCGCTGGTCATGCCCAGCGCCTTGAGGAACACGGTGACCGACTGCTTGCGCTTGCGGTCGACGCGCACGCCGACCTGGTCGCGCTTGTCGATCTCGAACTCGAGCCATGCACCACGGCTCGGGATGACGCGGGCCGACACGATGTCCTTGTCGGACGTCTTGTCGGGGGTCTTGTCGAAGTAGACACCCGGGGAGCGCACGAGCTGCGACACGACGACGCGCTCGGAGCCGTTGATGATGAACGTTCCCTTGTCGGTCTGCAGCGGGAAGTCGCCCATGAAGACCGTCTGGGTCTTGATCTCACCCGTGAGGTGGTTCATGAACTCGGCCTCGACGTACAGCGGAGCGGCGTAGGTCTTGCCACGCTCCTTGCACTCCTCGATGGAGTACTTCTCCGGCTCGAGGTACGGGTTCGTGAACGACAGCTGCATCGTCTCGCCGAGGTCCTCGATCGGAGAGATCTCCTCGAAGATCTCGCCGAGACCGCTGTTCTCGTTCACGTCGGTGCGGCCGGCCTTCTTGGCCTCCGCGACACGAGCCTTCCAGGCGTCGTTGCCGACGAGCCATCCGAAGGATTCGGTCTGCAGAGCGAGAAGGTCAGGGACCGTCAGCGTGTCGGAGATCTTGGCGAACGAAAGACGGGATGCTCCGCGTCCGTTCTTGGTGGTGGTGGATGTGGATGCGTTGCGAGCAGCAGCCAAGGGAATAACCTCCGTGAGCCCCGCAGGGCTTCTCGATTCCTTTGTCGTCAGGTGGAGTGTGCGCCCGAATGCTCAACGAGCTGCCGACCACCATATGAGGGCAGGGAGAAGCGAGCGCAACTACCAACTATACGCTCGATCTCGCGACATGGCAAGCTCGATCCTTGACCTTCTTCGGATGCTGCGGTAATGGCATCCGAAGAAGGTCGAGAGGAACGGGTCCGAAGGGCTTCAGGAGGCGATGTTGAGCTCGTTCCCCGGGATCGAGGCCAGCAGCCGTCGTGTGTACGGGTCCCGCGGATTCGTGAAGATCTCCTCCGACGAGGCCGCCTCCACGAGCGATCCGTCCTTCATCACGCACACGTAGTCGCTGATCAATCGCACCACCGCGAGGTCGTGCGAGATGAACAGATAGCTGAGCCCGTACTCGGTCTGCAGGTCACCGAGCAGCTTGAGGATCTGATCCTGCACGAGCACGTCGAGCGCCGAGACCGGTTCGTCGCACACGATCAGCTCGGGCGAGAGAGCGAGCGCTCGCGCGATCGCCACACGCTGACGCTGACCTCCGGACAACTCCGACGGGTACCGCCGCAGCATCGACTGCGGCAGCGCCACATCGTCGAGCAGCTGACGGACGCGCTTGCGCCGATCGGCGCTGCTCCCCCGCTTGTAGAAGTCCAGCGGCTCGGCGATCAGTCGCTCGATAGTGAACATCGGGTTCAGACTCGAGTACGGATCCTGGAAGATCGGCTGCACCTTCTGACGGAAGTCCCGCGTCTCGGCTCTGCTGAGCGAGGCGATGTCCTTGCCCTCGTAACGGATCAGTCCGCTGGTCGGCTCGATGATCTTCAGCAGCATCCGCGCCGTGGTCGTCTTGCCGGAACCCGACTCGCCCACGATCGCGACCGTCTCGCCTCGCGGGATCGCGAGAGACACGTCGTTCACCGCGACGAAGTCCTCCTTCTGCCCGCGCACCGGATAGACCTTGGTGAGGTTCTCGATCTCGACGATGTTGTCGGCGGTCGACGAGGCGGGAGCGGTCACGGGATCCGCCGGCTCGTGCGCAGCCGCCTGCTCAGCCGGTCGATCGTCCACCTGGAAGGCTTCCGGGCGCAGACGCGCTGCGGCCACCGAAGGCGCCGCCTTCACGAGCGACTGGGTGTACGGATGCTGCGGATCCTCGAGGATCTGCTTCGCCGGCCCCTGCTCGACGACCTTGCCGCGGTGCATCACGATGACACGCTCCGCTCGCTCGGCCGCGAGTCCCAGATCGTGGGTGATGAGCAGCACGGCGGTACCGAGCTCCCGGGTCATCTCACCGATCTGATCGAGGATCGTCTGCTGCACCGTGACGTCGAGCGCGCTGGTCGGCTCATCCGCGATCAGCAGACGCGGCTTGCACGCCAGGCCGATCGCGATCAGCGCGCGCTGACGCATGCCGCCGGAGAACTCGTGCGGATACTGCTTCGCACGCTTCTCAGGGTCGGGCAGGCCTGCGGCGGTGAGCGCCTCGACCACCTTCTCGTGCACGTTCTGCCTGGTGGCCAGCCCGTGCGCGAGGAGCGTCTCGGCGACCTGGGTGCCGATCTTGGCGACCGGGTTCAGGTTCGACATCGGGTCCTGCGGGACGAGCCCGATGTCTCGACCGCGGATCATGCGCAGCTCGTGCTCGGGAGCGCGGGTGATGTCCTTGCCGTCCAGGCGGATGCTGCCGCCGGCGACACGTCCGCCTCCGGCGAGCAGACCGATGATCGCCATGGCGGTCGTCGATTTGCCCGACCCCGACTCCCCCACGATCGCGACAGTCTGCCCCGGAGCGATCTCGAGATCGACTCCCTCGACCGCATGCACGACGCCGTCCATGGTGGCGAAGTCGACGGCGAGGCCCTCGACCGACAGCAGCGGCGCGCCGGGGTTCTGATTCTCTTTCGCAGCGTTCATCGTGCTCTCGTCCTCGGGTCCATGGCCTCGCGCAGCGCCTCACCGAAGAGGGTGAAGCCGAGCGCGGTGACCGCGATGCAGATACCGGGCAGGAATGCCAACCACGGCGCGATGGCGAGTTCCGCCTGCGCGTAGGTGAGCATGCGCCCCCACTCGGCCGTCTCGGGGCGACCGCCGCCGAGTCCGAGGAACGACAGCGCAGCCGCGTCGATGACTGCGGTCGCGAGCGTCAACGTTCCCTGGACGATGACCGGCCCGATGGCGTTCGGCAGCACGTGCGACATCGTGATCTGCCCGCGGCCCAGACCCAGGGTCTGCGCCGACAGCACGTAGTCGCTCGATCGCTGCTGCAGCATCGACGCACGCAGCAGACGCGCGAAGATCGGCACCTGCGACGCACCGATCGCGATCATCACCGCGAAGGGCGTCTGGCCCAGGATCGCGGCGATCGAGACCGCCAGCAGCAGGTTCGGCACCGAGAGGATGATGTCGACGATGCGCATGATGAGCGTGTCGACCCACCCCCCGAAGGTGCCTGCGAGCAACCCGAGGATCATTCCGCCGACCAGGCCCAGCGCGGTCGAGATGACACCGATGAGCAGCGACGCCTGCGCACCCCAGATGAGTTTGGAGAGCACGTCTCCGCCGAAGCGGTCGAGACCGAGCGGGAACTCCGGCAGCTCGCCGGGCCCGGGGATGTTCGTCGGAGTGATGTACTTCGCTCCGGGGAGCGCGGTCTCGGGGTACGGCGCGAGAATCGGTGCGAGCACCGACACGAGCACGAACAGCAGGACGATGCCTGCACCGATCCAGGCGGTGGGGTTGCGGCGGAGACGGCGGAACACGTCGCGCCAGAATCCGCCCGGCCCCTCCTTGAGGCCGGCCTGATTGACGGCGACGGTGTCGACGAC
The DNA here is from genome assembly GCF_038397735.1 of Microbacterium sp. LWH13-1.2. Lineage (NCBI taxonomy): Bacteria > Bacillati > Actinomycetota > Actinomycetes > Micrococcales > Microbacteriaceae > Microbacterium > Microbacterium sp. LWH13-1.2. The sequence goes on along the minus strand of NZ_CP151635.1, from coordinate 419,442 downwards.
CGAGCCGCTCGCCGCCGACGGGCCTTGTGCGGGTGGGAGCGAGATGGTCATGACGCCACCCCCTTTCGGAGAACGAGACGGGACATCACTGCACCCGCACTCTCGGGTCGATGAAGCTGTACGACACGTCGACCGCCAGGTTGATCAGCGCATAGGCGATCGCGATGAAGATGATGAACCCCTGGAGCACCGGGAAGTCCCTCGTGAAGATCGCCCTCGCGAGGAACGAGCCGATGCCGGGGAACGCGAACACGGTCTCCGTGAGCACGGCTCCCGATATCAGCAGACCGGTCTGGAGGCCGATGGTGGTGATCACCGGCAGCATGGCGTTGCGCAGGATGAAACGGCTGCGCAACGTCGAGGCGCCGACGCCCTTCGCCCGGCCGGTGCGCACATAGTCCGCGTTCTGCACCTCGAGGACGCTGGCCCTCGTGATGCGGACGATGATCGCGAGCGGGATGGTGCCGAGTGCGAGCGCCGGGAGCACGAGGTGCATCAGCGCGTCCCACGAGGCGTCGAACTCGCCGGTGATGATGCCGTCCCACACATAGAAGCCGGTGGGATGGGTGGCGTCTATTCGAGGGTTCTGCCTGCCGTCGGACGGCAGCCACCCCAGCTGCACCGCGAAGACGTACTTCAGGATGAAGGCCAGGAAGAACACCGGGATGGTGATGCCGACGAGGCTCAGGACCACCGAGGCGTGGTCGGTGAACCTGCCGTGGCGGCGGGCGGCCCAGTATCCGAGAGGGATGCCGACGCCGATCGCGAAGATGAGCGCCACGACGCTCAGCTCGATCGTCGCGGGGAAGCGACGGAAGAACTCCTCCGTCACCGGTCGGTTGGTCTGGATCGAGGTGCCGAAATCGCCCTGCAGAAGGCGTCCGACCCAGATGAAGTACTGCTCGATGATCGGCTTGTTGAAGCCGTAGAGCTCGTTGACCCTCGCGATGGCATCCGGAGTCGCCTTCTCGCCGAGAAGAGCGACGGCCGGGCCGCCCGGGAGGGCCCTGACCCAGGCGAACAGCAGGATGCTGAGGCCGATCAGGGTGGGAATGAGGAAAAGCAGTCGCCTGCCGATGGTGCGCAGCAAGAGGTCTCCGTTGATCAGAAGGTACGCCGGGCCCGGGCCTCCGCGGCGAGCGCGGAGACCCGGGTGGGCAATCTCAGTCGGTCAGACCTACTTGGTGAGGACGATGTCCGTGAAGACCTCGTCGTTCACCGGGCTGGCGGGGTAGCTCTCGACGCGCGGGTCGAACGCCAGCGTGGGCGCCGGGTGCGCGAGCGGGACGCCCGGGATGAACTGAGCGACCATCTCGTTGATCTCCTCGTAGAGGGCCGTCTGGTCCTCGAGGTTGGAGACGCCGCGAGCCTCGTTCAGCTTCTGGAACAGTTCGGGGTTGTCGAAGCCCCACTCGGAGCTCTGCTGGCCGAAGAAGACGCCGACGAAGTTGTCGGTGTCGTTGTAGTCACCGGTCCAGCCCAGCAGGTGGATGCCGTGGTCGGACGTACCGGTGGTGCGGTCGAGGTACTCGACCCACTCCTCCGAGACCGGGGTGGTCTCGACGCCGACCTCGGAGAGCTGCGACGACAGGACCGTGAAGATCTGCTCGGGGTCCGGCATGTACGGACGCGAGACGTTGACCGGGTAGTTGAAGGTGAGCTTCAGCGGGTTGGCCTCGTCGTAGCCGGCCTCGGCCAGCAGGGACTTCGCCTTCTCGGGGTCGTAGTCGTACGTCGTGACGTCGGGGTTGTAGCCGTTGACGGTGTCGGGCACGAACTCGATCGCCTTCTCTGTGCCCTCGGGCAGAACCTGGCTGATCAGCGCATCCTTGTCGACCGCGTACGAGAGCGCTTCACGGACCTTGGGGTCCTGCAGCTCGGGGATGGCCTGGTTGAACGCGAGGTACAGGATCGTGAACGGAGGGCGCGACACCATGGTGAAGCCGTCGTCCTCGAGCGCCTGGGTGTCGGCGGGGCCGACCAGGTCGTAGCCGTCGATCGAGCCGGACTCGAGCGCCTGGCGACGCGCGGTCGGGTCGTCGATCGTGCGGAAGATGATCTCGTCGATCTGGCCCGCGTCGCCCCAGTAGTCGCCGTAGGCCTTGAGCGAGACCTGCTCGCCCGGTGCCCACTCGTCGAACTGGTAGGGGCCCGTGCCGACGGGGTGCCCCATCGCGTACTCGGAGAGCACCGGCGCCTCGGCGGAGCCGCTGACGTCGTCGGCGCCGAACTCCTGCAGCGCCGACGGGCTCTGCATCGCGAACGACGGCAGCGACAGCGATGCGACGAAGCCGGCGAACGGCTTGTTCAGATCGATCGTGACGGAGTAGTCGCCGTCGGGCGTGCACGACTTGTACACGGCGTCGGCGGGGTTGTCTGCGTAGCCCTTGAAGAGCTTGTTGTAGTAGTAGCCGAAGGCCTCGGACGCGGCGAGACCGGTCCAGTTGAACCAACGGTCGAAGTTCGCGCACACCGCTTCGGCGTTGAACGGCGTGCCGTCGTGGAAGGTGACGTCTTCCTTCAGGGTGAAGGTGTGGCTCATGCCGTCTTCGGACGACTCCCACGACTCGGCGAGAAGCGGGGCGGGGTCGGCGGTTCCGGGTTCGGTGCCGACGAGACCCTCGAAGATCTGACGGGAGACGCGGAAGCTCTCACCGTCCTGGGCGAATGCCGGGTCGAGGCTCGCAGGGTCCGACGACGCGGCGAACACGAACGTGCCGTCCACATCTCCTGAGCCCTCGGAGCCGTCGTCGCCGCGCTCGCTGGCGACGCATCCCGAGAGGACCAGCGCGGCGAGCGCTGCTCCGGTGACGGCGATGAGTCCTCGCCGACGCATGACTTTATGGTGCATTGTGTGACCTTCCTGTCGAGCGCTGCAGTGCGCGTTCCGGAGGCGTCTTCGACTCCGGAAACGGTGATGCCCTCGACGCTACCCAGTGGGTACACCGTTGCAAAACATCTCCAGGTTGCATTCCTGTTACGGATGTTCGGCCGCACGGTCGATCCGGTAATCTCCAGAACGTGCCAGACACGTCTCCCCTCGCCGTCTGCGTCGGCGAGGGCCTGGTGGCCCTCGTCCCCGCCACCGCCGCCCCTCTCGAGGACGTCCGGACCTTCCACCGCTCCCTCGCCGGAGCGGAGTGGAATGCCGCGATCGCCCTCGCCTCTGCGGGCATCCGCACCGCGGTCGTGTCCCGGGTGGGCGACGACGGATTCGGTCGCTTCCTCACCGCCGAGCTGCGCAGACATGGGGTCGACGACATCGCCGTCGAGGTGGATCCGGAGGCTCCCACCGGCCTCTACGTGAAGGAGCTGTCGCCTCGGCCCGACGGGTCGGTCGACGGGACCATGCACTACTACCGATCCGGTTCTGCGGCGGCGGCGATGTCACCCGCGACTCTTTCCGCATCACCCGCATCCGAGCTGCTGGCGGAGGCGGCGCTGGTGCACACATCGGGCATCACCCCCGCCCTCTCCGAGACGGCACGGGCAGCTCAGGATGCCCTGTTCGACGCCGACCGGGAAGGACGCCTGCTCAGCTTCGACGTGAACTGGCGCCCTGCTCTGTGGCGGGGGCGCGAAGCCGAGGGGCGGGCGGCGATCTCGGGTTACGCCCGCCGCGCCGACGTCGTCTTCTGCACGCAGCCGGACGCCGAGGCCGTGTTCGGCACCTCGAACCCCGACCGGCTGCGCGAGCTGTTCCCCGAACCGCGGTACCTCCTCGCCACGAGCCCGCGCGGAGCGGTCGCGTTCGAGGGATCGGAGCGCACCGACAGTGCGGCACTGGATGTGCCGGTCGTCGAATCGATCGGCGCGGGTGACGCGTTCGCCGCCGGATTCCTCGCGGGGGTGCTCACCGGGCTCTCGCTCACGGGCAGCCTCGCTCGCGCGCACCGCATCGCAACACGCGCGCTCGCGAGCACACGCGACCACGTCGACTGATCTCGTCTCACCCGCGGGTCGCCGCCGGCGGTCGTGGACTCAGCGCCGACGGCGTGACGCCGCCGCGTCGTGCGTCAGCTGGAGGGGGATCACGACGGGCTCCCCCCGGTGCTGCACCACCCTGACGAAGAGGATGTCGACGAGCGCGAGCTGCGCGATGCGACTCGACATCGCCGCCATACGGAACGGTGACTCCTGTGCGTAGGTGAGCAGCACGATGTCAGCGGCGAGAGCGAGCGTCGAGTCCGGCGCGCTCGTGACGGCGACGGAGAGTGCCCCGGCGTCTCTCGCGACCTCCACCGCCCGCACGACCTCCTGCGTCTCGCCCCCGTGCGAGAAGGCGATCACGACGTCGTCCGTCGAGCGCAGCGATGCGGTCGTGAGGGCGAGATGCGGGTCGGCGGAGTGGGCGACCGAGCATCCAATGCGGGCGAGCTTCTGCTGCAGGTCTTGCGCTGTGAGCGACGATGCCGCCTGCCCGAACAGGTCGACGTGTCGCGCGGCGACCACGGCCAGCGCGACCCGGTCGAGAGCGTCCGCGTCGAGTCCCAGCGCCGTCTTCTCGATCGCGTCGATCTCCTGGGACGCGAGCTTGGCGGCGATCGCCGACGGCTCGTCGTCCGGATCGATCGCCGTGGTGTCGAGACCGAAACGGGCCTGCTGCGCCTGGGCGAGCGTCACCGTCCGTGCGACCGCCACTCTCAGCTCGCGATACCCGCTGAACCCGAGCGACTGCGCGAATCTCGCCACTGTCGACAGTGAGGTGTTGCACAGCCGCGCGAGGTCGTTGATGGCGAGATCCACGACCAGCGTGGGGTCGCCGAGAATGGTCTCCGCGACCCGAGCCTCGGCAGCACTCAGACGGGCGATCGATCGGCGCACCAGCGCGAGAACGTCTGAGTCCACGGTGTCATCCTGCCTCAGTCAGCCAGATCCGCGTCGCCGAGTGACGAGCCGTCTCCGGTCAGACCCTTGTTCGTCAGCCGCTCCCTGGCCGCCTGAGCACCGACCAGGCTCGCTGCGCCGACCTCGACGATCGGCAGAGCGAGCGGATGCTGCGGTGCGAGCCCGACGTTGACGACGACGGCCTCGGGGTCGCGCGTGGCAGCGCGCTCGACCAGAGCTCGCTGAGCGTCGTCCGCGTCCGGTCGATCCAGCAGGACGACCGTGAGTCCTTCGGCCGCGACGGCGGCGTCGAGAGCGGTGTCCTGCTCGTCGAGCGATGTCCGAGCCACGTCGACCCTGGCACGATGGCCGCCGGCCGCAAGCGCTTCGGCGATGTAGGCCGAGGCACTGTCGACGGCGAGGGTCGACCGGCTACGCGCGTCGACGACGGCGAGCGACGCCGCATCCGCCGTCGCACCCGTGATCGCCCGCCCGACGATCTCGCGCGGATCGAAGTCGACCGGACCGGATGCCGAATCCGCGCGCTCCCGCAGGGCAGCGGCGAGGGCCGCGACCCGAGCCGCCGCCTCCTCGACCCGCGTGCGCAGCAGCGACCCGTCTCGGAGCGCTGAGACGATGCCGTCGCGCGCAGAGAGGAAGTCGCGTCGGTCCTGGTCGGGCAGGGTGGCCCCTCCCCTGTTGGTGGGGTTTCCGATGCACAGCAGGTCGACGCCCGCAGCGAGCGCACGTGCCGCCCCGGCGCCGATGCCGACGGTCTCGCGGATCGCCGCCATGTCGAGGGCATCGGAGATGATCACCCCGTCGAACCCCCAGTCGCGGAGCATGCCGAGCACCCGTGGGTTCAGCGTCGCGGGCTCTGGTCCCCATGCAGGCACGACGATGTGCGCCGTCATGATCGCGTCGACACCCGCGGCCACCGCGGCCCGGAAAGGCTCGAGGTGGACTCGTTCGAACTCGTCGACGTCGAGCGAGATCACGGGGGACGCGTGATGCGAGTCCAGGTGCGTGTCGCCGTGCCCGGGGAAGTGCTTCACACAGGCCGCCGCCGCGCCGCTCTGGATCCCGTCGACTGCGGCCAGCGCGTGTCGCGAGACCAGAGCCGCGTCGCTGCCGAACGAGCGGACGCCGATCACAGGGTTGCGCGGATCCGTGTTCACGTCGGCGACCGGCCCGAGGACCACGTTCGCACCGATCGCCGTGACCCGCCTGGCGAGTTCCGCGCCGGATGCCCTCGTCACGTCGACGTCGTCGAGGATGCCGAGCTGCCCGGCCCCGGGAAGGGTCGACCCTGTGGCGGACTCGAGACGGGTGACGTTGCCGCCCTCCTCGTCGATGCCGATCAGGGCGTCGGGATTCCTGCGGAGGATCTGCGCGCTCAGTGCGGACAGCCCCTCGCCGATGTTCTGCCCGAAGTAGACCACGCCGGCGAGGCCGTCCTCGAGCTCGCCGACGAGCCACTGCGGAGCCTCGGTCCCGAGGAATCCAGGCCAGAGCACCGCATTGGCGAGTCGTTCGAGCTCGTCCGTCATCCCTTCACCGCTCCTGCCACCATGCCGGCGGAGAGCCGGCGCTGCACGATCACGAAGAAGATCATGACAGGGATCGTGATGATCGTCGATGCCGCCATGATGCTGCCCCAATCGTTCGAGTGCAGGCCGAAGAACGACTTCAGACCGATCGACACCGTGTACTGGTCCGTGGCGCTGCCGAGGATCGTCATGGCGAAGATGAACTCGTTCCACGCGGTGATGAAGCTGAAGATGCTGGTCGCGACGAGGCCGGGCATCACGAGCGGCAGCAGGATCGAGCGGAACATCCGCCACCAGCTGGCCCCGTCGATGTACGCGGCCTCCTCGAGTTCGACCGGCACCGCTGCGACGAACCCGCGCAGCATCCAGATTCCGAACGCCAGCGAGAGCGCGACGTACACGACCATCAGACCGAGGATGCTGTTGAGCAGACCCAGGCTCTTCACCTGCAGGAACAGCGGGATCACGAGGGCCTCGAGCGGCACCATCTGCACGACGAGGATCATCATGAGGATCGTGGTGCGGAACTTGAAGCGGAAGCGCGCGACGGCGACCGCCGCGAGCAGGCACACCAGGGCGCTGACGAGCACGGTGACGAGCGCCACGATCGCGGAGTTGCGGAGGTACGTGCCGAAGCCGCCGTCGGTGAGCACGAACGCGAAGTTGTCGAATGTGAACTCCTGCGGCAGCAGGGACTGTCCCCCGCTGGACGCCTTGGCGTCGAGCGCGCTGGAGACCATCCAGTACACCGGGAACAGGGTGAAGATCAGGACCGCGGCGATCGCGATGCCGGTGCCGAGGCGCGACATGACAGAGGGGCGGGGGTTCACAGCTCGTCCTCCTTCATGAGCGAACGGATGTACACGATCGTGATGCCGATCAGCACGAGGGTGAGGAGCACGGCGAGAGCGGCACCGAACCCGTAACGGTTCTGACCGAAGGACTCGACATACGACCAGACACCGAGGTTGAGCACCGACCGGTTGCCGCCTCCTCCGCCGGGCATCAGGTAGACCTGCGCGAAGACCTTGAAGTCCCAGATCGTCGACAGGATGATCACGACCGAGAAGACGGGCTTGAGAGTGGGGAAGATGATCTTCCAGAAGCGCATCCAGGCGTTGGCGCCGTCGAGGGCCGCCGCCTCCAGCATCTCCTTCGAGACGCCCAGGAGACCGGCGAGCACCGTGATCGCGACGAACGGGAATCCGTGGTGCACCACGTTCAGCAGGACGATGGCGTAGAACGACCACTGGTTCGTGAACCAGTTCACCGGGTCGTCCATCAGACCGAGGTCCTGCAGGACGGTGTTGAAGATGCCGCGGTCGGCATCGAAGATGAACGTCCAGACGTAGGTGCCGGTGACCGCGGGCATCGCCCAGGCCACCATGATGCAGCTGGAGACGATCGTGCGCCAGACGGTGCCGAGCTTCGCGAGCAGCAGGGCGACGAGCGTTCCCACGGCGACGGTGACGAACACGGCGACAGCGGCGAAGCCGACGGTGTTCGGGAGCACGACCGTCCAGAGTGTCGGATTGGTGAGCGCCTCGACGTAGTTGTCGACGCCGATCCAGTTGTTCTCGCCGGTGTTGATCTCGCGCAGGCCGTAATCCTGCAGCGAGAAGATGAAGACCTGGATGAGCGGCCAGAGCATGAGCACCGCGAGGATGACCAGGCCAGGGGCGAGGAGGAGCCAGGGGCGGGCCGTCAGCAGCGAGAGTCCTCGCTTGGGCGGCCGGCCGCCGGCCACGGAGGCGGAGGAGGACTCCGCCTTCGTGGCCGGCAGTGGCGCTTGCACCATCGACATGGAGGGATACAGCCTTACTGGTTGAGCAGATCGGTCATCTCAGCAGCGGCATCCTTCGTCGCCGTGGCGACATCCTTCTGCCCGCTGAGGATCGCCTGGATCATCGAGTTGGTGGTCTTCTTGGCCTGGACCGCGCCGAAGTTCGGGGTCACCGGCACGGATGCGCCACCCTCGACCATCTGCTGCGCGAACGGAGCGACGAGCGGATCGGTGGAGGCCAGCGCCTCTTCCATCGCCGACTGGACTCCGGGGAAGTACCCGGTCTCGTCCGCCCACTTCTCGGCGAACTCACCCGTGGTCATGAGCTTGACGAACTCCCACGCGAGGTCGGCGTTCTCGGTCGTGTTGAAGACGGACAGGTGCGAGCCGCCGAGCACGGACGGAGCGATTCCGCCGTCCTCACCGGGGATCACGGCGGCGCCGATCTTGCCCTCGAGCTCGGGGTTCGCCTCGATCAGAGCCTTCGGGGTCCACGAGCCCGAGAGCATCATGGCGACGTTGCCCTGCGTGAACGAGTCACGGAGGTCCGTCTCCTTCCAGGTGGTGGCACCGGCCGACGAGAAGCCGTGCTCGGTCGCGAGTCCCGTGTAGAACTCGATGCCGGCCTGCGACTCCTTGCTGTCGAGCTCGCTCGTCCAGGTCTTGCCGTCGAGGGTCGCGACCTCGCCACCCGCACCCCAGACCCAGGGGTAGACCTGGAACTCGGCGTCTCCGGCGACGGGGAAGGGCAGCATGTCGGGCTTGGCCGCCTTGATGGCCTCACCCGCAGTGACGATGTCATCCCAGGTCTTCGGAGCCTCGAGACCGAGCTCCTCGAACACGTCGGTGCGGTAGACGATCGAACGGACACCGGCGTACCACGGCATGCCGTAGAGCTCGTCCTCGTAGGTGCCGGCGACCGCGAGGCCCTCGACGAGGTCGTCGCGCAGACCCTTCTCGGCGTCGACGTACTCATCGAGCGGCTCGAGCGCGCCTGCATCGGCGAACTCCGCAGTCCAGGTGGTGCCGGTCTCGGCGATGTCGGGCGTGGTGCCACCGGCGATCGACGTGACGAAGCGGTCGTGGGCGTCGGCCCACTGGATCTCCTCGATCTTGACCGTGGCTCCGGTCTCGTCTTCGAAGGCGTCCGAGACCTCGTCGTAGAACGCGCTCGCGTCGGGGTTGGTGCCCTTCATGATCCAGACGGTGAGTTCCTGGCCCTCTCCGTCGACGGCTCCACCGTTGTCGGCGCCACCGCCGGCACAGGCCGCCAGGCCCAGGGTGGCCACGGCGCCGAGCGCCACGGCCGGAAGAATGCGCTTGTGCATCAGGGTTCTCCTCTTTGAACGTCCTGGCGGCATCGGGTGCCTACCACGTAGGAAAAAGTATTCATCACTAACTAATTCCCTGCAAGTTATTCTCAGAAACGTCATGCGGCCGTAACATCGTGCTCCGCGGGTAGGCTCTGCGGCATGTCAGGGGCTCTCGACGACGCGAAGCGCACCACGGTCGCGCGCCATGCCGACCTCCCGACACCCAGTGCGCTGTCCACCTTCCTCAAGCTCCTCGGCGTCGCCCTGAGCGTGCTGCTCGTCTCCTCGATCGCCGTGGCCGGCTTCGTCTTCGTCGACGTGCTGAACAGGGTCGGCGAGGGCGCGGTCGCACTGGAGGACGACGCGGAGGTGGCTCCTCCGTCGCTCGGGGCATATCCGAGCGACAAGGCCTTCAGCATCCTGATCGTCGGCACCGACGAGTGCGGAGAGGTCTCGACGCAGTTGCTCGGCGAACGCTGCGAGAAGATCGAGGAGGGCTCCCGAAACGATGTGAATCTGCTCGTGCACGTCTCAGCGGCTCCCCGCAACGTCACCGTCGTGTCGTTTCCCCGCGACCTGATGGTCGAGGTTCCCGAGTGCACGCGCGACGACGGTTCGACCGCGTCGTCTATGGCGAAGGCGCCGTTGAACTCCCTCTTCGACCATGCGGGCATCTCATGCATCGCGAAGACGGTCGGCGACCTCAGCGGCATCCCCATCGAGTTCGCGGCCAAGATCAGCTTCGACGGCGTGATCGCGATCACCGATGCGATCGGCGGGGTCGAGGTGTGCGTCGCCGGCGAGGGGATCCGCGATTCGCAGGCGGGCATCGACCTGCCCGTGGGGACCCACACCGTCTCGGGAGCGAACGCCCTCGCCTTCATCCGCACCAGACACGGTGTGGGCGACGAGAGCGACCTCGCCCGCATCTCGAACCAGCAGCAGTACATGTCGCGTCTCGCGAAGAAGATCCTCAGCGCCGAGACTCTCACCGATCCGTCGAAGGTGCTGCGGCTGATGAACACGGTCGCCGACAACATCGTGCCGAGCGAGTCGCTCAGCAACGCACTCACCCTCACCCAGCTCGCGCTGGCGCTGAAGGACGTGCGGTTCTCGGACTTCGTCTTCGTGCAGTACCCGAACCTCGACGATCCCGACAACCCGGGGATCAAGGTCGTTCCCGACTACGACGCGGCCGAGCCTCTCTGGGCGGCGCTGATCGCCGGCGAGCCGATCACGCTCTCGGGCGACGTCGCGACGAACCGCAGCGTCGAACTCGCGACCCCGCCCGCCACCGAGGAGGCCCCCGAGACGGCGGAGACCGCCGCTCCGACGGAGGCGCCAGAGACCCGCGCGACGCTGCCTCCGGAGATCTCGGGTCAGAGCGTCGATCAGGACACCTGCTCGGTCGGCAACCAGGCGAAGTGAGCGCGTAGTCTCGGAGCATGGGCCGGACGCGAGCACGAGACACCGAGCATCCTCAGGCCCGACTCGACCACGGCGGCATCGCGCGCATCGTGCCGTCGGAGTTCACGAGCGGGTTCGAGCTCATCGTCGACGACACCCCGCAGTCGCACGTCGACCTCGACGACCCCACGCATCTGCACTTCGAGTACATCGTGCGCATGGGCGCGGTGATCGACCAGCTGCCGTCCGGCCCTCTCACCGCCGTGCATCTCGGCGCCGGCGCTCTGACCATCCCCCGCTACATCGATGCCACGAGGCCAGGCTCCCGCCAGCAGGTCATCGAGCTCGAGGCACCGCTGGCGACCCTCGTGCGCGAGCACCTGCCGCTGCCCAAGGGCGCCGCGATCCGACTGCGGATCGGCGACGCGCGCGAGGGCGTCAAGCGACTGCCTGCGGCGATCGTCGGCAGCTGCGACCTCGTCGTCTCGGACGTCTACTCGGGCGCGCAGACGCCCGCCCACCTGACCAGCCTGGAGTTCTACCGCGAGCTCGCGGATCTCCTCTCCCCCGGCGGCGTCCTGCTCGTGAACGTCGCAGACGGCCCCGGCCTCGCGTTCGCCCGCCGACAGGTCGCGACGATCGCAGAGGTGCTTCCGGAGATCGGCGTCCTCGCCGACACGCAGGTACTGAAGGGGCGACGCTTCGGCAACCTGGTGATCGCCGCCTCTGCCGCGCCGCTGCCCACCGAATGGCTGCCGAGGTTACTCGCCGCAGGCCCGCACCCTGCCAAGATCGCTCAGGGCGCCGAGGTGACCGCCTTCGTGCAGGGTGCACGGGTGGTGACGGATGCGGATGCCGTGGCATCCCCTCGTCCGGACGCATCGCTCTTCCTGCGCTGAGCGCATCGATCCGGATCCGGATGCGTGGTCGTGGGGCGTGCCGCCCCGGCGAGCGCGCGGTCGCGAGGCACACTGGTCGGGGGACGCTGCGGAAGGAGAGCAATGAGTTTCATCCGAGGGTACGACCCGGAGAGCCTTCGCGAGCTGGTCGATCTCGATGAATGCGCGGCACGGCTGGAGGAGATCGAGAGCCAGAGGAGTCTTCCTGCGCTGCTCGAGCGCGTATGGCTGCTGAAGGTCCTCGACCGGCTGGACGAAGCACTCCCCCTCGCCGACGAGGCCGTGCGGCAGTCGCGAATGGCGGGCACCCGCAAGGACGTGCTCCGAGCTCGTGTGCTCCACGCCACCGTGCTCCAGTACCGCGGAGCGTATGCCGCCGCTGAGCAGGAACTGGCGACCTGCGCAGCCGAGGCCGAGGGCCAGCGCTGGGTCTCGATCGCCGCGTTCGCGCATCACAATCACGGCAAGAACGCGTACGAGGCCGGCGATTACGAGACCGCTCGCGAGAGCTTCAAGCAGTCGTTGTTCCTGCGTCGCGAAGCCGGTGCGGAAGACCGCGAGCTCGAGACCGTGCTTCTCGCGATCGAGGCGGCCGAACGGCGCCGCACATCGCACCTCGTCGCAGGCTGACGCGCCCCTGCGGCACGATGTCGGCAGCATGGCTTAGCCTGATCGCATGGCGGAACTTGACCGGGTGCGCGTCTGGGGCGAGGCACTGATCACGCTGCATCTCGACGACAGCTGGTCTTTCGGCTTCGACCACGCGAAGCGACGCGCAGGACAGTGCGATTACACGAAGAAGCGCATCACCGTGTCGCGCTACCTCGCGGCTCGGTTCGACGACGACGAGATCCATCAGGTGCTGCTGCACGAGGTCGCGCACGCGCTGGCCGGGCACGAGGCAGCGCACGGATCTGCATGGAAACGAGTGGCCCGCGAACTCGGCTACGTCGGCGGAACGACCCACCACGGCGAGACGGCGGTCGAGCTCGCGCCGTGGGTGGGCGAATGCCCCTCGGGCCACATCACCTACCGCCATCGGCGCCCGTCACGGGCGACATCGTGCGCGCGGTGCTCGCGGTCGTACGACGCGCGTTATCTCTTCGAGTGGACGCGCCGCGAGATCACGGCCGACACTCGGATCGCCGCGCAGATGTCGCGCTGAGCCGCGCTCGCGACGCCGCCCGAGGTCAGCGCGATTCGCGGTCGTTCTTCGGATCGACCTCGGGCGTCGGCTCATCCGTCGACTGCTCCGCATCGACGGCGCTTTCGTCGGCGGGGAGCACGTCATCCTTCGATTCGTCGATTGCGTCGTCGGGCTGCCCGGCGTCGCGGGCACGCGCCGCACGGCGACGGAGCAGTGCTGCCACGGCCCGCCAGCCGACCAGGAAGACGCCGAGCACCAGTGTCGCGACGATGATGAAGGCCATCTGGGCCGTATCGCCCGAGGCGACGCGAAGGAGCATCCCTCCGACGACCGTGACGGCCCAGACGACCGCGCCCCAGGCGAGCGACCAGGGCCGGCGCGGCCTGCCCGGAAGCAGCGCGGCGGCGAGGTGGCCGACGAGGAGCGCGACGATGAAGGGCCAGGCGGTCAGCAGGAATCCGCCGGGGTCCTCGTCGTGCGACGCACGACCGATCACGGCGAAGATGAGCACCAGGACGGCGTCGAGGACGAGAGCGGGGACGAACCTCATGCCACGACCCTACGTCGACGCCGCCGAAAGCGGTGCCGAGTGCGCGGCCTGTTGCCGAGTGAGTCCGGGTATCAGTGGAAGGCGACGAACAGTCCGTCGCGGAGCTCGGGGACGACATCGTGCGCGTCGAGTTCGGCGGCGGCGACGGTCGACGTGGGGACGAGCCCTGCCGATGTGATCCGCTCGGTCGCGTCCACACCTTCCGCGATCTCGCGCGCCGATCCGCTGGCGCTGATCATATGCCGCAGAGCCCTCTTGAGAGCCCGGAATCCTTCAGCGGCGACCGCCGCGTCCGGCGCGGTGTGGTCGATGCCGAGGTCAGTCAACGCTGAGATGACGGCACCGGCCCCGAGGTGGTCCTCCACTGCGAAGCGCACGGCCCCTGCAGCATCCGCCTCTCCCGCGGCGATCACGGCGACCGAGGTGCGGGCCTGCCTGCGTTCCTGCAGCGTCGCCACGGCGCGCGCCACGGCCGAGGCGTTGCGGAGGCTGCCGACGAGCACCACCGAGCCGCCCGCACGTGCGGCGACCGCGGCACCATTGCGGGACCAACCGACGGCGTCCTCGAGAGAGACCGTGGATCCAGATGCGACCGCATCCCCGACCGTCGACGAGAAGCGCAGGACGTCGACGACCACGACGACATCGGCGGACGCGAGACGGTCGAGCCCCTCGACGCCCCAGTCGAGGCGCACCTGATACGTGGACTGATCGAACGGAGACGGCATCCGTCCAGCCTAGAACGAGCCCGCACGAGCCCAGGCCCCGATGACGGTTCGAGTCATCGGGGCCTTCGGTCTGCGGCTTCCTGCTGGCTCGGGTCAGTCGGCGGCGAGCGCCTCGACAGGGGCCACACGGGTGGCGAGTCGGGTCGGCGTGGCCGCGGCGACCAGGGTGAGCACGGCGGTCGCCACGATGATGATCGCGATCGGCAGCCAGGGCACGTGCGGTGCGACGAGCCCCGCCGGTTCGAAGTCCGGGAGCGTGGGCGTGGAGCCGAGCAGCGACTGGGCAGCGATCCATCCGTAGACGATGCCGAGGACGAGACCGGTCAGAGTGGCAGCGACCGTGATGTGCGTCGCCTCGAGCAGCACCATGCGGCGCACCTGTCCGTTGGACAGGCCGATCGATCGCAGCAGACCGAGTTCGCGGCGGCGCTGCACCACCCCGATCGTGAGCAGGTTGACGAGTCCGACGGCCGCGATGACCGCCGACACGGCCACGAGGACCATCATCACGGCGGCGAACGCGTCGAACGGGGTGAAGAACTCCGCGGGGATCTCGCCCTCGACCTGGCCGATCAGCATCTGCTTGACCGACTCGAGCGCGACGGCGAACATCGTGACGAGCGTGACGCCCATGACCACGCCGATCGCCATGCGAGACGACCGCTCGGGGTAGCGCAGCGCGTTCTCGGCGGCGAGCCGCGCGGTGGCGCTCGATCCGAACATCCGCCCCACCAGCCGCAGCACGGGCGGCATGAACAGCACCGAGCCGAGCGCGAGCCCTGTGAACGACAGCAGTCCTCCGAAGAAGGCGACGACGACACCGAGCGGATGCACCAGCCCCACCACCACGCCCGCCGCGAGGAGGATCGCGCCCGACACCAGCAGCACCCAGGCACCGATGTGGCGACCGGCGCGAGAGACCTCTTCGTGGCTGCGCTCGACCGAGCCGCCGATCGCCTGCAGCGGCGTGACCGCGAGGACCCTGCGGGATCCGGCCCAGGCGGCGGCCCACGTGGTCAGGGCGACACCCACGGCAGGCAGCGCGATGAACGGCTGTGCGAGCGAGAAGCCCTCCGGCACGTTCGCGATCAGACCGCTGCCGATCTGCACGCCGATCGCGGCGATCCCCAGTCCCACGAGCAGCCCCAGGCCTGCGCCGATGACGCCGACGACGAATCCCTGCTTCCCCACCTCTGCACGCTGCGACCGAGCGGTCGCGCCGATCAGGCGCATGAGCGCGATCTGACGCGTGCGGCCGGCGATGATCGTCGAGAACGTGTTGGCGGTGACGATCGCCGCGACATACATCGCGACGCCCGTGAGCAGGATCGAAAGCAGACCGACGATGAAGGCGAGGGTCTCGCTGTCTCCGATGAACGGGTCGGCCTGCAGCACTGCGCCCAGGTAGGCGGTGGTCTCGACCAGCACCACTCCGAAGGCGGCAGAGAGAGCGGCGACGAGAATGCTGGCCCCCATGCCGCGGTCGCGCAGCCACCCCAGGCGCGGCCCGGTCGCCGCGGTCTGCGGCACGACCGTGCGGGCCGGTGAGTCGATGACGGCGCTCATGCCGCCACCTCGGCGGCGAGCATGTAGGCCGAGATCTCCTCGGCGCTCTGCCGGGGGTGGTCGGCGACGATGCGTCCGTCACCGAGGAAGAGCACGCGGTCCGCGTGGCTGGCCGCGATCGCGTCGTGGGTCACCATCGCGATCGACTGCCCGTGCTCGCGGCTCGCCGTGGCCAGCAGCTGCAGCACCTCCCGCCCGGTCTTGGAGTCGAGGTTCCCGGTGGGTTCGTCCGCGAAGACGAGATCGGGCGCGGTGGCGAGGGCTCTCGCGATCGCGACGCGCTGCTGCTGCCCTCCCGAGAGCTGATGCGGACGGTGCTGCAGCCGGGAGCCGAGGCCGAGCGTCTCGATCAGTCCGTCGATGCGGGCCTTCTCGATGGCGCTGGGGCGCCGGCCGTCGAGTTCGAACGGCAGCATGATGTTTCCGAGCGCAGTGAGGGTCGGCACCAGATTGAAGGCCTGGAAGATGAAGCCGACGCGGCGGCGGCGCAGGATCGTCAGATCGAGGTCGCCGAGGCCGGTGATCTCGGTGTCTCCGATCCAGGCTCGTCCCCGTGTGGGGGTGTCGAGGCCCGCCATGATGTGCATGAGCGTGGACTTGCCCGAGCCGGACGGGCCCATGATCGCGGTGAACTGACCGCGGCGGATGCCGACGCTGACGTCGTCGAGCGCGCGGACGGTTCCCTCGCCGGCGCCGTAGGTCTTGTCGAGGTGCTGGACGCGGGCCGCGAGCCCGAGGTCGGTGGTCGTGATCTCCATGCTTCGACGCTACGGAGAGCTGACCCGCCGCCGCGTCGCTCTGGCGACGCATCCGCGTACATCGCAAGGATGATCCTGCGACCGGCTGCAGGTCAGGCGAGACCGTGCTCGAACGCGAACACGACGAGCTGCACGCGGTCGCGCAGGGTCAGCTTCGTCAGGATGCGGCTGATGTGCGTCTTCACGGTGGCCTCGCTGAGGTACTCGCGCGCGGCGATCTCGGAGTTCGACAGCCCCCTCGCGGCGAGCGCGAAGATCTCGCGCTCGCGATCGGTCAGCGACGCGAACTGCGGGGGCACCGGTTTCGGGGCTTCGGCGAAGTGCTCGAACAGCTCGCGGGTGGCGGATGCCGCGATCACGCTCGAACCGGAGTGGACCGTCCGGATCGCGGCGAGCAGGAACTCGGGGTCCGCGTCCTTCAGCAGGAAGCCGCTGGCTCCCTGACGGATCGCGCGGGCCGCCGCCTCATCGAGGTCGAAGGTCGTCAGCATCACGATCTTCGGCGGGTCGGGGTGCCCGAGGATCTCGGCGGTCGCGGTGAGACCGTCCATCACCGGCATCCTGATGTCCATCAGCACGACGTCCGGTCGGGTCGCGCGGACAAGTTCGATGGCCTCGCGCCCGTCTCCGGCTTCACCGACCACATCGATGTCGGACTGCGATGCGAGCAGCATGCGGATGCCGGCGCGGAAGAGCGACTGATCGTCGACGAGGACGACTCTGATCATGCGGCTTCTCCGATCGGGAGCGAGGCGTGGACGACGAACTGCACGCCCTGGCGCTCCGCCTGAAGGCTACCGCCGACCAGCTGGGCGCGTTCGCGCATGCCGATCACTCCGTGCCCGCCGCTCCCCTGCGTCTGATCGCGGCCGACGGTGTTGCGCACCTGGATGTCGACCCGGTCGGGGAGCCAGGCGAGGTGCACGTCGACCGCGCCGTCGCCATGCCGGATGGCGTTGGTGAGCGCCTCCTGCAGGATCCGGTACACCGCGAGCTGGATCGCTCCGGGCGGTTCTCCGGGAGGTGTGGGATCGACCGTGATGCGCGGTTCGATTCCGGCCTGGCGCACCTGCGCGAACAGCGCCTCGAGGTCGGCCAGCGTCGGCTGGGGGCCGTCTCCCTGACGGTGCCGCAGCTGCGTGAGCAGCAGTCGCACGTCGCTCAGCGCCCCTCGTGCCGTCTGGGCGATGGTGCCCAGCGCCTCGGTGGCCATCTCGGGCTTGGCTGCCGCCGCGTATCGAGCTCCGTCGGCCTGCGCGATCACGACGGCGAGGGAGTGCGCCACGATGTCGTGCATGTCGCGGGCGATGCGCACGCGCTCCTGCTCCTCTGCCGCGAGCGACTCCGCCTGCAGCTGCGCCGACCTGGTGCGCCGTGCGCGCAGGACGACGCGCCAGAGCAGACCGCACACCCACGCGAATCCGAGCGCGAGCACCGAGACCACGAGCAGCAGCGTGCCGGTGGTCAGCTGATCCCACCCGCTCGCGCCGGAGGCGACCCCGGTGACCACGACCAGGTACACCGATGCCACGAATGCGCCGAACAGCGCCGAGCCGAAGCCCCACCACAGAACCACGCGCGAGCCCCAGGCGGCGGTCGCATAGAGCACCATCAGGATCCCCAGGTCGATGGGGAGCGGGCCGAGGCTCGCCGACATCTGCACGATCGCGCCGGCCCAGGCGGCGACGAGAGCGAGCGCCGGGGCGAGTCTGCCGACCGCGACGCCGCCGCACATCAGCAGACCCGCGACGATGACTGCGGCGGCGCCAGCACCGTCGACACCCACCCCACTCGCCCCCGGCCCGTAGAAGGCGACGGAGAACGGGGTGAGGACGATGAAGAGCAGCGCCGCCCCGACGATGTCGAGAACGAGCGCCGTGCGGGAGAGCGGGCGGATCACTCCCCCCACGCTACGCGGCACGGCAACCGCCCCGCATCCGCCTGCAGATGTATCCGCCGCGTGGGTCAGGCGCGCGCGACGATCTCTCCGTGCGGCACGAGATACCAGCCGTCGCCGTCGTCGGCCCAGCGCTTCCAGGCGTCGCTGATCGCCCGCAGGTCCGCGGAGGTCGCCATATCGCCGTCGACCAGCTGCCTGGCGAGCGCGGACTCGAGGATGCGGTCGGCCCACATGCCGCCCCACCAGGCGCGATCCTCCGGCGTCGCATAGGTCCAGGTGGAGGAGGTCGCAGTCACGTCCTCGAACCCGGCTGCCCGCGCCCAGGCGAGCAGGCGGCGGCCCGCGTCGGGTTCGCCGCCGTTCGCCCGAGCGGCCCGTCGGTACAGGTCGAGCCAGCGGTCGAGCTCGGGGAGCATCGGGAACCAGATGAACCCCCCGTAGTCGGCGTCGCGCACGGCGACCACTCCGCCGGGCACCGTGACCCGACGCATCTCACGGAGCGCCTGCACCGGATCCCCGACGTGCTGCAGCACCTGGTGCGCGTGGACGACGTCGAAGCTGTCGTCGGCGAAGCTCAGCGAGTGCACGTCCTCGACGGAGAAGTCGAGGTTCGTGAGCCCTCTGCTCGCCGCGAGGTCGCGTGAAAGCGACAGCGCGTTCTCATCGATCTCGGTCGCCGTGACGTGGCCGACCACGCCGGCGAAGTCGACCGTGATGCTGCCGGGGCCGGCTCCGACGTCGAGAAGTCTCGTGCCGGCCGTGAGGTGCGGGCGCAGGTACTCCGCCGAGTTCGCGATGGTGCGGCTGCTGTGCGAGCGGAGGACGGTCTCGTGATGTCCGTGCGTGTAGGTGGCCATGCCCCACTCTGGCAGGAGAGTTCCCGCCCCGGCGAATCGAGTGTCAGTGCAGCTCGGCGACGGCGCGCCTGATGGCCTCGCGGTCGGGTTTACCCGAAGAGAGCACGTCGAGCTCGTCGACCAGGATCAGCCGCGCGGGCCTGGCGTGCTTGCCGAGCTCCTGTGCGACCACATCCCGGGCATGCGCGAGCTGCTCGGACTCGCTGCGCCGCAGCACCTCGCCACGAGGGGCGACGATCACCGAGGCCTCGCCCCATCGCTCGTCCTCGACGCCCACCACGACCGCACCGGTGAGCCCTGGAACGCGACGCACCAGCCGCTCGACGCGGTCGAGGGAGATGTTGAGGCCACCGGAGACGATCACGTTGTCGGCTCGACCGTGCACCCGCACCACGCCGTCGTCGAGGAGTCCGAGATCGCCCGTGTGGTACCAGCGGATGCCGTGCTCGTCACGCGAGAAGTTCTTCGCCGTCAGCTCACCGTCCCCGAGATACCCCTCGGCGAGCATCGGACCGGCGATGCGCAGTTCGCCGTCGACCGTCCGCACGCCGACGGTGTCGAGCGGGATGCCGTCGTACACGCAACCTCCACTCGTCTCCGTGGAACCGTAGGTGCGCACCAGCCGGACTCCGAGGTCGGAAGCGCGGTCGCGCAGCGGTTCGGGCAGGGCCTGGCCGCCGACGAGGATCGCGCGGTACGCCTGCAGCGCGGCCCGGACGGGCGCCTCATCTGCCGCGTCGAGCAGCGTGGAGAGCTGTGCGGGAACGAGCGACGTGTAGAGGTCGGGTATCGACCCGGATGCCCCCGACGACGGTCGGAGCATCGACAGCGTCGACTCGGCGAAGGATGCGGGCGAGAAGCGACCGCTCAGAGCGACCGGATGCGTGCCGGCGACCAGCGATCGCACGATGACCTGGAGCCCCGCGACGTAGCCCGCGGGGAGGGCGAGCAGCCAACGGCCCGCACCGATCCGCGCCGCCGTGGCATCAGCGCTCGCGCGCAGCGCCTCACCGCTCAGGGCGACCCGTTTGGGGATGCCGCTCGATCCCGATGTCGCGATCACGACCGCAGTGCCCTCGGACACCCAGCTCGGGGCGTCTCCGAGCATGCCGAATCCGAGGGCCGGACCTCCGTCGAGTGCACGCGCGAGTGCATCACGGAGCTCGGCCGGATCCTCGGCATCCGTCGATCTCAACGCGACCATGTGATCCTCGCTCTGCTCCGTCGTTCCAGGATCAGTAGTGCCAGGGGAACGAGGTCCAGTCCGGATCCCGCTTCTCGAGGAACGAGTCCCGTCCCTCGACGGCCTCGTCGGTGCCATAGGCGAGGCGCGTGGCCTCTCCCGCGAACACCTGCTGACCCACGAGCCCGTCATCGACGGCGTTGAACGCGAACTTCAGCATCCGGATCGCGGTCGGCGACTTGGTGAGCACGGTGCGCGCCATCTTCAACGCTTCGCGCTCGAGTTCCGCATGCGGCACGACGCGGTTCACGGCACCGGCCTCGTAGGCGCGCTGCGCCGAGTACTCCTCGGCGAGGAAGAACACCTCTCGAGCGAACTTCTGCCCCGTCTGCCGCGCCATGTACGCCGAGCCGTATCCGGCGTCGAAGCTGCCCACATCGGCATCGGTCTGCTTGAACCGCGCCTCTTCCGCCGAGGCGATCGTGAGGTCGCACACGACATGCAGCGAGTGCCCTCCGCCGGCGGCCCAACCGGGGACCACTGCGATGACGACCTTCGGCATGAAGCGGATGAGCCGCTGCACCTCGAGGATGTGCAGGCGCCCGGCTCGCGCGGGGTCGTGCACGGTCGTCTCGTCATCCGAGTATTTGTAGCCGTCACGGCCCCGGATGCGCTGATCGCCGCCGGAGCAGAACGCCCAGCCGCCGTCCTTCGGACTCGGGCCGTTACCGGTGAGCAGCACCGCACCGATGCGCGGGTTCTGCCGAGCATCGTCGAGTGCGCGATACAGCTCGTCGACCGTGTGCGGGCGGAAGGCGTTGCGCACCTCCGGGCGGTTGAATGCGATGCGCGCGACTCCGCCATCCGCGCTCACATGGGCAGTGATGTCGGTGTAGTCCTCGGCACCGGGCGCGAGCACCCATTCGTCCGGGTCGAACAGGTCTGAGACGAATGCGCTGGTCACAGCATCCAGCCTATTCCCGACGAGGTTGCAGACGCAGACGGCGCCCCCGCGAGAGCAAGTACCGTGGGCGCATGACCATCGAGATCTCGCGCATCGATCCGTTCGATCCCGTCGACGTCGACGCGTGGTGGGATGCATACGCGGCCGCGGAGCGTGCCGACCGCGGCGCGGACGCCGTCGTGTGGTCGCTCGCGGAGAGCCGCAGCGAGCTGCAACAGGAATCCGCCGTCATCGATCGACGGGCGTACCTGCTGCGCGACGGCGACGAGGTGGTCGGCTCCGCGAGTCTGGCTCTGCCCCTCAAGGACAACACGCACGTCGCGCACCTGGCGATCAGTGTGCCTCCGCGCCACCGACGGCGCGGCGTCGGATCGGCGACGCTGGCGTTCCTCGAAGGCGAAGCCGTGGCATCCGGCCGGACCACCGCGCACGGTTCGACGTCCTGGCCCTATGAACGCGGATCGGAGGGAGCCGGTTCCCCGGGGCGCGAGTTCGCCCGCGCGCACGGATACGAGCTCGCACTCGGCGACGTGCAGAGCAGACTCGATCTGCCCGTCGATCCTGCGCTGCTCGATCGAGTCGAGACCGACATCGCCGGCTCGATCGAAGCCTATGAAATCCGCAGCTGGGTCGGCCGGATCCCCGACGACGTCGTGGAACGCTGGACGATCCTCGACGCGACGCTCGAGACCGAGGCACCGACCGGCGACCTCGACATCGAGCCGCAGAAGCCCGATGTCGACAGCATCCGCGAGAGCGAGGAACTGATCGACCGACAGCGTCGCCTCTCGTTCGGAACCATCGCCCTCGCTCCGGATGACGATGCGGCCGCATATTCCCAGCTGGTCGTCTCCACCGATGACGGCAACGCGTACCAGTGGGGAACTCTCGTGCGCGCGGTCGATCGCGGACATCGTCTCGGCCTCGCCGTGAAGGTCGCCAATCTGCGGATGCTGCACCGCGAGGCACCTCACGCGAAAGCGATCTACACCTACAACGCCGAGTCGAACGCGCACATGCTCGCCGTCAACACGCTGCTGGGCTTTCGGCCGAGCGAGCGACTCGGCGAACTGCAGAAGCGCCTGACCTGACTCACCGGCTTCGGCACGGCGGATGCGATCCGCGCGTGGTCACGGAGCAGAATGAGCACATGCTCCCACCGCTCGCAGACCTGCTCAGCTCGGCCCGGATCGTCGCGCTGCCGATGCACACCCGATTCCGGGGTGTCGACACCAGAGAGGCCCTGCTCTTCGAAGGGTCGCAGGGGTGGGCGGAGTTCTCGCCGTTCCTCGAGTACGAGGACGCGGAGGCCGCGACCTGGCTCGCGGCCGCGATCGACTTCGCCTGGAAGCCGCAACCCGAGCCACTGCGCGAACGGATCGGGGTCAACGCCACGATCCCTGCGATCGACGCCTCACAGGTGGCGGAGGTACTGGCACGATTCGCTGGCTGCCGCACCGCCAAGGTCAAGGTGGCCGAGCCCGGACAGACGCTCGCCGACGACATCGCACGTGTACGAGCCGTGCGCGAGGCCATGGGTCCCGAGGGACGCATCCGTGTCGACGCCAACGGTCTGTGGAACGTCGACGAGGCCGAGCACGCGGTGCATGCCCTCAACGAGTTCGATCTGGAGTACGTCGAGCAGCCGTGCGCCTCGGTGCCGGAGCTCGCCGAGCTGCGCACCCGCGTGAAGTACATGGGCATCCCTGTCGCCGCCGACGAGAGCATCCGCAAGTCGTCCGATCCGCTCGCGGTCGCTCGCGAGAAGGCGGCCGACCTGCTGGTGATCAAGGCCCAGCCGCTCGGCGGCATCACGCACGCGCTGCAGATCATCACAGCCGCAGGCCTGCCGGTCGTCGTCTCCAGCGCACTCGACACCGCGGTCGGTCTCTCTCAGGGTGCGGCTCTCGCTGCGGCACTCCCGACCCTCGACTACGACTGCGGGCTCGGCACCGCGTCGCTCTTCCTCGACGACGTCGCCGACCTCCGTCCGGTCGACGGCTCGATCCCGGCAGCACGCGTCACCCCGGATGCGGCGGCGCTCACCCGCCTCGCAGCGACAGACGACCGTCGCGACTGGTGGCTCGACCGCCTCGCGCGGTGCTACGCGGTGCTCGACGCGCGCTGATCGACCTCACCCGCGCGCCGGGAGCACGCACCGGGTCATTCGGCGAGCAGCAGCTGCACGAGCCTTCCGAGCTCCTCGCTGCCCGAGTGGCGCAACTGGTCGGAGTCCTGGCCGGCCATCGCCCCGCGAACGGTCATGCCCTCCCAGATGATCATGAGCATGCGCGCCGCTTCGTCGGCCGGGATCTTCAGCTCGAGTGAGCTCACCGAGACGATGTCGGTGATGATGACGGCGATGCTCGAGACCATCTCGCGCTCTTGCACGAGATAGGCGGCACCGAACTGCGCGTCCCGCAGCGCACGGATGCGGATCTCGCTCATGAGCATCACGCCGAGGCGGTCGTCGCCTCCTGCATCCATGATCTGCTGCACCAGTTCGACCGGATCGCACCCTTCGGAGAGGCCGCCGTCCTCGGCGATCTCCTCGACACGGGCGCGCACCGCGCTGACGCGCTGCTCGGCGACGCTTCCGGCGAGCATCAGGAACAGCTCGTCCTTCGACTCGAAGTTCGAGTAGAACGCGCCGCGCGTGAATCCGGCGCGATCGCAGACCGCTTCGACGGATGCACCGTCGAGGCCGACCTCGGCGAAGACCTGCGCGGCGGCATCCAGAAGCCTGGCTCGCGTGTTCTCGCGACTACGGGTGGCGGGTGTCGTCATCGAATCCTCCTGCCTCTCATTCTCACACCCCGTACACAGACTCCGGGGCTCGGATCACCTTACGATACATCTATGTATCGGATACACCTGTGTATCCAACCCGGATTCCCTGAGGTGCTTCGTGTCCACACTCCTGTCCTCGCTCGGTCGCTGGTCCTACCGGCATCCCTGGCGTGTCCTCGTCTCCTGGCTCCTCGCGCTCGGCATCGCCGGTGCGGGTGCACTCGTTCTCGGAGCGGGCACCGACAACTCCTTCTCGATCCCCGGAACCGAGTCGCAGGCGGGCCTCGAGCAGCTCAACCGCTCGTTCCCGGCAGTGAGTGGAACCAGCGCGCAGATCATCGTGGTGGCGGCCGACGGCGACCCGATCACCGACGACCCGTATCGGGATGACATCGAGAATGCCGTTGCCGAGCTCGCGGATCTCGACGACTCCGTACTGTCGGCCACCTCCCCGTTCGACGAGATGGTCAGCGGCATGATCAACGACGACGAGACCGCCGGGATCATCCGCCTGCAGTTCGACGGCCAGGCGAGCGATGTCTCGGACGAGACGCAGGACGACCTCCGAGCCGTCGTCGCCGACCTCGCAGACGGGCTCCCGGCCGGCTCCCAGACCGCGCTCGGCGGCGACCTCTTCGCGACGTCCATCCCCGGCGTGACCCTCACCGAGGCCGTCGGGCTCCTGATCGCCCTGCTGGTGCTGATCGTGACCTTCCGCTCGTTCGTCGTCGCGGGGCTCCCGCTCCTCACCGCCATCCTGGGCGTGGGCATCTCGATGGCCGGCATCTTCGCCGCCACCGCCTTCGCCACGGTCTCATCGACCACTCCCCTGCTCGCCCTCATGCTCGGACTCGCGGTCGGGATCGACTATGCGCTGTTCATCATGGCGAGGCACCAGGATCAGGTCCGCGAAGGCGTGGATCCCGAGGAATCGACGGCCCGTGCGGTGGGAACCGCAGGCTCCGCCGTGGTCTTCGCGGGCGTCACGGTGCTGATCGCGCTGATCGGACTCGGCTTCGCCGGCATCCCCTTCCTCACGACGATGGGCATCGCCGCATCCGCCGCCGTCGCCGTCGCCGTGGCGATCGCCGTGACGCTCACCCCCGCACTGCTCGGCTTCATGAAGGGCCGCGTCGCGGGGCGCCCGCGCACGGCGCCGAAGGCGAAGGAGGGCAAGCCCGCTCCTGCGCCGCGTCGCCGGTTCAGCGAGCGGTGGGTGACCGGGGTGACCACGCGTCCGATCCTCGTGTCGCTGGCCGTGGTGATCGGCCTCGGCATCGTCGCGGTGCCGGCACTGAGCCTGAACCTCGCCCTGCCCAACGCCGGAGTGCTCCCGAAGGATTCCGAAGCCCGGCAGAGCTACGACCTCGTCGGCGAGGAGTTCGGCCCCGGATTCAACGGGCCCCTGATCCTCACCGGCACCATCGTCACCTCCACGGATCCGCTGACCCTGATGGACGACCTCGGCGACGCGGTCGCGAAGATCGACGGGGTCAAGGAGGTCGCCCTCTCGACCCCGAACGAGACCGCCGACACCGGCATCGTGCAGATCATCCCCGAGACGGCCGCCGACGACCCGGCGACCGCGGATCTCGTGCGCGAACTCCGCTCCCATCACGACGAATGGCTCGACGAGTTCGGCATCGATCTCAAGGTCACCGGGTTCACTGCAGTGGGCATCGACATCTCCGACCAGCTCGGCAACGCTCTGCTGCCGTTCGGCATCTTCGTGATCGGTCTCTCGCTGATCCTGCTGACGATCGTGTTCCGCTCGCTCTGGGTGCCGATCACGGCCGCCGCCGGCTACCTGCTCTCGATCGTCGCCGGGTTCGGCGTCGTGGGTGCGGTGTTCGAGTGGGGCTGGTTCGCCGACGCCCTGCACGTGGCGAAGGTCGGCCCCATCATCAGCTTCATGCCGATCATCCTCATGGGCGTGCTGTTCGGACTCGCGATGGACTACCAGGTCTTCCTCGTCTCGCGGATGCGCGAGGACTTCGTGCACGACCCCGAGGGCAGGAGCCCGGATCGGGCGACCCGTCGTGCCGCCGCGCTGCGTGCCGTGCGCACCGGCTTCACGGGCTCGGCCAAGGTCGTCACCGCGGCGGGGCTGATCATGTTTGCCGTGTTCGTGGCCTTCGTCCCCGAGGGCGACTCGTCGCTCAAGCCGATCGCGCTGGGTCTCGCCGCGGGTATCGCGATCGATGCGTTCCTCGTGCGGATGACGCTGATCCCCGCACTCATGGCGATCCTCGGCGAGCGCGCATGGGAGATCCCCGCATGGCTCGAGAGGATCCTCCCGAGCGTCGACATCGAGGGCGAGGCGGTCGAGCGCGAACGGCATCTGGCCGCATGGCCGGGAGACGGGTCGGTCGTAGCCGCCGATGACCTCGTGCTCGCGGATGCCGGCATCGACGGGCTCCACCTCCGGCTCGCTCCCGGCGCCGCCGCCGTGCTCACCGGTTCCTCGACCGGCGCGCTCCGCGCCCTGTCGCTGGCGGTCGCCGGCCGCGTGACTCCCGACGACGGGCGCCTCCGAGTCGCGGGGCACC
The DNA here is from genome assembly GCF_038397735.1 of Microbacterium sp. LWH13-1.2. Lineage (NCBI taxonomy): Bacteria > Bacillati > Actinomycetota > Actinomycetes > Micrococcales > Microbacteriaceae > Microbacterium > Microbacterium sp. LWH13-1.2. The sequence continues at coordinate 392,671 of NZ_CP151635.1, read as the reverse complement.
TGCTCCCCGGGCGGGCCGCCTGGGTGCGCTCGCACGTCGGCGCGGTGATGGCCGCGGACAGCGGAGATCTGTCGGCAGACCTGTCCGAGGCGCTGCGCGGACGTCCCGCTCTCGTGATGATCGACGGCGTCGATCGGCTCTCCCGCCCCGAGCGCGACCAGCTCGCTGCCCGACTCCGCGACGCCCGCAGTTCGACGGCGGTGCTGCTCACCGCACTCGCCCCCGAGATCGCCCTCGACGTGCTCACGGATGCCGGGCGCAGCCCCGCCGACGTGATCGACATCGATGCACCCACCGCACTCTCGCCCGCATCTCGCGGCGCGGACGAATCCTCCGAATCGACCGAGGTGAACGCATGACCCTCCCCATCGAGCGCGCCCGTTCGCGCAAACCCATCACCTGGCTGACCGTCCTCGGCATCCTTCTGTTGCCGGCTGCAGTCGGCGGCATCCTCGTCGCCGCACTGCAGAATCCGACCGAGCGCCTGGACTCGATGACGGCGGCGATCGTCAACCTCGACGAACCGGTCGAGATCGACGGGCAGCTCACGCCCCTCGGTCGCCAGCTCGCGTCGGGGCTCGTCGAGGGTTCCGACGAACTGGACTCGAACCTCACCTGGGTGATCTCGAACGAGGATGACGCGGCCGAGGGGCTCGCGGACGGCTCGTACCAGGCGGTCATCACGATCCCCGAGGAGTTCTCCGCAGCCGCGACCTCCGCCGGCCAGGCGATCTCGGACGGCGGCGGCGAAGCTGAGCAGGCCACGATCCAGGTCACGACGCCCGACGACGGCCTGGTCGCTGACGACCTGATCACCAGCCAGATCGCGAACGTCGCGGCCTCGAGCATGGGCACGCTGCTGTCCGAGGCGACGACCGAGAACATCCTCGTCGGCTTCACCACGATCGGCGACCAGATCGGCGAGGCCGCAGACGGTGCCGTGAAACTCGCCAGCGGCGCGCGGGATGCCGCAACCGGTGCCGCGGCGATCCCCGGCGGTGCCACGCAATTGGCGTCAGGAGCTGCCGAGCTGGGCACAGGCGCGTCATCGCTCGCATCCGGTCTCGACACGCTCGCCTCGAAGACGCGCGAGGCCGCGGGCGGAGCCACGACTCTCGGCCAGGGACTCACCTCGGGCGCCGCCGAGTTGCAGAGCCGCGCGGCCGGCGCGCAACGGGTCGCAACCGGTTCCGCAGGCGTCGCCGCGGGCCTGAACAGGCTCTCGAGCGAGTGCGTGGCGAGTGGGGCGGCTCAGGCGTACTGCGACCAGATCGCCGCGCTGTCGGCCGGCGCGACGGAGACGGACGCCGGAGTACAGCAGCTCGCGGCTCTGCCGTCCACCATCGCCACCCAGATGGGCCAGGCCGGAGCCGGCGCGACCACCCTCGCCGACGGCCTGAACCAGCTCGCAACCCAGGGACTCGACGAGTCCGCCGCCGGTGCACGCGCGCTGTCGAGCGGAGCGGGTCAGCTCTCCAGCGGAGCGACCGAGCTCGCGACCGGCGCCACGGAGCTCTCGACCGGACTCGACACCCTCGCGACCGGCACCGGTGACCTCGCCGGCGGCCTGCGCACGGCGGCCGACTCACTCCCCTCGTTCAGCGACTCGGAGTCGACCTCGATCGCGTCCGTGATCGCCGACCCGGTCGCGTCGAAGGGCGCCGACGGAGCGACGATCTTCGGGCCCACCGCCATCCCGCTGCTCGCCGCGGTCGTGCTGTGGTTCGGCGCTCTCGCCTCGTTCATGGTCCTGCGCGCCTACACCGCCCGCACCCTGACGTCTCGTCGGTCGTCGGCCGGACTCGCTCTGCGCGCCTTCGCACCCGCCGCCGCGATCGGTGCGGCCCAGGGTCTGCTGGTGTCGCTGATCGTGCAGATCGTGGCGAGCTACGACGCCGGCACCTGGTGGGCGTTCGCCGGCATCGCCGTGCTGGCGGGCATCGTGTTCGCCGCCGTCAACCAGGCGCTGGTGGCGGTGTTCGGCGGTATCGGCCGCTGGATCAGCGCTCTCGTCGGCGTCCTCGCCATCGCGACGGGTCTGATCTCGACGGTGCCCGGATGGCTCGCCGACCTCGGCGCGGCTCTCCCGACCGCCCCCGCGTTCACCGGCCTCATCGCCGCGAACGGAGGCGCCGCCGCAGGGCTCGTCGTGTGGGGTGTGCTGTCGCTCATCGCGACCACCGTCGTTGTGGCGCTGCGGCGCACAACCTCGGCCAAGGCGGCACTCGCGACCGCATGAACGTCCGTTCCCACCGTCCCTCCGGCCACAGTTTCGGACCTCAGCCCGAGCACGGTTTCGGACGCCACGCGCTGACTCGCCGCGCATCGCCCTCGATGCGCGGCGAGTCGCGTATCCGGTCCGAATCCGTGCCCGCCAGGCCGGAGACGGTATTCAGCCGTCCCTCGACGCACGTACGATCAGGAGATGCGCCGCCCCTTCATGTCCTCGCCCACCCAGCTCGCTTCGCTGGAAGGGCAGCAGTACCTCGTGCTGCGCCCGACGAGGGCCGTCTCCGACGTCTACCGCGCCGAGCAGAGGTCCGCGCTCGGCCGGATGGACGCCCCGCACCCGCACACCGAGCACGTCACGCTCCGCGCCTTCCACGAACCCGAGCGACGCGAAGAGGTACTCTCGCTGATCCGTGAATGGGCGGTGGCACAGCGTCCGATCGAGGTCGTCGCCGAGGCCGTCGATGTGTTCCCGACGCCGTGGCAGATCGTGATCCTGCGGCTGACGCGCACGCCGTCACTGGTGTCTGCGTACGCGAATCTCAGCACGGCGCTGGAAGCCACCGACTTCCGTCGCCTCGATGAGCGCAGCACGGCGGAGTGGACGTTCCATCTGTCCGTGATCTACGCGAAGACCCTGTCGACCGCGGCCTGGACAGAGCTGTCGCACAAGTCGCGCCGCTCGCTCAGCAAGCGCCCCGCAGAAACCATCTCCGAAGCGGAGTTCGTCTGGTACGAGGACGGCGTCGAGCACTCCGAGGTGATCCCGTTCGGACTGCGTTCGTTCCGCTGACCCGGGGCGGGCCCTAGCTGAGGCCCGAGTAGGCGTGCAGACCCTTGAAGAACACGTTGACGATCGTGAAATTGAAGAGCACGGCCGAGAAGCCGACGATCGCGAGCCACGCCGAGGGGTTGCCGCGCCATCCGCGCGTCGCACGGGCGTGGATGTATCCGGCGTAGAGCACCCAGATGACGAACGTCCAGGTCTCCTTGACGTCGAAGCCCCAGAAGCGGCTCCAGGCGTAGTAGGCCCAGATGGATCCGGCGATGAGGGTGAACGTCCAGAGGATGAAACCGATGATCGTGAACCGGTAGGCCATGCTCTCGAGGCGGTCAGCCCCGGGGAACGTGCGCAGGAATCCGGGGCCGGTCTTCTCGGCGCCCTCGGAGATCAGGCGCTCGCGGCGGGACTGCATCAGCTGGATCACCGAGAGTGAGAACGCGAGAGCGAAGAACGCGGTGCCCAGCGACGCGACGAAGACGTGGATCACGAGCCACACGCTCTTGAGCGGGTCCATCAGCGGCGACACGTCGACATAGAAGTTCGTGGCGGCGAGGCCGAGGAGGATCACGACGAGGCCCGTGATGAACGTGCCGAGGAAGCGCAGGTCGATGCGTGTCAGCACGACGAGGAACACCGCGACGATCAGGAGCGTGCCCATCATCGCGAACTCGTAGAGGTTCGCCCACGGCACACGTCCTGCGGCGAAGCCGCGGGTGAGCGTCGCCGCGAGGTGGAAGACGAAGGCCAGGACGGTCAGCGAGGTGCCGATCCGGGCCATCACGAATCGCTGCGGGGCGGCGTCGGAGTCGGATGCCGCGGACGCGCCCTTCGCGATCTTGCCCCCGCGTGCCGCGGCGCCTGCACCGACGAGTTCGAACTCGCGCACGCTCGCCGAGTCGGCCGACAACTGCGACCGGCGGGCGAGATCGAAGGCGAAAGCCACGAAGGCCGCCGCATAGATCGCGATCGCCGTCCACAGCAGGATCGGCGAGATCACTTCGAGATCGAACATGGTGTCAGTCTACTTTCGGGTGTCGGACGCGGGGCGGTCGGGGTCGCCCTCGGATTCGGTCTCAGGGGTCGTGTCCGGCTCGATCTCGGGCTCCTCGGAAAGAGCCGCGGAATCATCGGCATCCTCGGGCTGGTCGGCGTCCTCGGGCTCGGGGATCACGGCAGTGACTCCCGCTGCGTCGAGCAGCCGGGCGTGACCGGCCACGAGGTCGTCGACGGCCGACGCGAGCGTCGGGTCCTCACCACGGGCGAGACCGGCGTACTCGATCGAGACGGCGCCGTCGGCAGGCGTCGCCTTGACCCACACACGGCGGCGAGGGATGAACAGCGCGAGCATCAGGCCGCCGAGGGCGAGCAGCGCGAAGCCGAGCACCCAGGGCCCTGAGGCATCGCGGTGGATCTGCAGCGACGCGAAGCGCTTGACCGACTGAGAGGCGTCTGTGGCCCCCGCCGGAGACTCGTCCTCGAACGTGACGGTGCCCATGCCGTTGGGCAGGTCGGCGGTCTGTCCCGGGGTCAGCTCGATCGACTCGAGGTCGGTCGTTCGGCCCGTGACCTTCGTCATGCCGGTGGTGTCGAGCACGTAGACCGATCGCGGGATGCCCTCGTTGATGCCGAGGTCGCCGGTGTAGACATCGAGCGTCAGGGTCGGGTTCGTCAGCTCCGGGAAGCCCGAGACGAAGGCGCCCGTGTCGAGCGCCGCCGTGGTCGGGTAGAAGAAGCCGACCAGGCCGACCTGTTCGCTGAGACCGTCGGGGATCTTGATGACACCCAACGAGGTCATGTTGTTGTCCTGCGGCAGGAACGGCGTGCTGTTCGTGAACACCACGTCACCGTCGGCGTTGCGCACGGTGACGGTCGGTGCGTAGCCGTTGCCGAGCAGGAAGACGTTGTCGTCGGCGACCCCGAGCGGCTCGTTCACCTTGACCGACCCGGTGCGCTCCTCGCCGTTCTCCTGCACCGTGACGTTGGCCGAGAAGTCGCCCGCCTGCCCTGATCCCGGCTCGCCGAACGGCTGGTAGGTGACATCGAAGCTGTCGAGGCGCATCGAGTACGGAGCGAGCGCTCCGTCGCTCACGAAGCGTCCGCGGTTCATCGAGTCGTAGTCGAGCAGGGTGTTCGCGAAGGTCTCGCCCTCGACGAGCACGCGCTGCCCCGTGTAGGCGAATCCGCCGCCGACGCCGACCGTGATCAGCACGCCGACGAGTGCGAGGTGGAAGAGCAGGTTGCCGGTCTCGCGCCAGTAGCCGCGCTCGGCCGAGACCGACGACGATCGCTTGTCGTCATAACGCTCGACGCGATACCCGAGGGCCTTGAGCTGCTTCTGCGCGATATCGATAGACGCGGCCGCCTCGGCCTGAGAATCGGTCGACGTGCGCTCGACCGCACGGAAGTCGGCGAGCCGCTGCAGACGTGCGGGGGTGCGCGGCGGTCGAGCCTGCAGAGCCTTGGCGTGGTGCTTGATGCGCGGGATGACGCATCCCACGAGCGAGGCGAACAGCAGCAGATAGATCGCCGAGAACCACGGCGACAGGTAGACGTCGAACAGCTTCAGGCCGTCGAGGATCGGGAACAGATCGGGGTTGTCGCGTTCCCACTGCGTGACGCCGTTGGGGTCGGCCATCCGCTGGGGGAAGATCGAGCCGGGGATCGCCGCGATCGCGAGCACGAGGAGCAGGATCAGCGCGGTGCGCATGGAGGTCAGCTGACGCCAGCCCCAGCGCAGCCAGCCCACGAAGCCGAGGCGGGGCTGGGTGATCGACTCCTCGCCGTCGACGTGGTCTGACGGCCGCAGCGGATCGCTCGACCTGTCGGTAGTACTGCTCACGTCATCCTTCCGATGCGTCTTCTTCTGATCAGAACGGGAGGGGGACACTGCTGATCACCGCCGTCAGTCTCGACATGATGTCGGTCCAGAGCCCGGTCACCATCAGCACGCCGAGCACGATCAGCAGCACGCCGCCGATGATGTTCACGACGCGGATGTGGCGACGGAGGAAACCGATCGTCTTCGTGGCCCACCCGAATCCGAGGGCGACGAGCAGGAACGGGATGCCGAGGCCGAGCGAATAGGCGAGGCCGAGGAACCCGGCACGCACCGGGTCGCCGGCGTTGAACGAGAGCGCGATGATCGCACCGAGGGTGGGCCCCATGCACGGCGCCCATCCGATTCCGAGGGCGACTCCCAGCAGCGGTGCGCCGATGATGCCCGCCTTGGAGTCGACGTGGAAGCGGATCTCGCGCTGCGCGAACCCGAAGGCTCCCAGGAAGACCAGGCCCATGACGATGATGAAGGCGCCGAGGATGCGGGTGATCAGATCACCCCAGCGGATGAAGAAGACTCCGAACGTGCCGCTGAGCACCGTGTAGAGGATGAAGACGACGGTGAAGCCCAGGATGAAGAGCAGCACACCGAGCACGAGTCGGCTGCGGGCAGGGGCCTCGACCGTCGAGACGGCGGTGCCGTCTGCCGTGTTCGCCGCGCGACGCGGAGCGACCGCTCCCCCGAGGAACCCGAGGTAGCCCGGAACCAGCGGCAGGACGCACGGCGACAGGAAGGAGACGAGGCCGGCGAGCATCGCGACCGGGATCGCGAGCCAGAGGGCTCCCGATCCGATGATGGCTTCGGGGTTCACGCCGCTCCCGGGAGACTCACGAGTCCTCCGCGAGCGCGTCCTTGACGAGCGTCGAGAGGATCGAGGTGCCGTCGATCGGGCCGATGATGCGCGCGGCGACCCTGCCCTGCTTGTCGAGCACGAGGGTGGTCGGTGTCGCCTGGATCGGCACGGAGGACGAGAAGGCGAGCTTCGCCTCGGCCGTATCGACGTCGATCAGGCTCGGGTACGTGACGCCGAACTCGGCGGAGAAGGCCTTGGCGGTGTCGGCCTGGTCGCGGGTGTTGATGCCCAGGAACGCGACGTCGTCGCCTCCGTGCTGCTGCCACACGCTCTCGAGGTCTTCCGCCTCGACGCGGCACGGCGCGCAACCGGCGTACCAGAAGTTGACGACCGTGACCTTGCCTGCGAGCTCGGAGCTCGAGAAGTTTTCACCGTTCTCGGTGACGCCGCCGAACTCGGTGACGGGCTCTCCCCGATCGGCGACGGGGATCTCGACGATCGCTCCGTCTGCGGCGACGTATCCCGGGTTGTCACCGCTGAGGAACGAGTCGTTCACGGGGTCGGGAGCGCAGGCGCTCAGACCGATGGCAAGCACCGCGGCGAGCGCGGCACCGACCGCGCGGCGGGAAGGCCGGATGCGGGAGGAGCGGCCGCTGCGGATCGGACGAACCGTCGAGGCGAGTGGCACGATTCCCAGTTTACGCAGGGGTTCCTATGCATGGGCCGGACGCCCCAGGGGTGCGCAGCGACGGTCAGAGGCGGGCCAGCACGTCGGCCACGCTCGCGCGAAAACGAGGGCAGGTGGAGATGTCGTGCGAGCGGCACCCCATCGCGTGCTCGGTCATCTCGCGCGATCGGCGCATGTCCTCCATCCGTCGGTCGAGATCGTCGAGATGCTGCTGCAGCACCTCGTGGCGCCCCGCGGCCCCGTCGTCGAGGAGCACGGCGATCTGGTCGAGCGTCATGCCCGCCGCTTTGCTCCGCTGGATCACCGCGATGCGCACGACGTCGTCCTGCCCGTAGCGGCGGCGCCCTGCAGCATCACGAGCAGGTGCGAGCAGCCCCACGGTCTCCCAATGCCGCAACACATTCGTCGGCACATCGAAGCGTGCGGCGACCTCGCCGACGGACCACGGATTCTCGACGCTTGACTTCATGTTGACATGAAGTCACAGACTGGGGACGAACGCAAGCGCGACCCCTCGGAAGGACCCCACATGTACGACGCGATCGTCATCGGCGCAGGCCCCGCCGGCCTGCAGGCGGCACTGACACTCGGGCGGATGCACAGGAGCACCCTGCTCCTCGACTCGGGCGAGTACCGCAACGGCACCGTGCGGCACATGCACAACGTGGTCGCGAACGACGGCACTCCCCCGGCGGAGTTCCGGGCCACCGCGCGAGGGCAGCTCGCCGAGTACTCCGACGTCGAGATCCGCGATATCGGAGCGCAATCCGTCACTGCGGCCGACGGCGGATTCACCGTCCTGCTCGCCGACGGGGATGCGGTCGACGCGCGCCACGTGATCCTCGCCACCGGAGTCGCCGACGACCTCCCGTCCGTGCCGGGGCTGCAGGAGCTGTGGGGCACGAAGGCGTTCAGCTGTCCGTTCTGCGACGGTCACGAGCATGCCGCCCGATCCATCGGCATCCTCGGGCCCGCTCCCCGCGCCGAACACCTGATCGGTCTCCTCGGACGCATCGTCTCGGACATCACCGTCTTCCCCGTCGAGCAGGGATTCTCGACCGAGGAGGCGCGGATGCTCGAGGGGCTGGGTGCCCGCGTCAGCGCCGAGACGGTGACCGCGGTGGCCCCGGATGCCGACGGCGTGCGCGTCACGACGGAGTCCGGCGAGCAGACCGTCGCCGGCGTCTTCGTGGCAGCAGGTTCCATGCGCCACCGCGCGCCCTTCGCCGACCAGCTCGGACTGCAGATGCTGCCGTCGGGATCGATCGAGATCGACGACTTCGGGCGCACCTCGCTGCCCGGCATCTTCGCCGCGGGAGATCTCGCGCACCGCGCATCGCTCCCAGGGCCCATGGCCTCGGTGCTGCTGGCAGCCGCTGCCGGCCAGCTCGCTGCAGTCGGGGTCATCCAGTCGCTGATGGCGCCCTGACTCCGGAGCCACTGTGTGATGGCGGTCAGACCGCTCCGACGTCGACCGCACCCCCGGTCGCGGCAGGCTCGGCGTAGGCGACCTCGCGCCACACGTCACCGACGAGCTCGAACGACGTGACGCTCGACAGGGCGCAGCGCCGCGTGCGCGGATCGTGTCGGAGTGGCAGACCCGCGACCCGAAGATGGGTGATCCAGATCGGCGCCTGGTGTGACACCATGACGACATCGCCGCCGTCCGCCGCCTTCCAGGCCTCGCCCATCGCGCTCAGCATCCGCTCGGCGATCGAGGTGTACGGCTCGCCCCAGCTGGGAAGAGCCGGCTGCCGCAGATGCCACCAGTTGAGCGGGTTCATCAGCGAGCGCCGCATCTGCGTGCCCTCGAACACGTTCGTCGGCTCGATGATGCGGATGTCGATCTCGGGCACCAGATCGAATCGGGTGGCGAAAGGCTCGGCCGACTCCTGCGCGCGCTCGAGCGGCGAGGAGTACAACGCGGCCACAGGCCTGTCGAGCGAGGCGACGTGGTCGGCGGCTGCCTGCGCCATCTTCCGACCTGCTCTGCTCAGGTGGTAGTCGGGGAGCCGGCCGTAGAGCACGCGCTTCGGGTTGTGCACCTCACCGTGGCGGACGAGGTGCAGTCGGGACGCCACCATCTCAGACCTGGCGGTAGCGGGACTTGCCGAATCCGATGATCAGATACCCGATGTAGGGGAAGACGAACAGGAGGAAGAACGAGAAGAACCCGCCCTTTCCGAAGCGTTCGCCGAGCTTGATCGCGACGATGATCCCGAAGATGAACCCCACGATCGGGATGATGTAGAGCAGCGCGAGCCAGCCCGACATCCCGGCGATCTTCACGAGGAACACGATGTTGACGAAGGGGATGATCGCGAGGATGCCGGGGTATCCCGCCTTCGTGAACACCTTCCACAGGCCGATGACGACGAGGATGTAGAAGGCGAGCGTGATGAGGCCTGTCGTGCCGGAGAAGATCTGGGTGTACAGATCCGAGATGCCGTTGGAGTCCATGATGACCCTTTCGCTGGTCGAGCGGCTGTCGTGGCGATCCTACTGAGCGATATGCCGCGGGCGAAGGAGGCGACACCCGCCCCCGTAGAATGGGCGGGTTCATCATTTCCCAGATCAGGAGGAATCCTCCGTGCTTCGCACCCACTCGGCAGGCTCACTGCGAGCCGAGCATATCGGTCAGACCGTCACCCTCTCGGGTTGGGTCGATCGCCGTCGTGATCACGGAGGAGTCGCGTTCATCGATCTTCGGGATGCATCGGGCATCGCCCAGGTCGTCATCCGCGACGAAGAGGTGGCGCACCCGCTGCGCAACGAGTTCGTCCTCAAGGTCACCGGCGAGGTCTCGCGTCGCCCGGACGGCAACGCGAACCCGAACCTGCCGACCGGCGAGATCGAGCTCATCGCGACCGACGTCGAGGTGCTGAACGAGTCCGCTCCCCTGCCGTTCCAGGTGTCGACCGCTGTCGCCGACACCGAGACGGTCGGCGAAGAGGCCCGCCTCAAGTACCGCTACCTCGACCTGCGTCGCCCCGCCGCGGCATCCGCTCTGCGTCTGCGCTCGAACGTCTACAAGGCCGTCCGCGACGTGCTGCACGGCGAGGACTTCACAGAGGTCGAGACCCCGACGCTCACCCGCTCGACGCCCGAAGGAGCCCGCGACTTCGTCGTGCCCGCTCGTCTGCACCCCGGCAGCTGGTACGCGCTGCCGCAGTCGCCGCAGCTCTTCAAGCAGCTGCTCATGGTCGGCGGCGTCGAGAAGTACTACCAGATCGCCCGCTGCTATCGCGATGAGGACTTCCGCGCCGACCGCCAGCCGGAGTTCACGCAGCTCGACATCGAGATGAGCTTCGTCGACCAGGAAGACGTCATCACGCTGATGGAGTCGCTCATCCAGGCGATGTGGAAGACCATCGGCGTCGAGGTGCAGACCCCGCTGCCGCGCATGACCTACGCCGAGGCGATGGCCAAGTACGGCTCGGACAAGCCCGACCTGCGGTTCGGACTCGAGCTCGTCGAGGCGACCGAGTACTTCAAGGACACCCCGTTCCGTGTGTTCCAAGCCGAGTACGTCGGTGCCGTCGTCATGCCGGGCGGCGCGAGCCAGCCCCGCAAGCAGCTCGACGCATGGCAGGACTGGGCCAAGCAGCGCGGCGCCCGCGGCCTCGCGTATGTGCTCTTCAACGAAGACGGCTCACTCGGCGGCCCCGCGGCCAAGAACCTCTCCGAGGCCGAGCAGGCTGGCCTCGCCGAGTTCGTCGGCGCCTCCGCCGGTGACTGCGTGTTCTTCGCCGCAGGGTCGACGAAGGAGAGCCGTGCGCTCCTCGGCGCCGCGCGGGTCGAGATCGGACGTCGCCTCGGCCTGCTGAGCCCCGACGAGTTCGCCTTCACGTGGGTCGTCGATGCTCCGATGTTCGAGCCTGCGGCCGATGCCGTCGCATCCGGTGACGTCGCCGTCGGCGCCGGAGCCTGGACCGCCGTGCACCACGCGTTCACCGGCCCGAAGCCGGAGTTCCAGGACACGTTCGACACCGACCCCGGTTCGGCTCTCGCCTACGCCTACGACATCGTGTGCAACGGCTCTGAGCTCGGCGGCGGATCGATCCGCATCCACCGCGAAGACGTGCAGAAGCGCGTGTTCGAGGTCATGGGCATCAGCGACGAGGTCGCCCAGGAGCAGTTCGGGTTCCTGCTCGACGCGTTCAAGTTCGGTGCCCCGCCTCACGGCGGAATCGCGCTCGGTATGGACCGCGTGCTCCAGCATCTCTCGAAGACCGAGTCGATCCGCGACGTCATCGCGTTCCCGAAGTCGGGCAACGGCTTCGACCCGCTGACGGCTGCGCCCGCGCCGATCACGGCCGCGCAGCGCGCCGAGGCCGGCGTCGACTTCGAGCCCGAGGACGACGAGGTCTGACCTCGCACGAAGAGGCCCTCTCCCGCTCAGGCGGGAGAGGGCCTCTTCGTCTGCTCAGCGCAGCGAGGCGAACGCCGGAGCGATGTTCTCGTTCCACACGTCGACGCCGAGCTTCGCGATGAGGGCGACCACCACGATGAGGAATACGACGCGGATGAAGGTCGTTCCGCGCGAGATCGCCATGCGCGAACCGAGGTAGCTGCCCGCCACGTTGGCGACCGCGAGGATGCCACCCAGCAGCCACAGCACAGCGCCGTGCGGGATGAAGAGCAGCAGGGCACCGGTGTTCGTGGCCAGGTTGACGATCTTGGCCTTCGCGCTCGCCTGCAGGAAGTCATATCCCAGAAGTGCGACGAGCGAGATCACCAGGAATGTCCCGGTGCCAGGGCCGATCAGACCGTCGTAGAAGCCGATCACGAGACCTGACAGCCCCGCCATGATGTGGTGCTTGTGTCCGCTGAACCGCAGCCGCGTCGCCGCTCCCATCTGCGGGCGGAAGGCCGTGAAGAGCGCGACGGCGAGCAGCGCGACCACGATGATCGGTTTGAAGGCGGCGGCGGGGAGGACCGTGGCCACGGCGGCTCCCCCGAATGATCCGACGAGTGCGATCGCGGCCATAGGCAGAGCGGTACGGATGTCGGGTTTCGCGCGCCGGTAGTAGGTGACGCTGCTCGTCGCCGTGCCGAACACGGAGGCGAGCTTGTTCGTCGCGAGCGCCTGGATCGGCGAGATGCCGGGGATCAGCAGCAGAGCAGGAAGCTGGAGCAGGCCTCCTCCGCCGACCACGGCGTCGATCCACCCGGCTGCGAACGCCGCGACGACCACGAGGATCAGCGTGCCCCAGGTGAGCTGCTCGAGCCCGAGCACACTGCCGATGTCCATCCGTCCAGGATGTCAGACCACGCGGCATCGCGAACGCCACCGCAGTCCGAACCGCCACGCCCCGGACATCTCTCGTTCACCAGGCTCGCTGCGATCGGCAACCCACGGCTCATAGTGTCCTCTCGCAACCCGAATCCGGCGCCCGACGCCGGACACCGAGAGGACCCTGATGACGAACTTCCACCGTCGCGCGCGCATCGGCGCCGGCATCGCCCTTTTCACCACCGCCGCGCTCGGCCTCACCGCCTGCGCCACGGGCGCAGAGACCCCCGCCGCCGGCAGCGACGCGGTCGATGCCGCAGCCGCGACCTCGGTCGAGGACTTCGGCTCGTTCGCCGAGCTCGAAGAGGCCGCCAAGGCCGAGGGTCAGCTCAACGTCATCGCCCTTCCGCGTGACTGGGCGAACTATGGCGAGATCATCGACCTGTTCGCCGAGAAGTACCCGGAGATCACCATCAACGAGGCGTCCCCCGACGTCTCGAGCGCCGAGGAGATCCAGGCTGCGAAGACGAACGAGGGCCTCGACACCGCACCCGACGTGTTCGACCTCGGCCTCACCGTCGCGCTGCAGAACACAGACGTGTTCGCGCCGTACCAGGTGCAGACCTGGGACGAGATCCCCGATGCCCTCAAGGAGCCGACCGGCCTCTTCGTCGGCGACTACGGCGGATACATGTCGATCGGCTACGACTCGTCGAAGTTCGACGCTCCCGAGTCGCTCGATGACCTGAAGGATGCCGCGTACAAGGGCGCCGTCGCCATCAACGGCGACCCGACGCAGGCCGGTGCGGCCTTCGCCGCCGTCGGCCTCGCCACGGTGCAGTCCGACGGCACGCTCGATGACTTCCAGCCGGGTATCGACTTCTTCTCGGAGCTTCAGAAGGCCGGCAACCTGCTCAAGGTCGACGTCACCACCGCGACCGTCGCGAGCGGCGAGACCCCTGTCGTCTTCGACTGGGACTACCTCAACGCCGCGCACTCCGCTGACAACGAGAACTGGAAGGTCGTCGTCCTCGACGGCACCGGCTACGCCGGCTACTACAACCAGGCCATCAACAAGGATGCCCCGAACCCGGCTGCCGCCCGCCTGTGGCAGGAGTTTCTCTACAGCGACGAGGTGCAGAACCTGTGGCTCAAGGGCGGCGCTCGTCCGGCTCGCATGGAAGCCATGACCGAGGCGGGCACGATCGACGCCGACCTGGCCGAGGCTCTTCCCGAAGTTCCGGGCGAGACGGTCGTCCCCACCGAGGAGCAGTCGACGAACGCCGGCACGCTGCTCGGCGAGAAGTGGGCAGCGGCGGTCCAGTGACCACTGCCACCGCAACGGGGGCGGATGCCACGGCGTCCGCCCCCGTCTCCCCCGCAGCGCACGGCGCTGGGCCCGCGACATCGTCGCGGGCCCAGCGCTCCGCGCCGTCGATCGCGTGGCTCGGTCTGGTGCCGTTCGCCGCGTACGTTCTGCTGTTCCTCGCCGTGCCGACGATCCTCGCGGTCGGGTCCGGCTTCTTCACGGAGGACGGATCGTTCACCTGGTCGAACGTCTCCGCTCTCGGCGATCCCGTCGTCCTCAACACCTTCGCGAACTCCGCCGGACTGTCGCTGCTGACCGCCGTCGTCGGGGCGATCGTCGGCGCGCTCGTGTGCTATGCCCTGCTCGGCATGAACCCGGATGGGGCGGTGCGCTCGACCGTGGATGCCGCGGCCGGCGTGCTCGCCCAGTTCGGAGGAGTGATGCTCGCGTTCGCGTTCATCGCGACGATCGGCATCCAGGGAGTGGTCACGCTCTTCCTCAAGGACGATCTGGGCGTCGACATCTTCGCGAACGGCACCTGGCTCTACGAACTCCCAGGGCTCATCCTGCCGTACATCTACTTCCAGATCCCTCTCATGGTGATCACGTTCATGCCTGCCCTCGCCGCCCTCAAGCCGCAGTGGGCCGAGGCGAACCTCACGCTCGGCGGCACACGCTCCAGCTTCTGGCTGCGCATCGGCATCCCGGTGCTCGCACCCTCGTTCCTCGCAAGCCTGCTCCTGTTGTTCGCGAACGCGTTCTCGTCGTATGCCACCGCTGCCGCCCTCGCGAGCCAGGGCGCGCAGATCGTCCCACTGCAGATCCGGGCAGCGCTCACCAGCGAGACCGTACTCGGCCGCGAGAACCTGGCCGGAGCACTCGCTCTCGGCATGATCGTGATCGTCGGAGTCGTCATGGCCCTGTACTCGATGATCCAGCGACGAGCCGCGAGGTGGCAGTCATGAACCGTCTCGGCCCCTCTCTCGCGACCCGCTGGATCATCGGCATCGCCGTCGGCGCCTTCTTCGCCATCCCGCTGGCCTCGACATTCCTCTACACGCTGCGCCAGACCGACGGATCCCTCGGCCTCGAGCGGTGGTTCGCGCTGTTCGACCCGGCGAAGTCCGCCGCTATCAAGCCCATCTGGATGGGTCTCGGCAACTCGCTCATCCTCGCCGTGGTCACTGTCGCGATCGTGCTCCTGCTGCTCGCACCGACCATGATCCTGGTGAACCTCCGTTTCGCGAAGCTCAAGCCGTTCTTCGAGTTCGCCGTGCTGCTGCCGATCTCGATCCCCGCGATCGTGCTCGTCGTCGGTCTCGCCCCGATCTACCTGCAGATCGGTCGTGCCCTCGGCACGGGCACCTGGACGCTGGCCTTCGCCTACGGCATCACCGTGCTGCCCTTCGCATACCGGTCGATCCAGGCATCCATCGACGCGGCCGACCTGCGCACCCTCGCGGAGGCCGCTCGCTCACTCGGCGCCAGCTGGCCGACGGTGGTGCTGAAGGTACTCGCCCCGAACCTCCGCCAGGGTCTGCTCGCGGCCTCGCTGATCTCGATCGCCGTGGTGCTCGGCGAGTTCACGATCGCTTCTCTCCTGAACCGCCAGGTGTTCCAGACGGCCATGGTCGTCGTGCAGAAGCAGGATCCCTACGCTCCGGCGATATTCACCCTGCTGGCGCTGCTGTTCGTGTTCCTGCTGCTCCTCCTCATCGGCCGCGTCGCTCGCGGCACCGGAAAGGCCCGCTCATGACCCTCCCCCAGACCGCCGACAACATGCTCCTCGCCGAGGCGGGCGAAGGCACACGCGTGCAGCTGCAGGGCATCGTGAAGAGCTACTCCGGCAACACCGTGCTGCACGGTGTCGACATCGACATCGCGCCCGGCGAGTTCGTGTCGCTCCTGGGCCCCTCAGGGTGCGGCAAGACCACGCTCCTGCGGGTGCTCGCAGGTCTCGAAGGGCTCGACAGCGGCGCGGTGCTGCTCGACGGCGGAGACGTCTCGCGGGTGCCGACGAACAAGCGCGACATCGGCATGGTCTTCCAGTCGTACTCGCTGTTCCCGCACCTCCGCGTGGCGGAGAACACCGCGTTCGGGTTGCGTCGGCGGGGCGTCGGGAAGAACGAGGCCGCGAAGCGCGCGCTCGACGCCCTGGCGCTCGTGGGGCTCTCCGACTTCGCCGACAGATTCCCGCACCAGCTCTCGGGCGGACAGCAGCAGCGCGTGGCGCTCGCCCGCGCGCTGGTGACCGAGCCCAAGGTGCTGCTGCTCGACGAGCCGCTCTCGGCACTCGACGCGAAGGTACGCGTGCAGCTGCGTGATGAGATCCGCCGCATCCAGCTGCGACTCGGCATCACCACGGTGTTCGTCACGCACGACCAGGAGGAAGCTCTCGCCGTCTCCGACCGGATCGCCGTGATGAACTCCGGTCGGATCGAGCAGATCGGAACGCCCGAGCAGCTCTACACGACGCCGTCGACGGCGGGTGTGGCTGCCTTCGTGGGCCTCTCGAGCGTCGTCTCGGGCGTCGCCGAGGGCGACCATGTCGTGGTGTGGGGTCAGCGACTGCCCCTGCAGTCACCGGCCGATGGCCCTGTCGACGTGTACCTGCGCCCCGAGAACGTGCACTTCGCCTCCGAGGCGGATTCCGCGACCGACGCGCTCGTGCAGGAGAGCACGTTCCTGGGCAGCATGCGGCGCACGCTCGTCCGCACGGAATCCGGTGAGCTGGTGCGGCTCCAGCACTCCCCCGGCATCCACCCGGCATTCGGTGACCGGGTGCGGATCGCTGTCGCGCCGGAGCCCGTGGCCGTGCATCCTCGGGGCTGAATCACCCTCTAGCCCCGGGCCAGTACTCCGAGATACCGTGATGCCCGAGGGCATCTCTCCCTCGATTCGGCAGAGAAAGGACGCCTCATGGCAGGCAAGTTCGAGCTGTACACCGACAGTGGCGGCGGTCACCGTTTCCGTCTGAAGGCCGGCAACGGCGAGGTGATCGCGTCGAGCGAGAGTTACACCACGCGGTCCGCTGCGAAGAACGGCATCGAGTCGATCAAGACCAACGCACCGGGAGCCACGGTCGTCGAGCTCGACTGAGGCCCACCCGACACTTCACGAAGAGACCCCCTCCTGCTGACTCAGCGGGAGGGGGTCTTCGTACGAAGCAGGTCGTCCGACCGAGAACTCAGAGCACCCGGGCCAGGAAGTCCTGCGTCCGCGGATGCTGGGGGTTGGCGAGCACCTCGCGCGGGTCGCCCTCTTCGACGATGTGCCCGCCGTCCATGAAGATCAGACGCGATCCGACCTCGCGGGCGAAGCCCATCTCGTGCGTGACGACGAGCATCGTCATGCCCTCGTCGGCGAGCGAGCGCATCACCTGCAGCACCTCGCCGACCAGTTCGGGGTCGAGCGCAGACGTCGGCTCGTCGAACAGCATCATGTCGGGGTTCATGCACAGCGCCCGCGCGATCGCGACGCGCTGCTGCTGACCACCCGAGAGATGACCGGGGAACGCGTCCGCCTTCTCGGCGAGCCCGACCCGGCCGAGCATCTCCTTCGCGACCCGCTCGGCCTCCGCCTTGGAGCGCTTCTTCACGCGCTGCTGCGCGATCATGAGGTTGCCCATCACATCGAGGTGCGGGAACAGGTTGAAGCTCTGGAACACCATCCCGATACGGGTGCGCACGCGGTCGATGTCGACATCGGGATCGGTGATGTCGATGCCCTCGATGAGCACCTTGCCGCCGGTGGGCTCCTCGAGCAGGTTCACCGACCGCAGCAGCGTCGACTTGCCGGAACCGGAGGGCCCGATGATGCAGACGACCTCTCCGGCGGAGACGGTGAGGTCGATGCCCTTGAGCACCTCGTTGTCGCCGAAGCTCTTCACGAGCCTCTGCAGATCGATCGCGGGTGCGTGGACGTCAATCAGATCGGTGATCATCGCTGCCTCGACATCCTTCGTTCCAGGTACGCGCTGAAGCGCGTGAGGGGGATCGTCACGATCAGATACAGCGCCGCCGCCATGATCAGCGGCGTGCCGTTCGCGTTCTGCGTGCTCGCGTCGCGGGCGAAGTTCGTCAGCTCCTTCGACCAGATGAAGGATCCTGCGACGAAGAGCAGCGATGTGTCTTTCAACAGCAGCACGAACTCGTTCGTGAGCGGCGGGATGATGATGCGGAAGCCCTGCGGCACCACGATCCAGAAGGTCGTCTTCATGGGAGACATGCCGAGCGAGCGAGCCGCCTCCGTCTGCCCCTTCGGAACCGCCTGGATGCCCGCTCTGATGGTCTCGGCCATGTACGCCGACGCCACCAGGATCAGACCGATCAGACCGAGCACCACCGGTCCGCCGAGCTTCGTTCCCGGCACGCCGAGTCCGATCGGCAGGATGAAGGCGATGGCGAAGATCGTGAGAATCGCGGGAAGCCCGCGAAACAGCTCGATCCACGCCGTCGCGATCCATCGGAAGGGCCCGATGCTCGACAGCTTCAGCAGCGCCAGTACGACGCCGAGCAGCAGACCTCCTGCGAACGCGACGGCCGTGAACCACAGCGTGTTGACGAGCGCCGTCGTGATGATGCCCGGGAGCATCTTCGCGGCGATCTCCGGATTGAAGTAGAGCTGCGCGATGCGTACCCAGTCGGTGCTGACGATCAACCAGACGGCGACCGCGATCAGCACCACATAGACGGTGTACCGGTACAGCTTGCTCTTCGTGGTGCGCCTCAACGCCATTGTCAAGGTCTCCCCGCTCTTCGTGGCTCGCCGATTACTTCGCGGTGAAGTAGGTGTCGTAGATGGTCTGGTAGTCGCCGCTGTCGCGCAGATCCTGCAGCGCGCCGTCGATCGCCTCGCGCAGCGCGTCCTTCTCGCCCTTCGCATACGCGAAGCCGTAGGACTCGCCCGTCTCGTACTCCTCGACGATCTTGTAGGCGCTGTCGGCCTTCTCGTGCTCGAGGTTCACCGGCTGGTCCTGCAGGATCGCGTCGATCTGACCTGCCTGCATGGCGGGCCACAGCTCACCGTCGGAGGGGTACTGCACGAGCTGAGCACCCTCGGCGTTCTCGGTCGCGTACGACTCGCCCGTGGTGCCCTGCTGCACGCCGACGTTCTTGCCCGACAGGTCGTCGATCGACTCGATGCCGGAGTCCGTGCGGACGAGCAGCGACTGCAGCGACTCGTAGTACGGCTCGGAGAAGTCGATGTTCGCCTTGCGCTCGTCGGTGATCGTCATCGCGGAGGCGCCGATGTCGCACTGGCCGGCGGCGAGTGTGGTGCCCGACTGCAGAGCGTCGAAGCCGACGTCCTGCACGGCGAGCTTGAGGTCGAGCTCCTTCGCGATGGCGTCGAGCAGGTCGATGTCGAAGCCGGTGTAACCGGTGCCGTTGTCGCCGCCCTCGAACTCGAACGGCGCGTAGGGGATGTCGGAGCAGACCGTCAGCGTGCCGGCCTCGATGAGGTCGTACTCGTCGCCTGCCGCCGGCTCACCCGATCCGGCACCTGCCCCGGTCGCACAGCCTGCGAGGGCGAGGGTGGCGGTCGCGGCGAGCGCGATCCCGGCGATGATGTTGCGACGCTGCATGTCAGCTCCTGAAGGACGAGGGTGTGTTTCCCACGGACGGGTAGGAGAACATCTAAACATGCACCACCGGGCCGAACACGCCCCCAGCCGCCCCCAGCGGATCACATTTGTGTTGCAAGTGTGACCGAATATGACAGCCGTGTTACAGGTCAGACCTCGAAGTCGACGGCGGCACGCGATGCGACCACCGACCGCACGTACGCGACGACTTCTTCATGCGCCGGATGCACCTGGTACTCCTCGAGGGCGGCGATCGAGTCGAAGTCCGCGACGAGGGTGACATCCCAGTTGGTGCCGGGATAGGCCGCGTTCGCGCCCGCTGAGATGGAGCGCAGCTGGGGCACGACCCCGTCGAGGGCGTTGAGCCGACGCGCGACCTCTGCGGCCTGCTCGGCGCGCTCACCGGCATTCTCTGCGGCCAGCTTCCAGGTGACGACGTGACGGATCATCGCGAGTCCTTTCCCAGCGCGTCCTCCTGGACGGCCTCTTCGAGAGCCTCACGCAGCCGGTCGGCGGACAGCCGCCAGTGCGCGTGCAGGTCGCCGTCGATCAGCACGACGGGGATCTTCTCCCACCACAGCTCGTAGAGAGCGGGGTCGTCCTGGATGGATGACTCGACGATCTCGATGCGCTCAGCCGCGGCATCCGGAAGCTCGGCGACCACCGCGTCGATGATCTCGGAGGCGACGTCGCACAGATGGCAGTCGGGCTTGCCGATGAGGGTCAGCGTAGTCACGCCGACGGCACCTCTACCGAGCGCCCCTGCGCGATCCACTCGCCCGTTCCGCCTTCGACGTTCGTCGCGTCGTAGCCGCGGGACTCGAGCGCCTCGACGACGCGAGCCGAACGGCCACCGGCCTGGCAGATCACGTCGAACGACTCAGACGGGAGCTCTTCGAGCCGGTTGCCGATCTCGGACATCGGGATGTTGACGGCTCCGGGAACGTGACCCGCGGCGAACTCATCGACCTCGCGGACGTCGATGAGCGGGGTGTTCGAGCGCTCGGCGAGCTCGGTGACGGTGATCGACTTCATGGCATGCTCCTGCGACGAATGGGAAACCGGGGGTAGAGACACAAAGCGCCCGTCCGGAGACAGGCGCTCGTGTCTGGTCGCTTACTTCTTGTTGCGACGCTGGTGGCGAGTCTTGCGAAGCAGCTTGCGGTGCTTCTTCTTCGCCATGCGCTTGCGGCGCTTCTTGATGACAGAACCCACGGAAACCTCACTAAGTCAGTGGCTGGGTGTCGTCGGTGACGGACACCCGGGTACGGGCACGGAAAAATGCCTCGGATCAGTCTAGCAAATCGTGGAGCTCCTGCTGCACGCTCCTGCGAGACCGCCGCCGAGGGGTCAGCCCACGTCGGCGATGGGCCGCTGCAACGCGTCGGCGACCGCGGACTCCGGAACCCGGAAACTGCGACCGAAGCGGATGGCGGGCAGCTCCCCAGCGTGCACCATCCGATAGACGGTCATCTTCGACACGCGCATGAGCTCGGCGACCTCAGCCACCGTAAGGAACCGGACATCAGGAACCTCGGGCATCCCACGTACCCCTTTCTCGATTGTGCACACTCTATGGGGAACCTGGGACGCGTGTAAACCCGTGTGGCCTGTGTGATCAGTGGGGATGCGCGCGGCGTCCCCGGCGCAGAGTCCCAGCGGAGACATAGGATGTATGCCGGATCCGCTCAGATTGCTCTGAGACAGTGATCGCTCCGACTCACGATGGCACCATCCCGAGTCGACGCGGGCTGGGGCCCGCGGCTTCGCCCCTGACGACACGCCCCCCGATCGTCAGGGGCGACGTGTATCCGCAGTCGCTGTCAGGCGCCGAGACGCTTGAGCGCGGTCTCGACGACATGCTTCGCGGATGCGGCTGCACGACCGACGACCTCGGCAGCATGCGCGGCACTGCCTGGCAGAGGCTGTCCCGGGTAGTCGATGTCGGGCGCGTCGTCACCGTACGCGTCCATCAGGAACGGCACGAGCCAATCGTCGATGACCCCGAGGGGCTCGACGGCGAGGCTGTAGAAGCGACGCTGACCGTCTTCTCGCACGCTGACGAGTTCGGCCTCACGGAGGACCTTCAGATGCTTCGAGACGGTGGGCTGGCTGATGCCCAGGTCGGCGACGATCTGGCTGACGCTCGTGCCGGCATCCCCTTCGGTCGTGCGACGCAGGAGGAGCTGGAGGATGTCTCGCCTCGTACCGTCTGCGATCACGTCGAAGATGTCCGTCATGTGATCAGGGTAGTCGTCCCCGGCACGGAGTACCATGACGAAGGCTCGGCGATCGACGTCGTGCAGCCGCTGTGCGTGGCGATGGGAAAGCGAAGGGGGACTCGATGTCGGGCATCGTTTCGGCGTCGTCACCTCGACAGCGGCTGCAGAACGCGGCGTCCTGGGGCAAGCACATCATCACGTCGTCGCCCTCGCGCTTCGCGATCGTGATCTTCGCGCTCCTGATCCTCGTCTTCACCGTGCTGCTCTCGCTGCCCATCGCATCGGCGACGCGCGAGGTCACGCCCCTCGCCGACGCCCTGTTCACCGCGGTCTCGACCATCTGCGTCACAGGGCTCGCGACCGTCGACATGGCGACGTACTGGTCACCCTTCGGCCATGTGCTGATCTTCATCGGCGTGAACATCGGCGCCCTCGGAGTGCTCACTCTCGCCTCGCTGATGGGCATGCTGATCTCGAAGCGACTGGGGCTGCGTGCCAAGCTCCTCGCTGCCGGAGATACGAACCCTCTTCGCGCGCATGGCGGCGTGGTCAACGAGAGCCAGACCGTGCGCCTCGGCGAGGTCGGGCAACTGCTCACGACCGTCGCGGTCTCGGCCCTGATCATCGAGGGCGCGCTGGCGATCCTGCTCTACCCCGCACTCGTGATGGCCGGAGTCGAGCCGATCGCCGCGCTCTGGGAGGCGCCCTACTTCGCCGCGATGGCGTTCACCAACACGGGGTTCGCGCCGAATGCCGGCGGCGTCGCCGTATTCGCCGACGACTACCTCGTTCTCGCGCTGCTGATGGTGGGAGTGTTCCTCGGCAGCATCGGATTCCCGGTGATCTACACACTGGCCAAGCACGTCTGGCACGTGAAGAAGTGGTCCCTGCACACCAAGCTCACCCTCGTCACCACGGTGCTGCTGTTCGTGCTCGGCGCCGCGGTGTTCCTGATCCTCGAGTACGCCAACCCGAAGACCTTCGGCTCGATGGATGCCGCGGATACCACCTTCCAGGCGTTCTTCCTCTCGGCGATGACTCGCTCGGGCGGCTTCAACGTCATCGAGATGGACGATCTGAACGGCTCGTCCCTGCTCGCGGCGAGCATGCTCATGTTCGTCGGCGGCGGCTCGGCGTCGACCGCCGGCGGTATCAAGGTGACCACCCTGGCCGTGCTCGCCATCGCCGTGTGGTCGGAGGCGAAGGGTCGCCAGTCGGTCGAAGCCTTCGGTCGGCGGATCCCGAGCGATGTGCAGCGCGTCGCCCTCAGCGTCGTGGCGTGGGGCGCGACCATCGTCGCGCTCTCGACGATCATCATCGCCCAGATCACCAAGGCCGACATCAGCCACGTCCTCTTCGACGTCATCTCGGCCTTCGCCACCGTCGGTCTCTCGACCGGTCTCACCGCCGAGCTCCCCGATGCCGGTTCATACGTGCTCGCGACCACCATCTTCATGGGGCGCGTTGGTACAGTGACTCTCGCCGCGGCGGTCGCCGCGACATCGCGAACGCAGTACTACTCACTGCCCGTGGAAAGGCCGATCGTTGGTTGAAGTCCTCCGGGGCGACGCGCCCGTCCTCGTCATCGGTCTCGGCCGGTTCGGTGCCGCCTGTGCGGGCGAACTCGACCGCCTCGACCGCGAGGTGCTCGCGATCGACGACAACCTCGAGCTCGTGCAGAAGTGGTCGGATCGCGTCACGCACACCGTCCAGGCCGACGCCAAGAACATCGACGCCCTGCGGCAGATCGGCGCTCAGGACTTCCAGGTCGCCGTCGTCGCCGTCGGTTCCTCCATCGAGGCGTCGGTGCTGATCACCGCGAACCTCGTCGATCTCAAGGTGCCGCAGATCTGGGCGAAGGCCGTCTCGCAGTCCCACGGCAAGATCCTCGCCCGCGTCGGCGCGAACCACGTGATCTACCCCGAGCGCGAAGCCGGTGAGCGCGTCGCGCACCTCGTCTCGGGCCGCATGCTCGACTTCATCCGCTTCGATGACGACTTCGTGCTGGCCAAGATGTACCCGCCGAAGTTCATCCGCGGAGTAGGTCTGAACGAGTCGGGCGTGCGCAGCAAGTACAAGGTCACGGTCGTCGGAGTGAAGAGCCCAGGCAAGCCGTTCCGCTACGCCGAGGCGAACACGATCGTCACCAACCACGACCTCATCATCGTCTCGGGCACCAACAGCGACATCGAGCGCTTCGCCGCTCTCGACCGCTGAGCGACACTCGCACGGTCCCGCGTCAGGCGTCGATGTCGAGCGTCAGGTCGACGACGTCGTCGATCGTGACGCCCTCGCGGTCCTGAAGGACCTTCTTGATCGGGACGATGTACCCGCCGTCCTTCGGCCAGAGGGCGGTCGTCACCGTGGTGCTCCCGATCGTCACGGATGCCGGGATCATCCCCCACCCGTAGGTGACGACGCTCGCCACGTCGCCGATCATCTCGCTCTCGGTCGGCGGCACGGTGACGAAATGGAACGGCGCGGGACCGCGCCAGAACCAGATCGCACCCGAGAACCGCAGCTGCATGTCAGGCGCCGGCTGCCAGTTCCTTCGCCCGAGCGAGGGCCGCGGCCGCGGCATCAGCGAAGGTGCGGTCGAGGTGCGCGTCCTGCAGCACGGCCACCGCTCGCTCGGTGGTGCCCTTCGGACTCGTGACGCGCCGGCGAAGCTCGGACGGCTCCTCCCCCGACGCATCGAGCAGCGCGGTCGCCCCGATGAACGTCTGCTCCACCATGGTGCGCGCGTCCGTCTCGCTGAAGCCCATGCCGACGGCAGCCTTCGTCAGCTCCTCGATCAGCAGGTAGACGTAGGCGGGACCCGAACCCGAGATGGTCGACAGGGCATCGATCTGCGACTCGGGCACCTCGACGACGGCACCCACGGTCTCGAAGAGGCGGTGCACGAGCGCGAGGTCGTCGGCGGAAGCCGCTGCTCCCTTGGCCAGACCGGTGACGCCCTTTCCGACCGTCGACGGAGTGTTCGGCATCGATCGGATGACGCGGACGCCCGCGCCGAGGTTGTCGGCGAAGGTCTGCAGGGTGACGCCTGCCGCGAGGCTCACGACGATCGCGTCGTCGGCGAGATGCGGTGCGATCTCGCGCAGCAGATCGGGCACCATCGCGGGCTTCACGCCGACCAGCACGATGCGTGCCTTCGCTGCCGCTTCGGCATTGCCATCGGCGGTCTCGGAGAGCGCGATGCTCGTCACGCCGTCGAGCTCTGCAAGCGCCGCCGCCTTCTCGGTCGTGCGGTTCGTGGCGATGATGCCGCCGTCGATCCGGATTCCCGATGCGACCACTCCCCTGAGGATCGCACCGCCCATCGAACCGGCACCGAGGAAAGCGAGAGCGGGAAGAGAGTCAGCCATGTCGTCATCCTACGGCGGGCGCACCCGGCGACAGCGGGCAAGCGGATCTAGACTCGACGCATGAGTGCATCGGGCGGCAGCAAGGCGATCATCGCGGCATTCCTGGCGAATCTGGGCATCGCCCTGGCGAAGTTCGCGGCATGGGCGCTCTCGGGGTCGGCATCCATGCTCGCCGAGGCCATCCACTCGGTCGCCGACTCAGGAAACCAGCTGCTGCTCATGCTCGGCGGGCGGAAGGCGAAGCGAGAGGCCGACCGGGCTCACCCGTTCGGATACGGGCGCGAGCGCTACGTCTACGCGTTCGTCGTGTCGATCATCCTGTTCTCGGTCGGTGGCCTCTTCGCGATCTACGAGGCGATCGACAAGCTCACCCACCCGCACGAGCTCGATGCGACCTGGTGGTGGCTCCCGATCGTCGTGCTCGTGGTCGCCATCGGACTCGAATCGTTCTCTCTGCGTACCGCGGTGAAGGAGAGCAACCTGATCCGTGACAAGGACCAGTCCTGGGTGTCGTTCGTCCGGCGCGCGAAGGCGCCCGAGCTGCCGGTCGTGCTGCTGGAGGATGTCGGAGCACTCACCGGACTGACGTTCGCCCTGCTCGGGGTCGGTCTGACCGTGATCACCGGGAACCCGGTCTTCGACGCCCTCGGCACGCTGATGATCGGCATCCTGCTGGTGCTGATCGCCATCGTGCTCGGAATCGAGACCAAGAGCCTTCTCGTGGGCGAGGGCGCCACGCCCGCCGATCACGACCGAATCGTCGATGCGATCAACGCGGGTGACGAGATCGAGAAGATCATTCACATGAAGACGCTGTATCTCGGGCCCGATGAGCTGATGGTCGCGGCGAAGATCGCGCTCAACGCCGACAAGCCGCTGCGCGAGGCTGCGGTCGACATCGATGCGATCGAAGCCCGGATCCGCGAGGCCGTTCCGACTGCCCGGGTCATCTACATCGAACCCGACGTCTACCGACCGTCGCTCGACCCCGAGCCCTCCACTGACGTCTTCGTGCTCAAGTCATCTGACTGACGCGGTCGATCGGCTCAGCCGCGCTGTTGGGCCTCTCCGCCGATTCAGCGGCGCTGCTCGAAGAAGCCGCGCAGGAGACCGGTGGCGGCGTCCGCCTCGACCCCTCCGATGACCTCCGCACGGTAGGGAAGACGCCGGTCGCGGAGAACGTCGTACATCGACCCCGCCGCGCCCGCCTTCTCATCCCAGGCGCCGAAAACCACGCGCCCGACCCGCGCCTGCAGGATCGCCCCCGCGCACATGACACAGGGTTCCAGCGTCACCACGAGAGTGTGGCCGTCGAGGTTCCATGAACCGACGGACGCTGCCGCTGCGCGCAGCGCCTCGATCTCGGCGTGCCCGGTCGGATCGTGCGTCGCCTCGCGGTTGTTGCGGCCCTCGGCGACGATGCGACCCTCAGCGTCGAGCACCACGGCGCCGACGGGGATCTCGGACGCCGCCGCGGCTTCGGCCGCGAGCTCGAGTGCGCGGCCCATCGCGATCTGGTCGGCGGCGGTCATGCGTCGAGCCTACGGCAGACGATCGAGCCTCCCACGGCATCCGATGTCGTGCGGGGGCGTCCGGCGCATTAGCCTGTATCCATGCGTGTCCACGTCGCCGACCACCCTCTCGTCACCCACAAGCTGTCGGTCCTGCGCGACCACCGCACACCGTCACCCGTCTTCCGCCAGCTGACCGAGGAGCTCGTGACCCTCCTCGCCTACGAGGCGACGCGCAACGTGAAGGTCAGCCCGATCGAGATCACCACTCCGGTGACGACGACGATGGGCGTGAAGATCTCCGAGCCGCGTCCGATCGTCGTACCCATCCTCCGCGCAGGGCTCGGGATGCTCGAGGGCCTCGTCAAGCTGCTGCCGACCGCAGAGGTCGGTTTCCTCGGCATGGTCCGTGACGAGACGACATTCGAGCCGACGACCTACGCCGAGCGTCTTCCCGACGACCTGAGCGACCGCCAGTGCTTCGCGATCGACCCGATGCTGGCCACCGGCGGCTCGCTGGCGGCCGCGATCCAGTTCCTGTTCGACCGCGGCGCCAAAGACGTCACGGCGATCTGCCTGCTGGGCACGCCTGAAGGCGTCGCCGCCATCGAGGCACTCGTCGGCGACCGCGACGTCACACTCGTTCTCGGAGCTCTCGATGAGCGCCTGAACGAGAAGGGCTACATCGTTCCCGGTCTCGGCGACGCCGGCGACCGTCTGTACGGCACGGTCTGACACGCGCCGCCACTCGGCCCACCCCGCCCGTCGGGCCACCGCTCCCCTCAGCCAGGCTCACACCCTCAGCAGGTAGGCGCGTTCGTCTCCGTAGTGCGTGAACCCGGCTCTCGCGAGGATCGGCGCGGACGTCGCTGTGCGACCCTTGACGAGCGCGGTGGTCGCCCCGAGTGATGCGCTCACGCGCAGGCGCTCGGCAAGGACCGCCCGATAGGCGCCCCGACCGCGAGCCTCCTCGAGGGTGGCGGCGCCCCACAGACGAGCGAACCCGTCGACGATCGTGCAGCCGCCGGTGCTCACTGCCCGGCCATCGAGGCGCGCGAGCACTCGGACGTGGGTTCCGGCCTCGAGCCCCGAGACCACGTCGTCGAGTTCGGTCCTGAGCCCTTCTTCGTCGAGTGGCTGCTGCCGCCAGACGGGCACGTTGATCGCGTCGACCTCGCGCACCTGGTCGATCGTGCGCACGATCTCTGCTGCGGACTGCGGTGGAACGGCGATGGCAGCGCCGTCGATCTCGCGGCGAACACCGCGACCGTGTCGATGCGCTCGGCTCCGCGGCGGCGGATCTCGTCTTCGAGGTCGGGGCGATCGGATTCGTTGGTCCAGAACCGGAGCTCGCGCTCGCCCCAGGCTCTGGTGCGGTCGAGGGCGCGATCGAGCACCGCCGCCGCATCGGAGTCGGAGTCGACCTGCGATGCTCGCACGCCGCCGCCGAATCGCGCCGGATACCGCACCAGTTGCAGATCGGTCTTCTCGTGCTCGCTGTCGCGAGGAAACCACACCCATGCGGCGGAGGCTCGCAGGATCTCGTCCGTCGTGTGCATCGTGATGTCTCCCATGCCGGGGCGTCAGCCCGCCGCGCCGACCAGTCGGGCGAAAGCGCTCAGACGCGCCACGCCTTCGGGCGTGCGGGGAAGATCGTCGAGCAGCGCCGGCGAGTGGACCAGGTACGCCGCGACCTGGGCTCTCGAGATCGCCACATTGAGTCGATTCTGGAGCAGCAGGAACTCCGGGCCACGCGGAGCGTCGCGCCCGCTGGATGCGGCGAGCGACGTGATCGAGACCACAGCCTCCTTGCCCTGGAAGTTGTCGACGGTGCCGACGGGCACATCCGGGAAGCCGGCCGCTGCGAGTGTGTTGAGAACGAGCTGCCGCTGCGCGTTATAAGGCGCGACCACGATGATGTCGCTCTGCGCGAGAGGCCGCACCGTGGAATCCGTGTCGTTGTCAGTGAAAAGACGACCGACGAGATCTCGCACCAGCGCCACGACCTCTGCCGCCTCTTCGGGCGACTGCGTGGCGTTGCCGCGGTGTCGGAGCGGGACGATGTGCAAGCCTGGGTCGATCCCCTCGATCGACCTCAGCTCGGTGCCAGGGGCTGATGCCAGCTGGCCGGCGTATGCGAGCTTCGATACCGGGGCGGCGACGTGCGGGTGCATCCGCCAGGACCGCGCCAGGAAGTAGCCGTAGTCGGGTCTGACGACCGGATCGCCCCCCATGACCCACCCGAGCGCGGAGGTGTCGACGGGCTCGGGGTGTGCTCCCTGGCTCACCTGCGGAAGCTGCTGAGGGTCGCCGAGCAGCAGCAGCCGCTGAGCACCTGCGGCCACCGCGATCGTCGAGGCGAGGGAGAACTGGCCCGCCTCGTCGACCACGAGCAGGTCGAGGCCCCCTCTCTCCACGCGCGACGTGTTGCTGAAGTCCCAGGCCGTGCCTCCGACGACCGCCCCGTGCTGCGCGTGCTCGCCCAGGAACGATGCCATTCCGTTCTTCGGGATCACGGTGTACGACGGATCGGCCGAGGGTTCCTTCGGCGCTTTCGCGACCTGCGCCGCGGGGACGCCGTCGGCGACCACGCGCTCGAGCAGGTTCTCGATGATCGCATGCGACTGCGCCACCACGCCGATGGTGAAGCCGTGGTCGTTGACAAGGCGCGCGATCACCTGAGAGCCCGTGTAGGTCTTGCCCGTGCCCGGAGGGCCCTGTACGGCGAGATAGCTGCGGTCGAGGTCGAGGATCCCGCGCACGATCGCGTCGATCGTGTCGTCGCCCTTCTCCGGCAGCGGGCCGCCCGAGATCGTGCGCGGCGGTACGCGACGCAGGATGTCGGTCGCCGCGTCGTGCGGGAAACCCGGCGCGGCAGCGTGCACGGTATCGGCCCACTCGTCGATCGCGCCCTGCAGCGAGACGACACGCGGCGGCGCCGCCGGGGTCAGAGCAAGCGGCAGCTCATCCCACGTCTGCCCCTGGACCGCCGTCTCCGTGATCAGGTATCCGTCGTCGAGCACCTCGGCGACCGTGACCGTGTGCGGCACGTGCACGGCCCGAGACGGCACCTCGGTGTCGAACGGCGCCGGAACGGGGTAGAGCGCGAACGGCTGGGATCCGACACCGAGCGTGGTGCCCGGCGAGACCTCTCCGCGGATCTCGAGGTCACGCGACATCACTCGACGCCCCTCGGCGACACTCCACTCACGCCGGACCGCCGACGAAGTGCGGTCGACCCTCACCACGTCGCGCGTGCCGTCCCACATGGTGACCGGCTCGCGGAGTCGCTGGAAGTGCGACACCCAGAAGCTCTTCGCCTCGCGGGGGAAATAGTCGATCGCGGCGGCCGCGATGCGATGCACCTGCCCGTCTTCACCCGCATCGACCGCGCGCTCAGCGTCGGCGAGCAGAGCCACCGACCGCGGAGACGGTTCGTAGATCACCTCATCGGCCTCGTCGGGCGGCGCGGGATTCACCCCCTCTTTCTTCGCGATCTCGATCAGCCAATTGCGCAGGCGCCTGGTCGACACGCAGTCATAGCGGTTGTAGTCGGCGAGATCGGCGAACACCGCCTCGGCGTCATCCTGCTCCCCCGCGGCGGCCAGCTCACGCGCCGCGACATATTGGACGATGGAATCGTCGCCCTTCTGGACGTCGCTCGTGCGCACGTCGTCGCCCATGTACAGAGGCTCGAGCTTCTTGATCGAGTACGACCGCGATCCCACACGCACGGTGCGCAGCACCAGTGGATAGAGGTCGACGAATACCCCCTCGCGCAGCAGCCGATCGACCTCGCCCTCGCGCACGCCGTGTCGCGCCGCCATAGCAACGAGGTGTGCCGTCTCGTACGGGGCGTAGTGATAGATGTGCATGCCGGGATGCGCGGCGCGGCGCACCTTCACGAAGTCGAGGAATCGCTCGAGCGCCTCGCGCTCAGCGGCGAAGTCATGCGCCCAGAGCGCGGTGTACTGGTCGGTGTTGTCGACCCAACCGAAGAGGTAGTCGATGCCCCAGTGCGCCTGGCCGTCCGGTGCGGGTTCGGTGTAGAGGGGGTCACCCTCGAAGTCGAAGAAGATATCACCGTGGCTCGGCACGGGCAGCGTGTGGATCGCCGCCGCGTAGTGCACTTCATAGGTCGGTGCGCCCTCGGCATCCGCCCTCAGCTGCAGCTGAGCCTGCGCGCGCAGAGTCTCGAAGGTGTCGGTGTTCATACCTTCCGGAACATCGGTCGCCGCCGCCAGCGCGTCGATCGTCTCGATGCCTGCCATGCGCAGCCGCGCGCGCTGCACCGGCCGCATGCGCGCGACCATGAGCAGATCGCGATTCGCGATCACCTGCTCTTCGCAGGTCGCGCATCGACCGCACGCCACGATCTCGAGGTCGCCGCGGTCGTCGCCCCACGCGAGCGCCGCGTCGGAGGACGGGTCGCCGATCCTCCGGTCGGCGATCAGCGCACGCAACCGGGCCCTCCTCACCTGAAAAAGCGGGAGAAGGTCATCGACCGCATGGGTGCTCGTCGATCCGTCGCCGAGGAGGAGGTCGACCTCATCGGACCGCGGAATGCCGAGGCGGTCGAGCTGATCGACGTATGCCGCGAGCTGCATGAGAGCCGTGACCCTGGCCTTCCGGGCGAGCTTGGAATCCTGCACCCGCCAACGCCCGTCGTCGTCACGCTTCAGGAAATCGGCGAACCCGACGAACTCCGGGGTCGCGAACGCCGCCTGGAACACGACCACGGCGTCGGACCCGAGTGCCTGCACCGTCTCGTCGACGGCTGCCGCGAGAGCCTCGGCATCGACCGACGACACCTTCTCGACGCGGTGCACGCGATCGTCGCCGAGATCATCGATGTAGTGCTGGAGGACGTTCTGCTCATGGACGTCGCCCAACAGCGCGGCGCGCGCGAGGGTCGCGTCTTCAGGCTCTTCGACAGCGGGCACACGGCCGAGTTTGGCGTCGATCGCCCGACACCACGCGAACTCGCATTCGGCGGCCGCCTTGAGGTCGCTCGCGCTCCAGATGACGCGCTGCGCCTGAGTGTCGATCCGCACGTTGCTCCCGTTCTCTCGGATGCTTCGACACTAGCCGCGGCATCCGACACGGGATCACGATGGGCTCGTGTCAGCGCCACCAGGTGTCGCCGGGGGTGACCGGGAGGTTCCGCTTGTGCTGTGTGGCGAGGTAGCGCGATTCGATGCGCCCCGCGACGTCGGGATCGACCTCGCGCCCTTCGAGGAAGTCGTCGATCTGCTCGTATGTCAGGCCGAGCTCGTCTTCGTCGGCACGCCCCGGCTGACCGTCGAGCAGGTCGGCGGTAGGCACCTTGTAGGCGAGCCGATCGGGCGCGCCGAGCAGCAGGAGCAGCGACCGCCCCTGCCGTTTGCTGAGACCCGACAGCGGAAGGATGTCTGCGGCGCCGTCGCCGAACTTCGTGTAGAAGCCCGTCACGGCCTCAGCCGCATGGTCGGTGCCGATCACGAGCAGACCGTCGTGCCCCGCCAGCGCGTACTGCGTCACCATGCGCACGCGTGCCTTGATGTTGCCGCGGTTGAAATCGCTGATGTCGCTCGTGACGGCGAACTCGATGTCCTCCTCGACTCCGTCGACGCCGTTCTGGATGTTCACCTCGACCGAGGAGTCCGGTGCGATGAACTCGAGCGCCGCTTCGGCGTCGGCGGCGTCCTTCTGCACGCGATACGGCAGGCGAACCGCAAGGAACTTCGCTTCTCCGCCTTCGGCGCGCACGCGCTCGACCGCGAGCTGCGCCAGACGGCCGGCGAGGGTCGAGTCCTGGCCGCCCGAGATGCCGAGCACGAAGCCCTTCGCACCGGTGACGCGCAGGTAGTCGACGAGGAAGCCCACGCGGCGCTCCACCTCGACCTCTGGGTCGATCTCGGGCTTCACACCGAGCGCTTCAGAGATCTGCTGTTGCAGTGTCATGTCTTCCTCCGGTCTACCCGACGCCAGTATCCTCCCCCAGTGTTACATCGAGATGACGTCGGTCGCACGCGCTCGGCTTCGCGGCGATGGATCCACCTGGCAGGATGGCGGGGTGAAACTTCTCGTCGCAGCCATGGCATCCGAACTCGCAGCGTTCCCGGACGAGCTCGAGGGATTCGACCAGCTCGTCACCGGCGAGGGCAAGATGCAGGCGGTGTTCGCCCTCACCCGCGCGCTCGACGCCAAGGAGTACTCCGAGGTGGTGGTCGTCGGGACCGCCGGCGGCATCGACCCTGACCTCGACGCGACCGTGCACGAGATCGGCAGCGCGCTGCAGCACGATGTGTTCGACCTCGACGGCGTCGCAGGGCAGCACGTGTCGCTCCCCGCGCGCGTGTCCACCGGCCGCGAGGGCGTGCTGATCGCGACCGGCGACAGCTTCGTCGGAGATGCCGGCATCACCGCCGTCATCCGCCCCTCGGGTGCCGGTCTGGTCGACATGGAGACCTACGCGTACATCTGGGTCGCGCAGCAGTTCGGAGTGCCGATCCGCGCGTTCCGCGCGATCTCGGACCGGGCCGAGGACGGCGCGCTCGTCGACTTCCGCGAGGCGATCGCACGGTGCAGCGTGCAGCTGCGCGACGTGATCCGTCGGGAGTACGGCGTCTGAGAACGGCCTCCGGGGCGCTGTCGTGCCAACGCACTCTGTCATTCCCACGCACTCTGTCGTCGGCGGAGCGGCGAACATACGGCGGGAGTCTCAGCGAGCTTCGATGACGCTCGGCCCTTCCGGAGTCGCGCGCACGCGGAGCTGAGCAGGAATCTGCTCCTGCATCGCCTCTACATGGCTGATCACACCCACGGTGCGCCCGCCCTGTCTGAGCTCGTCGAGCGTGCGCATGGCCACGTCGAGGGTGTCTGCATCGAGGGATCCGAATCCCTCATCGATGAACAGGGTGTCGAGGCGGATGCCGCCCGCGCGCGCAGTGACGACCTCGGCGAGGCCGAGCGCGAGGGCGAGCGAGCTCAGGAACGTCTCTCCTCCTGACAGCGACTGCGCAGGGCGAGTCTGTCCGGTGAAGGCGTCGAACACGACGATTCCCAGGCCCGATGCTGCTCCGCGGGCGGCGAGTGCGTCGGAGTGGCGCAGTTGGTAGCGCCCCGTCGACATGTCGCCGAGCCGGCGATTGGCCGCATCGACGATCTCTTCGAGCTCGGCGGCCAGGACGAACGTCTCGAGCGTCATCTTGCGAGTGTTCGCCCCTCGCCCGGCGATGGTGTCGGCGAGGCTGCGGAGCACCTCGTAGTCGGCCGCTTCGGCTGCGGTGCGCGCATGCTCTGCGGCCGCGGCCTCGATGATCGCACTCAGTTGCTCGGCCACACCGGTCGCACGCCCTGCCTCATCGACCGCGGCGGACCAGCGCTGCCGGGCGGTGAGCGACGCCAGCTCCGCGGGGCCGAGATCGATCGTCTCTTCCGGAAGCGTGCGCAGTTCGAGCGGCAGGAGGATCGCGCGCTCCTTCTCCTTCTGGACCGTGTGCTCCGTGACGCGGATCTCGAGCGCCGTCTGCGCGGCTGCAGAGCGGAGCGCCAGCTCGACCGCCGCGACTCCGTCGAATTCGGATGCTTCGAGCGCCGCATCCAGCTCGGTCTGCGCAGCTGCCGCCGCCTCGCTTCTGCGCGCTCGTTCGGAGGCCGCCTCGATCAGCGCCTGAGCATCCTGCACCTCGGCGAGAACCGCCGTGAGCCGGTCGGACACAGAGCCGTATGGCCCTCGCGCTTCGGCGATCGTCTTTCGTGTCTCGTCGATCCGCTGAGACACGAGCGCGTGCTCTTCTCGCGCCGCGGCCAGCGCGGCTGCATCGCGTTCGCGGTCGCCGTCGAGACGCCGAATTCGTTCGATCAGGGCGTCACGCTGCTGTTCGATCGCCGCCTGTCGCTCTGACGCCTCCGTGCTCTGCGCGTGCGCGGTGGTCGCGTCGGTCAGCTCTGCGACGGCCGCATCGACATCTCGACCGTCGGCGCGGGTTGTCGCAGCGGCAAGGTCGGCGCGAAGCGAAGAAGCCGACTCTGCAGCTTCCCGCTCACGTCGCGCGAGGACATCGCGGGCGGCTTCGGCCTCGTCGACGTCATCCGCCGAGACCGGGTCAGCGTGCACAGCAGGAGCCGGATGCTCGTGCGATCCGCACACCGGACATGCCTCGCCATCGTTCAACGACCGCGCCAGCTCGCCCGCGAATCCGTCGAGTCGCCGCTGCCTGAGCTGTGCGAGGGCGGTCTGTGCACCGGCGAGTGCCGTGCTCGCCTCCGCGAGTGCGCGGGCAGCGTCGGCGTGGGCTGCCCCGAGGCGCACTGCCTCGAGCGCCGCCGCGTGCCGCACGGAGGCTGCGTCTCGAGCGGCGGCGAGGTCCTGCACGCGATCAGCGAGCTGCCTGGCCGCGTCACGCGCGACGGTGAGCTGGTCGAGCTGGGCGGGGAGCTCACGCCTATCGGCCTCTGCCGCCTCGATGCGCTCTGCGACCGTTGCCACGGCATCGGAGGCCGTTGCGAGCTCGGCATCGAGCGTCGAGGCTGTCCGTTCCAGCTCTGCCGCTCGCTGCCACGCCCCGGTCTGCCTGGTGCGCTCGGCGACCCAGTCTGCAAGGTCGTCCACGACGATGTCGCGCGCCGCCCACGCCGCGCGTGCTCGCGTCTCGGCGTCGGTCGCCACGTCGAGGGCCGAGGCCGCGGTCGCCGCGGTGGCGATCGGAGCTCGCAGCAGCTCTGCCGCCCTGGCATCGCGCAGTTCCCTGCGCGCGTCCACGATCAGGGGTTCTTCGGCCTCGAGACGATCGAGCGCCGCTCGCGCCCGATCCCGCTCGATCTGCGCCCGCTGTTCATCGCGCACGATCGTGAGCGCGGCATCTGCGGCATCCGACTGCTTCTCCGCCTCGGCCCGCTCCGCTGCACGACGCTCGGCCTGGTAATCGGCACGAGCCTTCGCACGGCGCAGACCCTCGAGGCGTTCGTCGGTGGTCGCCGCGAGGGGCTGATCTTCGGCCTCACTCCTCTCGCCTGTCTGGGCCTCGCTGTCGTGGCCGAGGTCGGCGCTGTCGACCAGCCTCTGCGCTTCGTCGAGGCGAGCCGACACCGTGGCGAGTCGCGCTCCCAGCGACTGCTCCGCCGCCCTGCGTCGCTCGTCGAACCGCGCCTGCACGTCTTCGAATCGCTCGGTGCCGAACAGCCGCCTCAACAGCGCCTGCCGCTCTCTGCTGCCCGCGAGCAGGAACTCCGAGAATCGGTTCTGCGCGAGCAGGATGACCTGCAGGAACTGCTCGCGACTGAGCTGCAGGATCTCGTCGAGCTCGTGCGCCGCCTCGCGTTCCTTCGCAGCGAGACCGATCCATTCGCCGCCGACCATCGTGTCGAGCTGGACAGCCGCCGACTGTATCGTCATACCGCCGCCACGCTTCTTGGGGCGCTCGTAATCGGGCGACCGTCTGACGCGGTATCGACCGGCCGGCGTACTGAACTCGACCACGACCTCGGTGACGTCGTCGGGCTCGCAGTGATCGCTGCGCAGCCGCTTCTCACCGCCCTCGTACCGCGGGACCCCGCCGTAGAGACCGAAGCAGACGGCGTCGAGGATGCTCGACTTGCCCGCACCCGTGCGCCCGGCGATCAGGAAGATCCCGTCGTCGGCGAACGCGTCGAAGTCGACGGTCTGCCGCTCGCGGAACGGGCCGAATCCTTCGACCTCGAGTCGGTGCAGCTGCATCAGAGCCCCTTCTTCGCTGTCGGAGCATGGTCGAGTTGACGCGACACCGGATGAGATCGAGTCATCGCGGGGCGGGATCGAGTCGTCAAGAGACTAGATGAGCGCTTCGGCGCGGACACGGTCGTCGAGGACTTCGCGGATCAGCTCGCCCTCACGCTCCGTCGGGCCATGGCCCGAACGCACGTGCTCGAGGAAGGCCTCGATGCGCTCGGGGTCGGTGACGGCACCGCGCAGTCTCTCGACGTACGAGCGCTCGAGCACCTCGGACGTCTCGGAGGGCTGGTGCTGCACCATCGCGCAGTGCGGGTACCGCTCGCGTAGCCTGCGCATGGGCTCGGTCTGAGCGAGCGCATCGGTGTACACAGCGCACACCCAGTCGTCGGCGTGCGCGGCGACGTTCTCGGCTGACAGGATCTCGTCGAGGGTGCCGGTCAGCGTGACGAGGCGGCGCGGCACCGGCAGCTCGAGCCAGTCGACCGATGCGAGCCCTGTCGCATCGAGTTCGACCAACCACGACCCTCGAGGCTTGTTCTGCTCGCCGAAGCTGTAGTGCAGCGGAGCACCCGAATAGCGCACGCGCTCGCTGATCTGCTGGCGCCCGTGGATGTGGCCGAGCGCGACGTAGTCGGGACCGTCGAAGACGGAGAGCGGCACGACGTCGAGACCGCCCTGGCGAACCTCGCGTTCGAGTCCGATCGTGGCGTCGACTCCGGCCGAGAAGCAGTGGGCGATCGCGACCGACCGACCGGGGTGCTCGGCCATGCCCGCGCGGACCAGATCCATCGCGTGAGCGAGGGTCTGCGCCTGCGTGCGCAGGTCGACGCCGCTCCAGTGTTGACGGACGATCGCCGGCTCGAGGTACGGGATGCCGTAGAACTGCACCGGACCGTCCGCATCCTTGAGCGTCACCGGGGTGCCGATCGCGAGGGGATCGGTAAGAACGTGGATTCCGTCGCGCAGCAGACGTGCTTGGAATCCGAGGCGAGCGGCGGAGTCGTGGTTGCCGCTCGTGACGATCACCCGGGCGCCCGTCTCATGCAGCGCGACCAGAGCATCGCCGAGCAGTGTGTATGCGGCGCCCGCCGGAGTCGCGGAATCGAAGACGTCACCCGCGACGATGACGACGTCGACTGCGTTCTCCCGAACCTGCACAGTCAGCGCTCCGAGCACCTCGGCCAGCGCGTCCATGGTCGAGTTGCCATGGAAGGTGCGGCCGATGTGCCAGTCGGAGGTGTGCAGGATTCGCATACTCACACGGTACGAAGAGCCACCGACATTCGGTCCGAGGCGTGCCGCGGCGTCCGTTCCTGACCGTCGATCTCATCGGATCCGGCGGGGAACGGACGCCGCGCGCATCAATGGGCGCCGACCGCCATTCCCGGATGCGTCGGCATCAGCTCGTCCTTCGTGCCGCGCACCATGACGGCGGCGATCACGGCGGCTGCGACCATGAGGATCGACGCGACGATGAAGATCCAGCCGTACGCGTCGGTGAGCTGCCAGTCAGAGAGCTCCGCCTGCGGGCGGCCGCCGACGGATGCCGCGTACACCGCGGTGAACACCGACAGGCCGATCGACCCGCCGATCTGCATCGAGGAGTTGGCGACGGCCGATGCGACGCCCGCATCGTGCGGGGCGACCCCCGTCAGCGCGAGGTTCTGCAGCGGGATGAAGACGAAGCCCATTCCGACTCCGAGGAGCACGAGCGCCGGGGCGATCTGCACGATGTACGCCCCGTCCGGGGTGATTCCCGACAGCAGGAAGAGGCCGGCCGCAGCGATCAACGGACCCACGATGAGCATCGGACGCGGGCCGATCACGGTGAGGAGCTTCGTCGCGATGGGGGCGATGATCATCGTGGCGATCGGGAGCGGAAGCGTCGCGGCCCCCGCCGGGAGCGCACCCATGCCGAGCACGAACTGGAGGTGGAAGGTCAGATAGAGCGTCGCGCCGATCATGATCGCTCCTGCGACTCCCTGGATCAGGAACGCACCGCCGCGCACGCGGTCCGCCACCACACGCAGCGGCAGCAGCGGCTGCGCGACCCGACTCTCGATCCACACGAACACGCCGAGCAGCACCACTCCGAGCGCGAGGAACGTGATCGTCAGAGGGTCGCCCCAGCCGTTCTCCGCGAGGCTGAATCCGTAGACGAGAGCTCCGAGACCCAGGGTCACGGTGATCGCACCCCAGACGTCGTACCGGTTGTCGCCCTCGGCGCGGCTCTCGGTGAGGAAGAGCGCGCCGCCGACGAGACCGACGACGACGAAGAAGAGGTTGACCAGCAGACACCAGCGCCAGTCGGTGAACTCGGTGAGGAATCCGCCCAGCAGGAGGCCGATCGCAGCTCCGGTTCCGGCGACCGTTCCGAAGACCGCGAACGCCTTGTTGCGCTCGCGTCCGGACGGGAAGGTGACGGTCAGCAGAGCGAGCGCCGCCGGGGCGAGGAGTGCCGCGAAGACGCCCTGCAGACCGCGCGCGAGGACGAGCTCCCATCCCTGCTGTGCAAGTCCGCCGAAGAGGGATGCCGCGCCGAACCCGACCATGCCGATCATGAAGGTGCGCTTGCGGCCGAGATAGTCGGCGATGCGACCGCCGAGCAGCAGCAGCGCGCCGAACGCG
Source organism: Microbacterium sp. LWH13-1.2 (assembly GCF_038397735.1). Classification (NCBI taxonomy): domain Bacteria; kingdom Bacillati; phylum Actinomycetota; class Actinomycetes; order Micrococcales; family Microbacteriaceae; genus Microbacterium; species Microbacterium sp. LWH13-1.2. Next base: position 353,789 of record NZ_CP151635.1, on the reverse strand, counting down.
AGGGCGTAGGCGGTGACGACCCACTGGCGCTGGCCGTCGCTGAGGCCGAGATCGGCCTGGGCTCGCGGGAGGGCGATGCTGACGATGGTGCCGTCGAGGACGACGATCAGCTGGGTGAGAGAGATGACGGCGAGCGCCCACCACTTGGTCTGGGGGCGGGCGCGCAAGGACGATGACATGGAAGAACCTCCGGTGTCGGGGACGATGCCGGAGGTTTCGAGCCTCGGACCAGCGCGCTCAGAGCGTCTGACCACCTCAGCCGACGGGGCTGAGCAGAGGATCCATATTACCCGACGTGGGGTCATGCGAGTGCGGAAGGTCCCCTGACCCACCCTCGTCACGATGATCGGCACGTGGTGATGCGACATGCGCGATGCGCGGTCACATGTGCGGGGTGCGGGGCTGCGCGATGCGAATCTGGGCTGCCCTCCGCCCGACATGTGCCGGAATTGCCCCTCCGGCTGGGGGTGTGCCCGCCTCGTCGTGACTACCGACTTCCGCTCGCTACTCCTTCAGGTCGTGCAGCCAGTTCGCCTGCTGGATCCGATTGTCGAGTTCGCGCAGGTCCTGCGCGACGGCGTCCGCGCGCGAGCGCAGGGCAGCCACGGGGAGCGCGGAGATCTGCCGCAGCTCAGATCTCATCTGTCGGAGGAACTGGTCGTTCGCCCCGGATGCCGCGGCGGCGGCATCCGCCAGCAGCGAGTGCTGCAGACGGAGCACGTCGCGGGCGGCGAGCGCATCCGTCATCGTTCCGTCCGCACCCAGGTCGAGCCGGGAGTTGGTCGCGTTGATCCGCCGGATCAGATCGCGCAGCTGCGCGAGTGCGGCATCGGCCTCGACAAGGAGGGCCGCTGCGTCCTCTGCCGGCTCCTCCCCCTCCTGATACCTGGCATTCGCCGTGATGCGCGCGCGAAGCTGCTCGATGCGACGCTGCAGATCGGCGCGGGCGGTGAGGGCCTCTGCGAGTTTCATTCCTTCATCCTGTCGGGACGTGACGTGTAACAGAGCGTCACACGGCCCGGCCTCAACGCGACCGCAGCAGAGAGGCGTGCTCGGGGTGCGCGGAGAACCAGTCGGAGACGTACCAGCACACGGCGTCGACCTTGCGATCGCCCCGCGATTCGATGTCGGCGACGGCACCCTCGACGACCGTGCCCGCATAGCCCTTCCCGCGGAAAGTCGGGATGGTGAACGCTCTCGTGAGGGCGATCGTGTGTCCGTCGTCTCGGTAGTCGAGCACGCTCACCAGCTGCCCGTCGCGCATCAGCGTGTACCGCGATGCGTCCTTCTCGTCGGTGAGGATGAAGCCGGATGCGAGGGTCGAGGTGGTCACCCGACCACGTTACGCCCGACTCCCCCACCGACGGCCGTTTTGACACGCACGGACTTCTTCCGACATAATCCCCCCATGACTACCAACGCAAGCCCTTTGTCCGCCCAGGAGGCGAACAGGACTGCCGGGATGATGATGCCCGGTCGCGTTGGCATGTGTTGCCGAATGTGTCGCTGAACGAACAGCCACTCCGTCTGACCTGACTTCTCGCGATCTGCGAGGTACAGGTCTTCGAGCATCCACCCTTTGCTCGCTCTTCCGGCTCGCCCGGTCATTCATGCAACGCATCAGAGCCCGTCTCCCGGCTCACGTCCTGAGGACTTCATCATCATGTCGAACATCGCACTTCTCGAGCGTCCCGCCGCCTCCGCCGCTGTCCGCACCGCTCCGTCGGCGCCCACGACCGGTCCGCTCGACGCAGATCTTCCCGCAGTCCGCTCGCCCCGCGGTTTCGCCCTCTACGTCGGTCTCGACGAGATCAAGGCGGCCGAAGCAGGGGTCAGCCTCCCGCTACTCGTCGACGCCCTGCGCCGCACCCTCGCCGAGCTCGCGCCCGGCGCCGAGACGCACGCCACCGTCGCCCTCGCCCCGCACGGATCGGGCGGCCGCGACCTCGATGTCGTCCGTCTGGCGCTGCACGAGCCCGGCGCGATCGCTCGCACCAAGGCCGCGGCCGAGGAGGAGACCACCGACGAAGAGGGCGGCGTCGTCGTCGACATCTCGCGCAAGCGGGTGCTGATCGATGGTGAGTCCGCTGCCTTCACCTACAAGGAGTTCGAGCTGCTGCAGTACCTGGTGCTCCGCGAGGGACGCACGATCGAGCGGAGCGAGCTCGTCTCCGCACTGTGGCAGTCACAGGACGACGAGACCCCGGGTGAGCGCACCATCGACGTGCACGTGCGACGACTGCGCGCCAAGCTCGGCCGCTACGAGGACATCGTCCGCACTGTCCGCGGAATCGGCTACCGCTTCGACCGTCACGCCGACGTCGTCATCCGCTACGGCCACGGAACCCCTTCACCCGACCGCTTCTGATCCGAGTGTCAGGCCCGCCACGTATGGTGGGCGCATGACCCTGACCGCGGATGCCGGAGCCGCTGACGCAGCACCGCAGAGCCCGCCGCGGACGACTGTGTACCGTCCGGCCGTGCCTGTCGATCTGCGCGCCACGGTGGGTATGCTTCGCCGTGGCCCCGGCGACCCGACCATGGTCTTCGACGGCCCGGTGATCTGGCGCACACTGCGCACACCGCTGGGGCCTGCGACACTCGCCCTCCGAGTGCACGGCGACGAGATCAGGGCGACCGCGTGGGGCACCGGAGCGGATCCCGCGCTCGACACCGTGCCGTCGCTCTGCGGCGCCGACGACGATCCTTCGGGTTTCGACCCGTCCCCTCATCCGTTCATCGCCGAGGTGGCCCGCCGCACGCGCGGATTGCGCCTGGCCCGCACAGGTGTCGTCTTCGATGCTCTCGCCTGCGCCATCATCGAGCAGAAGGTCACCGGGCTCGAGGCGTTCCGCGCCTGGCGTCTGCTCGTCACGAAATTCGGCGAGCGCGCACCAGGGCCGACGCCGAGACCGATGTACACCGCTCCGACTGCGGAGCAGTGGCGTCGCATACCCTCCTGGGACTGGCACCGCGTCGCCGTGCAGCCGCCGCAGTCGAAGACGATCGTGCGAGTGGCCGAGCGTGCAGAGAGCATCTCCCGCGCCCTCCTGGCGGCCTCCACCGGCGATGATCGCGACCGCGTGCTGACGAGCTTCCCCGGGATCGGCCCGTGGACGTCGGCGGAGACCCGCATCCGCGCGCTCGGCGACCCGGATGCGGTGAGCGTCGGCGACTACCACCTCGCCCACGAGGTCGGCTACGCGCTCACCGGCCATCGCACCGACGACGACGGGATGCTCGAGCTCCTCGAACCGTGGGCCGGGCACCGCCAACGGGTGATCCGACTGATCTTCGCGAGCCGGGTGAGCGAACCCCGCCGCGGACCCCGGCTGTCCCCCGAAGACCACCGCGGTCGCTGACCCGCGCGTCGGACGAGGATCGCCTCTAGGCTGAACCCATGTCCCGCACCGCGCTCCGCTTCTCCGTCACCGCCGGGCTCCTCATCCTCGGGGTCGTGATCGGCCTGATCTTCCAGAACGTCTGGCTCGGCATCCTCCTGGCGGCCATCGTCTGGCTGGGCTGGTTCATCGGCTACGAATCCCGCCGGGGCCGCAACGAAGGCGTCAACGACGAGGACCACGGCATCGAGCTCTGAGCGACCTCAGCAGTACACGATCAGTGGGCCGGAGGGCCCTCGACCATCTGCACCGCGTGCTCCATGTCGAGGTCGTCGAGGGGCTCGTCGAGCAGGACGAACCCGGTGTCCTGCACGAGCACCATGGCGACGCACCGAGTCCTCTGAGCCGTCGGGGGTCGATCTGCGAGACTCGGCGCATGGCACTTGTCGATCACCTGGGTATCACCGTCGGCGACCTCGAGCAAGGGCGGGCGCAGTTCGACCCGGTACTGACGGCGCTCGGGTACGAGTTCGGGAGCGAGGCCGAGGGCGGGATCTCCTGGCACCACGGCGACGAGACCGAAATCATCATCTTCGCCCCGCGGGACGAGGACACCGGCCCGCACGTGCACGGACGCGTCGGATGGCAGCACCTCGCGTTCGCGGTCGACTCCCGCGACGAGGTCGACCGTCTGCACGCGGTCGCCGTCGCCGCGGGGTGGACTGTGGTGCGCGAACCCAGGATCTTCGAGCGGTTCAGCGAGAACTACTACGCCTCGTTCGTCGAGGACGCGAGCGGCGTCCGCGTCGAGTTCATGCACAACCTGCCTCGCGCCTCCTGATGGTTCGCCTGTCGGATGCCTTCTGCACACCAGGCGCATAACGCGAAATATCCCCGTGCCACGGGATGACGGTATACAGCGACGTCGATCTCGATGCGCGTCTGGAACGATGCCAGGATGACACGGTGCACCTCATGAACGACGCTCAGATCTGGACGATGATCGGTTCGTTCACTGCGCTCATGCTCGGGTTGCTGACGGTCGTATCGACCCTGTTCATCCGTGTCGTCCGCGCCGAGATCGGCGGACTCCGCGGCGAGATCGGCGGGCTCCGCGGGGAGATGAATGCCCAGATCGGCGGACTCCGCAACGAGATGAACGCCCGCTTCGACACCGTGAACGCCCGCATCGACGGGCTCGACCGCGACATGCAGGCCGTGGTCAAGCGCTCGTTCGGCCTCGACCGCGACTGACGTCAGACCACGGGGGCGGCGACCGCCTCGGCATCCGTCCGATCGGTGAAGGCCTCTTTCGGGACGAACACGAGGATCGCGGCCGCCACGAGTGCGGTGACACCGCAGACCACCCAGACGGTGATGTACCCGGCGAACGATCCGGCGGTGCCCTCGACCGCGCCGCTCACGCCGTTCAGCAGCGCGATGCCGAAGATGCACGAGGCGATCGCCCCACCCACGGTCTTGACCGAGTTCGTCAGTCCCGTCGCGACACCCGTCTGCGTGGCGGGAGCGGCGGAGGCCGCTGCCGCCGGAAGCGCAGCGACGAGCGCCCCGGATCCGAGTCCGACGACGACCATGTTCGTCACGACCTGCAGGTACGAGTCGTGGAACGGCAGGAACAGCAGGAACCCGATGCCCACGAGCAGGGATGCGCCCATGAGCGTGATCCGCGGGGTGAGGAGCCGTGCGATCACGGGGAACAGAAGGGCACCGGCGATCATCGCGATCAGGTACAGGCCGATGATCAGGGAGGTCGCGAAACCGGTGGTTCCGAGTCCGTAGCCGTACACGCCGGGGTCGGTGCGAGCGAAGGTCGACAGCGGTGCCTGGGCACCCAAGACGCTCACACCGAAAAGGCCGGCGGTCAGGAACACCGGGCCGAGCGCCGGGGAGCGGAACATGCGCACATCGATGACCGGGTCGTCGCAGCGGAGCTCCCAGAGCACGAACGGGATCACGAGCAGGAGACCGAGGACGACGACGGCCCACGACCACGGGTTGACCAGCCCGCCCTCGAGACGCAGCAGGCTCAGTCCACCGGTGAAGCAGATGAGCGCCATCGAGATCAGCACCACACCGACCGTGTCGAACACGCCGCCGGTCGGGTCTGGCGACTCCTTCACCCCGAACAGGATCACGAAGAAGCAGACGACGATCAGGACGGCGGGAATCAGGAGCACGACCGTCAGAGGCAGCACGTCGATGAGCGCTCCGCCGACGAGCGCACCGATGATCGCGCCACCCTCGAGTGCCGCGACGAGAAGCCCTGCGGCCTTGGCGGTGATCGACGAGCGCCCCTCCATGCGACGGGAGCGCGACCAGATCAGGGCGATCTCGAGTGGCAGCCATACGACGTAGAACCCCATCAGCGTCCAGCCGATCAGGAACACGGGGAACGAGTCGGTGAACGGCAGGACGAGCGCCGCCGCGGCGGTCAGCGCGGTCGAGATCAACAGCATCCGCTTGTGGCCGACCATGTCGCCGAGCTTCGCGAAAGCCGGCACGACGAGCGCCGAGAGCATGAGCTGTGTTCCCTCGAGCCAATTGACATCGGCGTCGTGGATGCCGAGGTGCCGCGCTATGTCGGTGAGCATGGGCGTGTAGTAGCCCTGCAGGACGCCGCTGGTGAATTCGACGAAGGCCAGGAAACCGACGACGGTGGCGAGGGTTCCCAGAGTCCGACTGCGCGTCATCGCGACTCCTCGGTGAAGGGGCTGAGTCGGGCGTCGAGACGCCCTCGAAGGGGTGAGATCACACTAGCCGCTCGATGAGAGCGCGATGGAACCGCTCCCCCCGCTCGAGCGCAGCGATCTCGACGTTCTCGTCGACGCCGTGGATCGACGCCCGCTGCGCGTTGGACATGTCGAGCGGTGCGAAGCGGTAGACGGCGGGCGCGAACCGGTGGAAATGACGCGAATCCGTCGCCGCCATCATCACGTACGGCACGGCCGGAACGCCCGGGTGAGACACCGAGAGAGCGTCGGCCAGCAGTGCGAACTGGGCGTTGTCGGTCGCCGACTCGGGCGACGGCTCGCTCGCCTCCTCGACCTTCACCACCACCAGCGGATCGCGGATGCGCCGACGCACCCGGAGGACGGCCTGCTGCGTCGTCTCGCCCAGCGCGATTCGCAGGTTCACGGTCGCGGAGGCCTGAGAAGGCAGAACGTTCGCGGCCGTTCCACCCGACTGCATCGTGGGCGCCACCGTCGTGCGCACGAGTGCGGCCGGCTCACCGCCGAGCGCCGCGAAGAGCCGGCCGATGAGGAACGGCGCGGATCCGAGCAGACGGAGAAGATGCCGAGCGGGTCCGGGGGTCTGAGCGCCGAGCTGAGACAGCATCCGTCCGATGGCCTTCGAGGGCCGAGGGCGGAACGTGGTGGGGCCGAGTCGGTCGACGGCCCGCGCCACTCGGCGCACGGCGGTGAGCGCCGGGGGCGCCGAGGCATGACCGCCCTCACCGCGCGCCGACAGGGTGAGCGTCATGACGCCCTTCTCCCCCACGCCGATCATGGCCGCGCGTCCGGGCACGAACGGCAGTGGTGTGTCGACCACCGCGCCTCCCTCATCGACGACCAGCCACGGGACGATGCCGCGCTCGCGGAGCACACGTGCGATCTCCTCCGCCGCCCGGCCGTAGGTCTCCTCGTTTCCGCCGAAGGAGAGGTAGATGTCGCGGGCGGGCGCGAAACCGTCGGCGAGCAGGTTCTCGACGGCTTCGAGCACGACGATCAGCGGACCCTTGTCATCGAGGGCTCCGCGTCCGTAGACGATGCCGTCGGCGATGACACCGGCGAACGGCGGATGCGTCCAGGCATCGCTCTCGTCGACCGGCACCACGTCGTAGTGTGCCATCAGCACAACGGGCTCCTCGGAGAGAGGTCCAGTGCCCGCCCAGCGGAAGAGCAGTCCGAAGTCGGTGTGCCGCTCGAGCGTCAGCCTCTCGTGGACCAACGGATAGAGGTCGGCGATCAGCGTGACGAAGTCCTCGAACGGCCCGGATCCACGCTCCTCGAGCTCGGCCGAGACTGTCGGCAACTGGATCATCTGCGCGAGGCGTTCGGCGATTCCCGGGCGAGGTGCGGTCACGTCGGCCATCGTATCGCCGGGCCTCCCTGTCTTCGGGAGCTCTCGGGGCGCGAGACAATTGACGGATGAGTCTGTTCGCCCTGGCCCCCAAGCGCGGTCCGCGCTGGCACCTGGCGACGCAGGCGGCTCTCGGAATCGCCGTCCCGATCGCCGTCATGACCCTCCTCGGCGAACCGTCGCTCGGCTACATCGCGGCATCCGGAGCCTTCACCGTCCTGTTCGCCGGCACCGCGCCGGTCATCGACCGGGCGAGGATCCTGCCCTTCGTCGCCGCGGGCCTGATCGTGAGCGCAGCCCTCGGTGTGATCGTCTCGGCGAACGCCTGGCTCGTGAGCATCGGCGTCGTCGTCGTCGCGATCGTCAGCGCGGCTCTGTCGTTCGGATTCCGCCTCGGTCCTCCAGGGCCCCTGTTCTTCGTGCTGGTCTTCGGGCTCTCCGCCCACGTCATCGCCAGTTCGCCGATCGCGCCGCTCGTCTACATCGCAGCCCTCGCGGCGGGTTGCCTGTTCTCGTATCTGGTCGCGATGGCTCCCCTGCTCCTCCCACGTTCGCGCACGATCACGGCGCGACCCCTGCGAGAGCTGCTTCCCGGCCCGGCCTTCACGTCCGATTCGCGCATGCTCCTCGTGCGGGTCGCCATCGTCGCCGTGATCGGAGTGCTGCTGGGCCTGGTGATCGATCCGACGCGGACGTACTGGATAGTGAGATCGGCCGTCGCCGTGATCGGTGTCGCCGCCGCGCGTCGTGCCGCCGTGCAGCGCGGACTGCACCGGATGCTCGGCACCGTCGTCGGCGCCGGCGTGTACGCGCTGCTCGCGCTGCTGCATCCGTCCGGCCTGTGGCTGGCGCTGCTGCTGGGCGCGCTGCAGTTCACGATCGAGCTCGTCGTGGTGCGTCACTACGCCCTGGCGCTCGTCTTCATCACCCCGCTGGTGCTCCTGCTGACCGGCGCAGCGACCGGGGACATCGGATCGATGGACGTCGCCTTCGAGCGCATCGTGGACACCGTCGTCGGGGCCGCCCTCGGCGCCGCATCCGGACTGCTCCACCCGCGGGCCGCCGCGAAGACCGACTGACTCTCGACGCCGACCTGCGCGCAGGCCATACTCGCACCATGAGCCGCGCACCCGAGATCGACGACTATCACCGCGGCCTCGCTCCGGAGGACCGCGAGATCTGCGACCTTCTCATCTCCGAGATCGAGCGCGGACTCCCGGAGGCTGCGGGCAAGGTGTGGCACGCGCATCCGGTGTGGTTCCTCGACGGCAATCCGATCGTCGGATACCACCGGCTGAAGGATGCCGTGCGCCTGATGTTCTGGAGCGGCCAGTCGTTCGCGAGCGGCGGCCTCACCCCGTCCGGGACGTTCCAGGCGGCCGAGGCGAGGTATCTCGACGCCGCCGATGTGGACACCCATGCCCTCGCCGGCTGGCTCGCCGAATCGCGCCTGATCCAGTGGGACTACGAGCACATCCGCACGAATCGCGGGTTGGTGAAGCGCACCGATTTCTGAACAGGCACGGGGAACATCCCGAGCACTCCGCCGGTTGCACCCTGAGGAGTGAGAGGGAGCCCGATGGAACTGACGCTCGTCACATCCGCGTTCTGCGGAGCCTGCTCGCGCACCCGTTCGGTTCTGACCGATGCCGCACGATTCCTGCCCGATGCCACGATCACCGAGATCGACGTCGCGCGCGAGCCTGACGCCGCCGAAGCGCTCGACATCCGCTTCACCCCGACCGTCATCATCCGCGACGCGGCCGGCACCGAGGTGTTCCGTGCCGAAGGCGTGCCGACCGTGCCCCAGGTGCTGACTGCTGCCGTGAAGGCACTTCCGTCCTGAGCCTCCGGGCACGCTGTTGCGAATGTCGGACCCCCGGCGAAGAATGAGCGTGCAGCGAGGTCGACGTCGACTCCGCATCACATGACTGGGGGCAGCACCGTGGCGAATCTCAACCCGTATCTCTCGTTCCGCACCGAGGCGCGGCAGGCGATGGAGTTCTATCAGAGCGTGCTCGGCGGTGACCTCGACATCAACGTCTTCGGCGAGTTCCCCGATATGGTCCAGAACCCCGAACAGAAGGACCTCGTGATGCACGCGCAGCTCACGACCGCCGACGGGCTCGTGCTCATGGCGTCGGACACACCGGACGGAATCCCGTTCGAACCGCCGCAGGGCTTCTCGGTGTCGCTCAGCGGCAACTCGCAGGAGCGCACACAAGCCGTCTGGGATGCACTGGCCGACGGCGCGGCCATCACGATGCCTCTCGACACCCCTCCGTGGGGCGGCACGTTCGGGATGCTCGTCGACCGCTTCGGCGTGCCGTGGATGCTGCACGGCGACCCGGAATGATCAGGACTCGACCCGGCCGGAACCTGATCCGGTGAACGCGAGACCCCCTCTGCCGCGATCGGCAGAAGGGGTCTCGGTGGTCGCCGTCGCGGAGTCGGTTCAGCGCAGCGCCTTGGCCTCGATGAAGGCGCGGAGCTCGTGCTCGTCGTCGGCCATCTCGGTCGTGCGCTGCGGGGCGTCGAGCATCGCGCGCAGCTCGGACGAGTACTCGAGCTCGACGCCGATCGCCTCACGGATCGTCTCGGCGAACTTCTGCGGCTTCGCGGTCTCGAGCACGAGCATCGGCACGCCGGGCTCGAGGTACTCGCGGGCGACCTTGACGCCGTCCGCCGTGTGCGGATCGATGATGTCGCCCGAGGCGTCGTACACCGCCTTGATCGTCGCGAGCCGGTCGCCGTGGGTGGAGGTCCCACTGACGATGCCGAACTCCTCGACGAAACGCTCGAGGTCCGCCGTGAAGTCGAAGTACCCCTGCGTGTCGAGCTCCTGCCACGCGCTCACGACGCGCGCGGCATCACGGCCGACGAGCTCGAAGATGAAGCGCTCGAGGTTCGACGCCTTCGAGATGTCCATCGACGGGCTCGACGTGGCGAGGGTCTGGGCTGCGCTGCGAGGACGATAGACGCCGGTGCGGAAGAACTCGTCGAGGACGTTGTTCTCGTTGGCGGCGAGCACCAGGCGACGGATCGGAAGACCCATCTGCTTCGCGAAGAAACCCGAGAGGATGTTGCCGAAGTTGCCCGACGGCACTGTGAACGACACCTCGGTCCAGCCGCCGGCATCCGTCGCCCGCAGCCATGCCCAGAAGTAGTACACGACCTGGGCGGTGATGCGGGCGAGGTTGATGGAGTTGACAGCGCCGAGGTGCTGGGCGCGCTTGAAGTCCAGGTCGCCCGCGAGATGCTTGACGAGGTTCTGGCAGTCGTCGAAGACGCCGTCGACCACGATGTTGTGGATGTTCTCGTCATCGAGCGAGAACATCTGCGCCCGCTGGAACGCGCTCATGCGTCCCTTCGGGGAGAGCATGAAGACCGAGATGCGATCCTTGCCGCGCAGCGCGTGCTCGGCGGCGGACCCGGTGTCACCCGACGTCGCGCCGAGGATGTTCAGAACCGAGCCCTTGCGCTCGAGCGCGTACTCGACGACCTGGCCGAGGAACTGCATGGCCATGTCCTTGAACGCCAGCGTCGGCCCCTCGGACAGTCCCACGAGCGTGAGGTCGTCGCCGATCGAGCGCAGCGGCACGACCTCCTCGGGGAACGGCTCGTATGCGGCGGCCGTCATGCGCGCGAGATCGGCACGAGGAATGTCCGTCGCGAACAACGCGAGCACCTCGGTCGCCAGCTGCGGGTAGGTCAGCGCGCGCCAGCGCTCGAGCGTCTCACCGTCGACCGTGGGCATGGTCTCGGGAACGGCCAGCCCGCCGTCGGGGGCGAGTCCTTCGAGCAGGGTCTCGCAGTACGGCAGCGGCTGCATGCCGCCTCGGGTGGAGATGTACTGCACGGGTGCTCCTCGGATCGGAATCGGCACGGGACTTCCATTGTCGCAGGTGGCCGGGAGGTGATTGCGCGAACGACGAGGGGCCGTGATCAGAACAGGGACGCGGGAAGCGCGCCCTCATGCTCGAGCAGCCAGCGCTTGGTCACGAGCCCCTGGCCCGGGGCGCCGCCGGAGTACCCTCCCAGCCCGTCGCCGGCGACGACGCGATGGCACGGCACGATGATCGGCACGGGGTTCGCGCCCATGATCGCGCCGATCCCTCTCGCGGGAATCTCGGTGCCGCTGCGCCGTGCGAGACCGCCGTAGGTCAGCGTCTCGCCGTGTCCGACCGTCTCATACAGCGCCATCAGCACCGCCCTGGTGGTCTCGGTCTGTCTGCCGAGTTCGACGGGCAGGTCGAACTCCCGCAGCGCGCCGTCGAAGTATGCGGTCAGCTGCGCGAGCGCCTCTGCGAGAAGCGGATCGGGCTCGGCATCCGTGTCCACCGGCGGATCCGACCGCCAGGTCACCCTCCGGATCGCCGACCCGTCGCTCACGACGCCGATCTCGCCGACGGGAGACAGCACGGTTCCGAACGAGGGCATGGCGAGAGAGTACCGTGCACCCGGGACAGCTCCTCGGACGTAGCGCAAGGTGACGTGCGGAGGCAATGGTATTCCGCTTCGGGTTCTCACCTCTTAGCGTGGAGCCCATCAACAGAATCAGGAGCCCTCATGACTGCGAAGACCCATACCGCGCATGACCACCAGCCCGGAGAAGGCCAGGCTCCCGCGAAAGCACTCACGCCTGTCGAGCCCCTGTACGAACGCGTCGACCTCGACCGCTACGTCGTACTCCACGAAGGCCCCGTCGGCTACGTCGAACATGTGCATCCGGTGTTCGTCTGCTACGTCGGGCACCCGTATCACCATGCTGATGAGGTGGCGCAGGTGCACGACTTCCATGACGCGGTGACGACCGTCCTGCACCGCGCCGTCGCGACTCGGCGCGCTCTGTGAGCCACGACGTCTGGCCCGGTTCGCCGTACCCCCTCGGGGCGACCTTCGACGGGCAGGGAACGAACTTCGCGCTGTTCAGCGAAGCGGCCGAGAAGGTCGAGCTGTGCCTCTTCGACGACGACGGCACCGAGGAGCGCGTGCTCCTGGAAGAGGTCGACGCGTTCGTGTGGCACGGCTACCTGCCTTCGGTGCAGCCCGGCCAGCTCTACGGGTACCGGGTGCACGGCGCGTACGATCCTGCGCAGGGTCAGCGGTTCAACCCGAACAAGCTCCTCCTCGATCCGTATGCCAAGTCGGTGGCCGGGCGCATCGACTGGGGTCAGCCCCTCTTCGGATACGACTTCGGCGATCCCGACTCGCGCAACGACGAGGACTCGGCCTCCACGATGGTCAAGGGCGTCGTCGTCAACCCGTTCTTCGAGTGGGCAGGCGACCGCCTTCCGAAGACGCCGTACGCGCAGACCGTCATCTACGAAGCGCACGTCAAGGGCCTCACAGAGCTGCACCCCGACGTCCCGGAGGAGCTGCGCGGCACGTATGCGGCGATCGCGCACCCGTCGGTCATCGAGCACCTCGTGCATCTGGGTGTCACCGCGATCGAGCTGATGCCGGTCCACCAGTTCGTGTACGACTCCACCCTGCTGGAGAAGGGTTTGACGAACTACTGGGGCTACAACACCCTGGCGTTCTTCGCACCCCACAACGACTACTCGTCCAGCGGACAGAACGGTCAGCAGGTGCAGGAGTTCAAGGCGATGGTGCGTGCTCTGCATGCCGCGGGCATCGAGGTCATCCTCGACGTCGTCTACAACCACACCGCAGAGGGCAACCACATGGGCCCGATGCTGTCGATGCGAGGCATCGACAACGAGGCGTACTACCGCCTCGAAGAGGATCGCCGGTACTACACCGACTACACCGGCACCGGGAACAGCCTCAACGCCGGCAACCCGCATGCGCTGCAGCTGATCATGGACTCGCTGCGCTACTGGGTCACCGAGATGCACGTCGACGGCTTCCGCTTCGACCTCGCGTCGACCCTCGCACGCGAGTTCTACGACGTCGACCGCCTCGCGGCGTTCTTCGAGCTCGTGCAGCAGGATCCGATCGTCTCCCAGGTGAAGCTCATCGCCGAGCCATGGGATGTCGGGCCCGGCGGATACCAGGTGGGCAACTTCCCGCCGCAGTGGACCGAGTGGAACGGCAAGTACCGCGACACCGTGCGCGACTTCTGGAGAGGGGAGCCCCAGGCTCTCGGCGAATTCGCCTCGCGACTCACGGGCTCCGCCGACCTCTACGAGCACTCCGGCAGACGCCCGGTGGCATCCATCAACTTCGTCACGGCTCACGACGGTTTCACGCTGCGCGATCTGGTCTCGTACAACGAGAAGCACAACGACGCGAACGGCGAGGACAACAACGACGGGGAATCGCACAACCGCTCCGAGAACAACGGGGTGGAGGGGCCGACCGACGACGAGGCGGTGAACCGCATCCGCGCCAGGCAGCAGCGCAACTTCCTGGCGACGCTGCTGCTGTCGCAGGGCGTGCCGATGATCGCGCACGGCGACGAGCTCGGCCGCACCCAGAACGGCAACAACAACGGCTACGCCCAGGACAACGAGATCACGTGGGTCGACTGGGAATCGGCCGATCTGCCTCTCGTGGAGTTCACCGCAGCGGTGGCACGGCTTCGCCGCGACCACCCGACGTTCCGACGCAGCCGCTTCTTCGACGGCCGTCCGGTGCGGTCGGAGGATGGCGAGCGCGTTCCCGATGTCGTCTGGCTGCGTCCGGACGGCCGCCGCATGGAACCTGAGGACTGGGATTCGGGGTTCGGCCTCGCGATCGGAGTCTTCCTGAACGGTCAGGGGATCCGCGAGAAAGACCGTCGCGGTCGCCCGGTCACAGACCAGAACTTCCTCGTCTACTTCAACAGCGGGACGGATGCCGTCGAGGTCGCTCTCCCCGACGAGCGGCACGGCCATGCGTGGGAGGTCATGATCGACACAGCGGGCGAGCGGGCCGACGGTGCGTCGCTGGATCCGGGCGCGGCAGTCTCGCTCGAGGCTCACTCGCTCATCGTGCTGCGCGACGTCGACCGCACAGTGGTGTCGACGGACAATTCGGTCGAGGCATCGCTGCGCATTCAGACCGAGCAGTCCGAGGCACCGGCGCCGGCACCCACAGCGGAGCTTCCTCGATGACCCGTCGCCCTCTCTCGACGTATCGACTGCAGATCAGGGCGGGCTTCACGCTCGACGACGCCGCGGCGGTCACCGGCTACCTGGCCGACCTCGGTGTCTCCTGGGCGTATCTGTCGCCGCTGCTCGCGGCCGTGCCCGGGTCGGACCACGGATACGACGTCGTCGACCATTCCCGGGTCGACGATGCGCGCGGTGGCCCCGAGGGACTCGAGCGCTTCGCCGCCGCCGCGCGCGCAGCCGACCTCGGCATCCTCGTCGACATCGTCCCGAACCATGTCGGGGTGGCGCTCCCCCGCGCCAACCCCTGGTGGTGGGACATGCTGCGGCTCGGTCGCGCATCGCGGCACGCGGTTGCCTTCGACGTCGACAAGAGGGTGTCACAGGGTCGGGTGCGACTGCCGATCCTCGGGTCCTCGCCCGCCGAGGCCCTCGCCGCAGGGGAGATCGTCATCGACACGACCCCCGCGGAGGATGCTCCCGACGGGAGGCTGAGCTACTTCGATCACGTGCTGCCGCTGGCACCGGGCACAGGAGCACTTGCGGAGGATCTTCCTGCTCTGCTCGACGCCCAGAACTACGAGCTGCGGTTCTGGGAGGACCAGAACACCGACCTCGACTACCGCCGCTTCTTCGCCGTCTCGGAGCTGGCGGGCATCCGAGTCGAGCTTCCGGATGTGTTCGAGGAGTCGCACCGGGAGATCGCCAGGTGGATCACAGACGGGCTCGCCGACGGACTGCGCGTGGACCACCCGGACGGGCTGGCTCACCCCGGCGACTATCTGGAACATCTCGCCGACGCGACCGGCGCCGCCTACACCCTGGTCGAGAAGATCCTGGAGCCCGGCGAGGAACTGCCTTCCTGGTGGCGCGCCGACGGCACGACCGGCTACGACGCGCTGGTCGAGATCGACCGAGTCCTGATCGACCAGTCGGGCGTCGACGAACTCGACGCCCTCGACGCGCGGTTGCGCGCCGAGACCGGTCTGCCGGTCGCGCAGTCGTGGCACGATCTGATCCTCACCACGAAGCGGAAGGTGGCCGACGAGCTGCTGCGATCCGAGGTGCGCCGACTGGTGCGGGCGCTGCCGTTCGGCGTGGTCGGAGCCGAGGATGCTCTGACCGAGATCGTCGCGAGCTTCCCCGTGTACCGGGCGTATCTGCCGGCGGGGCGTGAGCATCTGCAGCACGCGATCGATGACGCCGCCCACCGACGGCCCGATCTCGCCGAATCGATCGCCGAGCTGGCGCCGCTGCTCTTCGACACGACGCTCGAGGTGGCGGAGCGGTTCCCGCAGGTCACCGGAGCGGTGATGGCGAAGGGTGTGGAGGACACCGCGTTCTACCGGTTCACCCGGCTGGGCACGCTGACCGAGGTCGGTGGCGACCCGTCGATCGGGTCGCTCTCAGTCGAGTCGTTCCATGATGCCCAGCGGTCGCGACTCGCCTCATGGCCGCACTCGATGACCACGCTGTCGACGCACGACACGAAGCGCTCCGAAGATGTCCGTGCCCGGCTGTCGGTGCTCGCCGAGGTCCCCGAGCGCTGGTCCGAGACGCTGACGGAACTCCGCGCCGTCGCGTCGACCGGACACGGTCCTCTCGACGCGCTCCTGTGGCAGGCCGTCGTGGGAGCGTGGCCCATCTCGACCGAGCGATTGACCGCCTACGGCCTGAAGGCCGCTCGCGAGGCCGCCGAGGGCACCGGTTGGCAGCACCCGGACGCCGAGTTCGAGAACGGCGTCACGGCGATCGCCGAGGCCGCCAACGGCTCCGCGCGCGACATCGTCGAACGGTTCGTGGGCGAGATCGTCGCCCCCGGCCGCGTCAACTCGCTGTCAGCGAAGCTGCTCCAGCTCGCGGCTCCCGGCGTTCCGGACGTCTACCAGGGCACCGAGCTGTGGGATCACTCGCTGGTCGACCCCGACAACCGTCGACCGGTCGACTTCGCCGAGCGATCCGCGCTGCTGCGACTCCTCGACGAGGACGCCGCCCGCGGCATCCTTCCTCCGATCGACGACTCCGGACTCGCGAAGATGCTCATCACCTCGAGGGCTCTGCGCCTGCGTCGCGATCATGCCGACCTCTTCCACGGCTATCGACCCGCTGCGGTCACAGGGCAGGCCGCCGACCACGCCATCGCCTTCGATCGCGGCGGAGTGCTCGCGATAGCCACCCGCCTGCCGGTCGGTCTGGCGCGCCGGGGCGGGTGGGGAGACACCGTGCTGATGCGGCCCGATCTCGCCGCCGTCGACGTTCTGACGGGCCGACGGGTCGACGGAGGTCCTGTCCTGCTGAAGGACCTGCTCGACACCTATCCGGTCGCGCTCCTGGTGGAAGAGCGATGATCTCGGTCTGGGCGCCGCGCGCAAACACCGTGCGGCTGCGGCGCCTGACTCCCGCGTGCGTGCTGATCTCGGAGCACGACATGACGCCGACCTCGGCGGAACCGGGATGGTGGACCAGCGACGTCCCGATGTCCGAGGGCGAGCGCTATGGCTTCCTGCTCGACGGGAGCGATGAGCTTCGGCCCGACCCCCGGTCTCGGCGACAGCCCCGCGGTGTGCACGGACCGTCCGCCGTGTTCGACGCCGCGCGCTTCGAGTGGACCGACCTGGGCTGGACGGGTCGGCCGGTCGAAGGCGGAGTGATCTACGAGCTGCACGTCGGCACCTTCACGCCCGAGGGGACTCTCGACGCGCTGATCGGCCGCCTCGATCACCTCGTCGGGCTCGGCCTCACGCACATCGAGCTGCTCCCGGTCAATGCGTTCAGCGGCACCTGGAACTGGGGCTACGACGGAGTGCTCTGGTACGCCGTGCACGAGGCCTACGGCGGCCCTGCCGGGTACCAGAGGCTCGTGGATGCGGCGCACGCGCGCGGCCTCGCAGTGATCCAGGATGTGGTCTACAACCATCTGGGTCCGAGCGGCAACTACCTGCCCGAGTTCGGACCGTACCTGCGCGACGGCCAGCACACGTCGTGGGGCGAGTCGGTGAACCTCGATGAGCCGGCGGTGCGCGAGTACATCATCGAGAACGCCCTGATGTGGCTACGCGATTTCCACGTCGACGGGCTGCGACTCGATGCGGTGCACGCGCTCCACGACGAGCGCACTCCGCACATCCTGCAGGAGCTCGCCGAACGCGTCGACGCTCTCTCCGTCGAGCTCGAGCGACCGCTCAGCCTGATCGCGGAGTCCGATCTGAACGACCCGACGCTCATCCTGCCCCGCGACGCCGGCGGATACGGGCTCACGGCGCAGTGGTCGGACGACTGGCATCACGCGGTCCATGTGGCACTCACCGGTGAGACCGACGGTTATTACGCGGACTTCGCCGCACCGGATGCCGTGGCCAAGGTGTCGGAAGGCGGCTTCTTCCACGACGGCACGTACTCCTCTTTCCGCGGCCGCCCGCACGGCGCTCCCCTGCCCGCGAGCGTCCCCGCCTGGCGCCTCGTCACCTTCGCACAGGATCACGACCAGATCGGCAACCGGGCCGCCGGCGACCGGCTCGCAGCCTCGCTGTCGCCCGGGCGCCTCGCCGTCGCCGCGGTGCTCACGCTGACCGCCCCGGGCACGCCCATGCTGTTCATGGGAGAGGAGTGGGGCGCATCGACGCCCTGGCAGTTCTTCACCTCGCACAAGGAACCCGAGCTCGCCCGAGCCACCGCCGAAGGCCGCATCGCCGAGTTCGCGCGCATGGGCTGGGATCCGGCGCAGGTGCCCGATCCGCAGGATCCGGCGACGTTCGAACGCTCGCACCTCGACTGGAGCGAGCTCGGCGACGCGCCGCACGCCGAGCTGCTCGACCTCTACCGCCGCCTGATCTCGCTGCGACAGGAGCGCGCCGACCTCAGCGACCCCGACATGGCACACACGACCGCCACGGTCTCGCATCGGGATGCGGCTCCGGATGCCCGCGCCTATCGCATCGACCGCGGACACCTCTCGGTGCTCGTCAACCTCACCTCGGACGAGGTCGAGTTCGGCCTGGAACCGGATGCCAGGGTGCTGCTGGAGACCGCGCCCGGCCGGATCACGGCCCGCACGATCTTCGTCCTGCCGGAGTCGGCGGTGATCGTCGGTCCGCCCGACTGATCGACCTCACCCCGCGGCGATCGCCTTCGCGAAGCACAGCGAGAGGTCGCTCTCCACGTAGTGGCCGTACAGCGGGATCGGCGCATACCCCTCCCGCTCGTAGAAGCGCACGGCATCGGGCTGCGCCGTGCCGGTCTCGAGCACCAGGCGTCGGATACCGAGATCGTCCGCGGCCCGCTCGAGAGCGCTGAGCAGTGCGGTGGCCGCTCCGGTGCCGCGCGCTTGCGGAGCGGCGTACATCCGCTTGATCTCCGCGACGCCTTCTCCCAGCACATCTGCATCGAGCACCCGCAGTCCACCGCACACGATCGCCACTCCCTGCGCATCGCGCGCGATCAGGAAGACCGGCACGTCGTCGGCTGAGGGTACGACGCCGGGCTCGTGGTCGTCGCTGCCGTATCGAGCGTCGAGCTCGACCCGTTGCGCGGCGCGCAGCCGCTCGGCATCCGGGTGCGTCCAGGCCACGCGCTCGATCGTCACACTCGTCATCAGTCGTTCTCCCTCGATCCTGCGTCCGCCCACCACGGTACAGAGCTGGGATTTCGGCGATGTTGCCGGCCTCCGGTTCAAGTTTCGCTGAGTTCAGCGTTTTCTGTACTGTAGTGGTGTGACTCTCACGGCCTCCCCCACCCACACCGCGGCGGTCGCCCGGCTGGGACACGCACTGTCGGACTCGACACGCGCATCGATCCTGCTCGCGCTCCGCGAAGAGCCCGCGTATCCCTCCGACCTCGCCGAACATCTCGGCGTGAGTCGACAGCTGCTGTCGAACCATCTCGCGTGTCTGCGCGGGTGCGGTCTCGTCGAGAGCATCCAAGACGGCCGGCGCAGCCGCTATCAGCTCGCGGACCCGCACCTCGTCCCGGCACTCGACGCACTGCTGCAGGTCGTGCTGATCGTCGAGCCCGACTGCTGCGACGGCGAAGGGTGCACCTGCTGATGACCACGGTCGCTCCGACCCCTGCCCGTCGGACGACGCTGCACCGTCGCATCCGACTCATCGTGGCATTCACGATCATCTATAACGTGATCGAGGCGATCGTCGCGATCACGGCCGGGTCCGTCGCGTCCTCCGCCGCGCTCATCGGCTTCGGCCTCGACTCGAGCATCGAGGTGCTGTCCGCTGCGGCCGTCGCCTGGCAGTTCACCCGCCGCGACCCCGAGCGGTGGGAGAAGCCGACGCTTCGGGTGATCGCCGTCGCCTTCTTCGCCCTCGCGATCTACGTCGTCGCATCGTCCGCGCTCTCGCTGATCGGCGGCGACCGCCCGGCACACAGCGCAGTCGGCCTCGTCCTCACCGCCGTGAGCGTCGTCATCATGCCCCTCGTCTCCCTCGCGGAGCGTCGCGCGGGGCAGGAGGTCGGCTCGGCCACAGCGGTCGCCGATTCGAAGCAGACGCTGATCTGCACCTACCTGTCGGCCGCCGTGCTGGTCGGCCTCGCACTCAACAGCCTGTTCGGCTGGTGGTGGGCGGATGCCGTCGCGGGACTCGTCATCGCGATCTTCGCCGTGCGCGAAGGCGTGGAGGCGTGGAAGGGCGACGCCTGTGCGACATCCGTCGGCATGATCCTCGAAGACGAGCACGACCACCACGACCACGACCAGCACCACCACCACGAACACGACGAGCACCACGAAGGCCGCTGACGACGCGGCCCGCAGAGATTTCCGCCACCCGCGTCACGATCCTGCGATCTGCGGGTCTTGCATGTGAGACGTGGAGTGAGGCTGGGGGTAAGCGCTCGCTCCACGTCCGGGCCGCGCTCTCCCCTTTTCCGCGTGGCTCGCGGGTGGGGCCATCTCCCACGGCCTCACCCGCCCTCCGTCTCCTGGCCCGGGCGCAGCGCTCTCTCGTTCAGATCCAGCCGCGCTCTTCGGCGAGGAGCACCGCCTGCTGCCGCGTGCCGACCGACAGCTTCGCGAGCACGGCCGAGATGTGATTACGCACCGTCCCGGGGGCGAGCGACAGTGCCTTCGCGATCTGACCTGTCGTCTGGCCGCGGCGGCCTGCGCGCAGCACGTCGAGCTCGCGGTCGGTGAGCGGGGATCGTTCGTCACTCAGCGCGTCGGCCGCGATCTCCGGATCGACGTACCGCGCGCCGGCTGCGACCCTGCGGATCACGTCGGCGACCTGATCGGCGCCGCGGGACTTCGGCAGGAAGCCCGAGACCCCGGAGGCGAGCGCCCGACGCAGCACGCCCGGGCGGGCATGCCGAGTCACCACGACGCACCGGGTGGCGATAGCCCTGTTCAGCCGCTCGGCGACTTCGACACCATCGAGGCCCGGCATCTCGAGATCGAGCAGGCACACGTCCGGCGTCAACCGCAGAGCCTCGGCGAGCGCCTGCTCTCCGTCTTCGCACTCGGCGACGACCTCGATGTCGCCCTCGAGTCGCAGCAGCGCCGCAAGCGCGGAACGGATCATCCCCTCGTCATCGGCGAGAAGCACCCGGATCATCGCGAACCCCCTCTGTCGACGGACGCATCCTCGTTCGCGGGCACCGTGACCACCACCGCGAAGTCACCGCCCTCGTCATGGATCTCCAGGGTGCCGCCCGCCTCGGCGATGCGGCGCCTGACGCCATCGAGGCCCGAGCCGACCGGCTCGCTCGCAGCATCGGCATCCACGTCGTTCGCCACCTCGTATCGCCACCCCTCCGGCACCCTCTTGAGCGTGAGCCGCGCGTGGCGTCCTGCACCATGCCGCAGAACGTTGGTGGTCGTCTCTCGGATCACCGGTCCCAGCGCGGATGCCGGCGCGTCGTCGGCGTCCGGCGCGATCTCCGCGTCCACCGCGAGACCTGCGGCGCTGAGGAGGTCGCGCGCGTTCGCCACCTCGTCACCCAACGGCACCGAACGGAACCGGGTCGCGAGATCGCGTGTGCCCTGCCGCGCCTCGTCGACGCTCACCCGCGCGGCCTGCAGCTGTTCGAGCGCCGCATCAGGATCGAGCCCCATCAGTCGCTCAGCCAGTTCGAGCTGCAGCGCGATCACCTGCAGGTGGTGCCCTTGCAGGTCATGCACGTCGGTGGCGACGCGAAGTCGTTCCTGGGTCGCAGCGAGCCTCGACTCGGAGGCGCGCGCCCGGTCGAGCGTGACCAGGACATCCCACCACCACAGCGAGCTCACCGACATCGCCGGGATCAGGATGGTGTACAGAGCGGGCAGCCAGCCCGGAGCACCCGGTTCCATGGCGCCGCGGGCCCCGTCGATGAACGCCAGGCAGAAGAGCAGCACGGTCGCGAGGACCACGATCCGCAGCCGCACGCCCTTCGGCCAGTTGAGCAGCACGACCGACTGCGCGATCGGCATGAGCGCGAGCAGCCAGCTGTCGGTCACGAAGCCCGCCAGCGCGCCATAGGCGGCGGCGATCAGCAGCGGAAGAGCGATGCGCGTCCAGGGAATCCCCGGGTCGGCGTCGACGCGGTGCCGATACGCCCACAGCAGGATGGCGGTCGACAGCCACCAGACGATGCCCCCGACGCCGACGACCACCGGCGCGGTCGCGTCACCCGGCGAGGCGAGCGCCTCGAGTGTCCACACCAGCACCAGGAAGAGTTCGAGGAACACGACGGCCGAGAACGTGTACCACCAGGTCGCGGTGATGCCACGAGCAAGCTGCCGGGCTCCGAGCGACGGGTCGCCTGGCGGCTCGACCAGCGGGGATGTGCTCTGCATGCCCCCACGATACGGGCGTGACACATGTCACGGATGCTGCGGGTGAAGCACCCGGAAACGAGTGACGGCCCGACACTGCCGCCGGGAGCGGAGGAGCGATGGACTGGATACATCGCGGCGGAGACACCGGCGCTCAGACCATAGGAGCAATCCAATGAACCTCATCGAGACCTTCCAGGGCTTCGTCGCCCAGGTTCCCGAGCTCGTCCAGCCGCTCATCGTCGCCCTCGCAGGTGCCATTCCCTTCATCGAGGGTGAGGGTGCCGTCTCGATCGGCATCATCGGCGGCATCCACCCCGTCGTCGCCGCCATCGCGGCGATCGTGGGCAACTTCCTCTGCGTCGCCGTGCTCGTGATCGCGAGCTCGGGTGCGCGCACCGCGATCGTGAACCGCAACCGCAGCCGTGAGGCCGTGCTGGCCGGAACGGGCGGCGGCGCCGTCGAGTCGATCCCCGCGGAGTCCGAGCGCGGCGGTGCGCGCAAGGAGAAGTTCCAGCGGGCGTTCGAGCGCTACGGCGTTCCCGGCGTGAGCCTCCTCGGTCCCCTGCTGCTGCCGACCCAGTTCACCGCCACGATGCTCGCCGCGGCCGGTGTGGGCAAGGTCCGCATCCTGATCTGGCAGGCTGTCGCCATCGTCGGGTGGACCACGATCGTCGCCGTGATCGTCGGCAGCGCCGTCTACGCGATCCGCTGATCGGACGACTCACCGCGACGCAGACGCACGCGGCGCCTGGAACACAGCAGCGGGTGGTCACCGACCGGTGATCACCCGCTGCTGTGTGCGTGCGGCTGTCAGCGTCGTGCGACGCTCGACCGCCGCTTCACGGAGACCGCGGTCGCAAGCCCACCGCCGACGATCAGTGCGGCCGCGAGGGCGAGGAAGCCCGACCCGTCGCCGCCACCCGTCAGCGCCAGCTCTCCAGGCATCGTGGCCGACGCGGGCGTGCGGGTCGGGGTCGGCGTGGGCGTCGCGGTCGGGGTCGGCGTGGGCTCGACGACCGGGATCGGGTTCGCGATGTTGGTGAGCGTGAGTGACACACCCGCCGCTGCTCCGGGCGTCACCTCGAACGTGCCGTTGCCGGCGTCGACGACTCCGTCACCGGAGACGGTCCACGTTCCCCAGCTCACTCCGTCGACGGCGGGCAGATCGATCTCCTCGATCACGAAGGTCGATCCGAGAGGAGCGCGATCGCTCACGACCGGCTGGCCGACGGGCACGACCATGGTCTTGGCCGGGGCGTCGGAGCCCTTGAGGGAATACCGCACGGTGTACGTCGCGGTCTGGGCCGCAGCGGCCTGAGCGCCTGTCAGCGCCTTCGAGATCGAGAAGGTCGTGTAGGTCACGCCGGTGCCGTCGCCGCCACCTGATTCGGTGATCGTGTGGGTGGCCGACGTCGCGACGGTGTCGACGACGGCATGGTTGCCGAAGACGTCACCCTTCACGACCGGACCGTCTGCCTGGGTGTAGTAGAGCAGCTCGTAAGCGAAGCCACCTGCCGGCAGGCCTGAGGCCGTGAACTCGAACGACTGGCCGTCGGCGGCGAAGACGATCTGATACCTCGACGGATCGACGATGCTCCAGTTCCCGATCTGCATCCCGTTCTCGACGGGGCGCTGGCTCAGCCGCACCTCACCGGTGTAGTGATGATCGGCGAGACCCGGGTCGAGCGTGTCCGTGATCGTGAAGGCACCGTCGCTCGCGAACCCGCTCGGAATTCCGACGACCCACTTGAGCCGCCCATCGGTCGCCGTCTCGCCGCCGTACTTGTAGGGCTCGGTCTGCTCTGTCGGGTCGACGGGCACGATTCCCCCGTCACCCGGCAGGTCGACGATCTCGACCGTATCGCCGAGGTCGAACTCGACCGTCTCGTTCGTCGTGGACTGCGAGGCGCGTGCCTGCATCCAGAAGGTTCCCCCGACGTCTTCCTTGCCGTTGACGGCCTCCGTCAGCGTGCACACCATGTCAGGCCCCTGACCGGCGGAAACCATGCAGTTCGCCATGAGCTCGCCGGTCGCGGGGTCGCTGATCGTGAACTCCCCCGCCGCCAGTCGGCTGAACTCCGCCGGAAGCGTCATCCCGAAGGTCTCGCCCGCCTGCGCCCCTGCCGGGACCTTCCACTCGCCCGAGATCCGCACGGTGTCCCACTGATCCAGCGGGCCACCGCCGTTCTGGTTCTCGAGCGACACGTTGGCGATCGCTCCGGGGTATGTCACCGTCGGTGCGGCCGCGGCCGGCAGAGCGGCCCCCAGCATCCCGACCACGCCGATGATCATCCCCACGACCATCGCGACGGCCCCCCGGCCTCGCAGCTTCTTCTCCCCGTCGATCGCCTTCTCTCGGCCGATCGTCCTTCCGTACGCGCGCACGGCAGTGTTCTCCCCAGTCATCGTCATCCCCAGTCCGATTTCGAGTCGCTCCCAGTCGCGACTCATCTAAGAGATCAGAGAAAGGCGATCTGATTACGCCGTTACCGGAATACAGCACCGATATACCGGCACAGGAGGCGACTGGACAGGGCGGAACCGGGGGCTCCTCAGCGCACCGCGCCCGTCGTCAGCCCGCCTACGAGCCAGCGCTGGAAGAACACGGCGGCGGCGAAGACCGGGATCACGCCGATGAACGATGCGGCCGCGATCTTGCCGAAGTGCGGAGTGCGGTCTCCGTAGAACAGCGACAGAGCCACGGGGAACGTCTGCGCATCCACGCTCTGCGTGAGGAAGGTCGCGAGGAGGAACTCGTTGTAGTTGAGGATCGCGACGATGATCCCGATCGCGACCTGGCTCGGCAGCAGCAGAGGGACGACGACCGACCACAGCATCCGCAGCGTCCCCGCACCGTCGATGCGCGCCGCTTCCTCGATCTCCACCGGCAACCGGCGGATGAATCCCTCCAGCAACCAGACGGCGACCGGGACGTTGACGAGGGCGTACACGAGCGTCAGGCCGAGGAGCGTGTTGTTGAGGCCGACCGATCGCAGAAGGGTCAGCAGCGGCACCACGGCGACGATCGGGGGGAGCAGCCACGGGCTCATCAGAGTCGCGCCCAGCGTGCGCCCGCCGGCGTTGTGACGGACGATGGCCCAGGCGCCGGGGACGGCGATGGCCAACGAGACGACAGCACCGCCGATCGCTGCGGCAAGGGAGTTCAGGATCGACCGGGGGATGTCGGTGGACAGCACGTCGCCCCAGTTCTCCCAGTGCGGGGCAGCGCTCCACAGGACTCCCGAGACCGTCTCGTCGCGCCCCATCAGCGACACCGAGAACAGATACGCGAGTGGTACGAGGGTCACGGCGAGCGTCATGAAGAGCACGCTGCTCGCGACGGGTCGCACGCGCGTGCGCCGCTCAGTCATGTCGGGCCTTTCGTGCGAAGAACGCCAGCACGAGGGTCACTGCGGTGACGATGACCGCGAACACGAGGGTGATCGCGGATGCCCGACCGATGTCGAACTCCTTGAGGGCGACCTGCTGGATGAGGTAGGTGGTGACGGTCGAGGCCTGACCGGGTCCGCCCGAGGTCATCACGAACACGAGATCGAAGACCTTCAACGCGATGACGAGCCGGATGAAGAGCGCGGCGATCACCGTGCCCGCGATCGCCGGCCAGGTGATGTGCCGGAACAGACCGGCTCCATGAGCCCCGTCGAGGGACGCCGCCTCCCGCACGGACGGGTCCTGCGTGAGCAGCGCGGCGTACACGAGGATCACGATCAGCGGTGTCCACTGCCAGACATCGGCGAGCCCGATCGCGGGAAGCGCCCACGCCGTCGTCGACAGCGGCGCGAGCGACAGACCGGGCAGCACGGTCGCGAGGAGTCCTCCGCCGGGGTTGAACACGAGCTTCCACAGTGTGCCGACCACCACCGGCGGGGTGATCAGCGGGAGCAGGAGCAGCGTGCGCACGACGGCGCCCGCTCGGGTCGCACGCTCCAGCGCGACGGCGATCGCGAGCCCGAGCGCGACGCTGACGACGGCCACCACGACGGCATAGGCGACCGTCCGGGCGAACGACGCGACGACGTCGGCATCCGCGAGGATCGTCTCGAGGTTCGCCGTCCCGACCCACTCCTGGAACGGCCGCCCGAGCGTCGAGTCGGTGAAGGCCGCCGCGACGATGAACACGAGCGGATACGCGCCGAGCACGATGATCGACAGGATCGTCGGCGCGGTCAGGAACCGTGCTGCGCCCGGCCGCGCGAGACCGCCCGCCCGTCGCGGCACTCGGCCGGACGCGCGGGCGGTGCGCACGCGGATGGCGGAGGCGTCAGCCAAGGATCTCTTCCCACTCGGCCTGGACACGGTCGAGTGTCTCCTGCGCGGTGCCGCCGTCGCCGGCGATGAGCTTCGCCAACTCGTCGGTGAGGATCTGCGCGGCCTGCGAGGCGTTCTCGCCCGTCGGCCAGGCGAGCGATCCGCTCAGCGTCGTGCGGTTGACCCGCTGCAGGTCGGGGTACGTCTCGCCGTAGGCCTCGCTCTCGAGCGACGACTCGCGGTTCGGGTCGATGCCGGTCTGCGGGTCGGCGACGATCAGCTCGGAGTTGACCTCGCTGGACGCGGCGTACTCGATGAACGCCTTCGCGAGATCGGTCTTCTCGGTGTTCGCCGCGATCACCCAGGTGAATCCGGCCACCAGCGACGCGCGAGCCTCGGTGTTGTCTCCGCCGACGGGAAGCGTGGTGACGCCCCACTTGCCCGCGACCTTCGAGTCGGGGTTCGTCTCCGACCCCACCCCGAGGTCGGTCCAGTTCTCGATGAATCCGACCTTGCCGTCGTACCAGGCACCGTTGCCGACTCCGAAGTCGGTCTCGGCAGCCGTCGGGAAGGCGTAGGGCACGGCATCCACCAGCGCCTCAGCCGCGGCGACGGCCTCCGGGGAGTTGATCGTGGGCGTGCCGTCGTCGTCGACGAACTCGCCGCCGAAGCCCGCCAGGCGGTTCGCGTAGGCGGCCCCGAGGATCAGCGGCGACTTCTGGCCGAAGATGGCCGAGCCGTAGACGCCCTCGTCGCCCTCGTTCTCGGTGATCGCCTTCACGTCGGCCAGATACTCGTCCCAGGTCGTGGGCGGCTCGGTGATGCCGTTCCGCTCGAGGATCTCCTTGTTGTAGAAGAGCACGTGGGTGTCGCCGTCGAAGGGCAGGCCGTAGCGGCGGTCGCCGACCAGCGTGTACGGGTCGTTGATCGAGGGGATGAAGTCGTCCGCCTCGAGCGAGGGGGTGTCGGCGATCCAGTCCGTGAGGTCCTGGATGGAGCCGCCCTCGGCGAGGTCGCCGATCGAGACGTACCAGGGAGCCGCGACGTCGAACGTGTTCGCGCCCGACTGCTGGTCGAGAGCGAGGGTCGAACCGATCTCGTCGTAGGGCACGATCGTGAGGTTCACCTCGGCGCCGGTCTCCTCTTCGAAATGCTCCTTGAGCCAGTTGCCCGCGCCTTCATGCGACGTGATGAGCAGCGCGTTCAACGTCTGGCCGGTGAAGTCGCCGTCTGCGCCCTCGCCACCGGACTCGGGGGCCTGCGCCGCGCAGCCGGCGATCACGAACGTCGCGGCCGCCAGGGCGGCAGCACCGAGAAGGAGGCGGCGTCTGGCGCTGCTCGGAAGGAAGGACATGGGGGCTCCTCAGGCATCGGGTCGGGGAAGCGATCGGCGCTCACGCTAGGAGGCCCGCGCCGCGCCCCGCATCGCAGGCGTAACAGTTCGTCGTCGTGCGACGCGCGAAGTCATCCGGCGCAACATCGCTCGGCTCGAGTGGTTATGGTCGCGAAGTCCCTACCTTCCAGAGGAGCACCGTGCCCAGTCGCATCATCCTGAACGCCTTCGACATGACGTGCGTGACACACCAGGCCCCCGGGCTCTGGCGGCACCCCGACAACCAGGCCGATCGCTATCACGATCTCGACTACTGGGTCGATGTCGCGAAGACGCTGGAGCGCGGCAGATTCGACGCGATCTTCATCGCCGACGTGCTCGGCACCTACGACGTCTACCGCGACTCGGCTGCCACGGCGCTCGGCGATGCGACGCAGGTCCCCCTCGGCGACCCGGTCGTGCAGATCTCCGCGATGGCGCACGCGACCGAGCACCTCGGATTCGGTGTGACGGTCGCCACGACCTACGAGCAGCCGTACGCTCTGGCCCGCCGCTTCTCGACGCTCGACCATTTCACGCGCGGACGCGTGGGCTGGAACGTCGTCACGAGCTACCTCGACTCCGCGGCCCGCAACCTCGGGCTCGACACGCTGATCGCCCATGACGACCGGTATGAGATCGCCGAGGAGTTCCTCGACGTGACGTACAAGCTGTGGGAGGGATCGTGGGAGGACGGCGCGGTGCTCCGCGACCGCGAGGCCGGCGTCTTCGCCGATGCGGCGCGGGTGCATCCGATCGGCCACGAGGGGCGGCACTACCGCGTTCCCGGCATCCATCTCGCCGAGCCCAGCCCGCAGCGCACGCCGGTGATGTTCCAGGCGGGCGCGTCGCCCCGCGGACGCCAGTTCGCGGCGACGCACGGCGAGGCGATCTTCATCAACGGCCTGCGCCCCGAGTCGACGCGGCCTGTGACGGATGACATCCGCGACCGGGCCGAGGCGCTCGGCCGCCCGCGCGACTCGGTCAAGATCCTCACGCTCGTGACGGTCGTCGTCGCAGCGACCGACGAGGAGGCCGAGGCGCAGCTCGCTGACTACCGCGGCTACGTCTCGGTCGAGGGAGCGCTGGCGCTCTACGCCGGGTGGACGGGACTCGATCTCTCGCAGTACGACCCCGACGTGCCGCTGGAGTACGTCGACACGGACGCAGGGCGCTCCGCCCTGTCGGTGTTCACCAAAGCAGATCCCGACCGCAAGTGGACGCCTCGGGACATCGCGCACTACGTCGGAATCGGCGGCATCGGCCCTGTGATCGTCGGTGGTCCGCAGACGGTCGCCGACGAGCTGGAGCGCTGGGTCGAGGTCGGCGGCGTCGACGGTTTCAACATCGCCTACGTGGTGACCCCCGGATCGTTCGAGGACATCGTCGAACACCTCGTGCCCGAGCTGCGCCGTCGCGGACGCACCTGGGACGACTACCCCGAGGGAACGCTGCGAGGACGGCTCTCGGGCGACGGCTCCCCCGTCGTGCCCGAGTGGCACCCCGCGCACTCGTATCGCGGCGCCTACGTCGGCGGAGCATCCGCCCTCGACGGCACGCGCGGCGGCCCACTGGTGGATGCCGCGGCCCCCGGTGACGCGGCCGAACTCGACGACCTGACCGCACTCACCGAGAAGGAGGACGCCCGATGAGCGTCATCGCAGAGACCACGAACCGCAGCCGGTGGACGGGCACGGCGGATGCCGCGGAGCGCGCGCACTGGCGCGGAGTCGCCGAACGCGTGGCCGCCGAGCTCGCCACCGACGCCCTGCAGCGCGACCGCGCGAACGCAGACCCCACGGTCGAGCTCGACCTGCTCCGCGACGCGGGCCTGGTGACGCTGCTGCAGCCCGCCGAATTCGGCGGCGGCGGAGCGCACTGGGAGACGGCCTTCCTCGTCATCCGCATCCTGTCGCGTGCCGATGCCTCGGTCGCGCAGGTCCTCGCGTACCACTACATCAACTCGGGCAACATCGGTTTCGCTGCCGACCCGTCGGTGCAGGAGGAATGGCACCGCAAGACCACCGAGGGGCGCTGGGTCTGGGGCGATTCCGTGAACCCGACGGATCCCGACCTCGAGTTGACCGCAGACGGCGACGGATACCGGCTGAACGGCCTCAAACGCTTCTCGACCGGTGCGTCTGCCGGCGACGTGGTGCTGGCCGCAGCGCTCGTCCGCGGCGGCGAGCGCGACGGCCAGGTGCTGTTCGTCGTGCTCGACCACGACCGCGACGGCATCCGTTATCTCGGCGACTGGGATGCGCTCGGGCAGCGCCTGTCCGCCAGCGGCTCGGTGCACTTCGAGGACGTGCGCGTGTCCGCTGACGATGTGCTCGGCGAACTCGGCGACGAGCCGTTCTCGACGCTGATCACCCCCGGCATCCAGCTCGCCTTCGGCAACCTGTATCTCGGCATCGCCGAGGGAGCGCTCGCGCGCGGACTCGACCTCGTGCGGGCACGTCCACGCGCCTGGTTCCTCAGCCAGGCCGATTCGTACCGCGACGACCCGTTCGTGCAGCGCGTCGTCGGCGAGTTCGCCTCTCGTATCGCGGCCGTGGAGGCGCTGGCTGACCGCGCCGGCCGTCTCTTCGACGAGGTCGTGGACGAAGGAGACGCCGTCACGGCCGAGCGTCGCGGCGAGCTGGCGATCGAGATAGCCAAGGTCAAGGTCGTCTCGACCGAGGTCGGCATCGAGGTCGCGAACCGGATCTTCGAGATCACCGGGTCCAGCTCCGCCCGGGCCGACGTGGGACTCGACCTGTTCTGGAGGAACGTCCGCACGCACTCGCTGCACGATCCGATCGACTACAAGAAGCTCGAGGTCGGCGCCTGGACGCTGAACGGCGAGCTGCAGCCGATCTCGCTGTACACCTGATGGGCGCGCAGACGCAGCGGCTCCGGGCCGCCCTCGACGGATTCCGTCCGCTGTTCGACGAGATCGCGACCGGCACGATCGCACGGGAGAAGGATCACGAGCTGCCGTTCGCCCAGGTCGCCGCCCTGCGCGCAGCGGGCTTCGGTCGGCTCCGGCTGCCGATCGAGCACGGCGGCTTCGGGCTGGACTGGGAATCCTTCGCCGAGGTGCTGATCGAGCTCGCCTCGGCCGACTCGAACCTCCCGCAGATCTTCCGTGGCCACATCGCGTACGTCGAGCACATCCTGGCTGCGACGCCGAGTGAGCGGCGCTCCCGCTGGCTCGAGCGCATCGCCGACGGAGAGCTGGTCGGCAACGCGTGGTCGGAGAACGGTGCCGCCTCCGTGGGGACGAATGCGACGCGCGTGACCCGGCGCCCCGATGGAAGCTGGCGCGTCGACGGACGCAAGTTCTACACGACAGGCAGCATCTTCGCGGAGTGGATCGATGCGACGGTCGACCTCGACGGCACGACCGTCACCGCCCTCATCCGCAGGCATCAGGACGGCGTCGAGGTCTCGGACGACTGGGACGGCTTCGGACAGCCGCTGACGGGCACCGGCACTGCCGTGTTCAAGAATGCCTCGGTCGATGAAGACGACGTCGAGCCGTTCACCTCGCGCTTCCCGTATCAGACGGCCGTCTATCAGCTCACGCTGCTGTCGGTGCTGGCCGGGATCGCCGCCGCGATCGAGCGCGACACCGTCGATCAGGTGCGGGCACGCACTCGCACCTACAGCCACGGCAGCGCCGAACGAGTGGCCGACGACCCTCAGATCCTGCAGATCGTCGGCGAGCTGACGGCGACGAGGGCGACGGCCAGGGCGCTCGTGCTCGACGTCGCCCGAGCGGTGCAGCATGCCGCCGACGTGCTCGGCACGCCGGAGACGGAGGATGCGGTCGTCGCGGCGGAGCTCGCGTCGTCGCACGCGCAGATCGTGCTCACCGATCTGGTTCCTCGTGCGGCCTCGCGACTGTTCGACACGCTCGGCGCGTCTGCTGTGAGGTCGGGCACCGCTCTCGACCGCCACTGGCGGAACGCTCGCACCGTGTCATCGCACAACCCGTGGATCTTCAAGGCCCGACAGCTCGGCGATCATGCCGTGAACGGCCGGACGCCCGAGTTCGTCTGGTCGGTCGGGCAGGGGAAGGTTCTGGAGGCGATCACGGCCGAGCGCTGAGTCGTTCGCCGAGGCTGCCCACCTCGCCCGTCTCGAGGCGGAGGGAACGACGCAGGCACCCGGTTCTCTGGCCGAAGCCGCATGAGCCGGGTGCCTCGTGAACCACGTCCCTCGAGCTACTCGATGGGAAGATCGTCGACGGAATGCGGCGGGATGCTGGCGCTCGTCCGGCGCTGCACCGTCCGGCGTTGCACCGTGCGGAGCAACGCCGTCGCGCCGGTGACGAGCAGGAGCACGCCGATGGTCAGGATCATGAGAGTGCTGATCGTGACGGGTGTGAGGGTGAGCGCCCAGTCGGCGACGCCCGAGCGGCGGTCATCGTCGGCGATGAGCCAGAGCGAGGTCGCCGCCACGGCGGCGAACAGGACGCCCCAGACGATGGCCGCCCAGCGGGTGCGAGGCGGGGTGACCGCCTCGGCGTGGGGTGCGGATGCAGCGGTCGCCGCTGCTGTGCCCGCCTCGGTGGTCGTCTGAGTGCTCATCGCTCGTCCTCTTCCTCAGCCTCGATGAGGGTGATGTCTATCTCGCCGCTGGTCTGCGCGATGGTCACCCGCTGCACGGTCGTCGTCGGTGCGTTCTCGGCCGAGATCGTCTCGGCCACGACCGATTCGCCGTCGCGTTCCGTCGCCGTCCATGTGCCGCTGTCGATGATCGCGCCGGTGCCGGCCTCGACCCGCGTCCAGCTCACGTCGGCGGTTCCGACGGTCGCCCGCAGCTGCAGCTGCACACCGGGGTCGACGGAGATCCAGGTGCTGCCGGCACCCTTCTCCACGACGATCGGCCGCGGAGCGTCGTCATGCCGGTTGAGCGAGATGGAGAGGTCACCGAACGGCTGGCGCACGTGCGCGGCCTCGTTGTTCGAGATCGATGCCCAGCCGATGCTCACGCCCTGGAAGGCGGAGAACCCGCCGGCCACCAGTCCGGCGACGAGCGTCAGCACGGTCGCGAAGGCGAGGAAGCCGCTGCGCCGTCGGAGGGCACCGGCGACGATCATCCCCATCGCGAGCACCAGTGCGGCCGACAGCAGGCCGAGGGCACCGCCGACTGCGGCGTCGCCGTTGCCGAGCCCGACCAGAGCGCCGACGACGATGGCGAGGCCGATGACCGAGGCGACGATCGCGAAACCCGCGCGTGGGCGGGAGGCGCGACGAATGCGGCGGCGCTCCGCGGCCTCGGCGGCGAACACCGCTGCCTCCGCCTGACGCTCGCGTCTGACCTGATCGCGCGCCATGCGTTCGGCATCCTGCTGCCGCCGGCGCCACGCCTGGTCCTGCTCCTTCCACGCCCGGTGCTGGATCCGCCACGCGGCGACCTCGGCCGGGTCCTGCACCCCGGAGGGAAGAGGCGCGGGTGGTGCGGGCGGTGCGTCGTCGATGAACGCGGCCGGTGCGGCGTACACCTCGGACGAGTCGGCGGATGTGGCATCCGCCCCCTCGGCGGTACCCGAACCGCCGAGGGGAACGGATGCCTCCGGGGCCACCGGATCTGCGGAAGCCACCGGCAGATCAGGCGCGGAAGCACCCGGGGTGCGGCTTGCAGCACGCACGATCAGGAAGAGCAGTCCACCTACGATGACCAGCCCGACGATCCAGCTGAAGACCGCCAGCGCCGACCAGCTCTCGTATCCGAACCCGAACAGGCGTCCGGTGAGCGGAGCCGTCGGGATCAGCCCGACGATGGCCATGCCCAGAAGACCGAGCTGCACGGGCTGGTAGTCCCGCCGCAGCAGGTCGCGGACGTGGATCCGGCCGTCGAGATCCGGCAGCAGCGCCCAGGCGAGGGCGTAGAGGAAGATCACCGGCAGGCCGAAGAGCGCTGCGACCACGAGGACGCCGCGCACGATCAGCGGGTCGATCCGCAACCGGGCGGCGATGCCGGCGGCGACCCCACCGAGCCATCCGTCGGAGCGGACCACTCCGAGACCGGCGACCCACAGGAGGAATCGCTCGGCGCCGTGCGGAACGGCCGTCCTCGGCGGGCTGGCCTGGTCGGCGGGAGGCGGTGGCGCGGTCGGAATCGTCATGTGTCAATCCTGTCTCCCCCGGTCGGATCCCTGCCATGGGGTGAACCCCTGAGCGACCCCTGATTCTCTCCAGGGGAGGTCACGGATCCGTGCGCCGGATGATTGGATGTCGACATGTCCTCTTCCGCGACCGCGTCTGCGCGACCCTCTCGCTCCGTCGTGTCGTCGCGTGAGGGAGGAGACCTCCAGCCCGAGCCGCGTCAGGCCCTGACACGCGACAGAGACTGCCTGGTCGCAGGCGTCAGCGCGGGTCTCGCCCGTCACCTGGGCGTGCGGGTGTGGATGGTCCGTGCGCTCTTCATCGCTCTCACGATGTGCGGCGGGGCCGGCATCCTGCTCTACGCATGGTGCTGGGCGTTCACGCCCTGGGCCGACGGCGACGGCACCCCGTCGCGACGGGTGCCCGTGGCCTGGATGCTGCTCGCCCCTGCGAGCCTCGGCATGCTCATCGTGCTCTTCTGGCGCGGCGGCAGCGACTGGATCTCGGGAACGATTCCGCCTGATGCGGCGGCCGTGGTCGTGTTCGGCACCGTGGGGGCGGTGACCGGGGCCGGGCTGTGGGCGACCCTGATCGATCGCACCGACACCGCCCGCGGGCCTCGACACACGATGCTGGTCAGGATCCTCTCGATCGCGCTCCTCGCGATGCTGTTCGGCCTGCTCCTGACCCGGCCTGTCGGCAGCATCGGTGTCGCACTCGTGCTGGTCCCGCTCGCCGGCATCCTCGCCGTGCTGATGTCGACCCTGATTCCGCGGTGGCGCGACCTGGCGGGCGAACGCGTGCGGCGCATCCGTGAGGAGCAGCGCAGTGAGATGGCCGCGCACCTGCACGACTCCGTGCTGCAGACCCTCGCGCTGATCCAGAACAGGGCTGGCGCATCGAGCGAGGCGGCTCGGCTCGCACGGGCGCAGGAGCGTGAGCTGCGAGCCTGGCTGTACGACGGCGATGCCCCGGCCGACAGCGATCTGGCGACCGACCTGCGCGACTATGCCGGGGGCCTGGAGCTCGACTACCCGGTGCGGATCGAGGTGGTCTCGGCGGGCCTCTCCACCGAGCGTGCGAGCGGGGAACTCGCCGCGGCGGCGCGAGAGGCGATGCTGAATGCCGCACGGCACGCGACGGGCGAGGTCTCGGTCTACATCGAGGGCAATGCGACCGACGTCGACGTCTTCGTGCGTGATCGGGGTCCGGGCTTCCGACTGGACGACGTGCCGGGCGACCGCCTGGGCGTGCGGGAGTCGATCATCGGTCGGATGCGTCGAGCCGGGGGCTCGGGCACCGTGCGCAGCGATGAGAGCGGCACCGAGGTGCATCTGCGACTGTCGACCGTGCCGCGGGGCGCGGCGAACGCGCAGATGCCGAACGCGCCGGCGAACACGGATGAAGGCGAGGACGCTCGTGGCTGACAGCATCCGGATCGTGATCGTCGACGACCATTCGATCTTCCGGTCGGGGCTCCGCGCCGATCTCGATGCGAGCGTCGAGGTGGTCGGGGAGGCAGCCGACGTGCCGTCCGCCATTGCGATGATCCGCGAGACAGTGCCCGATGTGGTGCTGCTCGACGTTCACCTTCCGGGTGGCAGCGGCGACGACTCCACCGGCGGCGAGTCGGTGATCCGCGGCTCGCTGCCGACGACGGCCCGGTTCCTGGCGCTGAGCGTGTCGGATGCCGCAGCCGACGTCGTGCGGGTGATCCGCGCCGGTGCGCGCGGCTACATCACCAAGGGCTCATCCGGCGGGGAGGTCAGCCGCGCCGTGCACGCCGTCGCCGACGGGGATGCGGTGTTCTCGCCGCGGCTCGCCGGGTTCGTGCTCGACGCGTTCGGCGCGGTCGCCGGCGAGATCGCCACGACGACCGACGAACTCGATCGACTGTCGGCACGCGAGCAGGAGGTGATGCGGCTGATAGCCCGCGGATACGCCTACAAGGAGGTGGCCGCAGAGCTGTTCATCTCGATCAAGACGGTCGAGACGCACGTCTCATCGGTGCTGAGAAAGCTGCAGCTGTCGTCGCGCCACGAACTCACGGTGTGGGCCTCGCAGCGTCGTCTGCTCTAGCAGGGGCTGTTCCTCGGGATGCCTCGGGCAGCGTACGACTCACACTTCTGCGAGGGCGCGTCAGTAGAGTCTGAGGATGGACAGCAGTGCAGACTCCGGCATGACGCGGCCCCGCCGCGCCAGCGACTTCCCGTATCGCTCCGAACTCCTCGCCAACCTCAGCGCACTGATCCTCCTGTGGGACTCTCCGGCTTTTCAGGGCGACGTGCTGGCGGCCAGCGGAGAGAGCATCGACCAGCAATCGCACGCCACCCTCCGGCACCTTCTCGCCTGGGGCCCGATGCGACCGACCGCCCTGGCCGAAGTGCTCGCGACCGGTGCATCGCACGTGAGCAAGATCGTCCGCCGGCTCGAAGCGGACGGATGGGTGGAGAGGACCACCGACCCCTCCGATCGTCGGGCGACCCTCATCGCCCTCACGGAGGCCGGCGAAGCCGCCGCGCACGGCGTGTACGCGCTCGGCGACCGGATGATCGCCGAAGTCCTTGACGGGTGGTCCGCAAGCGACGTCCAGGAGTACACCGCCCTGACGGCGAGATTCGTCAAGGATGCGATCACCTCGGCTGAGAAGATGCTCGCACGGGGCCTCCTCCCATCCCGGAGGTGACGCCCAGAAGAGGCCGCCTCCGATCCGGGGCGGCCTCTCCCGTCTGTGCTGATCGACTAGAACGACTGCGCGGGTGCGAAGTCGAGCCGAACGATCTGCCCCTCGGCGTCGAGATGGAACTGATACTCCAGCTCGGCGACTCCGCCCGGGAAATCCCCTTCGAGGCGGTACGACGCTCCCACCATTCCGTCCACCTCGCGCGCTCCGAGGAACGTGAGCGTGGTGGCGAACAAGTCGATCGATCCGCTGATCCATGATCGGATCTCATCCAGACCGCGGAAGGTCTCGCCCTGGTCCGCGACCACCGCTGCCTCAGTGAAAAGTGCTTCGACCTTCCCCGCGTCCCGCCCCTGCCATCCGTCGACGAAGCCGAGCGCGGCGGCCGGCAGTTCTTCGTTCCTCAGTGTCCTGCTCATGGTCTTCCCTTCTGTCCCGAGCACCGCGGTGCTCTCCTCGGTCTCGACGCAGAAACCGTCTTACAGGACAGTACCACTAGATACTGTCCCATAGGACAGCATCTGATCAACTCGCAGGCAGCCGTACTCGCGGGCGTCGCCCGGTTCAGCGAGGTTCCACTGAGGAGTCCTCGTCGACGGACAGGGAATGCCAGGTGTCGAAAGTCAGATCCTCGGCTCCCCGGGCGTCTCCACTCGCCAGCAGTGCGATGAGCTGCTCGTGACGCTCGAAGGATGCTTGCCCGTCCGCTGCGAAGCGCGACCGCTCCGCGCGACGCACGACAGGACCGAACTGATCCAGAACCGCCACGATCGCATCGTTTCCGAGTGACGCGACAGGCACCTGATGAAACTCCTCATCAGCATCCACGGCCGCAGAGATGTCTCCGGCATCCAACGCGACAGCGAAGCGGCGGTTGGCCGCCCTCATGCGGTCCAGCTCGCCCTCGTTCGCATTCCCCGCCATCCCCCGGAGAGCCAGCACATGCATCGCCGCGACGACGTCTCGAGCGTCACGAACAGCCTTGGGGTCGATCGCGCTCACGGCGGTGGACCGGCCGGGCTTCGACACCACGAGCCCGCTCGCCCCGAGACGCAGGAGCGCTTCACGCACAGGCGTCCGACTCACTCCGAGCCATTCGGCGAGCTCCATATCCTTCAGCTGCTCACCAGGAAGGAACGTGCAGTCGACGATGGCATCACGCAGCCGACGGAACACATCGTCTCGAAGGAGCGTGCGGTCGACACCGGGGGCCCGCTGAGGAATCGGCATGCAATATATTGCTCACGCCGAACATCACTCGCGCAAGTCGACACGCCCTCTTGAGCGACATATGGATATGCAATATATTGCGTATTGCTTGCGTTACACCTCACTGACACCCGCTCATCCAGAGCCGAACCCGAAGGAAGAGATCATGGAACCCACTGAAGAGATCAAGAACGTCGTCCTCGTGCACGGGGCTTTCGCGGACGGGTCCGGCTGGCGCCGGGTGTACGACGTCCTCAGCGCTCGCGGCTACCGAGTCTCGATCGTTCAGAACCCGCTCACGTCGTTGACCGATGACGTCGCGGCGACGAGCCGAGTGCTCGACGCTCAAGATGGTCCGACCATCCTCGTCGGGCACTCGTGGGGCGGCACCGTCATCACAGAGGCCGGCGTGCACCCGAAGGTCGCCGGCCTGGTCTACGTCTCCGCACTCATCCCCGATGTCGGCGAGACCAGCGGACAGCAGTACGAGGGCTTCGCCGCCACGCCCGAGTTCATCATCGACGTCGATGACAAGGGCTTCGGCGTCCTCAACCGCGAAGCCTTCCACTCGGGGTTCGCCGCCGACGTCAACGCCGCCGATGCGATGTTCATGGCCGACAGCCAGGTACCGGTGAACATGGCCGTCTTCGGCGAGGCAGTCACACAGGCGGCATGGCACGACAAGCCGAGCTGGGCGGTCATCGCCACCGACGACAAGGCGTTCGACCAGGCGATGCTGCAGCACATGGCCACCCGCGTAGGCGCCGACATCACCAACGTCCCCGGCAGCCATGCCCTGTTCATCACTCAGGCCGACGCCGTCGCCGACGTGATCGCCACGGCCGCGGGCGCCGCAGCCTCGGCGGCGGTGGCCGTCGCCCGTTGACGGCATTCATCCGGCCCGGGGTCAGCCTGCTCGCAACGTGCGCTGACCCCGGGCCGCTTCGCAGGACCAGCCGCTCCCGCGGCCACGGCCGTCGCGATCAGGGCATGCGGTGTGCGCTCTGAACGCGACGACCTGTGACAGGAACGAGGAGAGGGATCACGCTGGCCGTGGCAGAATGCTCGGCGATGCTCGATCACGGCGATCCGAGTTCGACATCGTCACGCCCCGGACACGCGAACGGACCGAGATGACTGAAGCGACGACAATCCTCGACCGGGTGGCGACGGCTGCCGAGCATCGATCGATCGCTGAATCGGTGGGCTGGCACGACGCCTTCGACTGGGCGACGATCGCAGATTCCCTGGCCGGCTCGACGTTCGGCGTGGTCGCCTATGCCGGAGACGCGGCTGTAGGCATGGGGCGCGTCGTCGGAGACGGCGTGAAGTACTTCTACGTGCAGGATCTCGCCGTCCTCCCGGCCTTT
This sequence comes from Microbacterium sp. LWH13-1.2, assembly GCF_038397735.1. Lineage (NCBI taxonomy): Bacteria > Bacillati > Actinomycetota > Actinomycetes > Micrococcales > Microbacteriaceae > Microbacterium > Microbacterium sp. LWH13-1.2. The sequence goes on along the minus strand of NZ_CP151635.1, from coordinate 314,526 downwards.
CAGGAGACCGGCCTGGGGGCGCGCATGCTGGACCGCCTGACGGAGCGAATCGCCATGGTCGCCCCGGCAACGGCCTTCGTCGGATTGTTCTCGACCACCGCGGGCACCGACCTCTACACCTCTCGCGGTTTCGGCTCCGGCGACATGACCGGGCTGTTCAGGCTCATCGAGCCCGCGCAGCGGGACGGTAGGAAGAACGGATAGACGCGGGAGGACAGGACGCTCCGATACTCAGAACCGCGAGAAACATACGGCTCGTCAGGGTTCTCGCGCTACGACACGCCCCAACAGTGCCAAGCCAGTGAGACTGTGCCGCGTCCGCGAGATTCTGTGCCAACCGGGCGAGACTGTGCCAACCGCAATGAGAAGGGACAACTGTCCGATCTCACGAGAGTTGACCGGAAATGAGACAGGGACCCCTTGCAATCCTGCGGATTCCGAAGTCCGCAAATCGGAGATCTAGTCTCATTGAAGTTGTCAGAACCTTCAGCTGTCTCGCAGGGCTGTCGCATTCACGCCGCCCAGGGCGCCCTCGCTGATGCACGAGAAGCCAGCGCGTTGGACGCGGCCGTCTATTGGGTTAGGCAGCATCTGCATCGCGAACTACGGCGACGACCTCGTCCGCGATCTCAGCGATCGTACTCACCACCGTCGTCCGAGCGATCTTGTCAGCGAGAGACGGAGAGTTGGCCTCGACTTCGTCCTTGGAGATCTCGTGCCAGATCGGCAGCATGCGCTGCTTCCCGGCCACGGACAAACCGACGATCCCGTCGAGCTCATACTGGGGCCATCCCTTCGCAATAAATGACTTCGATAAGATGACCACTCCGAATGACGAGTGCGCGAGCCCGTAGTCGATCTTGCGACGAAAGCTGTCCCCGATGCGCAGTTCGCCCCGTGGCACGCGCATCCCAGTCACCCCTCATCGGCATCCGTAACGAGCCGCCGACTCATATGACTCCTGACGACACAGGGCTTCGAGATAGGGGCCCTCAACACGCGCGCGAGCGTCTTCGGCTCGCAGACCGAGCTGCATCTCATCCGCAGTGTCAGGAACATGCTCTTGCAGAGCAAGGGCTGTAGCACGAGAAGCAACAGACTCGGCATCCAGAGCCTTTCGAATGCCGGCTGCGACTTCCGCCGCCTGGTCGTCGCTGAGGTCCGCATATCGCAGAAGGATTCACGCGATCGAAAGCAGGTCCCGGGGCGTAGGTTCCTGCAAGACCTGCAGACTGTGGGCCAACAACTTGGTTCGCCATCTCGGCAACGACCGCACCATACCGTCGTCAACAATCTCAAGGGTCAGCCTTGGTGATGCGGGAATGACGCTGCCCAGTCGCTCCGGAGACAACTGGTCGATCTCGCTGATGAGTTGTACAAACGGCTGGCCGCGATCTCTTCAGGATGCTAGTCACGAGGGTCACTTATCGGCACCGAACGCGAATACGGGTCTGTGGGGTAACTCGTCAGCGAAGCGCCCGGGAGCGCTCCGAGAGGGGCGCTCTTCTTGTGTCATGAGACGGTCGGAGGCTCTGTCGGCTTCTTCTCGTCATCTACAATCTCGATGCCGTTGTCGTTCATCGTTTTGACGAGCTGATCCGTAACGCGGTCCGCGAAGGCGATGCGCTTCTCTTGTGTATCGATGCCGCCAGTCGTTACGAGATCCGTCAGGCCGCGTAGACGCCGCAGTGCGTTGACGAGGTCTTGTTCAGACTGCACGTAATTGTTCATTCGGGGAGTCATGCTTGATTCCCCGAAGGGTGGGAACGTCAGAGAGATACAGGCCGCTGAGTACTTCTGCACAGCCAGTTGGATGCTCTGAGGCATTACTAGACGAGCGCGGTTGAAAAGGACTGAGTGTTGCCCGATGAGCTCCGTGCTCTGATGGACTAGCTCGGGTAAGAACTCATCCAAGGGTGTGACTAGGCTTTTCTCAGCCAGCGTGCTGAATTTGCTACCGAGCGCGACGAACTCGGCAGTCAGTTCCACAAGTTCCTCGGTGAGGGCGTCGTTGCGCTCTCGGTCGCCTCGTCGCTTGTCGTTAGATCGCGTCCACAAGTACGAAAGGAACCCGCCGACGATCAGAAAGACCCCAGCGATCACCGGCACGCCCCACCACGGCGCTCCGTCGCCTCCACCCACTACTTGGATCAGCAGCGGGTCGGGCGAAGGGGTGGGATGCATGAAGTCAATCTAGCGACCATGTCGATACAGTGCTCTTGTGACTGACAACACCTCCGATGACCACCACAGAGCGCGTATCGCCAAGGAAGCGAGTGAGGGCGTCAAGCTCATTCGTCGCAATGGACAGTTCTACGTCCGGATCAACGGGGAGCTGATCAAGGTCAACCCCGCGGCTCAAGAGCTAAGTGGGCATCGGTTCAGCTTCCGGAGGCGTCGAGACGCAGGTGGCGCAGCACGCGCGAAAGTGCCCGCGCCGACCCATGAGAACACTCTTCGCGTCGTGGAAGGGCGCATGTACATCGCGTCATCGGACGCTGCCGAAGTCCTCAACGTGATCGCGGCCTATCGCGAGTTCATGCGGGGTCTAGGCGTACGACGGGTCGAGATCACTGGGGCTGAGCCAGGTTCGGCATGGGTGAAGTTCAAACAGTGGACTAAGGCGGTCGCCGACAAGAGGAAGGTTCGTGTCGCGGCCACACAACTCGTCGGCCTGGTTGAAGGTGCGACGACTGAGAAGTTCCAGGCTGACAACACCGCAACTCACGCCGGGTCTATCGCCAACCTGGCGGACAAGACCAAGCACCTGAAGTCCTTCTCCTTCGATTCCGAGCCTCTGCAGTACGTGCAATGGCAGGACGAGAATGGCGAAATGCACGCGCGAGCCCGCGTTGTGAACTCCAAGGACATCGCATCGAACCGGCTCGACGATGAGGTCGTAAAGGATCCGAAGAAGATGCTGGACCGGTTGGATGAGGCTCCCGACGCGATCAGGCCCAAGCTGGAAGGCTAGCGCTTTAGAATCATACGAGGAGCTGAAAACCCGGTCTTGTGCACAGGCTGCAGGAACCTCCAAGCCACTGGCTCGGAATAGGACTACCCACCGGCCGCTCTGAGCTGGGTTCGAGGTGGTGGGCCGCCCTAGGACGGCCCACCACCTCCGGCGATTCTCCAGGCGTCACGCTCTGCGCTGGTGTGTGTGCTCGAACAAGTCGGGCGAGCCTGGGCGCCCAGTCAATATACCTCGAGCATTCGCTTCCGCTCGAGCGCGGCGTAAAGATCGAAGGACTCCCAGTCAACGTTCCATCGTCGAGATTTCGCGACTAGACGATCCGCTGTTGCCGCCGCAGTAACCGTCACAGCGTATCGTGCGCAGATCTCCTCCCGGATGGATCGAGGAACAAACGGGCAGGTGAGCACATTCAGGTTGAGCAGCGAGAGCTCCCCGTCGATCAGTGACCGCTCCTGCATCTGGAGGATCCATCTTTCGCACGCTTGGCGTAGCTCCGGGTAGGCCTTCGAGCGTTTCATATGCAATAGGAGACTGAACAGTAGCAACACATTCATCGTCGACGGCTCACGGAGCTTGCCTCCTGATCTGGTGAATCCGCAGAGATCTGCGAGTTCACCCTCTCGGATCGCGTAGTTCGCGCCCAAGTCCGAGACGCAGTCGATGAGTGTCGCTGTCACCGCATCAGGGCTCATCGATCCCTTCGACCGCCGAAGTTGCTGCATCAGCTCGTCGCGGACGCGCATCTCGACCCGCTCGCGATCATGAGCAGGCACGCCCTCCGAACGTGCATATCGGAGCAACGTGCTACAAACTCGAGCCACCTTGACGGCAGGGCTCATTCGGGGAGCGCCGGAGTAGACGAAGAATACGAAGTCCGTCAACGCGAGCAGACTTGAGGTGATCGCGCGATGGTGCTTAGACAGTTGTTGGCTGGAGAGCTCGACACTGCCTAGGTCCTCTCCTGATCTGCGCAGGATCTTCTCGAACGAGCGCTCGACTCGCGCTAGGGCATAGTTTGCTAACTCGAAGTGACTGACGCCGGTGTCCAGCAGAATCGCCTTGTACCCCACGATCAGATCGCCCGCATCGACGTATGGGCGACTCACGGCGACACCACCGCGGTCTCGATCGCGCGGCTTGGTCGCTTCCCGTATGAGCTGGCGAGCTCGCTTCTTTGCGATAGTCAGTGGCGACAGCCACGGCGTGAGCTCTCCCTCCTCCTTCGAGGCGTTCAAATGCAGTTTGTACTTGCGCAAGCTCCTAGACAACGCCTCGACCACGAACGGACGTCTACTTTCGTCCGCGAGGAAAATGAAGTAGTCATCAACGTAACGCAGTACCTCGTAGTCCTCACCGAACTTCATTCCCAGTCGGTCAAGCTGCTCCGCAAGCTCGAGATCTACCGCTTGAAGAATGACCTCTGCGAACAGCCGCGATACTTCAGAACCGATCGTGATGCCGCTCGTCTCACTGTGGTTCAGTCGTTGCATGAGCTTGTCGAAGGCGCCACCGAACGTGCGATCGAGATGCGGGCCAAGATTGGCCTTCACTACATCGTGACCGTGGGCCGCCCATGCAATCGAATGGGTGTAGATACTGTCGAAACACTTCGCAACATCAACCTTGACGAGATATCCAAACCGGCGCTCACAGGATCGGTACTCGGAGGAGTCATAGAACTTGTAGACATTCGAGTATCGCTGGTACGTGAAGTACGAGCGCAGCCATTCGTACTCGTGGTCGTCGTGTTCGATGCTGTCGTGTGTTCGCCGTTGATAGGCGAAGAGCGAGTCCCTCACGACGACGTATGGCGCGACTCGCGCCGGCCGCCTTAGGGAGAACCGGCTTTTGGATGTGTGGTAGAGGATGAGATCCTCGAACCTCTCGTAGAAGTGCGCGATGTCCAACTGCGCCATAGGGTGCGGCACCGTCAGTGTGCGGTAGTCATTCTTCCGATGACGGACCGTGTACTGGAAAGGGATCGTGGAGACCGCCCCCTGGTCCGCAGGGAGATTGAGAGCAGTGCGCGTTCTAGAAGTGGTACCCGCAGGGAAGGAGACTGCCCTGCCGAGAATAACTCCGAGGATCACTTCTGATGTCTCGTCGAGCAGCCTCGCATGGACCGTTTCGGTTCCGAGGCGCACATCAGCATCACGAAGAAAGTCGTACAGGCCACGGTTGCTGAATGACGGCGGGAGTTCGTAGGGCAGAACGTCGCTCAGCACCACCCGCGCAGGGTGCTTCCGAAGAGATTGCCGACGCTTAGGCACGCCATGCCCCCTTCAGTCGAGTCATGCGCTGCATGGACCATCGGTGAATCGTTCGCCGACTGAATCCATCAGTGAAAGACAGGGCCGCGATCTTCCGATCGAGGCCGGGAGGCAACGGAGACTGCGAGGCTCGGTGCTGAAGATAGCGGTCCAACCCGGCGAGAGACTTCAGATCGGTTAGGTGCGGATTCGAGAAGTAGATCCCAACTAGCGCGTTCCGCTTGTTGTGAGAAAGGCGAGTATTCGCCGTCAGAAAGCGAAGCCTGTCGATGAGGAGGCTTCGCCGTCCGTGGTTGGCAGGATTGGCGCGATCCCACGCGGAGAAGGTCCTGTCGACGCGAGTCCGGATGGTCTTGTAGCGATCATCGGTGAGCCTCACCACCGGGCCACCCCTGCCTCGATACTCGATCTCATAACCCAGGAACTCGATTTTCCCGAGCGAGTTGTCGACAAGTTCCCGATGCAAGGTCTTCGCCGGGTTCAGAGCAAGACCGAGTCGCTGAAGCTCAGTTTCGATCTCCGCAATCACAGCGCCCGGTGCCACCGCGCCCTCACTTTCCTCCGCGCGCACCAAGACGATGTCGTCAACGTAGCGCGCGAAATAAAGTGTGCCGCGAGTGTCCCGCAGAGCGCGATCAGCTTGCGCTATGTACAGCTCGGCTAGCTTCGCGCTCAGACCCACCCCTGCGGGGAGGCCTCTTGCGTTCCCGGTGAGGGTCTCCATCTCGGATAGCAACCTGTCGATCAGCCGCCGGCACGATGGACTTAGCGCTGTTGTGTCGAGGTGAGAACGGAGCCGTCGATGATCGATGCTGTCGTAGAAGTCCTTGACATCAGCCCTAACGACGATCTTCGGTACGTTGTTATCGATCGTTCGAATCAGTCCCGCGACGATCGATTGACGTCCTCGCGGGCGGCTCAGAAGCGTTGATCCGACGACGCGTTGAAGGTGCTTATCCGCGAAGAATGCCTCGGGGGTCTCCGCGATCGAGTAGGTCTGACGCTTCCCACCAATCAAATGGCCGCGGTCCAAACCCCACGCGAACGCGCCGGACTCGACGCTTCCAGTAAGTATCTCGCTAGTTGCAGCCAGTGATGCTTCCAGCAAGTCCTCGGCGGCCTGACGGTCTGCACGGGCAACGGATTCCGGAGCCAGCTCAGGTGGCCCGATGTACGGCACCGTTCCCTTTCGCGCTGCCCGAGCACGATGGCGCGAGTCACGCGCCAGATCGTAGGCGCGGCGAACGTCAGGGTAGAGACTTAGGCGGTCGCGCCCACGCCGCGCTTCCAAGTCCCAGATCCTGCGCAAATTCTTCGGCGAGAAGCTCTGATCCAATCCCAACCCTCCTCCCGTGAGCCTATCGACCCTTTGCTGGCGCGTCCGCGACCAGCGCCGACAGCGGACGGGGCCGAGACCGCCGCACGGCTGAGCACCACCTTAACGATGAAACCATCGACTGACTCGATCCCAGGTTCGTTCCTACCGGGCGCCTGCGGGAACTGGACAGTCGCCAAGCACAGCGATACGGGACACCATGAGATCTCCTCCGTCGAGGTCGTCTCCGCAGTGTTGCGTCGTTCGATCGGGCTGCGTCACCTTGCGCGCTCAACAAGGCCTTCACGCCGCACCGTCGATCGGATGTCCCGAAGCGCTGTGCACCAGTTAGCAGACCTGGCCGCGCGACTCAGCGTGGGCGGGGCGACCGGTTTCGATTCTTCGCAGCCGGCGGAAGTAGCGATTGCAGAGCGGACGCGGGGCGCAGCCGCTGAAGCGACGCTGCCGCCGACGGATTCAGCGTCTCGGTCTCCCCTTCGTAGTAAAGAGCGATCAACTCGCGGCTCACCTCGTCATAGGCGAATGCGGCCACCCGCGGGATGTTCAGTTGGTGGCCCTTGGCCTTCATGTAGTTCCGGATGTGCGTCTCCCAAGCCGCCAAGGAGATTCCGGCGGGCTTGACCGCCCATACCAGCACCCAGCCTTCCTCGACGTTGACACTTCCGGTGACCGGTACGGTCAGGCTACGTCCGCGACCTTCCGGGTCAGGGTTATTGAGCAGGTCCTTTGCATGCCGCGCGAACTTCTCTTGCGCCGCCTCGTTTCCGGAAAGCAGTGTCGCCCCGACACTTAGCCAGCCGAAGCTCTGTCGGTCGTGCAGCTCGTCGATAAGGTCAACGATGCTCGTCGTCGGCATCGACGGCTTCGGTGCACGCGGGCTGGCATCGCGGGTGAGATGCCACTGATCGAGCGCATCCGTCCGGCTCGTGATGAACGCCGGTACCTGCTGCCGGAAGCGACGCAGCTCACCCGTGGTGGGGTCCGGCATGAATGGAAACGCATCCTTGACCAAGGCCGGGTCGGGCGCCACCCACAATCCTGCTTCGTAGAAGTAGAGAAACAGGTCGAGTTCGTCAGGCGCCATGAACATCATCGTCGTCATCGGGTCGCGCCTGCGCCGCAAATAAAGGAGGAACTCTGCAGGCCGGTCCACCAGCTCCGCGATCAGCTCGAGATCGTGCAGCGAGACCGTCCAGGGGACGTTCTCCAGATCGATGAGCCCGGCCTCAAGGAGATCCGCGGTCGCCGTGAACACGGCCGGGATGTCGTCAAGGCTGACAGCAATCGTGTGAATCTCGCGAATATGAGTGAGATCCACCCATCCCTCTCCCTCGATGCGTAGCCCGCCGTCATCGACGATCCCTGAACGCACCCGCCCCGCCTGATTCGCTGCGCTCGTGATGATGCGCCGCAAATCACCAAGCTGGCGCGATCTCTTCCCTCCCCGTGACAGGGCACTGAATGCAACCGCCTTGTCCTCGATGACGAAGGCCACGTCATCGATAAGAACCAGATGATCGCACTCCACCCGCTTGGTATACGCATCAACCGAACGAGTCGCCTTCTCTGCCTCCGTTGCAGGGACGAAGAACTCGAACCCGTTCCGGTAGGTCGCCGTCGGAAGAATCATCTTCACCGCGCGAAGCACCCGCTCCTCCAGGACCTCTCCGCGGTGCTTCGCATACGCGTCCCATTCGGCCTTCTGCGTTTTCAGGTAGTCCTCAAGCCTCTCCCTCAACGCCGGTGCTGTGTGTCCGTCGTGTAGCAGCATCACCCGACCCGCATCGCCTGATAGCAACGGGCGACGCCGCCACGGATTGTCCCCCTGAACGAACTTCTCTGCGGCCTCCAACGCCGTCATCCCGGACGCATCAAGAGTGAAGAAGGCGACCACCCGTTCGACACGCTCCATTGGGAGGCAAGTCTCCGCGAAAAGCTCATCGATGCCGACCGTGCAGTCATCTGCAGACGGTTCAAACATCGACATCAGCACAGTCACAGCCTGCTTGGTCATCGATGCGACATCGTCGCCGGGCGCGCCCGCAGGCTCTGACAGGGATCTAGCGAATTGCTGCCCCCGCTTGTTTAGCTTGCGGGCTTGAATCGAATGACAGGCATTCAGGACACTCAGCGCCTCAGCGGCACTGAACCCCAGACCCTTCTCCAGCGCAACGCGAACCCCCCGATTGCTATCAAGCAGCTCGACCGCCGTCGCCTGCGACACGTCTGCGTACGAGGAGTTGCGCATCGCGACCTCTGACCCCTGCACACTGAGCGATAGCCACCCCAGTGGTGCGTCCGGGCCAGCGGCGACCAGCGTCCGGAACCAGCCCAGGTTCGTGATCTCTTCCAGAATCGGCCAGGCGTCCTGCACCACCCCGCTCATCTCATTCGGCTCAGCAGGTGGAACATCCACTTCATCCGTACTGCGACCCGCGATCGCCAACAGCACGAGCAACTCGACCTGCCACGCGCCGCCGTCCGGGCTCGCGACAACCTGCCCTGCCTGAGATAAGGGGAAGTACGCCAGCCTGGCGGTTTCTGCGATCCTCGCCGGCGTGAAACGCGAACCCATTGCCGCAAGCTCACTTACACGGTCAGCGAACCTGGTACTCACGTTCGCCGCGAAATCGCCCTCAGCACTGAGCTCAGCAAACAGCGACTGCACCGTATCCGAGGACTGCATCACAAAATCCACATAAGGATCCGACGGCGCTGCAGCGTCCCCGTGAGGCAAATGCCGCCGCCTCTTCGCACGCGCCTTCGAACGCTTCGACTTCGATGCCATGCCTCATCGAACCACACGCCTCCGACACGCCGGCCACCTCGCAGTTACTGTCCGCTTCGGCGATCTGAGCGCCCCGATGCCGATCAGCTCATGGGCGGACGAGTGCGTCGTTGCGATTCGGATCATCGGGCCTCGGCGTATGTGAGCGGCGACAGCAGCGACCTGCACTTTTGTGCTCAACCACTATGGGACCAGAGAGATGCGGATCTGGGGTCGATCTTCCTCGCAAGATCTGTCGGGTTTCCTCGGCGGCGCCTTCGCACGCCCTCGTCATCGCGCGCGGCATCACCTCGGACGTTTCAGAACTGTCCGAGGCTGCGAGTACAGTCTGACCCGTGAACGAATCGCTCGGCCGGCGTCATGTACGCGGGGTAATCGAAAGCGTCACCGGACGCGCGAATGGTCGGGGTGTCCCTGAGGTCAGCGAAGCCGTTCTTCGGCTAGAGGATGGGTCGACGCTCGAGGTGCGTATGCCTCGGCCAGTGGGGACAGAGCGGAAGTTTCAGGCACTCCCTGTCGCGTTCGAATTTGTCGACTTCGGTGTTTGCCCGATCTGCCTCGCGCCGGAGCCGCGAAGCCGGGAGCATGTGCCTCCCCACTCGGTTGGCGGCAGCGTGGTCACGATGAGCTGCGAAACATGCAACAACGAGTTCGGCAGCAAGTACGAGCCGCACCTACGCAATTGGTATGAGAACACGATCGGGAAAGTACGACTGTCAGGCAAGTCCGTTCCCGGCCGCCGCAGCGTCGGCGAGTACCTACTACGCGAGAACGCATCCGGTGGTTTTGTTCTCTTCCAACACGGGAAACACGACCCGGCGGTCTCTCAGATCTTAGGAGAACAGGGGTTCGAGATGAGCTACGAGGTTGTCGACACAACCCGTTCGCACATCTCAGCGGTCAAGACTGCATATCTGGCCAGCTGCGTTGCGCTGCGCGCGATTCCGCAGACACCCCGCGCTGATGCGTTGCGAGCTGAGCTCCTCGCCGCCCGAGACATGCCCCGTGACCAGAGAGCTGAGCTCGGCGACGTGGCAAGGTCCATCAAAGTCGCGCGCTCCGCACACAAACCAAACCCTGGGGAGATCGTCCTGATGGCCGCCGCGGATGAACAACCGGAATCCGCGATGGTGATCAGCTTCAATCGCGTGTTCGCCGTAGATTGGCCGCTCGACCCAATCACTGGATTCACAAGGCGTGTGGTCTGATATCGACTCGCAGAGAGTGATGTGAAGCAGCGCCCGTGCTGATCAACGCCACCGCTCACCTTCGAGGATCCTGACGATGCGGCCAGGGCTGGCTCCGCGAAGCAACCATTCGATGGGTGACTGCCGCTTGCCTCGATGAATCACATCGTCCTTCGGCACGGTCATGAAGCCCTCGACGCTCGCGGGACTCCAGTCGTCGATCAGGGACTCAACGACATGAGCGAGATGTGGCTTTCCACGCCTCGAGAAGATCCTCAGGAAGTGATGCGCTGTCGTCACCCCCTCGGACACTCGAGTCGAGCGCGGCGTACGGCTCGAGCGTGATCACGGGAGCCGGTGGCGCGACGTCGATTCCCGCGAGCTCCGCGAGGCAGTGTCGGAACTCGTCCGCCCGCACTTCCGGTGCATCCCGCATCTGCCATCCACGACTGCCCCGAGTATTGTCCGTGCAAGCTCCGCACGCCCGCCATCATTCGACCAGGCGCCGGTTTCCGGCAGATGAGCCGACGAGAGCGGCAGGATGACCTCGCCCGCTTCGGCCATCCTGAGCAGTCGCACTGCAGCGAGACGCTCGGAGTCTGAAACACGCTGAGGAGCGAAGAGCGACTTGCTGAGGGTGCTCCACTGATTCTGGTCCAGGTACACGACTGGGCGACCACGAGTTGGCGAATGGTCCCTCGCAGTTCCTAGCTCGCACTCAAAGCCGTAACCCTCACGAAACTTGAAGATCAGACGACGATGCCGGGGTCGATACTCAACCACCGAGAACAGCTCGGGCAGGCCTGTGAGATCGGTTGAATCCGCCCCGGCGACGACACGACCGTCCGAGAACTTGACAGCGACTAGCCCGTCGTCTCGCCACTGGATCGCGTGAATGCGGATGAAAACGAGGCCATTTACCCGCATGACCGGGTCGCGCTTTGCGGCTTCAGATCCAGCCCGGCCAGGAGTCGCCGACGAGCGCTAGCGTCCAACAAGAAGTCGTCCGCCGTGCCCGATCTGGTCATCTAGCCGCTATCAAGCCGATCGGCAGAACACCGAGGATAGAAGACGGCGTCGGGAGCACTCAGGCTGTCGTCATCGCCACCGCGCACCTTCGAGGATTTGCTCAATGGGACGCGGGTCGGCACCCCGTATTAGCCACTGAATGGGCGACTGCAGCTCACTGCGATAGATCAGACTGTCCTTCGGCGTGGTCATGAATCCCTCGACACTCGCGGGGTGCCAGTCTTCGAGGAGCCACGTCACGACGAGCGCGAGGTGCGGCAGAAGCCCGTCATTGGTTGGGTCTGTGAATTGCCATTTCGGGTAAGCCGACACACCAGATACGTCGAACGAATACAGTGCGCCCGCTCGTTGGCGCATTCGGAGATCGTCGACTTCCAGCCCTAGCCGCGCCGCGGCCGCTCGCTCACCATACGAACGCGCGACGGTTCCGAGACGTGTGCGGTTCTCATCCTCGCGCAGCTCGCCGCGAGCCACCCGTTGCTCGGTCTGAGCGAACTGCTCCGCCGTGAAAGCGCCGGAATCGACGAGATACGCACGCTGTTCCATCGACATGCCGGGGCTCGGCGGACGCATGCGCCGAGAAAGGCGGGCGGCCTCGCGTTGAAGCGTTTCCATGATCTCCGGGTCGCACTCGCTCGCGTCGATCGATTCGAGCAGCTCTGCGACAGCAGCATCCAGAGTCAGCGGCCGCTCGAGATTCGACATCCGGTCCTCCTGTCTGAGACGCGAACCGATACTGCGATCGTACGCCGCGAAACGGTTGGTTCAACCGGTCACGAGCTCGCTCCGCGCCGATCACAATGTCCTACGCACGTTCCGGTGCTTCAATAGCGCTGCTCGCACGGTCAGGATGCGGCGCCAAAGTCGCTCCGGCGCCTCGAGCGCCGGCCCAGATCGCGACGACGTGAGTGACCACTTCTCACCTCCGATGTGGAGAGCGGAGTTAGGTTCGTCGACGCCAATCGTTTCCGCGAAACCCGTGACATTCTCACCAGCACGCGCGACCGCACCAAGTCTCATCAGCACTGCAGCAATCGCCTTGTAAGACGCGTGCTCGTAGGTCAGGAGCGTCTGAAGCGCCGGAGACGTCAGAGCCGCCATCGTTTCGACCAGGCGCGGGAGGCCGGTGATTTCTTCCTCGAGACCGATCCGTTCTGTCGAGAGGCGCGCGGGATGCCACCACTCGTGGATGAGGTCTCGCGCGATGGTTGCAATGGGCGTGCGATATCCAATCGACTGTTGATGCAGGCTTCCGTTGAGTCGCTTCTGCGCGATTAGTGACGGGACGTGGTCGCGGACGTCGACGTCGAGTCCGTTGCTGTGCCATCGGGCATGCCTGACACAGATCGGCCCGCTGAATCTTTCCACGAATACGAGATCGCCTCGCGAGCATCGCCTGCAGAGGGTCGTCGGTCCGAACCCCTGGCCGTTGCAGAAGGCACAGGCGCGCACCCACACCGTGGGGTCATGCTTGCACGTCGAGTAGCTGCGTCTGATTCTGGGCATCGCATCACGACGCAGTCCGCCGAGCTCTTCGATCGCGACCCGCGCTATCGGCGGTGTCACTGCGATGCCGAGTTCAGGGTCCTCCTGTCTCAGTGCACGCCACGCTTCATACTCGGAGATCTGATTGGCCGCGCACAGCCGACTGAAGAAGCTCGAGACGGTTTCGTCGGGGTAGAACCGGACTGGCACCGGCAGCGCTCTCATCAGACCCGCTCCGCTTGCCGGCGTTTCAGGTCGCGTTCGAAGAGCGTCGCTTCTAGGGTTTCCGAGCCGTCTTGCATGGCGTGTAGCGCGGCGAGCTGAAGGAGATCCTTGAGCGGGCCGATCTCCCCTCCGGTGAGCGCATGCAGGGTCTTCGCGCTTGCGAGAATCTGCCCCGCAGGCTGCTGCAGCAGGCCAAGCGAGTCCTCGATGGCCAACAGAAGATCACCCCAGTCAGCCTGTCCTCGTTTCGTAGTGATGCGGAACGGGGATGCCGGGTGCAGTTCGAACCGTTTGCGGATCTGGCCCTCGCGAGTACCGTCGAGCAGCCCTGTCTCTTCCACAGCGATTCCCGCGTAGACGAATGTGCCGCCGCATCGCTCGGAAAGTTGCTTCAGCATGTCAGATGCTTCGATGTTCTGGCGAAATCGCAGATCGAGATGATGTACGTCATCGATCAGTACGAGTTCGGTTCGGCAACGGCGCAGGGCGTTCGCGACAGTGTCGAGGAGGATTCCGTAGGTCGCTCGGCTCAGCGTGGGAAGGCCCAGGAATCTGGCGAACTCCAGTAGGAGAGCTTTAGCCGAGCACTGGGCAGGTACGGCGACGTAGGCCACCGGAGTCCACCCTTCTGCTGCTGTGGGCTGAGCGGTCTGTCTGCGGCGAAGTTCGTGCTCCTTGCCGATCTGCAGCAACGTCGTCGTCTTTCCTTGGCCTGGTTCTCCCGAGAGGATCAGCCCGAGCTTCCCAACCTGGCGATGGGCGTTCAGATACACCCGGTCGCGTGCGGCGCGTTGGAACTCTACGAACTGCGGTGTCTTCACAAAGGCTCCGGCCTGTGAGTAGCGAGCACGCGCCCAGTTGTAGATCTGGCGATCCTCGGGCGTGAGCCTCCCGAGGACTGCGAACGGGATCTCTGCCGGTTTCTCGATCTTCATCTCGACGAACTCACGCCATCCCTCACGCGTCGCAATCTCCATTGACCCCTACTCGCCTTCGTCTGTTGTCGGTGCCGAGATGAAGGAAAAGCCACCGCGGTTCGGCCACTCGTCTTCCTGCGGTACTGGCACGTCGGTCTTTGCGCCGTCGCTTTGTGGCGTGGTGGCGGCTGCTGCTTCCGCGCTGAGCAGATTCATCGGGTCTGCCGCCACCGCCTTCTCGCGAGCGGACCTCCTGGCCATCGGCTTGTTGTTGCCTCGTCCGGCAAAATCGCGCATGGCGTGCACGAGATCGTGATCCTGCTGCCCGTCGCGGTCGACGGAACGGTGCGCATCGCGCGCAGACCTCCACACGTCCCCCATCATCGGGAGTTCGTGCAGGCCGTTCGACCATCGCAGCGGAATGAACTCGCCGTTGTCCTCGAGCCAGACGACATGCAGGTTGTAGGGATCGACACGGATCGGCCACCTCCCTTTCTGCCGTTTCGACTGCGACTCTCGACGCCTGTAGTGGGCAAGGCGTTCGGAGTCGTAGATGCGGTGCTCGATGGTGACTCCATATCGATTGATCCTGCGGTGCACGATCGGCAGCAGTGCGATGAAGTCATCTTTGGCGAGGGGCACGTGGAGTTCCGGGACGACCTCTCGAAACGCTCGACACATCTCGTTCGGAGTCAGCGAGATCGTTGGTTCCAAGGGGTCGCGAAGTCCGTCGTGATTTCGGTTCTGCCATTCGACCGCCACCCAGTCCTCCAGCAGCTCTTGCATCTGAGCGATGGTGAGCAGCTCTGCCGACTGGGCTTCGACGTTCTTCCCACGGTGTTCGACGCTTCGTCCTACGTATCCCTTGACGTGCTGCAAAAACAGCGACGAGATCGATGCGAAGGTCCGCTCGACATGGGCCTTGTCTGTCGGCGTGTGAGGGGCTGCCTTCGTGAGCGAGATCCCCAGCGCCGCGCAGACCGCGCGAAAGTGTTGAGAAAGAAACGGTCGACCGTTGTCGGTGGTGATCGTCTCCGGGAAGATGAACGGCTGCGAAAGCCGAAGACGTTCATACCTCTCCTGATCGATCAACGCCTCCTCCGCCCACGCAGTCGAGAGCAGTCTTCTCGTTTCACGGGCCCCCTCTGGACGCCGTCCGTAGGGAACCAAGGCGCGCGCAAGCACGATGACCAAGTCCATGCTCTTTGTGGAAACCGGACGCATCACTGCCGCGAGAATGGAGCGGGTCGCGACGTCGACCATGATCGTCAGCTCGGGCCGACCCACGGTTGCAGCGTCGATACGCACCATCACGTCCAGTCGAGTGGTGTCTATCTGCACGTGCTCACCAGGGCGTAGGCCGGGTCGGCCACCGAAAGCACGGTCCGGACGCAATGACAGAGATTCTCGAGTCTTCGCAGAACCGAACGAGAATCGTCCGCGGTCCTCTGCAGCAAGGACCCGATAGAAGGTCGCACGGCTCGGCATCGCGACATCGTCCCCATGATTCCTTCGGACGAGGGCTTCAACCTGCGCGAGGATGACGGCCTTGCTGGTCGTGGATTCTCGCGCGCGACGAGCAAGAACAATATTGAGGGCCTCGATGACGCGCGGATCGATGCTGGATGATCGTCTTGCGCGCCCTTCACGAGAACGCTGATCCGCAACCGCAGCGATCCCGCCCTCCTTGTACGACCTGAGCTTGCGGAAGATGGTCCGTGCCGTCACGGTGCGACCAAGCTCTTGCGCGAGCCTCGTCACTTCCTTCTCGACCGCTTCACGTTGCTGACCATGTGTCTCGGAGGCAGCCGCGATTCGAGCAAGGGCCTCCCTCCACACCAGAAGCTCACTTGTTGACTCCGCTCCTTCGACAAGCGTCTCTGCCGCTCTGAGGAGGAGATCAGTCGCGGGAGGCTCGGCGGCACGGTTGAGTTCGTCATGGCTAACGTCGAACTCGCCACCATCTTGGTCTCTCAAAGTGACCGCGGACGGACACACCACGATCACGTCATAGATCTGTCCGCGCCACACAATGCGCGATCCTGCTTTAGCGTTCATGCGTCGTTCCTCCACGTCACGAGGGTTCTCAAAGACAACGGTTGTTCGAGATCTGCATCGAGGCGATGACTCCAAATCAGCGCGTAACAGGTCCCCAGTCCGTCCTGACTCCCGCCCAGTCGTTCCGCTGCCTCACTGATCGTTCCGGCGAACCCGGACAGCACCTGCGCCGTGTCGTCGACCGACCACCTTGGCTCACGGAATCGCATCAAGAAGCGGACGTTCGCATCGCGTATCGGGGAGTCTTCCGAGTACACGACGTAGCGCCACCCGAAGTCAGCGCACAGCACGGCGGTGCGGTCGAACACCGCTCTCGCTTCGGCATCAATCCGCTGCAGCGGCCGCACATCGACGAGCATCCTCGACCCGTCGGCGAACCGTACGAAGAAGTCCGGGGCATGATTCCCCGGATCTGCACCCAACCACCGAATCCACATCGGTTGACTGGTGACGGAGCGTATGCCCTCAAGACGATCCAGTTCGATCAGGAACGATCGTTCCGCAAGTGACTCGAACCCGACGTGCGCCTGCACGCCCTGCATGTAGAGGAGACCTGAGTAGTGCTGCTTGCCCGGCCAGGTTGGAAAGTCGCGCACCGGTTCACAGTCTTCGAACGGCACGCTCCCCGCATCGGCAGCGTCCACCTCGACTCGTACGCCATCGAGCTGATACTCGATCCGACAAGGAGCAATCACCGGCACCTCAGCGGGCGCTGGCCACACAAAATTCAAGAACATCATCCAAGCCCATCGACGAACAACAGTTGTGTTCGTCCGGCGGCCTAAGACGACGTGAAGCCGAACGCGCCCCTCGCTGACGATGACTCATCGAGGTGAATTGGGAGATGTGCCTGCTTCGCGATCAAGGTACGCGGTCGCCACGAGCAGGCGTGGGCGACACGCCGCCGAGTTGTGACGCGTGGGTGAGAAAACTGACAACTCCGAAGAGCGTCACTGACAGGTACGTGAGAAAGTGACAACTTCCGCGAGATGGGACAACAACACGGTCGCAGTCGCGAAGATTCCGTGACCAAACCGTTGCATTCGTTATCTCGCCGTTATAGAGTGATCGCACGGTGAATGTTTGCTGTGGCATACACCGCATGTGATTGCAGGACACTCTTGGTGCAAGGGACTAAGGGCCGGTCGGGAGCCTCTCCGACCGGCCCTTTACTGTTGCCGTAATCTGTTCCCATGACCGATCGCAAGCTCGCCCTCGAGGCCTGGGAGAGCCTGTTCCGCGCGCAGCACGAGCTGTTCACCGAGATGAACGCCGACTTCGAGGACACGGATCTCGGTCAGGCCGAGTACGACGTGCTGCTCACCGTCACTCGCTCCCCCGGCATGTCCGCGCGACTGCGCGATGTGACGGCGAACATGCTCATCAGCCAGCCGAGCGTCTCGCGCCTGATCGACCGGATGGTCGCTCGCGACCTCGTCGCGAAGTGCCCCGACCCCGATGACGGGCGCGGCGCACTGATCAGGGCGACGGATGCCGGCGCCAAGGCGTTCCGCAGCATCGCGACCGTGCACGGACGATCCATCGCCGAGCGGATGTCGCGCCTCGACGATGCCGAGCTGAGGACGCTGCGCGACCTGGCGGAGAAGCTCCGCGGCCACTGACCTCTCCCTCCGCAGCACGGCCGCGACGGCCTCAGCGCTTTTCTGGCAGGGTGGAGCGTGAACGCCCGCGCGGCCGCGCCGGCATCCAAGACCGCCCCCTCGGGGGGAACCAGGGAGGTCATCCATGGAGATCGCCGGAATCGTCGGCATCCTCGTCATCGTCGGAATCGCAGTCGTCGCCGCCGTCGTCGTCCTGCTCATCCTGCTGCTGTTCGCGCGCAGCTGGATCAAGGTGGCTCGTGCCGATGAGGCGCTCGTCATCTCGGGACGCAAGCAGAAGGTGGCACGCGCGGTCATCGGAGCGGACGGCTCGACCAGAGACGAGATGTCGGAGTCGCCCGTCACGGTCATCGTGAACGGCAAGTCGCTGGTGAACCCCATCACGCAGCGCCACGAGATCATCTCGCTGCGCTCGCGTCAGGTCTCACTCAACGCAGAGGCCCAGTCGCTCGACAGCGTCACACTCAACGTCGACGGCGTCGCGATCGTGAAGATCGGCTCGGACCCCATCCTCGTGCGCCGCGCCGCCGAGCGTTTCGCCTCGCAGGACAAGGCCATCGAGCAGTTCACCACCGAGCAGCTCGAAGGTGCGCTCCGCGGCATCGTCGCGACGCTCTCGGTGGTCGAGCTCATGCGCGAGCGCAAGAAGTTCTCCGACCAGATCGCGGCCGACGTCTCGCAGGAGCTCGCCGAGCAGGGTCTGATCCTGGACTCTTTCCAGATCAAGGGCATCACCGACAAGGTCGGCTACATCCAGTCGCTCGGTGCTCCCGAGATCCAGGCCAAGCGTCAGTCCGCCGAGATCTCGCAGACCAACGCCGACCGTGCGATCAACCAGAAGAACATCGCCAACCAGGAAGCCAACCTGGTCGAGCAGACCGCTCTCGACACCAACACCGCCAACGCGAACGCCGGCATCGGTCGTGCGCGCGCCGAGGCCGAGCAGGCCGAGAACCTCGCCCGCGAGCAGGCCCAGCAGGCCGTTCTGCAGCAGCAGGCCGAGAACCGTCAGGCTCAGCTCGACGCCGACGTCAAGCGCGTCGCCGACGCCCAGCGGTACGAGGCCGAGACCCGCGCCCAGGCCGAGCTCTACACGCGTGAGCGTGCAGCCGAAGCCGGCGCGATCGAGCAGGTCAAGCAGGCCGAGGCCCGCACCCGCATCGCCGAGCAGCAGGCCCAGGCCGACAAGGCCAAGGCCGACGGTGAGGCCGCAGCCGCGATCGCCCGCGCGACCGGTGAGGCAGACGCCCTGCGCGCCCAGGCCGAGGCCGAATCCGAGGCCCGCCGTCTGCGCGCGAACGCCGAAGCCGACGCCATCCGCGCCGAGGGTGAAGCGCGAGCCGCAGCCGTCGAGGCAGAGGCGAAGGCCATCGCCTCCAACCAGGATGCATTCCTGTCGCAGCGCGTGCTCGATGTGCTGCCGTCGATCATGGCCGAGTTCTCGAAGGGCTACGCCGCGATCGGAAACGTCTCGATCATCGGCGGCTCCAGCGAAGACGGCGCCTCGAACGTCGTCGGCGCCGACAGCGCGAAGGCTCTGAAGTCGGTGTTCGACAGCGTCAGCTCGGCGACCGGGCTCGACCTCGCATCGATCATCCAGGGTCAGGCCGTCGGTCGTGGCATCGGCGAGGGCGTGGCCGCGGCATCCGCCCCGGCCGCCGCGCCTCAGCGCCAGTCGGCACCGACCACGCCGCCGCCACCGGCACCGCCGGCTCCCGCAGCGGAGTAGTCAGCGCACAGAACACAGCGGATGCCGCGGCCGGATCGGTCGCGGCATCCGTCGTCTCCGGACTCGTCCAGAACGGGCAGACTGGAGGGGTGACCACCCCCGCCTTCGACCTCGCCGCCATCGGCGCCGGGCTCTCGTTCGCGGCCGCCGTCGATGACCTCTCCGCAGCGCTCGACGCCAGTGCGTCCGTGGTCGTGAGCGCTCCGCCGGGCACGGGCAAGACCACACTCGTGCCGCCGCTCGTCGCATCGCGGACGACCGGGCGAGTGATCGTCACCCAGCCCCGCCGAGTCGCCGCGCGCGCGGCCGCCCGGCGACTCGCCCACCTCGACGGCACCCCACTCGGCACCCGCGTGGGCTTCACCGTCCGCGGCGAGCGCTCCGCAGGACCCGAGACGCTGGTCGAGTTCGTCACGGCCGGAGTGCTCCTGCGGCGGATGCTGGACGATCCAGGACTCGACGACGTGAGCGCCGTGATCATCGACGAGGTGCACGAGCGCGCCCTCGAGACCGACCTGCTGATCGGCCTGCTGTCGGAGGTCCGTGAGCTGCGCGACGACCTCACGGTCATCGCCATGTCGGCAACCCTCGACGCGCCTCGCATCTCGGCCGTCCTCGGCACCGACGACCATCCCGCGCCGATCATCGACCACGAGGTTCCCGCCTTCCCACTCTCCGAACGATGGGCGCCGAGCCCCGTGCCGCGACTCGATGAGCGCGGGGTCACCAGGGGGTTCCTCGATCACATCGCCGCGACAACGGCATCCGCCGCCCGGGAGCTCATCCGAGGCGATCCTCGTGCCGACGTGCTGGTCTTCGCACCGGGCGCACGCGAGGTGTCGGAGATCGCGCGCCGCATCCGCACCGCGAGCGATGCGTTCGATGTGCGCGAACTGCACGGGCAGATCCCCGCGGCAGAGCAGGATGCCGTGATCCGCGGCCGCGCACCCGACGCCCCTCCGCGCATCATCGTCACGACATCGCTCGCCGAGTCATCCCTCACCGTGCCGGGGGTACGCCTGGTCGTGGACAGCTGTCTCGCCCGACATCCGCAGCGCGACACCGCGCGCGGCATGACGGGTCTGGTGACCACCGCAGCCTCCCGCTCGTCGTGCGTGCAGCGCGCAGGGCGCGCCACCCGCCAGGGCCCCGGCACCGTGATCCGCTGCGTCGACGAGCGCACGTATGCTGCGGCTCCTGCGCGTCCGGCTCCCGAGATCGCGGTGACCGATCTCGCGGATGCCGCTCTGCTGCTCGCCTGTTGGGGCGCCCCCGGCGGCGCCGGCCTGCGGATGATCGACCCGCTGCCCGCCCAGAACCTCGCCGATGCGCTCGCCGTGCTCCAAGGCCTCGGCGCGATCGACGACGAGGGTCGAGCGACCACGGAGGGCCGCATCCTGGCGCGCATCCCGACCGATCCGCGGCTCGCCCGTGCTCTCCGCGACGGGAGCCCGGCGGTCGGGGCGCGACTCGCGGCCGAGGTCGTCGCACTCTTGGGTGGCGACCTGCGCATCGCCGAGGCCGACGTCGCCCAGGCGATCATCGCCCTTCGTGGCGGTCGGGCGCCGGACGCCCGCCGATGGCGCAGCGACGCCGATCGCCTCGAGCGCATGGTCCGCCCGACTCCGGGCGTCCGTTCGAACCTCGACGGGGTCGGCCTCGTGATCGCTCTCGCCTTCCCCGAGCGAATCGCCCACCGCGTCGAGCGCACCGCCGAGGGCGCGACATTCCTGCTGGCATCCGGAACCCGCGCGGGGGTACGCGGTCCGCTCGCGGCGGTCGAGTGGCTCGCCGTCGCCGATGTCGCGCGCGCCTCGGCCCGTGCCGCAGCGGGATCCGGCGCGCTCATCCGGTCTGCGGCCGTGCTCACCGAGACGCAGATCGAGAGCGCCGCGAGTCACCTCATGACCGACCGCGTCGAAGCGGAGTTCGTCGGAGGCCGTGTCCAGGCTCGTCGCGAGCGGCGCATCGGTGCGATCCTGCGCTCCTCGGCGCCGGTGCGCGCATCAGCCGAGGAGGGACGGGATGCCGTGCGCCGGGCGATCCGGCGAGACGGTCTCGGCATGGTGTCTTGGTCCGAGGGTGCGGACGCCCTGCGCCGCCGTCTGGCTCTGCTGCGACGAGAGATCGGCTTTCCCTGGCCCGATGTGTCCGACGCAGGGCTGACCGCGACGCTCGATGCCTGGCTGGCGCCGGAGCTCGACGCCCTCGCGGGTGGCGCCCCCGTGAACAGGCTCGATCTGACGTCGGCTCTTCGCCGGGTGCTCCCCTGGCCCGAGGCCGCGCGGCTCGATGAGCTCGTTCCCGACCGCCTCGAAGTGCCCACCGGTTCGCGCATCCGCATCGACTACCCGCCGCACGATGATGCGACCGCACGCCCTGTCGTCGCCGTGAAGCTGCAGGAGTGCTTCGGTTGGGCCGAGACGCCGCGGCTGGCCGACGGACGGGTGCCGGTGCTGTTCCACCTGCTGTCCCCTGCAGGGCGCCCGCTCGCGGTCACCGACGACCTGGCCTCGTTCTGGTCGGGTCCGTACTCCCAGGTGCGCGCCGAGATGCGCGGGCGCTACCCGAAGCATCCGTGGCCGGAGGACCCCTGGGCCGCGGCACCGACCAGGCATACCAAGAACCGCTCCGCCCGCTGAGCGACGATTCCCGTCGAGTCTCAGGGCGTGCGGCGCCGCAGAGTCAGCGACGCGAGCACGAGCGCCCCGACCCCGAACGCGACGACCACCAGCAGCGGTCCGTAGACGTCCCACCCGTCGTCCCCGGCGGTCACGGCGTTGATCGTGTCGATCGCGTAGCTCAGCGGGAGCCAGTCCGAGATCGCGTACAGCACATCGGGCATCTGATCCCGCGGCATGAAGAGACCGCCGAGGATGATCTGCGGGAAGACGAGCAGCGGCATGAACTGCACCGCCTGGAACTCGGTCTGGGCGAACGCGCTGGCCAGCAGCCCGAGCGCCGTGCCGAGAAGCGCGTCGACCACTGCGACGAGTCCGAGCTGCCACAGCTCACCCTCGACGTCGAGACCGCAGAACCCGACCGCGAACGACACGGTGATGACTGCCTGCAGCAGCGCCATGAGGCCGAAGGCCAGGGCGTATCCGAGGATGAGGTCGGCTTTGCCGAGCGGAGTCGTCATGAGCCGCTCGAGCGTTCCGGATCGCCGTTCTCGCAGTGTCGTGATCGACGTGATCAGGAACATCACGATGAAGGGGAACAGCGCGAGGATCGCACCGCCGAACTGATCGAACACTCCGTCCTGATCGCTGAACAACCAGGCGAAGAGGCCGACGAGCAGGCTCGGGGCGATGAGCATCAGAGCGATCGAGCGAGGGTCATGGCGCAGCTGGCCGAGCACCCGTGCGGCGGTCGCGAGCATCCGTCGGCCGTTCATTCCGCCATCCCCCGTCGCTCGCGCCGTGTGGCGGGCGGGGCGTGGCCCTCGTGCTCACGACTGTCGCGTTCGATCAGGGCGAGGAACGCCGCATCGGGGTCTGCGGCGCCGGTATCGGCGAGCAGCGCCGCGGGATTCGTGTCGGCGATGATCCGTCCGCTCCGCATCAACAGGAGCCGGTCGCATCTCAGCGCCTCGTCCATCACGTGGCTCGACACGATCATCGTCACTCCGCGCTGGGCGAGCCCTCGGAACAGGTCCCAGAGCTCGACTCTCAGCACGGGATCGAGCCCGACGGTCGGCTCATCGAGCACGATGAGTTCCGGTGTGCCGATGAGGGCCATCGCCAGCGAGATCCGCGTGGTCTGGCCCCCGCTCAGCGATTCGACGAGCTGTCCGGACTGAGCACGCAGACCCACTTCATCGATCACGCGGTCGACATCGCCCTTCGGCGCCTGGAGAACGGACGCGAAGTACGAGAGGTTCTGACGCACGGTGAGGTCGCCGTACACGGCAGCACCCTGCGTCCCGTAGGCCACCCGGTGACGCAGCTGCCGCGACCCGCCCGGCTCCCCCAACACTGTCACCGTGCCCTCAGCGATGCGCTGCACCCCGACGATCGAACGCATCAGCGTAGTCTTGCCACACCCGGACGGGCCCAGGAGTCCGGTGATCTCACCCTGCGGGATCGTCAGGTCGATCCCGTCGAACACGCACGTCTTTCCTCTGCGCACACGGAGTCCCGAGACCTCGACCGCCGGACCGCTCGTCATGATTGATTATCTGCCCGAGAGGCCGCGTGGGCGACCCCTAGTCGAGCAGATGCCGCAGGTAGCGCTGCGGGTCCTGCAGGAACGACCGCCAGTGGTTCACGATCTCGAGGTTGTTCCATTCGGCGGGACGGATGCCCCAGTCGCCCACCTCGAGGATCCGAGCCCCCGGGAGTGCCGCGAGCACCGGCGAGTGGGTGGCGCACAGCACCTGACCGCCCTCGTCGACGATGCGCTGCAGCACGGCGATGAGGGTGAGCGTCGACTGGAACGACAGCGCGGCTTCAGGTTCGTCGAGACAGTAGAAGCCAGGCTCGTCGAATCGGCTCTCGAGGAGGGCGAGGAACGACTCGCCATGACTCATCTCGTGGAACGGCACATCTCCCCGTGGGGAGGGGTTCTCTTCGAGGTAGGTGTAGAACGAGTGCATCGTCTCTGCCCGCAGGAAGAAGCCCCAGCGGTTCGCGCCGACTCCTCGCTGCAGCGTGAGCCACTCCGACAGCGGCGACTCGGTGGCTCGCGTGCTGTGCCGGGCGAACTTCGACCCTCCCTCAGGAGAGAGTCCGTAGGCGATCGCGATGCCCTCGACGATCGTGGATTTGCCGCTGCCGTTCTCACCGACGAGGAAGGTCACCCCGGGAGAGAGGTCGATCCCCGACTTCAGCACCTGGGCCACAGCAGGGATGCTCGTGGGCCACACCCTCCCGGGCTCGGGGGCGTCGTCGTTCGCCCGCACGGCGACGACCGGCTGCTCTCGTCGACGACGGCTGCCGGGGGTCCAGATCGATTCCATGCGTTCCTCCTCCGACGGAGGCTAGTCCCAGCCACCGACGCGGCCGTCGGGCAGGCGGCTCAGCACTCGATGACGTTGACCGCGAGCCCGCCCTCGCTGGTCTCCTTGTACTTCGTCGACATGTCGATGCCGGTCTGGCGCATCGTCTCGACGACCGCATCCAGCGAGACGTAGTGGCTTCCGTCGCCGCGAAGGGCGAGGCGAGCCGCCGTCACCGCGGTGGAGGCGGCGATCGCGTTCCGCTCGATGCACGGGATCTGCACGAGACCGCCGATGGGGTCGCAGGTGAGTCCGAGGTGATGCTCCATGGCGATCTCGGCGGCATTCTCGATCTGCCGGTTCGTGCCGCCCATCACGGCGGTGAGGCCGCCGGCGGCCATCGCGCACGCCGAGCCGACCTCTGCCTGGCATCCGCCCTCGGCCCCCGAGATCGAGGCATTCGCCTTGAACAGCGACCCCAAAGCAGTGGCGGTGAGCAGGAACCGTCGGATGCCGCGGCGACGGTTCGCCTCGGCGACCGCGTCGGGGTCGTCGATCGCTCCGACGGCGACGAGCGATGCCTCCGCGCCGAAGCCGAGCAGCGCACTGCCGACGAGTTCTCCGTAGGGAGTGACCGCGTTGCCGGCACCGAGGCCGGAGTCGGCCAGGAACCGCCACCAGTACATCGCTACCGCGGGCAGGATGCCGGCTGCGCCGTTCGTCGGCGCGGTGACCACCCGACCGCCCGCCGCGTTCTCCTCGTTGACGGCGAGAGCGAAGGCACCCAGCCACTCGCCCGGAAGCTCGCGGTGCCCGTCGGCCTCGGCCTCTTCGAGCTGCCCGCGGATCGCGCTCGCACGGCGCTTGACCTTGAGCATGCCCGGAAGCACCCCGTCGGAGTGCAGCCCGTTGTCGACGCAGGCGGCCATCGCATCCCATATCGCGTCGAGGCCTGCTGCGACGTCGTCTTCCGAGCGCTGCGCCGTCTCGTTCAGGCGGGCGATCTCGGCGATCGAGAGTCCGTGCTCGTCGCAGAGCGCGAGCAGCGATGCGGCGTCCGCATACGAGTATGGCAGCGGAGCCGCAGAGATCTTCGCCTCCTCGCCGTCCCGACGGATGAACCCGCCGCCGACGGAGTAGTAGGTCTCCTCTGCGACGATCTGCCCGTCGGCATCCCGCGCGGTGATCGTCATGGCGTTCGGGTGGCCGGGCAGACGGGTCCGCGGCTCGAACACGACGTCCGTCTTCGAGAACGGGATCTCGTGAGACCCGTCGATTCGCAGCGCCGCCCCGTCGCGAAGGTCGGTCCACGCTGACCGCACGTCAGCCGGATCGCAGGTCTCCGGCGCCAGACCGCGCAGCCCGGCGACGACCGCATCGGGTGTGCCGTGTCCGATTCCGGTGGCGCCGAGGGAGCCGTACAGCGTGCATCCGACGCGCGCGACGCGGTCGAGCGCTCCTGTCGCGCGGAGCCGGTGTGCGAACTCGAGCGCCGCCCGCATCGGCCCGACCGTGTGGGAACTCGAGGGGCCGACTCCGATGGAGAAGAGATCGAAGGCCGAGACGTACGCTGTCACCTCCCCAGCGTACGTCGTGGTCAGGAAGACGGGTCGGGGCATCGCCGTCAAGGCCCTTCTCGCCGCGGAATCGGAGATCGATCCTGGTAGGGCACTCGATGCGAAAGGACGATCATGACCGACAGCACACCCGCACAGGATCCGACCTCCAGCGCCGCCCCTGAGGCACAGGCGCCGACCCCCACTCCGTCGTCCGGCGACGCCGGGGAGTTCACGACCCCGGGCGAGAGCACGGAGGCCCCGGCGGAGGCGGAGTCCCCGGAGGACGCCGATCCGTCGGAGATCCCCGACAACGACGAGCTCGAAGAGCCGAGCACTGAGAAGGAACCGTCGGAGGAGCCCAAGGCCCCGACACGCAACGACCCCGAACCCGACCATGAAGCGGTCGGGATCGGGGTCATCGACGGTCCGGAGACCGACGAGGGCGACTGAGCGACTCCTACCTCGCTCGGCCACCCGGTCGCTCCCGTCGCGATGCACCCTGCGACGGGAGCGAGTTCGGATGCGGGCTACTCGACGAGCTTGCCCTCGGTGTCGACCTCGCGCATGAGCTCCGCGATCTCTGCGGGGATCTCGGGGATCGGCTCGTGCGTCACTCCCCCGGTGGGCGACCAGACGAGGTTCACCTGCAGCGTGGGATCCGTGTCGGGATAGTCGCTGCGGTTGTGGCACCCGCGCGTCTCGCGGCGCTCGAGCGCGGCCTCGATCGTGGCGCGCGCGGCGAGCGCCGACGCCTTGAGGTCGAACGCATGGGCGAGATCCTGGAATCCCGCGATGTCGGGGTGGATGCCGATGTCCTCCATGCGTCCTTCGATCATGTCGAGGTCGGCGAGGCCGGCACGGAGCCCCTCCTCTGACCGCACGACACCGGCGTGCTGGGTCATCGTGTTGCGGATCGCCCGCTGCAGGGCTCGGACGTTCTCGCGACCGTCCGCTGCGAGCAGGTCGTCGATCTCGGCACGAGC
Organism: Microbacterium sp. LWH13-1.2; assembly: GCF_038397735.1. NCBI lineage: Bacteria > Bacillati > Actinomycetota > Actinomycetes > Micrococcales > Microbacteriaceae > Microbacterium > Microbacterium sp. LWH13-1.2. The sequence continues at coordinate 287,425 of NZ_CP151635.1, read as the reverse complement.
CTGCGCCACGGCATCCGCTGACCGTCGCTGCGCGTCGAGACCCGCCGCGTGCGCCATCGCCGCCCGCCCGACGATGCGGCCGTAGACGAGCAGCTCGATCAGTGAGTTGCCGCCGAGGCGGTTGGCACCGTGCAGCCCGCTCGATGCCTCGCCGATCGCATAGAGACCGTCGACGTCGGTCTGGTGGTCCTCCGGACGCACCCACACCCCACCCATCGAGTAGTGCGCGGTGGGCGCGATCTCGATCGGTTCGGTGGTGATGTCGAGCATCTGCAGCTCCATCATCGTCTGGTAGACGCGGGGCAGCCGGGTCATGATCGTCTCGCGCGGCAGATGGGACACGTCGAGCCAGACGCCGCCGTTCTCCGTACCCCGCCCCTCGGCGATCTCGGTGTACGCGGCGAGCGCCACGCGGTCGCGGGTCGAGAGCTCCATGCGCTCGGGGTCGTACTTCGACATGAACCGCTCGCCGAGGGCGTTGCGCAGAATGCCGCCCTCGCCGCGCGCGGCCTCGGAGATGAGGGTGCCCGCCGCGTTCTCGGGTTCGATGATGCCCGAGGGGTGGAACTGCACGAGTTCGGGATCGCGCAGTCGGGCCCCTGCCTCGACCGCGAGACGGAACGAGTCGCCGGTGTTCTCGTCGCGGCGCGACGACGTTCGACGCCAGATGCGGTTGTGTCCACCGGCGGCGAGGATCACGGCATCCGCGTGGATCAGGTAGCGCGTGCCGTCGGACTGGTCGAAGCCGTAGGCGCCGAAGACGACGTTGTCGCGCACGAGCAGCCGGGTGATGTAGACGTGGTCGAGGATCGGCACCTCGAGCTGTTCGGCCTTCGCGACGAGGGTGCGCTGGATCTCGAGGCCGGTGTAGTCGCCGGCGAAGGCTGTGCGGCGGAACGTGTGCGCGCCGAAGAACCGCTGTGAGATGCGCCCGTCGTCTTCTCGGGCGAAGTCCATGCCCCAGCGCTCGAGGTCACGGATGCCGCGCTCCGCCCCCTGTGTCACGATCTCGACCGTGTGGGGGTTCGCGAGCAGGTAGCTCTCCTTGATGGTGTCGGCCGCGTGCTGCTGCCAGCTGTCGCCCTCGTCCATGGTTCCGAGAGCGGCGTTGATGCCGCCGGCGGCGAGGGAGGTGTGGGCATCCTGTCGGGGGCGTTTGCCGACGGCGAGGACGTCGATGCCGTGTTCGGCGACCTCGATCGCCGCGCGCAGCCCGGATCCGCCGGTCCCGATGACCAGGACCGTGGTGGAGATCTGACGTTCGCGAGTACTCATGCGTTCCACGCTAGGTAGGGCGACCTAATAACTCCAATGCATTGTTCTACTGGTATCGATAGACTGCAGGCATGAACCTCGAGCAGCTCCGCGGGTTCGTCGAGGTCGCACGCCTCGGCCACTTCACCCGCGCCTCCGAGCACCTGCATCTCGCCCAGCCGTCGCTCAGTCGACAGATCTCGACGCTGGAGCGCGAACTCGGGGCCGAGCTCTTCCATCGGGCTCGCGGACACATCGCGCTCACCTCCGCCGGCGAAGCGCTGCTCCCCCGCGCACAGCGGATGCTCGCAGAATCCGACGCCATCCGCGAGGAGATGGGCGAGCTCGCGGGGCTCCGCCGTGGACGCGTGCGTCTCGGCGCCCCGCCCACGCTCTGCATCAGCCTCGTCGCCGAGGCGATCAGCACGTTCCACGCCGACCACCCCGGGGTCGACCTGCACCTCACCGAGAGCGGCTCGCGCCTGCTCGTCGACCAGCTCGCCGTCGGGGCGGTCGACATCGCACTGATCACCGAGTCGGAGGGGCCTCCGCCGTCGGGGTTCAGCCTGTCGCGCATGCCGCTGCTCACCGAGGAGCTCGTGGTGGTCTCCGCGGCATCCAAGCCCCCGGTGTCGTCGTCCTCGTCGATGAGTCTCGCCCATCTCGCCACCCTCCCCCTGATCGCCCTCGACGAGACCTACGAGCTGCGGGCGACGACCGATGCGGCGTTCCGCTCGGCCGGGTTGACCCCGAACTTCGTGCTGGAAGGAGCGGAGATGGATGCGGTGCTGCGCTTCGTCGAGCGCGGTGTCGGGGTCGCAGTCGTCCCCGCGATGGTGCTCTTCGACCAGCCGGCGCTGCGGTCGGTGCGACTCACGCATCCGATGATGACGCGCACCGTGAGCCTCGCCCACCGCGCCGATGTCACACCCGCGATCGCCGTCGCCGCGATGCGACGTGTGATCGTCTCGACGGCGGCCGACTACGCGCGACGCGACCCCGCGATCACCAGCCTGCTCGACTGAGGTCCGTTCAGCCGGCGAACACTCGCGTGAGCCGGACCACCAGCAGACCCACCGACACGATCAGCCCCAGATACGCGAGGCCGAGCCCGACGATGGCTGCGGCGCGGAATGCGCCGTGTCGCCGCACGGCGGCGTGGCCGATCAGCGCCGCGGCCGCAGCGATGCCGATCGCGACGAGGTATCCGACGATGCCGCTCGGCAGCGCGAAGAGCGACACGATAGCCAGGACGCCGCACACCAGGCCCACCACATGCCATACCCGGTGGTTCTGGGCCTGCTCGGGAAGCGTCATGTGCACGAGCCTACCGAGCCGGGGCGGCGGGATCCCCGTGCGCACTCCCGGAGAAACGCAAAACCCCCGCCGCTTTCGCGACGGGGGTTTCAGCTGATGTGCGCCCGAAGGGACTCGAACCCCTAACCTTCTGATCCGTAGTCAGATGCTCTATCCATTGAGCTACGGGCGCTCCTGGACCGCTCAGCGGGCCGTGGAACAGCCTATAACAGTCCACACTCGAATGCGAATCGAGCAGGATCAGTCGTCGTCATCGGGGACGGTCTGCTTCTTCTTGCGCTTGGCTTTCGCGCGCTGCAGAGACGAAAGATCCTGCAGGTCGACGAGGCGGAGCGCCTGCATCCGGGCCTCGCGCATCCGCTCGTAGTCGGGGTCCTGATCGGGACGCATGCCCTCGACGCGCAGCCGACGATCGAGGTTGTGGCGCACGTCGGCCCAGGCCCCCTCTCGGGCCTCCTCGACGATCGCGCGCAGCGCGGCCTCGTTCTCCATCGTCTCGCGCAGCTTGGTCGCGACTCCGTGCGACTGCTTGGCGCGGCGACGGAGGTTGCGCACGTCGCGGTCGCGGTAGTCATGCGTTCCGGAAGGGTCGGAGTGGCGACCGCGAGCACGCTTGCGCAGCTCGGTCAGGTTGCGCTCGACCTCTTCGGACTCCTCGGCCATCGCCCGCAGCGCTTCTCGCGCGTCGGCGACGTACTTGTCGGTGTCGAACACGCCGTTCTCGGCGATCGTGCCGATGAGGATGTGATTCTTGACGGCGAGGCGCGCGGCAGCGGTCGCGATCGCAACGCCTTCGGCGATGGCCTCCGCAGTTCGTCCCACCGCTACCTCCTCTCTTCGAGCGTACCGGTATCGCTCCCCCATGCAGTGGGCCAGAATGGATCGGAATCGGGTCGCCACGGCCTGCTCTACGACCTGCGGCACTCCCGGACGCCGCCAGGAGGAGTGCAATGAAGCGTCTCACCCTCACCGGAAGCACCACAGTGATCACCGGGGCCGCGAGCGGCATGGGCGCGGAGATCGCCCGGATCCTCTCCGCGGACGGCGTGCACCTCGCTCTGGTCGACCACAACGCGGAGGCTCTGGAGACCGTGGCGGCAGACCTCGGGGGCACGACCGTCACCACGCACGTCGTCGATCTGCGCGACGATGATGCCGTCTTCGCCGCAGCGGACGAGATCACCTCGACCCACCCGCACGTGAACGCGCTGATCACGTGTGCCGGCTCCTCGATGCTGGGAAACCTCGACCAGCTGACCATGGAGGAGATGCGCTGGCTGACCGATGTGAACCTCTGGGGCACGGTGTCGATCACCAAGGCACTGCTCCCGACGCTCCGCCGGGAGCGCGCCGCGCACATCACGCACCTCGCGAGCATCTACGCTCTGGCGGCTCCCGCGGGGCGCATCCCCTATGCACTCAGCAAGTACGCCGTGCGAGGGTTCTCCGAGGCGCTTCGCCACGAGCTCGAGGGTTCCTCGGTGACGGTCGGCGCGATCTATCCGGCCGGCGTGCGCACGGGCATCATCCTGCATGGCCGTTACGCCGCGGCCATCGACCCCGCGGTGGCGGCACGGGCGGCGGCCGCACAGGCGGCGATGTACCACACCGAGCCCGCGGATGCCGCGGCGCAGATCGTGCGTGCGACCGAGCGACGTCGGGCGCGCACCATGGTCGGCCGGGAGGCGCGCCTCGTCGACGTGCTCGTGCGCGTCGCGCCGGCGGCCTACTGGCGCGTGATGCGGCGCCCGCTGCGCGAGGCGGTCGACACGACGACCCCGATCCGCTGAGTCAGCGGACCGCACCCACCCAGATCCCGGACGCCCACGCCTGCTGGTCGCCGTTGCAGCCGACCGAGCCGGGGAATCCGCGCACGACCGCCATGCAGTTCGCGAGGAACTCGGGGTCGCCTCCGAACATCGACCGGTACGAGCCCGACGAGGTCAGGGCGCCCCAGACCTTGAACTGGTATATATGCGCGAGCTCGTGTGCCATCGCCCACCTCAGCCGGTCGGAGCTCCAGTCCGAGATGTCGGCCCGGTACTTGATGTACCCATTGCTGTTGGCGCAGGCCGGCGCCGTTCCTCCCGCGCACGACGACGACTCGTAGAGCCCGACTCCGCTGCCGCCGACCGCGTCCAGGGCGGCGCGCACCCTCGCGAAGCCGTCGGGTCCGCTCGACGACCAGGCCGGCCCCTCAGGAGCCGCGTACTGGACGGCCTCCCACGCGGTCACATCCTCGCCGAGCTTGTCGATGAGGGCATGGACCGTGGCGGTCGCCGCCACGACCGTGGCCGGGTCCTTGCGCTCGGCGAGCACGGTCTGCTGGGCCGACAGCGCGGATGCCCGATGGGCGGCCGTATCGACCTTGCCCTCGGCGCCTGCCATCGCGGCACCGAGCGCGGCGATCCCCTCGACGAACGCAGGGCGCACCTCGAGCACCGCTGCACGGGAGACGGTGTCGCTCTCAGCGAGATCGATCGCACCCTCGAGGTGGTCGGTGCGCATCTGCGCGGTACGCGTCGACTGCGACAGCGTCTGCAGCTCGGCGATGGCGGCGGCTCTGTCCTCGTCGAGCGCCACGGCACGGCCGACCACGCCTGCGGCGAGGAGGATCGCCGCGACCACGGTGACCGAGAAGACTCTCCGGATCACGACGCTCCCGTCATGGGAGGAATCCCGTGGTGTCGGCGAGCTGCGTCTCCTGTTCGGCGATGACCGCGCGCAGAGCCGTCAGCTGTTCGGCGAGCAGGTAGTTCGCGTCCCGAGTCGCGTCGAGCTGGGCTTCGGCGCGCACGACCGCGGCACGCGCCTCGGCGAGCGAGTCGACCCGCTGCTGATCCGCGACCACGACGAGCACCGTCCCGCCGATCAGCAGCAGGCCCCCGGTGACGACGGCGAGGCCCCTCATGTCGCTCCCCAGAACAAGATGACTTCCCGGAACGATTCCGTACGGCCAAATATATCCTCGCGAAAGGCGCCGTTCTAGCGCACTCTCTCGCCCACCGCGCTCCGGAAGCGACGGAGCCTGAGGCTGTTGAGCACGACGAACACACTCGAGAATGCCATCGCCGCACCGGCGAGCATCGGGTTGAGCAGGCCGAGAGCAGCGAGCGGAATAGCCGCGACGTTGTACGCGAGCGCCCAGAAGAGGTTGCCGCGGATCGTTCCGAGCGTGCGTCGAGCCAGCCGGATCGAGTCCACCGCACCCCAGAGGTCGCCCCGGACGAGCGTCAGATCGGATGCTTCGATCGCGGCATCCGTGCCTGTCCCCATCGCGATCCCGAGGTCGGACTGCGCCAGAGCCGCGGCGTCGTTGACGCCGTCCCCAACCATGGCGACGACCGCACCGCGCGCTTGCAGCGCAGTGATCACATCGACCTTGCCCTCGGGGAGGACCCCTGCGTGCACGTCATCGATGCCCACGGCATCCGCGATGCTCCGCGCCGCCCGTTCGTTGTCACCCGTGAGCAGCACCGGACGCAGGCCGAGCGTCCGGAGGGCGGCGATCGCGTCAGCGCTGGTGGGCTTGACCTGGTCCGCGACGACGAGGACGCCTCGCACTCGGCCGTCCCACGCCACCGCCACGGCCGTGCGCGCATCCGTTTCGGCGCTGTCGAATGCCGCGGCGAGCATGCCGTCGAGCGACAGCGCCCAGTCCTCGAGAAGCGAGGGCCGACCGGCGATCACGGCATGCGATTCCACGACCCCCGTGACGCCGCGGCCCGCGATGCTGCGGAAGTCGTGCACGGCGGGCAGATCGCCGATGCGCTCGGTGGCGCCCCGGACGATCGCCTGGGCGATGGGATGCTCGGATGCCTCTTCGACAGCAGCCGCATGGCGGAGTACCTCGGTGGAATCCTCCCCATCCGCGACGATCACCTCGACCAGCGTCATGCGCCCCGTGGTGACCGTGCCGGTCTTGTCGAGCACTATCGTGTCGACGCGGCGGGTCGACTCGAGCACCTCCGGACCCTTGATGAGCACGCCGAGCTGCGCTCCGCGTCCTGTGCCGACGAGCAGCGCCATCGGGGTCGCGAGTCCCAGAGCGCAGGGGCACGCGATGATCAGCACCGCTACGGCTGCGGTGAACGCGGCAGCCGCACCGCCCCCGATCAGCAACCACACGACGAGCGTGAGGGCCGAGATCGCGAACACGATGGGTACGAAGACCGCCGAGAGCCGGTCGGCGAGCCGCTGCGCCTCGGCCTTGCCCGACTGGGCCTCTTCGACGAGACGCGCCATACGGGCGAGCTGCGTGTCGGCCCCGATGCGCGTCGCCGACACGAGAAGGCGACCGCCGACATTGACGGTGGCTCCGGTGACCGAGTCGCCGACTCGCACCTCGACCGGGATCGCTTCACCCGTGAGCATCGAGGCGTCGACCGCAGACGACCCCTCGCGCACGATTCCGTCAGTCGCGATCTTCTCGCCCGGGCGCACGACGAACACGTCTCCCACCCGGAGCCGCTCGAGCGGCACCCGCTCTTCCCGCCCACCGCGCAAGACCGAGACGTCCTTGGCGCCGAGTTCTCCGAGCGCACGGAGTGCCGCACCGGCACGACGCTTGGAACGCTGCTCGAGGAAGCGTCCGAGCAGCAGGAACATGGTCACGCCGGCGGCGACCTCGAGGTAGATGCTGCCGAGACCGTCGCCTCGTTCGATCGTGAATCGGAACGGGTGGGTCATTCCCCACATGCCGGCGGTTCCGAAGAACAGCGCGTACAGCGACCAGAGGTAGGCCGCGCCGACGCCCACAGAGATGAGGGTGTCCATCGTGACGGCGCGGTGGCGCGCGTTGAGGAATGCGGCCCGGTGGAAAGGCCAGGCGGCCCAGGTGACGACAGGCGTGGCGAGGATGAGCGATGCCCACTGCCACCCAGGGAACTGCAGCGGCTCAGCCATCGCGAGGGCGATCACGGGGATCGCGAGCACCGCGGCGACGAGGAGGCGGAGCCGCAGCCGACGGTACGAGGGGTCGACCTCGGCGGACTCGGTCTCCCGCGGGAGCGCGGCCGCGTACCCGGTGCGGACGACCTCCGAGATGAGGTCGTCGACGGCGATGCCGGACTCGACCTGAACATGGGCCTTCTCGGTCGCATAGTTGACGGTGGCCGCCACCCCCTCCATGCGGTTGAGTCGCTTCTCGATCCTCGAGGCGCAGGACGCGCACGTCATGCCCTCGATCTCGAGGTCGTAGGTCACCGCTCCGCCTGACATGCTCACTTCTCAGGCGCGGGTGGCGCTGTAACCGGCCTCATCGACAGCGGCCAGCACGGCTGCGTCGTCGAGGTCGCCGGTGGAGGTCACCGTCAGGCTGCCCGCTGCGGCGCTGACCTCGATGCCGGTCACGCCGTCGAGCTTCGCGACCTCGCTGCGGACCGAACCCTCGCAGTGCCCGCAGGTCATTCCGATGACGGAGTAAGTAGTGGTGCTCATGTGTGCGTTCCTCTCGACTGTCTTCGATCATAATACCCCCTAGGGGTATCCTGATGGTCATAACAGTATCCGCGAAGGGTATTCCCTCGACGCGAGGATGATCAGATCGACGTCGGGCTGCTGAGACGCCGCTCTGCCGCAGCCTGGCCGCTGGCCAGGTGACGCGGGATCAGCCACTTCAGCGTCTCGACGTCGCGAGCCACGACCGCTTCGAGGATCACACGGTGCTCCTCCGCCATGGCGAGCAGATCGTCGTGCTGTCCGAAGAGCCACCGTAGCCGCGTGACGAACACGCCGATCAGCTCTCCGAGCATCTCGTTGCCGGCGAGCTCCGCCGAGATCTCATGGAACTCCCCCGCCGCGATGCGGGCGGCCTCGATGTCCCCCGCCTTCGATGCCGCGAGCTCACGCTCGTACGCCGCCTGCAGCCTCGCGATACCCGCGTCGTCGTGGCGCTCGGCGGCGAACACGAAGATGAGGGTCTCGATCGCCTCCCGCACCTCACCGAAGTCCTGGATGTCGCGGTGCGTGAATTCGCGCACCACGGCCCAGGTGCGGGGCCGTGCGACCACGACGCCCTCGCCGACGAGCGCGCGGATCGCCTCGCGCACCGGAAGTCGCGACACGTTGAGCTCTGCCGCGATATCGCGTTCGACGAGCCGGGATCCGGGCGCGCGTCGACCCAGGATGATGTCATCGCGCAGAATGCGCGTCACCCTCACCGACTCGAGCTCGCCGGCAGTGCCCACCCCCGCCATACCGTGATTGTCCCACCTGCACACCGGTCCGACAAGTTTTGGTATCCCAACGGGTGAATCTATTACGACCGTGCAGCGCTCGACACACAGAAGGAGCGGGGTGGATGCCGCGGCATCCACCCCGCTCCTTCTGCGTCGCTCAGGGCAGGCGGTTCGCGATCGCGAGGTTGGCCGCGAGTTCCCCGGCGGTCTGCTTCACGACGTAGGCGGGGCGATCGCGCTCGACGCGCCAGGACTCGCTGAGCGGACCGATGTTGACCGTGTCGAAGCCGGCCTCGTCATAGAAGCGCGTGACGAACGCGACCGCCTCGGCGTCGTCGCCCGCAGTCGCGAGTGCACGCCGGCCCTCGGTACCCGCCGGAGTGCCGTCGGTCGTGATGTCCGCGGCAAAGATGTGGTTGAAGGCCTTCGCGATGCGCGAGGTCGGCAGCTGCTCCTGCAGGAGCTCGGAGGTCGTGGTCTCGCCCTTGTCGAGGGCGTCGATGTGGCCGTCGCGCTCGAAGTAGTAGTTGTTGGTGTCGAGCACGATCTTGCCGGCGAGCTGTTCGGCCGGGAGGGCATCGATCTTCCCGAGCGGCACCGTCACGACGACCGCGTCACCCGCCTCTGCCGCCTCGGCGGCAGTCGCGGCCTTCGCCCGTGGGCCGAGCTCCGCGACGAGGTCTGCGAGCGTCTCCGGTCCGCGCGAGTTCGCGATCACGACGTCGTATCCGTTCGCCACCGCGACGCGCGCGACCTGGCTGCCGATGTGCCCTGCACCGATGATTCCGAGAGTTGTCATGCTCGGGCCAACGCCTGCGCGGCAGGGCTATTCCCTCGGTGACACCGCGTGTGGTGGTCAGACGGTGAGGAGGAAGCGCTCCTCCACGCGGCGATAGCCGAGGCTCTCGTAGAGCCGGATCGCACCGGCGTTGAATCCGAAGACATGCAGACCGATCGAGTCGGCTCCGAGCCGTGCGGCCTCCCGTTCGGCCGCATGCATGACGTCGCGGCCATAGCCCTTTCGGCGCTGATCGTCGGCGATCTCGATGTCGAGGATGAACCCGTGCAGGCGGCCGCCGCGAGAGCGGACGCCGATCCAGAGCACTCCCACCTCGACACCGTCGGCCTCGGCGGTGAACAGCTCCTGTCCCTCCGAGGCGACCCCGTCGGGCAGTTCGAGCTCCATCTGCCTGTGCGACTCGACCGCCGCATCCTCTGCCGAATACCGACCGGAGGCGGCGAGATCCTCGGCGAAGGCGGCCTCGGATGCCTCGGCGAAGCTGGTGAAGCGCTCTGCCGTCATGGGCCTCACGACGACACGCGAACCCGTCTCTCGCGTCGGCAGCGGTTCGAGGAGCATCTGGATCGAGGCGACCTCGAAACCACCGTGCTCGACGAATGCGCGGCTCTCGCTGTCGGAGGCGAAGACGCCCATGCTGATCCGATCGACCTGCTGCGTGCGGGCGAGTTCCTGGAGCGCGTCGAGGAGCGCACCGCGCTGACCGACGCTCGGTGCGCGTTCGAAGGAGATATCCACGACGAACAGGACACCGTTGTTCGCCGCGAGCCAGATGGTGCCCAGCCGGGTCCCGTCATCCTCGATCTCGAGGATCAGCGAGGTCGGCGTCTCATGCCCGTCTGCGAGCATCTCGGCCAGGAACTCCTCGACGCGGGCGGCGGCATCGTCGCCGACGAACATCCCCGAGTCCTGCCTGAGAGCGATCAGCCGCTCACGCGTCACCCCGAGCCAGTCGTCGAAGCGTTCTGCGCTGAGAGGATTCAGAAGAAGGGGCATGGTTCCATCCTGCACCTCGCGGCGCCGGTCTCATGCCCTACGCCTCACGCCTTGTGCAGGGCGTCCTCCACGGCGACCCAGGCCAGCATCGCGCACTTCACCCGCGCCACGTACCGCGAGACGCCGCCGAGGGCGGCGACATCTCCGAGCAGCTCCTCATCCGGCTCGATCTTGCCGCGCGAGCGCATCGCCTCGCGGAACGACGCGATACGGATCTCGAGCTCCTCGACCGTCAGCCCCTCGGCGAGCTCGGCCAGAAGCGAGGCGGATGCCTGCGAGATAGCGCAGCCGTGCCCCTCCCACGCGATCGCCTCGATGCTGCCGTCGCCGGCGCGGTGCACCTGCAGGGTCACCTCGTCGCCGCAGGTCGGGTTCACCTGGTGCGACTGCGCCGCGATCTCGCCGCGGAGCCCGAACCCGTGCGGGGTGCGGGAGTGGTCGAGGATGAGTTCCTGGTACAGGTTCTGCAGGTCGCTCATGCGCCCCTCCGGAAGAAGTCGATGGCACCCTGGACACCGTCGAGCACGGCGTCGATCTCGGCATCGGTCGTGTACAGGTACGTGCTCGCCCTCGTCGACGAGGTGACGCCGAGGCGTCGGTGCAGCGGCTGCGCGCAGTGGTGCCCGACCCGCACGGCGATTCCGCGGTCGTCGAGGAACTGGCCGAGGTCGTGCGAATGGATGCCGTCGACATCGAAGCTCGCGAGTCCGACCCGCGGCAGGTCGATGCCGGCGCCGAGCACGCGCACGCCGTCGATGGCCGTGAGCCCCTCGACGAGACGCGCCCCGAAGGCGGCCTCGTGCGCGGCGATGCGCGGCATTCCGACAGCGGACAGATAGTCGACCGCCGCGGCGAGCGCGACCGCCTGCGAGATCCTCTGCGTGCCGGCTTCGAAACGCTGAGGAGGGGGCATGTACACGGCCTCCGTCGTGGTGACGGTGGTGATCATCGAGCCGCCGGTGAGGAACGGCGGCATGGCCTCGAGCAGCTCGCGACGACCGTACAGTGCGCCGATGCCGGTCGGACCCAGCATCTTGTGTCCGGAGAGCACGGCGAAGTCCACGTCGAGCCTGCGGACATCCAGCGGCAGATGAGGTGCCGACTGGCAGGCGTCGAGCACGACGAATGCACCTACGGCTCGCGCCAGAGCGACGAGCTGCTCGACGGGGTTGATGACGCCGAGCACGTTCGACACGTGGGTGAACGCGACGAGCCTGGTGCGCTCTCCGATCAGCTCGGCGGCGATATCGAGGCGCAGTGCGCCGTCGTCGTCGAGCGGGATCACCCGCAGGGTCGCCCCGGTGCGGGCCGCGAGCTCCTGCCAGGGGATCAGGTTGGCGTGGTGCTCCATCTCGGTCGTGACGATCTCATCGCCCTCACGCAGACGGAAGCGCTCGGCGGCCGCTCCCCCGCGCCCGAGGGACGCGTTGGAGATCGAATAGGCGACCAGGTTGAGGGCCTCCGTGGCGTTGGACGTCCAGACGATCTCGCCCTCGTCGGCGCCGATGAACCGCGCGACGGTGGCGCGGGCATCCTCGAAGATCTCCGTGGCCTCGGCCGCGAGAGTGTGGGCTCCGCGGTGCACGGCCGCGTTGAGCGTCGTCGCGAACGTCCGTTCGGCATCGAGCACCGCGAGCGGGCGCTGTGATGTGGCACCCGAGTCGAGGTACGAGAGCGGATGCCCGTTGACCTCGACCTGCAGGATCGGGAAGTCCTCGCGCAGGCGCCGCACCTCGGCATCCGTCAGGGGATCGTCGCTCAGCGGGGCGATCACGTCGGCATCGCGAGAAGTGCTCATCCTTCTAGCTTCTCATCTGGTGCGCCGAGTGGGGTCACGACCGCAGGCACACGACGCTCACGGAGAGACGAGGATACCCTGGACCTCCGCCAGCCCGAGTACCCCCGTGACCGGATCGACGTAGCGGACGGTGATCTGACGCAGCCCCGGTCGGACGTCGAGCACAGACACGCGGGTGGATGCCTCGGTGAGCACGATGCGCATCGCCGCTCCGCCGTCGACCGACACGGACACCGTCGAGCCGGAGATGCCCTGAAGCAGCAAACTGATGTCGTCGCGGGCTCCATCGGCGTCGGCGTCGATGCGCGGGATGAACGTGTCGGAGACCTCAGCGAGCGACGGAGTCTCGAAGGAGAAGGGACCGATCGGAGCGCTCACCGTCTGCTCGCCGGTGAGCGCGGTGTGGCGCACCGAGATGGACATGCCCTGATGAAGGCCCTCGACATCGGGAAGAACCGAGAATGAACCGGCGGAATCGACGACGGTGGACGCGATGACGAGGCCCGCTTCGTCGAGGATCTCGACCTCGGCACCCGCGGCACCGGTGCCGGTGACGGCGGTGGGCACGATCATCGACGTCGGGACGCTCCACGCGACCGTCACAGGAAGGACGACGGGCTCCTCGACCTGAGGTTCCTCGACAGGGGCCGCCGGCGGCATCCGCTGCGGCTGCGATCGGGGTTCCGGCGGAGTCGTCGAGGCCGTGACCTCCTCCGGCGCCGGCGAGGCGTCGCTCTGTTCGCGGCTGACCACGTTGTCGGGCTCGAGTTCGAGAACGGGGTCGGGTGAGTCAGGCGCCTCCGGCGGCACCGGCACCGCCGGAGACTCCGTGGCCGACGGCGCCGCGATCGGCGCAGGAGACTCGACGACGAGCGCAGCCGGGGGCGATGACTCGGCGCCGGGTATCGCCTTCGGAGAGAGCTGGGCGGCGACCGCGATCGCCGCGACCGTGGCGGCCGCGGCAGCGACCGCTCCGCCGACGAGCAGCCAGGGCGCGATTCCCTTGGGCAGCACGGCGACGGAAGCCGCTGCCATGACCGGTGCCGGCGTCGCGGCGGAGTAGGCCGCCGCTGCAGGGCCGCCGATGATCGCCGGCAGCAGCAGAGCACGCAGCTTGGACGACGCCTGCGCGATCTCCGTGCTCGCCATCGTGCAGCGGTGACAGCTTTCGAGATGCGCCTCGAATCGCGAACGGTCCGCACGTGAGACCTGGCGCCTGCGCCCCTGGGCGACGATGCGCTCGCAGGTCCACCTGCACTCGGCATCGCGACCCGGCTCTTTGATGTGCGCCTGCAGCCAAGCGACTTTGAAGCCCTCGCGGGCCCGCGTGGCCAGCACCGAGACGGCATTCGGTGTCATGCCCATCAACGGTGCGATCTCGCGCGGCTTCATCCCCTCGACTTCGAGGTACCACAGCAGCGTGCGCCACCGCTCCGGCAGGTCCTTGAACGCCGCCGTCAGCAGCGCCTTGTCCGAGAGGATGTCCAGGGAGTCCTCCGAGTCGTCGAGGGGCAATTCGTCGATGTACTCGAGGGCGAGATCCTTCGGTTTTCCTCCCCAGGTCGCGGCGGCACTGCGCACCGCCGCGAACAGGTAGGGCCGGAACGCCTCGGTCGGGCCTCCGCCGTTGCGGATCGCACTGAAGGTCTTCGCGAAGGCCTCACTGACGAGATCCTCGGGGTCGATCGAGCTCGTGATGGCCCGGGCGGCACGCAGCGCGGCGGGAGAATGGCGGTCCCAGAGCATCCCGTAAGCCCGGTTGTCCCCGTCGCGGGTGGCGCGCACGAGATCGTGATCGCTCGTATCCGGGTCGAGTCGCGTGCGGATCACGGTCGACGGCAGCACGGTCATGACGGACGGCCCTTCGCCGCGATGCGCCGCGTGTCATGCACGCCGGGGGTCTGATCGCCGGTCACCGCGCCGCCTCGATCGCTGAGACCGCGGCCTCGAGACGCGACCCCGTCGTGTCCACCAGCGTGCAGGGCATCTCTTCGACGCGGGTCACCCCCACGAAGCCCATGACCGTGAGGAGTTCGTCGTGGAGCACCTCGAACGCGCGCTCGACACCGGGTTGCGCACCCGCCGCGAGTCCCAGCGCGAACGGCCGGCCGGCCGCGGCCGCATCCGCACCGAGCAGGAGGGCTTTCGCGATGTCGGATCCGCGCCGCATCCCGCCGTCGACGATCACGGCAGCGCGTCCGCCGACCGCGTCGACGACCCCCGGGAGGGCCTCGATCGTCGCCTGCTGGCTGTCGAACTGACGGCCGCCGTGGTTCGAGACGAAGACACCGTCGGCGCCGTGATCGATGGCGAGGCGTGCATCCTCGGGCGTCATGACGCCCTTCACGACGATGTTGCCGCTCCAGGTGCTGCGGAGCCGGGCGATGTCGTCCCACGTCGCCGACTGGTTCTCGTTGTGCTCCATCCAGGCCTCCATCTCGCGCATGCGGATGGCTCGCCCGTCGACGCGGTAGTTGCCCCAGGTCATGGACCGGCCGAGCAGCCAGCGCATCACCCAGCCCGGATGCAGTGCGGTGTTCAGGACGTCGCGGAGTGGCGGCCTCGGCGGCATGCCCGTGCCGTGCCGGAGGTCGCGATCACGCTTGCTCGACACCGCGACGTCGCCGGCGACGACCAGGGTGTCGATGTCCAGAGCTCGCGCACGATCGATGTGTCGGCGGGTCTCGTCAGCGTCGTTCCAGAAGGCGATCTGCGCCCAGACCCGCTTCGGGGCGGCATCCGTCACCTCTTCGAGCGAGCAGCCGGACCAGGGACTGTGCACGAACACACTTCCTGCGGTCGCGGCTGCCCGCGCGATGGCCACGTCGGCGTCGGGGTGGCACGCCGTCAGGAGACCCATGGGGGACACGACCAGGGGAAGGTCGAGTCGGGTTCCGAGGATGCTTGTCGCCGCGTGGCGCTGCGAGGTGTCGACGAGCACCCGTTGGGGCAGCAGGTGAGCGTCGAGCGCCTCACGATTGCGTCGAAGGGTGAGCTCGTCGAGAGCCCCTCCCTCGATGAAGTCGAAGACCATCGCCGGCAGGCGTCGGCGAGCACGGATCCTGAGGTCCTCGATGCTGTGGATGTTGCGCACGTCATACTCCTGTGGGTGTGAGGTCAGTGCAGGATTCGGGAGAGGAAGGTCTGGGTGCGTCCGTGCTGAGGACGAGCGAGCACGTCCTCAGGCGATCCGCTCTCGACGACGACGCCGCCGGCCATGAAGACGACCTGATCGCTGACCTCCCGGGCGAAGCCGAGCTCGTGGGTGACGACCATCATGGTCATCCCCTCGGCGGCGAGGTCACGCATGACGGCGAGGACCTCGCCGACCAGTTCGGGGTCGAGTGCCGAGGTCGGTTCGTCGAAGAGCATCAGCTTCGGTTTCATCGCGAGCGCCCTGGCGATCGCGATGCGCTGCTGCTGCCCGCCGGAGAGCTCCTGCGGATACGAGGACGCCTTGTCGGCGAGGCCGACCCGCTCGAGCAGGACCATCGCCTCGCTCACGACCTCCCCGCGGGAACGGCCGAGAACCTGCGTCGGCCCTTCGATGACGTTCTCCAGCACCGTACGGTGCGGGAACAGGTTGAAGCGCTGGAACACCATGCCGGTGTGACGACGAGTCCTCGCGATCGCGGACTCCTTCGCCTCGATCAGCTTCCCGCGGTGCCGCGTGGCGCCGACCAGCTCGCCGTCGACGAGGATGATCCCCGCATCGACCGTCTCGAGCCTGTTCACGCAGCGCAGCAGCGTCGTCTTGCCGGAGCCGCTGGGGCCGATCAGACACGTCACCGACCCCGCGGGGATCTGCAGAGACACGTCCTCGAGCACGGTGTTGTGACCGAAGGCCTTCCGCACTCCGCGGATGTCGACCATGTTGCGCGTCATGCGACCGGCTCCTTCGACTTCTTGACGCGAGCTGTCCGTCGAGGGGTGAAGCCCCGGCCGTAACGCTCTTCGAGGCGGGACTGCACGACGCTGAGGACCGTGGTCAGCACCAGATACCAGATGCACGCGACGAGCAGCAGGGGGATCACCTCGTAGTTGAGCGAGTAGATCGACTGCACGGCGTAGAGGAGATCGGAGATCGCGAGCACGCTGACGAGCGATGTGCCCTTGAGCATCGAGATGATCTGGTTCCCCGTGGGCGGGATCACCACCCGCATCGCCTGGGGCAGGACCACGCGGCGGAGCATCTTCGAACGCGTCATGCCGAGCGCTCGCCCGGCGTCGAGCTGCCCCTCGTCGACCGACGAGATGCCGCTGCGGATGATCTCGGCCATATAGGCCGCCTCATTCAGCGACAGGCCGAGCAGAGCGGCACCCAGGGGCGTGATCAGCACGTTGGCCGAGCCCAACACGATGCTCGGACCGCCGAACGGCAGACCGAATGCGATGACGGGGTAGAGAGCCGCGATGTTGTACCAGAAGATGAGCTGCACCAGCAGCGGAGTGCCGCGGAAGAACCAGACGTAGGCACCGCTCACCCCCGCGAAGACGGGGTTCCCCGAGACGCGCATGATGGCGAGCACGACACCGAGGATGATGCCGGCCGTCATCGAGACCACCGTGAGCACGAGCGTGAGCAGCATGCCCTGCAGCACCTGCGGATCGAAGAGATAGGCGCCGACGACGGGCCAGCCGAATCGCGGATTGGTGGCGACGTCGATCAGGAAGAATGCCACGAACAGGCAGAGCAGCACACCGCCGATGAGGAGGCCGAAGCGGCGCCTCTTGTGCACTTCCAGCGAACTGAGTGTGCGCTGCAGCCCGGTCGCCTCTCCTGCGGGCTCTTCCGCCGAAGAGGCGCCCTCGTCGATGATGGCCATGTCGATCAGCCCTGCGCCGCGTTCACGCGAGCTTCGGTGATGGCCATCGACTCGAGGCCGTAGTCGGCGAGAACCTCCTCGTACTCCGGAGAGGCGAGTATCGCGCTCATCGCCTCGGCGACCGCGTCGAGGGTGCCCGCGTCACGCGGGATGCCGACTGCCACGGGAGCGAAGTCGTTCTCGTCGCCGACCTCGAGCTTCGTGTCCTGCGCGACCGCGTAGCCGAGGATCGGCGAATCCGCGTAGACGACATCGGCTCGGTCGCTGAGGAGTGCGGAGACCGCCTGTCTGGTGTCCTGGAACTGCAGGATCTCCAGAGGTTTCTCACCCGCGTCCTCGCACGCCTGGTCGAGCCCCGGGACGTTGACGGTGAGCTGGTAGGAACCCTTGAGCACCGCTACACGCTTGCCGCACAGGCCGCCGAACGCGATCTTCTGCGGATTCCCCGTCGGCACGGCGAGCGCGCTGCCCATCTGCACGTAGTCGACGAAGTCGAGCTGTTCCATGCGCTCCTCGGTGGGCGTCATCGACGACACCGTGAGGTCGTACCGTCCGGCACTCATACCCGGGATGATGGTGTCGAACGTGGTCACCTCGATGTCGAGTTCGAGGCCGAGCGCACCGGCGAGGAGACGCGCGATGTCAGGGTTGATTCCCGTCATGTCCTGCGTGCCCTCGCGGTAGAACTGGGTGGGCGGCTCGTTGGTCGGGATCGCCACCCGAAGGGTGCCGCCGTCCTTCAGCTCGTCCGGAAGAAGTGCCACGGCATCCGCCACCGGTTCCATGGTGATCTCGTCGACGCTCGGCGCGGTGGCGCCCTGTGGCGCACAGCCGCCGAGCAGAAGAGCCGCGCCGAAGGCCGCGAGCGCCGCGGTCGAGCGGCGTCGAAGGTCGTGAGTGATGTTCATGTGAGCGTCCTCTGTGAGGGGGCGACGTTGCCCGGAATCCATCTGCGCGTGTGAGGTGCGAGAAGAGGAGATGGTCGGATATCTCGCGAGGTGCCCCGTCGACCTCGTACTCTCAGTCTTACGAGGAACCGATCTGACCGATATGTGAGTTTCTCTGGCAGTTTCCTTTTCTGAATGGAGAAGTTTCCATGACCACGCTTCCGGAAACCGGCGATCCTGGAGCCCCGACGCTCCGTGAGGCTCTCCTCGTCGCGGACGGGTCTCTCTCCACTCGCACCGCTGACTCCGATGCGGATACGACGGCGTTCAGAGGAGTGGACTTCTTCGACCCCGCACTCGATGCGACGGAGTATCGCGATCGGATCGTGCTCGCCGCCGGCGTCGCCGAAGCCGACCTGCCCGCACTCGCCGTGCAGCTGGCCGCAGTGGGTGCAGCGGCCCTGATCGTTCGTCGCGCGCAGCCCGTCGACATATCGAGCGAGGCTCCCGAGTGGACCAGTGCGCTTCCGCTGCTGCACCACCTGGAGGGCGACTGGGCGCAGCTGGCGAACGTCCTGCGGTCGCTTCTCAGCCCGCACTCCGTCGGCCACGTGACAGGGGTGCGCCTCGGTGACCTCTTCGGCCTCGCGAATGCGCTCGCCACGCTGTCGGAGGGCGCGGTCAGCGTCGTCGATTCCACCGGTCAGGTCGTGGGGTACTCGACCCACAGCGAGCAGCCCATCGACGACATCCGGCGCCGCACGACGCTCCTGCTGCAGGAGGAGATCCCCATCTCGTCCGACCTGGACTACCAGTCGCTGCTCCGAGCTCCCGATGCCAGGCACTTCCCGTCCGAGACCGACCAGTTCGGTCGGGTCGGCATCGCGGTGCGGGCGTCCGGCGAGCTCCTCGGGTCGATCTGGGTGATCCAGATCGACCCCGCGCTCGCCCCGCGCACCATGACCCTTCTCGAGGAGATGGAACCGATAGCCGCGCAGCACCTGCTGCGGGCACGGGAGGACGCGGCGGATCGGGACCAGCGCAACTCCGGCCTGCTCCGCACTCTGCTCGAGGACGAACGGCACGCCCGCAGCGCGGCGTCGCAGCTGCTGATCCGCCCGGAGGCCGGGTGCACGATCGTGTGCTTCCGTGTCGACACCTTCGACCAGGTCGAGGCGATGCGGGGCCTGCATCGACTGCTGCATCTGGCGATCAGCGTGTCGAGCGCCGCGTTCCCCGGTTCTCACAGCGCGGTGATCGGCACGCAGGTCGTTACGCTGATCCCCGGCTCGATCGCTGCGCGCGCGCACACGTTCGCGCAGGCTGTCATCCGAACCGACACCGCGCTGATCGCCGGCATCGGCACTCGCGCGTACGACGTGAACGGGATCGCCCGCTCGCATCGCGAGGCCGGTGCGACAGCCGGAGTGCTGATGAGCACTCCCGTCGCTGACGACCGTCACCGCCAGACCCGTATCGCGACGTTCGACGAGATGCGCGATCGGCTCGCGATCCTGCAGGTGACTGACCTGATCGAAGGCCTCGATGCCGCCGTCGGCGACTCCGCGAGCATCCTGGCCGAGCACGATGCGGCGCAGGGCACGGATCTGTCGAGAACCATGCGCATCTACCTCGACCACCTCGGGAGCGTACGAGAGACCGCCGCCGCGCTGCACGTTCACCAGAACACCGTGCGGTATCGCCTGGACGTCGTGCGCAACGACCTGGGCATCGATCTCGACTCTCCGGACACGCGACTGTGGCTGTGGCTGCGCCTGTCGGTCGCCTCCCGCTCTTCGCGCTGAATCGTCATCCGACGCCCGGGGGGACCGCGACCGACACTCCGGACCTCCCGTTCGTCGGATCGATGTAGCGAGCCGCGACGACCGGTGTGCCGGCCCCGACGTCGAACAGAACCAGCTCGTCGACGCCCTGGGGGATCCTCACGATCTTCGAGCGCCCCTGCTCGTCGACCAGCTCGATCCACGTCCCGGGCTCCGCACGCACGCGCAGGCAGTCACGCTCGATGGCCGGCGGTACGCGACACTGGTCATCGTCGCCGGTCTGGATCTCCGGCACCACGAAGAACAGCGGTCCGATCGGCTCCGCCCACCCTGTGACACCTGTGCGGGCGTCCTCATGCCGCACCCTCAGTGTGATCCCCTGGCGCAGCCGCTCGCCGGAGACGTCGAGCACGAAGGTGCCGTCGTCCTCGACCGACGCGGCATCGAGGACGACACCTGCTTCGTCGACCACGCTCACGATCGCCCCGGGCGAGCCTGCGCCCTCGATAGACCCCGGCACCAGGGAGTACTGGGAGATCGACCTCGTGATGCGGAAGTCGTGGGATTCCTGGATCAGCGAGTCGACCACGGGCGGCCCCACCGGCGCCCTCGGTGACGATGTCGGCTGGGGCTGCGGGTGCGTCGGATTCGGGTTCGGCGTCGTGTTCGGCGTCGGCGTCGCTGACGGCGAAGACGGCGCTCCGGTCCGGGCTGACGTGCCGTCCACCTCCACCGCGTCGGGCTGAGCCTCGACGGTCAGCAGGCGCTGGGAACCGGGGCTCGGGCGCCTCGCAGGCCCTGCGGGATCCGCCGCGCGCGGTGCTTCCTCGGCGGCCTGCGCCAGTGGAAGCTCTCCTCTCGGATCGGAGGCCTCGATGCTCGACGACGTGGCATCCTCATCACCCGCATGGGGAAGATTCAGCACGCTCCCGCCGAACACCACTGCTCCGAGAACAGCGACGGCCGTGGCTGCCAGCGCGGCGAGCCCGCTCATCGGGAAAGGGGCGGGCGAGGTCGCGTGCGCGGCGATGCCGACTCGCGTGGCCATGACCGCAGGCGCCACGCCGGCTGTCGCGGTCTCCGTGGGACCCGACCCCGCGTGCTCGAGCCACGACCGGACGTCGCTCGCGTGATCCGTCACCGCGTCAGCGGCCGTCGCCGTCGCGTCGGGACCTGCGTAGAGGCCGGCTGCCGCACCGCCGAGCAGAGCTGCCGGGAGGATGGACCTCAGCCTCTGCGACACCGTGTCGATCTCGGCTGCGACGAGCTGGCATCCCCGGCAGCTGCGCATGTGAGCTCGGAAGCGTGCGGCATCATCGCCCCGCACCGGGCGCTCACGCTGCGCCACGATGCGTTCACAGAACCAGCGGCAGTCCTCGGACCGCGACGGATCGTGGATGTGCGTCTGCAGCCAGGCCCGGCGGAAGCTGTCCCGTGCGCGGAGCGCGAGCGCAGACACGGCATTCGGGGTGATCCCCATGAGTGGGGCGAGCTCTCGCGGCTTCATCCCCTCGACTTCGAGGTACCACAGCAGCGTCCGGTGTCTCGCAGACAGCTTGCCGAAGACCTCGGCCACGCTGGAGCGCTCTGACATCCGCTCGATGGGGTCGTCGGTGTCCGACGCCAGCTCCTGCTCGGAGATCACCTCGATCGACAGCACCCCTGATCCGCGCGACCAACGGGCGGCGGTATTGCGAAGAGTGGCGAGGAGATACGGACGGAAGGCGTCGCTCGGGCCCCCTCCGGCCTTGGTCACGCGGAGGATCGATGCGAAAGCCTCGCTCACGAGATCGTCAGGGTCCGCCGACGGTGAGATCGCACGCGCGGCCCGACGAGCGGCGTCGACGTGACGCCGCCACAGCAGTGCGAAGTCCCCGATGTCGCCGCCACGCACCGCATCGATGATCTGGTCGTCTGAGGGCTCGATGAGCGCGTCGTCGTCGCTGTCGAGAGGCGTGGGGGGATTCATGCTGCTCCGGATGTGGCGGATGAGGGACGAGACGTTGGGGGTGCCTCGTCCCTCCGACTCTCGTAAGGGTCGATTCCGCAGTGCGTGAGTCGGCCGGGGAGGCGTCGATTCTCGCGAAGCGGTGCGCCGGGCGGGAGTCCGACGCCAGGCCGATGGCCATACCTACAAGACCCTGACGGCGGCGAATCGTGACGGGCGCCCTCGGGATCGACGCTCAGGGAGCGCATCAACCGGCGTTCTGCGGGGATTCCACCGGCGCGAGCGCGAGGAAGCGCATCTTGTTCTCGCCGTAGAAGCAGGTCTGCACCATGAATTCGCCGGACATGCCGACGAGCTCTTCGACGTTCGACCACTTCGGCGTGTGTCGCTCTTCGACGACCTCATAGACGACGTCGGAGCCCGCCACCGTGACCCGTTGACCGATGTCCCAGCCCAGGATGACGTCGCCTCCGCAGTTGTTGTGAGCCGCGAACAGAGGCAGGACCGCATCGACGCGATAGCTGACCATCTCGGTGAAGGTGCCGTCGCAGTGGTCGAGCTCGACCATGCCGCCTTCGGCCCCGAGTCTGATCACCGGCAGCTCGCCGGGCGCGACGATCTGGTGCAACTGTCTCTGCACGGCGACCTTGACGTCGCCGGTCACCTTGTCGACCATCTCAGGGGCGAACGTCGACGCGGCGAGAAAGGCCACGCCGAGCCCGACCAGCACGATGCTGCAGCCCAGCAGCCCCACCCGATGTCGGCGTCGGGTCACGGGGTGCTGCTCGGAGCCCGCATCGGGTCGGATGCCGTCATCGGTGCGGAGATCTTCGATCCCGGCCGTCATGACGCGGGCGTCCGCTCGACGTGGGTTCTCCGCCGAGATCCTCCGCGATCGCTGGAGCGCGGTGATCGGCGGCGGCGGTCGCGAGATCGCCGTGGCGTGACGACGATGAATGTGAGCACCGGAACAGCGACGACGAGCAGCGCCCACCACGGCAGGCCCGCGGGGCCCGTCGCATCGTCGATCGTGACGATGGACGTGTCGTCGGACGGTGCCTCGATGCGCTCCGCCCGCACCAGAAGGCGATGCGTGTTGACGCCGGTAGGCGTGCACGTCACGAGGGTGATGTAGTCCTTGTCGGGCACCTGGCGCAGCGCCTCGGTGTCATCGGGCAGCACTGTCGTGATCTGATCGACTTCGTAGTACAGGTCTTCTCCCAGCGTGGTGACGACGATGACGTCGCCCTCGACCAGTTCGTCGATGTCGTCGAACAGCGTCGCCTGGACGAAGCCGTTGTGCCCGGTGAGCACCGAGTGCGTCCCGGGGCCCCCGACGGGGAGCGACGAGCCGTAGAGGTGGCCCACGCCGCGTGAGAGCGTCTCTTCGCTCGTGCCGTGGAAGATCGGCAGGTCGACATCGATCTTCGGGATGCGCACGCGCGCCATCGCGTCGGTGCCTTCGGGGCTGAGGGTGTCGAAGTACGCGGCGGCACCGTCGCCGATGGCCGTCTGCTGCCCGTCGGCTCCGAGCGCGTACGGATCACGCAACGGCCCGGTCGGCAGGTTCGCGTTGTAGGCCTCGGCATCCGCGAGCATGTCGGTGATCGCGTCGTCGGGAATCTGTTCGATCGACTGGACGTATCCGTCGACCTCGGTGTCGTGGCTCCACGCCGAGAACCAGGACGCGGCAGTCGGGTAGATCAGCACCACGATTCCGACGGTCGCGATGAGCATGACGATCGTCTGGCTCCATCCCCAGCGCGCACGCCGCGCGGGGACCCGCGTGGTCGGTGTCGTGCGGGCATCCGGAGCGGATGCGTCGATGAGCGTCATGCGGATCTCTCTGAGTGGGTGTCGGTCAGGATCTGAACGGAGCCGGAGTCAAGGCGAATGGGCCGTGCGGGGGAAGGGACCTCAACACCTCCCCCGCACGGCCGGTCTTCGTGTTACGCCTCGCTACCGGCCTTGCGACGGCTGCGGATGGCGAGGAGCGCTGCTCCACCGAGCAGCAGGACGCCGCCGGCCAGGAACAGAGTGGTTCCGGCGCCACCGGTCAGCGGCAGCTTGAACCCGGCGTTCGAGGGGACGTTGACGACCTCGAGGTCGATGCCCGCGGCCGAGGTGGCCTCGGTCACGGTGAACTCGATCGGTGCGGCCAGCAGCTCGTACCCGTCGGGTGCGACCATCTCAGCGAGCCAGTAGGTCTGGTAGCCGTCTTCGCCCGCAGCGACAGCGGCGTTGTCGGCCCAGTCGGAGTAGCGCAGACCCGAGATGGTCACGGTTCCGTCGGCGGCCACGGCGAACTCGGTCGCTCCGTCGAGCGCGATGGCGTTGATGCCGTCGATCGCGTCCTGCTCGGTGGGGTACACCGAGAACACGGCGCCGGTGAGCGGGGCGCCGGTCTTGTCGGTCTTCTCGACCGTGATGTCGCCCCACTTGGTGACGACCTCAGGGGTGACGGTGGGGCCGCCGGGCTCGCCCGGAGCGACCGTGTACGAGGCGAGGTTCGGGTAGAGCACAGCGGTGTTGGCGATCTCGCCGACCGTGTTGACCGTAGCCGTGAGAACGACCTGCACCTGCGTGGCCGGGTGTGCGGCGAGCACTGCGAGGCCGGATGCGGTGAACTCCACCGTGACCGTGTTGGTGGTGGCGTCCAGGACGACCGTGTAGTCGGTCGTGGCGAGAGCGGTGCCGTCGAGGAGCGTCACAGCGGCGCCGACGTAGTCGAGCTTGGCGTCGAGCGTGTCGACGACCTTGTAGCCGTCGATGACGGCGACGTTCGGGATGTCGGTCGTGATCGTGAAGTCGATATCGTCGCCGAGCTTGACGTCCTCCGAGTCCTCGACCGTCTTGGTGGCCTCGGTGAGAGCGTTCTTCGGGTAGACGTGCACGTCGTACAGCCAGGTGCTGTCATCGGCGGGGTCGGTGAGCGGCACGGTGACGAGGAACGGTGCGACCGCGGTCGATCCGCTCAGCGGTGCGGTCTCGACGACGAAGTACAGACCGAGGTCGAGGTTCGCGAGAGCGATCTCGCCGTTGGCGTCGGTCAGCGTCTGCCCGCCGACGGCGCTGGCGGTGTAGCCGGCGGCCGTGATGTCGGCGACGCTGTCGGGGTCGAGGTCTGCGAGGTCGTTGGCGTCGATCCAGCCCTGGTTGCTGGTGAGGTCGATGGTGTCGACCTTGTAGACCGTGAAGCCGACGCCCGGGAGCGGTGCCAAAGCGACGTTCTGCTCGGTGCCGTCGTTCGGCAGGCCGGTCGGCGTCTCGGGCGCCTCGAACTTGTGGATCGTCAGCGAGCCGACAGCATCCGGGTCGACGAGGTTCGGAGTCGCGGCACTCGCAGGTGCAGCGAGGGTCAGCGCGGCGACGCCTGCGGCCAGCAGACCCGCTGCGACGCGGGAACCGCGCCTGTTGTTCTCGTTGTTCACTGTGTCTCTCTCTCGGTAATCCAGGTCGCCCTGGAGGTCTTCGGATGGTGGTGAGCTGATGCAGATCAGATCTGCAGGTCTTCGGTATCGGCGCGTGCGCTGCGGCGACGGATCCAGAGGGCGAATCCCCCCGCGCCGAGCACGATCAGAGAGCCGGCGAGTATGTAGGGCAGCGCGCCCGTCCCTCCGGTGGTCGGAAGCTCCATCGCGGGCACGTCGTGCACCGTGATGATCTGCCCGGCCGCGGTCACGGCCTCACCTCCCCCGGCTGTGATGCTCACGGTGCGGTCGGGGTCGATGGTGAACTTCACCGGGGCGGCCAGCAGGCTGAACCCGTCGGGCGCTGTCAGCTCGCTCAGCCAGTAGGTGCCGGCGGGGATGCTGTCGATCTGGAACAGGCCGGTCTCGACGTCGCCGATCGTGAACGGCAGCGCCGCCCCCGGCTCACCCGCGACGTCTTCGAGCACTGCGAACGATGATCCGTCCATGCGCACCCAGGCGTCGGCGTCCGACTCTCCGACCTTCTCGATCTGCAGCGGGATCCGGAACGGCTCGATCGGCGTCTCGGTGCTGTCCTCGTTCGAGCGCACCAGCCCGCCGTCGGGGTCTGTGCCCGTCGAGTACGCCGTGTTGATGACCTTCTTCGCGTCCACGTCCGCCGGGGTCACGACATAGGGAGCGTTCGCGACGCAGTGCGCGATCTGAGTCGGTGCGATCGTGGTGGGCGTGCACGTGACGGTGATGCTCCGCTGGGTCAGTCGGTCGTCGACCACGGTGATGTTCGCCACGGTGACGTTGCCGGTGTTGGTGACGTCGAACGCGTACATGATGTGGTCGCCGAGCCCGGTAACGCCATCCTGATCGACGTCGACGACGGATGCCGTCTTGTCGAGCACGATCTTCGGCGTCCAGCCGGCGGGGATGATCTCGTCGTCCGAGTCGGTGACGTTCGGCCCGACCGTCGGAGTTCCGGTCGCCCTGGCGACGTTCGTCAGCGGCGCGTTGTCGAGGTCGGCCTGCTGCACCACGTAGGTGGCCGTGCAGGTCATCGTGGCACCGCTGGCGAGCGTGGACCCCTGAGGTGGCACGCACGACAGCGCCGTCATGTCACCGGCGCCGGAGAAGGCGTCTTCGGTGATGCGCACATTGCTGAGGCTCGTGTTGAGCGTCGTATTGGTCGGCGCCTTGGGCGTCGTGTTGGTCGCCACGAAGGAGTACGTGATGACATCGCCCACCTTGGTGAACACCTTGTCCGGGTCGGTGTCACCGGTCACGGCGACTCCATTCACGGCGGTGATGCGCTTGATCAGGTCGATCGACGGCTGGATGACCTCGAGCGAGGCGTTGGCCGGCGGGTTGAGGTTCGTGGTGATGTTGGCGGGACCGTTGATGTAGGCGCCGTTCACGGTCGAGGTCACGTCGACCGTGATCGTGCACGACGCCGCCCCCTGAGCCAGGTCACCACCGGTGATGCCGACCGTCGTCCCACCGGCCGGCGCCGTCACGGCGTACGGCGCTCCCGCCGTGCTGGTGCAGGTGCCGCCGACGTTGGGCACCGCGGCGATCTTCAGGTTCGCCGGCAGCGCGTCGGTGATGAACCAGTCGTTCTTGGCCATCAGATCGGTGGTGTTCGTGACGGTCAGGGTCATCTTCGACGTCGCGCCGTTCAGGATCACGGTCGGGCTGAACGCCTTGTCGAGCTGCGGCGTGACATCGACGATCTGCGGCAAGTCGAATGCGGCGTCGTTGCCCGAGCCGCTCGCCGTCGCGTTGTACAGCGACAGACCGAGGTTCGCGGTGGTTCCGACGGGGATCTGGTAGGCGGCGGATTGCAGCTTCGCCACCTGCGGGCCCCAGTCGGTGTTGTTCGTGCACGGGTTGAGACCTGAGCTCAGCACGATCGGCGAACCGTTCACGATGAGCGAGAAGGTCTCCCTCGGCTGGTTGGCTCCGCCTGCGGCAGGGCAGCTCGTCGCAGCGAAGTACGCGGATACCGCGTAGTAGTGTCCGGCGGTCGCTGGGATCGTGTTCACGGTGCGGAACTGCGTTCCCGCGGCGATGGTGCCGTTGGCGCGGTTGGTGTACTCGGACAGCACCTGGTTCGAAAGGGCCTGGGCGGCAGTCTGTCCTTGCGCCATGCCGAGCGCGACGGCCATGTCGCGGAGCTGCGCCCATCCGTCCGGCTGGTTGTTGAGGCATCCTGTGTCGAGTACGGGGATCGGGGTCGACGAGTTGAGGATCCAGCCGTTGCACTGCTGCCCCGCCGGCGTCCACTGGAGGTCGGCGGTGTAAGTGCTGTTGGCCGCGGCCGTTCCGCCGACGTACGAGGTGATCGGAAGCGCCGCGAGCGACGCGTTCTGGTTCGAGAAGTTCTCCGTGTAGACCGGCGTTCCCGCCTGCGGTGCGCCCGGCGTGCCGGGAACGGTGGCCGCAGCGGTGAGGCCGGAGTTCGGGGCCAGCGTTCCGCCGGCGACGAGCACGCCTGCGACGGCGAGCACGCCGAGCAGTCGAACGAGCGCGCGTGGGCGCGGCTCGACCGCGGCGCGCGCAGAGCGCCCCGTCGAGCGGTGGTGTGAGCGAACGCTCATAGGTGTCCCCGTCCTGGCGTACCCCGAGCGCCGGCCGCGTGCGGCCGAACGACGGCGTGAGCCTGTCCCCAGAAGTGCGTGTGTGTATTCCCCTGTGACGTGCAGCCTGGAAAGGCTGCCCATCACATACCCAGACCTCCGCGAGGAGCTTTTATGACGGTCTCGCGAAAACTTTCTGATCGGATTCCGCAGAGCTGCCCTAGGCTCGCACCATGTTCAGCGCCGACACCCTCCTGACCTTCGTCGTCGCGGCGTTCATCATGGTCGTGATCCCCGGGCCGACCGTGCTCTTCACGATCGGCAGGGCCATGGCCCTGGGCAGGGTCGGCGGCTTTCTGAGCATCCTGGGCACCGCCATCGGATCGGTCCTGCTCGTCGTCGGCGTCGCACTGGGAGTCGGCACCGTGGTGGCGCAGTCGGTCGTGCTCTTCACGATCGTCAAGGTGCTCGGCGCCGGCTACCTCGTGTTCCTGGGGATCCAGGCGATCAGACACCGCAAGGACGCGGCGGACGCGATGACGGGTGCCGTGGCCGGTCGCTCAGGTCTGCGACTGCTCGGCGAGGGCTTCGTCGTCGGTGTCACGAACCCCAAATCCATCGCTTTCTTCCTGGCGATCCTGCCGCAGTTCGTCGATCTTCACTCAGGATCGGTGCCGATGCAGCTCTTGGTGCTCGGGGTGATCGTCGTCGCGATCGGAGTCGCGTGCGACGCGGTCTGGGTGCTGCTCGCGAGCGCTGCCAGGGAGTGGTTCGGTCGCTCACCGCGTCGCATCGAGGCGATGAGCGCGACGGGCGGAGGCCTCATGATCGGTCTCGGTGTGTTCCTGCTGGTGTGGAGCGAGAAGCCCTCGAGCGCCTGACGCCCGCAATCACATCCGGGCGTAGCGCGCGCGGACCATCGAGAAGACGCCGTAGATCGCGAGGCCCGCTCCGACCAGCCAGAGGATGGCCCGTCCGAACGGCAGGTCTGTGAGACTGCGCAGCGCGGCATCGAGGCCCGCTGCCTTCTCCGGGTCCTGCGTCCACGCCGCCACCACGAACAGCGCGCCTGTGACCGCGACCGCGATGCCCTTGGCGATGTAGCCCGCGATCCCGAGGGCGACGATGCCCGGTCGGGCGGAGCCCGTCGGCACGTCCATGGTCTTCTCGAATCCGCGCGTGAACCCGATGACGATGAACCCGACACCCACCCCGACCACGCTGAGCCCCAGGACCACGAGCAGCACCACACCGCCGGGAGCAGACAGCACCACGGCGCTGAGGATCTGCGAGGTCTTCTCGGACTCGACCGTCCCGCCGAACGCGAAGACCAGGGCGAGCCCGGCGATCACCAGGTACGCCGCGGCGATCCCGATCAGCTTCACCCGCTGCCCCCACTTGCGCGGTTCCTCGCCCGACGCGAGCATCCCGCTCGCGACCTGCCAGATCGCCAGCGCGATCAGTGCTGCGGCGACCGCGGCGAGCAGCAGCCCCCCGATCGGAGTGGAGCGGATCTGCTCCATGGCGCCGTCCTGGTCGGCATCCCCTCCGCCACCTGACGCGATCGAGATCGCTATGGCTCCGATGATGATGTGCACCGCTCCGACCATGACGAAGCCCGTCCGTGCCACGCGGCGGAAGGCATCGGAGCGCTGCGCCGTTCGCGCGGCGTCCTTCGGGGAGGTCATCCGTGCAGGATATCGCCGAGCCGGGAGTCTGCGGAGGGGTCCCGGTCCTGGCTCTCGCCGAGCAGTCGTCGGTCTGCCTCGTCGTCATAGCGATCCTGGGCGTCGAGAACCTCCTCGACATGCGATTCCGCCCAGACCTGCAGAGCCTGCAGAGGTTCGTGCAGCGTGCGCCCGAGCGCAGTCAGACGGTAGCGTCCGTGTCCGTCGTCGTCCACGGAGCGCACGAGCATGCCGTCGCGTTCGAGCGCGCGAAGCGTGTCGACCAGGACCTTCTTCGTTATCCCCTCGACCTTGCGGTGCAGCTCGCCGAACCGCAGAGGCTGCTCGTGCAGCAGGATCACGATCATCGCGGTCCATTTGTTGGCCACGCGGGCCAGCGACGCCCTCGACGGGCAGCTCGACGA
This sequence comes from Microbacterium sp. LWH13-1.2, assembly GCF_038397735.1. NCBI lineage: Bacteria > Bacillati > Actinomycetota > Actinomycetes > Micrococcales > Microbacteriaceae > Microbacterium > Microbacterium sp. LWH13-1.2. Next base: position 257,547 of record NZ_CP151635.1, on the reverse strand, counting down.
GAACACGGTCCATTCGGGGCTCATCCGCTCGGCATCCTTTCCGGTGACGTTGAAGTGACCACGCTCGGGAGGAGACGCTGGGTCCTCAGAGTACCGAGACATCGAGGAGGACATCATGTCGGCGATCGACATCGTAGGACAGTACGGCGCGGCCATGGCCGCGGGAGACATGCAGGCGTTGGCGGCGACGTTCGCCGCGGATGCCGTCTGGCACCAGCCCGGCCGCAGTCAGGTGTCGGGCGACAAGGTGGGCCCAGACGCGATCATCGCGCATCTCGGGCGCTTCATGGAGCTGAGCGGCGGCTCCTTCGCGCTCGAGACCGAGTCGGCGACCGAGAGTGGCGCCCTCGTGTCGGCGACGGTGCGCTTCCGTGCCGTGCGCGAGGGACGCGCGGATCTCGAGCAGCACGGCGTCGACGTGTTCCGCGTGGCGGACGGCAGGATCGCAGAGGTCTGGCTGATCAGTGAGGACCAGCAGGCGGAGGACGCCTTCTGGGGACACGCCTGAGACGCACGCGGGGCCGGGCGTCCGTTTCGGCGGGGCTCCGGCCCCCGCCTGCACCCGAGGGTCAGCTCACGCGTTCGACCGGTTGACGGAGGATCGTGCGGAGTCTCGCCGGCTCGACCCGTCGGACGTCGCTGAGGTAGACCTCGTGGTGCAGTCCCGTCATGCGCAGGCCCCTGTCGGGGATGAAGCGATGGTGAAGGTCGTCGAGCACGGGGGCCTCGTCGTCATAGGAGCCGACGTGCAGGGTCTGCACGCAGAGTCCCTCGTCGAGGGTCTCGAGGCGCACCGAGCGCAGTGACGGATTCTCCTGCTTCTTCTTCGACGCCTTCTGCTCGACCATTTCGACGGCGTCGGCGAACATCTCGGGCGTGACGTGGGCCGGCACCATGATCATCAGCGTCCACAGCCACGCCGACTTGTCTCGCCGCGAGGTGAACGACTCCATGTCAGGCGCGTACCAGAGTCCTTCCAGCGGCATCACGACGGTGTCGACGCCGAGAGTCTTCCTGCTCTCGAACTTGAGCGTGTACGCCAGCGGGAAGAGCGCCGAGACGGCATCCGCATACGCCGGGGCCGTGTTGGGATCGCCCGCTCCGTCGATCATCAGGTACTGCATCGCCGGCACCTCGAGGATGCGGAACTCGCCCCGTTTCGCCCTGTACGCGTCCAGCGTCTTCTTCGGGTCGATCGCCATCGTCGTTCCTCTCGCTGCCCGACACTGCCTCCCGCCGTGGCGACAGTGTCGCACGGACGGGTGACATCGGATGGGCGAAGCTCAGATGCCTGCCCATCCGATCGCGATCAGTCCTGCTCGACCGCCAACCAGAGTTCGCACGACGCATGCGTGCCGGTGAACTCGAGGTATCGGACGATCGACGGCCCCGGCCGCAGCCTCCACGGATTCGACGGGAACCAGTCGCTGGCCGTCGCGGCCCAGAGGTTCTGCAGGGTCTCGGGGAACGGGCCGGTGGCGGCGAAGACCGCCCACGAACCCGCCTCCACGCGGATTGTGTCGAGATCGTCGGGTATCGGTGCATCCGGATCCAGGGAGACCCCGTGCAGGTAGGTCAGCTCTGTGCCTTCGGGGGCGTCCGGTGCGATGTCGTCCGTGATCGCGAGGATCCCCGTGGGCTCCCGGTCGCTCACCTGCTTGAGCCGGATGTGCTCCTCCGGCGCGATCGCCGCGATGTGCGCCTGGATGTGCGGGTTGACTCCCTCATGGATGAGCGGGATTCGCGCCGCGTGACCTACGAGCACGAGCTCGGGCATGGTGGTGATGGTGACGTCCATCGGGGTGCTCCCTTCGACGCTCAGGCGGAACCGGAGCGTGGGTTGTGTGCGGAGAGGACCCCCATCCCGGCGCGCATCGACGGGGCCGATGCCGTGCACGGCACGGAATGCACGGCCGAACGCCTCGGATGAGCCGTAGCCGTGTCGCACCGCGACCTCGAGCACGTTCGTGGCGCCCGCCGCGAGCTCGGCACCGGCCAGAGTCATGCGGCGTCGACGGATGTATTCCGACAGAGGCATGCCCGCCAGCGCCGAGAACATCCGGCGGAGGTGGTACTCGGTCGTGCCGTGAGTCCGGGCGAACCCGGCGACGTCGAGGTCCAAGCGCGAATCGCTCTCCACGAGCTCGACCAGCGCGTTGAGCGTTCCGATCATGAGGCCCTCCTTTCCCCACCATCGTCCGCTGAGCGGGACCGTGCCACCCGATCATCCGGATCGGATGCGATCAGCTCGCGATGCGTCAGGCTCGCTCCCCCGGATCGGCCAGCAACCCGGCGAAAGCCAGCTCCGCGGCTCCGATCAGCAGCCGATCGGCACCGAGGGCGGCCGGGCGGATCTCGAGGCCCTCGACGCTCTCCGACATCGCGAGCGCGCCGACGTCTGCGGCGACCTGCTCTGAGCGCAGATCGGCGATCGTCGCGAGGAACCCTCCCAGCACGACGAGGGTCGGATTGAGCACGTTGACGGCGTTGGCCAGCGCGCTCGCGAGCACATGAGCCTGTCGCGTGATCTCGTCGGCCACCGACGGCGACTCCGACGATGCGAGCGCGGAGTCGAGCGTCTCGTCGTCAGCGGCTTCCAGACCCACCGCGTCGAGCAGCAGCCGCCTGCTCACCTCGGCCTCGAGGACGCCGTCGCCGGTGCGGCGGTCGCCGTCCGCCGAGATGCGCGGGCGGTTCTGTCCGAACTCCCCCGCGTAGCCGCCCGCACCCGCGACCGCTCGACCGTGGATGATCAGGCCACCACCGATTCCGGAGGCGCCGCCGTTCAGATAGACGATGTCGTCGATCCCCCGACCTGCTCCGTAGCGATGCTCTGCGATCGCCCCGAGGGTGGCGTCGTTGTCCACGAAGGCCGGCGCACCTGTCGCCGACCGCACGAGATCGGCGAACGGCACATCGGTCCACTCCAGGTGAGGGGCGTTGCGGACGACCCCGTCCGACGTCCGCACCAGGCCCGGTACGGCGACTCCCACCGCCTCGATCCGCGCTGCTCGGAGCGGCCCCGCGCGCCAGGCGTCGACGCACGCCCGGATCGTCTCGGCCACTCCCTCGGGCGTCGGCAGCCCCTCGTTCGGAAGTCGCTCGCGAACCAGGATGCTCCGGTCGAGACCGACGGCGGCCATCTCGATCGCATCCACCTCGGGGTTCACGGCGATCGCGACGACGTCCGCAGAAGCCGTCACGACGGGCGACGGGCGCCCCACCCGGCCCGGCAGATCGGGAACCTGCTCATCGACGAGACCCCGCCTGACCAGCTCGGCGACGAGATCGGCGATCGTCGACCGGTTGAGCCCGGTCGCCTCGGTGAGAGCTGCTCTCGACTGGGCGCCGTTCTCGTGCACGAGCCGCAGGATCAGGGAGAGATTGTGTGGGCGGGTACCCAACGCGGGGCTCGACTGCGACGGCATCCCTTCACTGTAGGGGGTGGACGCGCCTCCTGTCATGAGATATGTTGTGAAGCACAACTTATTCGATGACCTGCACAGGAGCAGCCATGACCACCCCCACCCGTGACGACAAGTTCTCCTTCGGCCTGTGGACCGTGGGCTACAACGGAGCCGACCCGTTCGGCGGCCCGACCCGCCCGGCACTCGACGTGGTGCACGCCGTCGAGAAGCTCGCCGAGCTCGGGGCCTACGGTCTGACCTTCCACGACGACGACCTGTTCGCCTTCGGCTCGACCGACGCCGAGCGCCAGACGCAGATCGATCGCCTGAAGGGCGCTCTCGCCGACACCGGCCTGGCCGTGCCGATGGTCACCACGAACCTGTTCAGCGCTCCGATCTTCAAGGACGGCGGCTTCACCTCGAACGACCGCGACGTGCGCCGCTATGCCCTGCGCAAGGTGTTCCGCCAGCTCGACCTCGGCGCTGAGCTCGGCGCCAAGACCTTCGTGATGTGGGGTGGCCGCGAGGGCGCCGAGTACGACTCCGCGAAGGACATCCGCCAGGCGCTCGAGCGCTACCGCGAGGCCGTGAACCTGCTCGGCGACTACGTGACCAACAAGGGCTACGACATCCGCTTCGCGATCGAGCCGAAGCCCAACGAGCCGCGCGGAGACATCCTGCTGCCGACGCTCGGCCACGCGATCGCCTTCATCGACTCGCTCGAGCGCCCCGAACTCGTCGGCGTGAACCCCGAGGTGGGGCACGAGCAGATGGCCGGACTGAACTTCACCGCCGGCATCGCGCAGGCACTCTTCCACGGCAAGCTCTTCCACATCGACCTCAACGGTCAGCGCGGCATCAAGTACGACCAGGACCTCGTCTTCGGTCACGGCGACCTGCACAACGCCTTCTCGCTCGTCGACCTGCTCGAGAACGGCGGCCCCGGCGGCGTCCCGGCCTACGACGGCCCCCGTCACTTCGACTACAAGCCGAGCCGCACGGAAGACGAGAAGGGCGTGTGGGAGTCGGCTGCGGCCAACATGCGCACCTACCTGCTGCTCAAGGAGCGCGCGGCCGCATTCCGCGCCGACCCCGAGGTGCAGGAGGCTCTCGCGGCAGCCCGCGTCGACGAGCTCTCGACCCCGACCCTGAACCCCGGAGAGAGCTACGACGACTTCCTCGCCGACCGCTCGGCCTACGAGGACTTCGACGCGAACTCCTACTTCGGCGGCAAGGGCTTCGGCTTCGTCCGACTGCAGCAGCTCGCGACCGAGCACCTGCTCGGCGCCCGCTGATCGTCATGCCGCTCGTTCTCGGGGTCGATTCGTCGACCCAGTCCTGCAAGGTCGTGGTCGTCGACACGTCGACCGGCGCGGTCGTCCGCTCCGGTCGCGCGTCCCACCCCGAGGGGACGTCGGTCGACCCCGAGGCCTGGTGGCGTGCGCTGAACTCGGCGATCGCGGAGGCAGGATCTCTCGACGACATCGCCGCATGGTCGATCGGCGGTCAGCAGCACGGCATGGTCGCCCTCGACGAGTCCGGGGCCGTGATCCGCGACGCGCTGCTGTGGAACGACACCCGCTCGTCGCGTGCCGCCCGGGATCTGATCGACGAGTTCGGCGCATCCGCACTCGCCACCCGCACCGGTCTCGTACCCGTGGCATCGTTCACGGTCACGAAGCTGCGGTGGCTGCGCGACCACGAGCCCGAGAACGCGGCGCGGGTGGCGGCGGTCGCGCTGCCGCACGACTGGCTCACCTGGCGGCTGCGAGGCTTCGGTCCCGACAACCCCGTGCTCGACGAGCTCGTCACCGACCGATCTGACGCGTCAGGCACCGGATACTGGAATCCTGCGACGGGCGAGTACGACCGCGAACTGCTCGTGGCAGCTCTCGGGCACGACGCGATCCTGCCGCGCGTGCTCGCTCACGACGAATCGGTGACGGATGCCGATGGGCGGCGCGTGGGCGCGGGAGCGGGAGACAACGCCGCCGCAGCGCTCGGATTGGGTGCCGCACCTGGCGACGTCGTGGTGTCTATCGGCACGTCGGGCACCGTCTGCGCCGTCAGCGCGACCTCCATCAGCGACCCGAGCGGCACCGTGGCCGGCTTCGCCGACGCCTCGGGCAACTTCCTACCGCTCGTGGCGACGCTGAACGCGGCTCGGGTCGTCGACGTCACCGCGGCGCTTCTCGGGGTCACCCACGGCGAGTTCAGCGACTTGGCGCTGCGCGCGGATCCGGGCGCGGGAGGCCTGACCCTGCTCCCCTACTTCGAGGGCGAGCGCACTCCGAATCTGCCGGATGCCACGGCATCCCTCAGCGGTATGACACTCGCCTCGACGACCAGGGAGAACCTCGCCCGGGCTGCGGTCGAAGGGATGCTCCGAGGACTCGGCGCGGGGCTCGACGCGCTGCGCGAGCTCGGCATCCCGCTCGAACGGGCACTGCTGATCGGCGGTGGCGCACAGTCCGAGGCCGTGCGTCGCATCGCGCCGGGGATCCTCGGCCTGGCGGTCGACGTGCCCGAGCCCGGTGAGTACGTCGCCCTGGGTGCCGCGCGCCAGGCCGCACAGCTGGTCTCCTGAAGCAGCGAGCGCTCACCCCCGGAGGAGAACTGCGCCTCCGCACCGCGATCAACCCCTGCCGGGCGGCGGCAGGCCGATGCCGGAGGACGGATGCCGTCAGCCGGCGAGCACCCGAGCATCCCGCTGGGCGATGATGCTCAACTCTGCCGCAGCGAACGCGTGCTCCTGCGTCATCGCGAACTCGGTGCGGTCGAGGCAGTCGCGGATCAGCTGACCGAAGAACGGGAACCCCGTCTTGCCGGTCGCATCGAAGCGGAACTGACCGTCCTGATTGACGAGCAGCACCTGCCCTCCGCCGTTGTCGGTCGTGATGTCGGCGTACTTGCGCAGCTCGATGTAGCCGTCGGTGCCGAGAAGCACCGTGCGGCCGTCGCCGAAGACGTCGAGACCCGCCGGGGTGAACCAGTCCACACGCACGTACCCTGTCGTGCCGTTGTCGAGCACGACATGCGCGTCTCCGAAGTCCTGCAGTCCGGGGGTCTCGGGATGCGCGTAGTTGGCGACCGTCGAGCTGACCACCTCTCCGTCGGTCGCGCCCGTGTAGTACAGCATCTGCTCGAAGTTGTGGCTGCCGATGTCGCAGATGATGCCGCCGTACTGCTCGGGATCGTAGAACCAGTCGGGACGCCCGGCGCCGATGCGATGAGGACCGAACGAGGCGACCTGCAGCACGGTGCCGATCGCGCCCTGATCGATCAACTGGCCGGCGAGGATCGCCGCCTCGGAGTGCACCCGCTCGCCGTAGTAGACGGCGAACTTCCGTCCGGTGCGTTCGACAGCGTCACGCGCGGCCGTGAGGTCAGCGATCGTCGTGATCGCGGGCTTGTCGGCGAAGAAGTCCTTCCCGGCATCCAGCACCCGCACGCCGAGAGGCGCCCGCTGATTCGCGATCGAGGCGCTGGCGATGAGCTGCACCGCGGGGTCATCGAGCACCTCCTGCTCGCTCGCGGCGGCCCGTGCCCGCGGGAACCGCTCGATGAAGTCCGCGACCTTCGCCGGGTCGGGGTCGTAGACGAGCGACAGAGTGGCGCCCGCGTCGATGAGCTGCTCGACCATTCCGAAGATGTGGCCATGGTCGAGCCCCACCGCGGCGAACACGAATTCATCGGGGCCGACGACCGGCTCAGGCAGCGGATCGAAGGTGTAGGTGCGGGTCATCGGTCGTTCTCCTCATCGGTCACGTCGTCATCAGCGACGTCGACATCCGTGACGTCATAGGTGCGCAGGCGTCCGCACATGCCGAAGCCGCGATCCCCCACCGAGGGTACGGCCTGATGAACGCGGGCGTCGGCGAGGTGCGAGACCGAACCGGATGCCACCGCTTCGGCGAGCGCAAGCGACTGCTCGGCCTGGGCCAACGGGCGCTCGCGCACGAGATCGCCCCATGCCGAGGCGCGGTCGCGCACCAGCGCACCCGCGGCGGCATGGAAGGCCTCGAGAGCAGCACGATCGCCGGCGACGACCGCATCCCGCAGAGCCTCGAATCCGGTCACGGCCAGGTCCCGACGTGCGGACGCACGCTCGGCTCGTCCGTCGTCGCCTCCGCCGAGCGAGGCGGCCTCCGCGTACGCAGCCGGATCCGCCACGACCTCTGCCGGGAAGGTCATCACGGCATCCCCCGCCTCTGGCAGCCCTGCATTGCTCATCAGAACGACGACCCGAAGGTCGCCACTGTTCACGGCGCGATGGATGGTTCCCGGGGTGAACCACACGACCGATCCCGCCGACAGGGCGGTCTCACGGAAGCCCTCTGCGTCGATCGTCTGCAGCGCGCCCCGACCCGAGATCACCACGTACGCCTCGGTCGAGACGAGGTGCATATGCGGGCTCCCGCCGCAGATGCCGTCGGGAGCCGCATCCGCATAGACGTCGAGATGCGACAGCGACGTGCCGCCGGGGAAGGAGGATGCGGTCACGATGCCGCTGCGATCAACGAGGTCGTCTTCTCGAAGAAGTGCGGGGCGTTCGCGACGAGCTGGCCGGCTCGGTAGTACGAATCGGAAGCCGCGATCGGCAGGGATACGAACTGATGCTCGAAGCCCGCCTTGTAGATCGCCGTGACGACCTCGACCGCATTGCGCCCGTCGAGGCCGCCGGCGACGGGCGGCCTCCCGTCGCGGATCGCGCCGAGCAGATCACCGATCTGACCTTCGTGACCGAGGTGGGCGAGAGGTGTGCGCTCGGCGACGAGCGCCTCGATCCGCGCCACCACGTCGACATCTCCTTCATCCTCCGGGAATCCGTCCGCGCGGGGGCGCTCGGCTGCGACCGAGAACGGCTGAGACACCCGGGCATTCGCCCCCTGGATGACGATCGCCTGCTCCTGCCCGTGGTGGACCACCGAGCTGGTCAGCTGGGCGAGGCCCCGGTCGTAGCGGAAGATAGCGACCGAGAGGTCTTCGACCTCGGCGTTGTCGTGCTGCGCATTGGCGAGCATCGCGGTGATCTCGGTCGGACTGCCCAGCAGCCACAGCAGCAGGTCGATGTGGTGGATGGCGTGATTCAGAGTGCATCCGCCGCCCTCCTTCTCCCACGTGCCACGCCACCAGAGGTCGTAGTACGGCAGACCCCGCCACGACGCCGAGTCGACGCGCACGTGCGAGATCGATCCGAGCAGCCCGGAGTCGACGACATCCTTGAGGGTCGCGAGATCGTCGCGGAATCGGTTCTGGGCGACGACCGAGAGCACCGTGCCAGAGCGCTCCTGCGCCGCGAGCATCGCGTCGCACTCTTCGAGCGACGGGGCCATGGGCTTCTCGACCAGCACGTGGATGCCGGCATCGAGAGCCGCGATCGCGAGGGACGCGTGCGTCGACGGCGGGGTCGCGATGCTGACGATGTCAGCCAGACCGGAGGCGATCATCTCGAGCGGATCGTCGAACGTCGCGATGTCTGTCAGATCGAAGGCCTCCGCCTTCTGCGCCGCCTTGCCCGGGATCACGTCGGCGAGCGCCACGATCTCGCACTCGCCAGGGAACGCAAGGTATCCGTCGATGTGCGCGTCGGCGATCCCGCCGGTGCCGATGATTCCGATCCTGAGCATCCACTGCCTCCTCGATGAGGTGTTACTACGTATTACTAAGACGTAGTAGATACTATCGAAAGGGACACCGGTCACGTCAAGCCCCGAAAGGACGGATGCCATGGAGAAACGCCCGACGAGCCATGACGTCGCCCATCTCGCCGGGGTGTCGCAGTCCACCGTGTCGTTCGTCTTCACCGGACGCGCCGGTATCTCCGAGGCCACACGAGAGAAGGTGCTGCGCGCGGCATCCGAACTCAACTACCGACCGAACCTCGCCGCCCGATCGATGCGCACGCAGCGCACCGGCCGCCTCGCCGTCGTGGTGCCGATCGCGACGATGAATCCGCTCACGCTACTATCGGGGGCGATCGCCGCCGCGCGAGACGAGGGATACGTCGTCGAGGTCGTCAGCCTGCCCGACGGCCCGGCGGAACGCCTCGAGCGCCTGACCGACGTGGTCGAGTCCGGACAGTACGAGGGCGTTCTCGCGTTCACTCCGCTCCCCTCCATCGACACGACCGGCGGTGGGCCGATCGTGCTCTCGGTCGGCGAGTTCGACGACGCCATGCACATGACCGGCGAGTTCACCGACTCCCGTCCGATCGCCGAGATGATCGAGCGGTTGGCAGACCAGGGTCACCGACGGTTCATCCATCTCGCCGGGGCCGAGGACTTCCCCTCCGCACGAGCACGCCGCGACGCCTACCTCGCGACGATCGAACGACTCGGACTCGAATCCCTCGGGGTGACCGACGGCGACTGGAGCGGGAAGGCCGGAGAAGAGGCGATCGACGCGCTGCCCGACGATGCTCCCCCGATCGCCGTGATCGCCGCCAACGACGTCATCGCGACCGGCGCTATCCGGGCTGCCACCCGGCGAGGATGGAAGCTGCCTGAGGAAGTCGCCGTGACCGGGTGGGACGATCACCCCCAGAGCGCGTTCCTCGTGCCCTCGCTCACGAGCGTCTCGCAGGACCGCGAGCGTCTCGGCGCCTATTCGATGCACCGACTCGTCGCGGCGGTGCGAGGAGGCGAGCCGCCCGAGAAGCCCGACGGACTGCTCACCGTCGTGTGGCGCGAGTCGACCGAGTCCCCTCAGTGACTACCGTGGAAGCGGAGGCCCCCATGAAGATCCTGATCCCGAACACCATCGACCTGCCGGTGACCGCCGACGTCGAAGCCGTCGTCTACGACATCGATGCAGCCGTCCCTGATGAGCACCGCGACGCCGAGGTGCTGGTCGTCTGGCACAACTCGTCGGAATGGCTGCAGGAGGCCGCCCGCGCACTCCCGCGGCTCCGGCTCGTGCAGGCTCTCGCGTCCGGCGCCGACGCGGTGGTGAACGCCGGGTTCGGCGACGAGGTGCGCATCTGCTCCGGTCGTTCGCTGCACGACGGTCCTGTCGCCGAGCACGCACTGACGCTGATCCTCAGCGCGGTGCGGCGCATCGACCGGCTCCACGATGCGCAGCGCGAGCACCGCTGGGACGACGACTTCAACGACGCGCAGAGCGCGCCAGACACGCAGCAGTCCTACACACTCGCCGGTGCGCGGGTCACGATCTGGGGATTCGGCTCGATCGCCGGCGCGCTCGCTCCGTTCCTCACGGCGCTGGGCGCCGACGTGCAGGGCATCGCCCGCACCGCCGGCACCCGGTCGGGCTACCCGGTGCACGCCGAGGCCGACGCCGCGGCGATCCTCGCCGAGACAGACGTGCTCGTCTCGATCCTCCCCGCCACAGCGGAGACCACTGACCTGTTCGACACCGAGGTCTTCGGTGCGCTCAAGCCCGGAGCGGCCTTCGTGAACGTCGGTCGAGGAGCGACCGTCGATGAGACCGCCCTGATCGCAGCACTCGAGTCGGGGCAGCTGCGCGCCGCCGCGGTCGATGTCACGAAGTCGGAACCGCTTGCGGCGTCCGATCCACTGTGGGATGCGCCGAACCTGTTGATCACGCCGCACATCGCGGGCAACCGGCCGGTCGGCGCCGCGCACCTGGTCGACCAGAACCTGACCCGCCTGCTCGCCGGCGACGACCTCATCAACCAGGTGCGCCCGTAGGGTCTGGACACCGCGCGGCGAGCGGCGCATGCTGAACGCATGACCGCCTTTCAGACCACGCACGCGTTCAGCGGCTTCAGCGTCGACGACATCGACGCCGCCCGATCCTTCTACGGGGACACCCTCGGGTTGGACGTCACCACCAATGCCATGGGCTTCCTGGACATCAGCCTGCCCGATGGCGGCTCGATCCTCGTCTACGCCAAGCCGAATCACACGCCGGCAAGTTTCACGATCCTCAACTTCCCCGTCGACGACATCGACGCGGCGGTCGACGACCTCAACGGGCGCGGAGTGGTGACCAAGATCTACCCCGACTCCGAGTTCGCGACCGATGGCAAGGGCATCCTTCGCGGCGGCCCCGACCGCGGCCCCGACATCGCGTGGTTCACCGACCCTGCGGGCAACGTGCTCGCGGTGATGTCCACCGCCTGAGGCACGCGCTCAGGCGAGCAGCCCGTCGAACAGCGCGTTCATGGCAGGGTCGACGCGCTGCAGCTCCGGGTGCGAGTCGTGCCACTCGATGATCTCTCTCGCCGCGGTGTGGAGGGGCACGACCGGGTTGAATTCGGGTACGACACGGCGGATCTTCGTGTTGTCGAAGACGACCGAGTGCGCCATATCGCCGGAGAGTTGACCGGCACGGTCGGGCGCAGCATCCTCGATCGCCGCGCTCGTGGCGTAGCGGATCTTCGGCTCGGCACCCGCCGCACGTCCGAGGATCGAGTAGATGTCGTTCCAGGTGTACACGAAGTCGCTGGTGATCTGGAACGTATCGCCATAGGCGAGCGGGTTGCCGAGCAGCCCTGCGAAGCCCACCGCGAAGTCATTCGAATGCGTGAGGGTCCACAGCGACGTGCCATCGCCGTGCACGATGATCTCCTCGCCGCGGCGGATGCGGTCGATCGCCGTCCATCCGCCGAACGCGGGGATCGTCCACTTGTCGTAGGTGTGCGACGGACGCAGCACCGTGACCGGGAAGCCGCGGTCACGGTAGGCGGCTTCGAGCAGATCCTCGCAGGCGATCTTGTCGCGCGAGTACTGCCAGTACGGATTGCGCAGCGGCGTGGACTCGGTGATCGGCAGGCGCGCCACGGGCTTCTGATATGCGGAGGCCGAGCTGATGAAGACGTACTGCCCCGTGCGGCCATCGAAACGATCGATGTCGCGCTGCACCTGGTCGGGAGTGAAGGCGATCATGTCGGCGACCACGTCGAATTCGCGGCCGGCGAGAGCGGCGTCGACCGCCGCGGCATCCGAGACATCGGCGGTCAGCACCTCGACGCCCTCGGCGGGCTCACGGCGCGACCGCCCACGATTCAGCAGCGTCACCTCCATGCCCCGCGACGCGGCGAGCGCGCTCGCCGCAGAGGAGATGATCCCCGTCCCACCGATGAACAACACCTTCGTCGCAGTCATGTCTTCGACTCTATCGACGGGTCAGGCGCAGGGCTCCGATCGCGGGCGGCTGGGGCCATGGGGAGAGCGCGGACTCAGGCGAGCTGGTCGAAGAGCGCGCGAACCGTCATCTCGATGGCCGCCGGTTCGCCCGCGCGTATCGCCCGTGCGGCCGCTCGGGCCGCAGTCGAGTGTCCCTGCGTGGTGACGCCACGAGAGACCCCCTCGGAGAACTGCAGCGCGCACTGGGCCAGGATCGCGCTCTCCACGAGGTGCATCGACTGCCGAGGATGTTCCACGAGGTCGGCGACAGCGGTGAGGAACGCGACCACCGCGGCGTTGCGTTCGGCTGCTGAATCTGCACGGCCGACAAGTTCAGCGAGTGCCGCGAGATCCGAGCGGATCCCGTCCTCACCCGTGAACAGGAACTTTCTGAGCGCTGCTCCGGCGAGCATGCCGGCATAGCCGATCGCGGCCCGCGACTCACTGGTGGTGAAGTCGGCGACCTTCGTGTACCGGGCGGGAGTGACCTCCACGAGTCCGATGTCCCGAAGCCGGATGATCGCTTCACGGATAGGATTCAGCGACATGTCGAGCTCCTTGGCGAAGCGCGTGGTGTTGAGCGAGTCGCCGGACACGTAGTCCCCGCGGAGGATCGCCGCAAGGATGTGCTCGAAGGCCAGTTCAGGCAGCGGAACGGAACCGTGATGAACCCGCTGGCGCGCCCGTGGGTCCGCATAGGCGATGGTCATGTGTTGCTCCCCGGGTCCGTTGTGGACGCTCCCGGTCGTGGGAGCCCCTACTGAACAGACTCGCTGCCGCCCGGAACATTACGCAGAGCTCGCAGATTCGTCTCAGACGACAGTCGCTCCGGGGGTGGCCGCGTACTCCTCGAGGGCCGCGACGACATCGACCGACAGCACGACCTGGCTCGCTGCGACGGCGTCGTCGATCTGTCCGATGCGCGATGCGCCGACGATCGCTGTGGTCACCACCGGATCGCGCAGCACCCAGGCGACGGCGAGCTGCGGGATCGACAGACCCGCGTCCTTCGCGACGCGGTCGATGCCGCGGATGCGCTCGAGATAGCTGTCGGTGAGTGCCGATCCGTCGAGGAAGTGGCTGTTCGCCGCGCGCGAGTCGGCGGGGACGTCGCCGTCGATGTACTTGCCGGTGAGCAGTCCCTGGGCGAGCGGCGAGAACACCGCGCTGCCGACCTTCAGCTCGCGCAGCACCGGGAACAGCTCGGCCTCGGGCGTGCGGTCGAACAGCGAGTATCGGGGCTGATGCAGCAGCAGCTTCACGCCCTGTTCGGCGAGCAGCTCATACGCCCGTCGGGCGAGCTCGGCCGGGTAGTTCGAGATGCCGACGTACAGCGCCTTGCCGCTGCGCACGATGTCGGCGAGGGCCGTGACCGTCTCATCCAGCGGCGTCTCGGGGTCGAGACGGTGCGAGTAGAACACGTCGACGTAGTCGGTGTTCATACGCCGCAGGCTCTGCTCGAGCGAGCGGGTCAGATACTTGCGCGACCCACCGTCTCCGAAGGGTCCGGGCCACATGTCGTAGCCTGCCTTCGTCGTCACGAAGAGCTCGTCGCGGTAGCGGGCGAGTCCGCTGTCGAGGACCGCGCCGAACGTCGACTCGGCCGAGCCGTAGGGCGGGCCATAGTTGTTGGCGAGGTCGATGTGCACGACTCCGCGGTCGAACGCGTGCAGCACGATCTCACGCTGGCTGTCGAAGGTGCGGTCGCGGCCGAAGTTCTGCCAGAGCCCCAGCGAGACCTTGGGCAGCTGCACGCCGCTGGCGCCTGCGCGCTGGAAGGGCACATCGGCGTACCGGGTGGAGGCGGCCTCGAAAGGAGTCGTCAGGCGGGGGTCATCGGCAGCGATGGGCATGAAGGATGCTCCTATGTGCGAGGCGGGGGAGGGCTTCAGGATAGCGCTTGCCGCGCCGCAGGTCCGGAGTCGCCGTAATCTGCGATCGACACTCCTCCGGTCTGAACTCGCCTGCTCCGACCGACCGCTGTCAAGGACTCCGGCGAAGTCGGACGGGCGGGGTAACGTGGCGCGGAGGCGGCGATCATCGCAGTCATCCCCGCCGTGCGCGGGATACGAGAAGAGGTCCATGATGGGCGGGACCCCACCGTCGAAGCTCTCCGACACGTCGAACGCCATCGTCGTGTCCGGGGCACGTGTGCACAACCTTCGCGACGTGAACGTCGCGATACCCCGAGACGCCCTCGTCGCGTTCACGGGTGTCTCGGGTTCGGGGAAGAGCTCTCTCGCTTTCGGCACTCTCTACGCCGAAGCCCAGCGCCGCTACTTCGAATCGGTGGCGCCCTACGCGCGGCGCCTGATGAGCCAGGTCGACATCCCCGACGTCGACGCCATCGCGGGGCTGCCCCCGGCGGTCGCCCTCCCCCAGCAACGCACCGCCGGCAGCGCTCGATCGACCGTCGGCAGCGCCACGTCGATCGGCAACGTCGTGCGCATGCTGTTCTCACGAGTCGGCACCTACCCGCCTGGGGCGGAGCCGCTGTTCGCCGAAGACTTCTCGGCGAACACCGTGCAGGGCGCCTGCCCGCGGTGCCACGGGATCGGGCAGGTGTACGACGTGCCCCTGGACCTCATGGTGCCCGATGAGTCGCTGTCGATCCGCGACCGTGCTCTCGATGCCTGGCCGAGGGCGTGGCACGGCAAGCAGCTCATCGACAGTCTGATCTCTCTCGGCTACGACATCGACATCCCGTGGCGGGATCTGCCCGAGGAGCAGCGTCAGTGGGTGCTGTACACCGAGGAGTCCCCTCAGGTTCCGGTGTTCACCGACCGCGGTCCGGCGCAGGTGCGCAAGGCCGTCGCCGCCGGCATCGAGCCGTCGTACATGAGCACGTTCGTCGGAGTGAGACAGTACGTGCTCAACACCTTCGCCCACTCGAAGAGCGCGAAGATGCGCGAGAAGGCCGCGAGCTTCATGGTCAGCGTCCGCTGCCCGACGTGCGACGGACGCCGGCTGAAGCCGGAAGCGCTCGCCGTGACGTTCGCCGGTCTCGACATCACGGAGATGGCCGGACTGCCACTCGCCGACCTCGCAGCTCTCCTCGAGACGGCACTCGACCGACCCGACGGCGGGTCGGCCGCGGATGCATCCGATCGCGAGGCTCTCCCGCCCGAGAAGCAGCTCGCGGCGCACCGGCTGGTCGACGAACTGCGAGATCGCGTCTCCCCCATCATCGAGCTCGGGTTGGGCTATCTCTCGCTCGACCGATCGACGCCCACGCTCTCGTCCGGGGAGTTGCAGCGGATGCGGCTCGCGACCCAGGTGCTCTCGCAGCTGTTCGGGGTCATGTTCGTGCTCGACGAGCCCTCTGCCGGACTTCATCCCGCCGACGGCGAAGCGCTCGTGCGCATCCTCCGCTCGCTCAGAGATTCAGGAAACACGGTCTTCTTCGTCGAGCACTCCCTCGATGTGATCCGGCATGCGGACTGGATCGTCGACATCGGCCCGGGTGCGGGAGCCACCGGTGGCGAGATCGTCTACTCCGGTCCGATCGACGGGCTCCGAAAGGCAGAGCACTCGCAGACCCGGCGCTACCTGTTCCCCGATGACGCGCGTGCCGAACAGCCGACGACACCGGTGTCCGCTTCTCGAGAAGCCGACGGCCGGCTCGTGCTCACCGAAGTCTCGCGCAACAACCTCCGCAGCGTCTCGGTGTCGATCCCGCTCGGCTGCCTCACCGCCGTCACCGGCGTCTCCGGCTCGGGCAAGTCGTCTCTCGTCACCCAGGCGCTGCCCGATCTGCTGCAGAAGAGCCTGTCCAGCGAGGTGGACGGCTCGTCGATCGACTCGTCGAGCGACACGCAGAGCAGCACGGCAGCGGATCCCCTGTTCTCCTCGCCGACGGCCGAGACCACCGGGCGCGCTTCCGGTCCTGCCAGTCGCGTGCGGCGCGTCGTGCAGGTGAGTCAGAAGCCGATCGGCCGCACGTCACGATCGAACGTGGCGACGTACACGGGGCTCTTCGACCGCGTCCGCGCTCTGTTCGCCGCGACTCCCGAAGCACGCCGTCGGCGCTACGCCGCGAGCCGATTCTCGTTCAACCTCCCGAGCGGACGATGCCCCACCTGCAAGGGCGAGGGCATGGTCGAGGTGGAGCTGCTCTTCCTCCCCACGGTCCACGCGCCCTGCAGCACGTGCGGTGGCACCCGCTACAACCCGGAGACCCTCGAGATCGAACTCCACGGGCACACGATCGCCGACGTCCTCGCCCTGAGCGTAAACGACGCACGTGCACTCTTCGCCGACGATGCCGACGTCACGCGGCACCTCGATGCCCTTCTCGACGTGGGACTGGGATACCTTCCGCTGGGCCAGTCCGCGACCGAGCTCTCCGGCGGCGAGGCGCAGCGCGTGAAGCTGGCGTCCGAGCTCCGGCGCGCCCAGCACGGCGACACCCTCTACCTGCTCGACGAGCCCACCTCGGGGTTGCATCCCTCAGACACCGATCGGCTGCTCGTGCATCTTCAGCATCTGGTCGACGCCGGCAACACCGTGGTGATGGTCGAGCACGACATGCGCGTGGTCGCACAGGCTGACTGGGTGATCGACATGGGCCCAGGTGCCGGAGACCTCGGAGGTGCGGTCGTGGCCGAGGGGACTCCGCGCTCCGTCGCGTCGGCGAGCGGCAGCACGACGGCGTCGTATCTTGCGAAGGCCCTCGACGCCGAGAACTGAGAATGAGACTCTGACCGAGAAGTCCACTGCAGTACAGATCGCCTGAGGCTGCACATCTCACACGGCCGGATCGACGAAGTGAGGCGTTCGCTCCACAGACGTAACGTCGCGTGTGGTCGCCGGAAACGCCGCTCGTCCATGCTCGATTCAGCTGAGCATCCGTGCTCCTGTCCCGTGGAGGTCATGTGTCGTACATCAAGCCCGCCGAGCTCGCCAGCCGCATGGTCGACGCCGGCGCATACAAGCTGCAGCTGTCCACTCGCGACACCCTCATCCGCGCCTTCATGGGCGCCGCCCTGCTGACGATCGCCGCGGCTTTCGCCGTCACGGTCTCGACGCAGACCGGCCAGCCGCTCCTGGGCGCAGTGCTCTTCCCGGTCGGCTTCGTGATGCTCTATCTGCTCGGGTACGACCTGCTCACCGGAGTCTTCACTCTCGGGCCGCTCGCGGTGCTCGACCGTCGCCCCGGGGCGACCTTCGGGTCGCTGATGCGCAACTGGGGCCTCGTCTTCCTCGGCAACTTCGGCGGCGCCTTCCTGGTGGCGATCCTGATGGCGATCTACTTCACCTACGGGTTCTCGACCGCACCGAGCGCCGTCGGCGACGCGATCAGCGAGATCGGACACGGTCGCACGGTCGGATACGCCGACCACGGCGCATCCGGGATGCTGACTCTGTTCATCCGCGGTGTGCTCTGCAACTGGATGGTTTCGACGGGCGTCGTGCTGGCCATGGTCTCGGACAGCACCATCGGCAAGATCGTCGCGATGTGGCTGCCGATCATGCTGTTCTTCTACATGGGGTTCGAGCACTCCATCGTCAACATGTTCCTGTTCCCGTCAGGCCTGCTGATGGGCGCCGACTTCACTGTGTGGGACTACGTCGTCTGGAACGAGCTGCCCACCGTCGTCGGCAATCTCGTCGGGGGTCTCGTGTTCGTCGGACTGCCGATCTACTTCACGCACGGACGCCCCAAGGCTCGGAAGACCCGCGAAGCACGCGCTGCTCTGCGCCGGGCGCGCTCCGTCGCAGCCGAAGCACCCGCCGACACCACGCCGGTCGCCCCTCAGGAGGCCAGCTCGGAGCTCGAGCCCTCGCGCGCCTGACACCGCGGGGAAGAGGGCCGATGCTGCGGCATCCGCCCTCTTCCCTGCGCGCGCGTGCCCGGCGCTTCGCATGCGCGTCAGGCGGAGTGGAATCGATCGACGATGACGTCCGCGATCCGCACGTCTGCACCGAGGGGCGCGGATACCCGGTCCGCCCCGGACTTCTCCACGAGTCCGGCGAAGTATCCGGGAGCGAGGACGTGGCTTGCCGCGATCACCCGTGTCGCGCCGCCTCGCCGGGCTGCGGCGACGGCCTCCCCGATCCTCGGATCGATTGCCGAGGCGTATCCGATCGTGATCGGGACGGGGACGAGGCGAGCGAGGTGCGCCGACGCCGCAGCGACATCGGCGACGGCTGCCGGATTGCTCGAACCGGCGGCAGCGAGCACGACATGGTCGCCTGGAAGCCACTGGCCCGCGACGGCCGCACGCAGACGGGTGGCCAGCACCTCGGCGATCAGCGGGTGGGTGCCCAAGGGCTCCCCTTGCCGGACGTTGTCGTGCGGCCGCACGGCGTCGGCGATGTCGACGGCCGTGTGGAAGCCGACCGACAGCAGCAGCGGCACCACGACGACGTCGTCGAGCACCCGTTCCTGCTCGATCACGTCGAGCACCGTGGGCTCCTGCACGTCGACGAACGCCTGCACGACCCGCGAGCCCGGTATCCGCTGCCGCACGAGGTCGACGAGCGCCTCGATCGTGCGCCGGCCCGCCGGTGAGTCCGTGCCGTGGGAGCAGGCGACGAGCGTGGTCATTCGGTTTCCTCCATGGTGAGCCGATACCCGCGCTTCACGACTGTCTGGATGGCGGTCGCTCCACCGAGCGCCTCGCGGAGCCGCGCGACCGCGACGTCGACGGCGTGCGCGCTCTCGCCGCCCCGCGGCAATACGAGACCGAGCTGCTCCCTGGAGACCACCCGGCCCGCGGCGTCGAAGAGTTCGCTGAGGATGCTGGAGCCGGCACGAGAAAGCGGCACGAACCGCCCATCGAGCAGCACGCCGCGACTGCGCATCTCCATGGTGCCCGCAGCCGTTCGCCGCTGCGGGGCTGCTCCGGAGGCGAAATGGTCGACGACGCAGCGGACCAGCGAACCGAGCCTTCCACGCGCGGCGAGCCTGGTGTGCAGCCCAGCGCTGCGCAGCGGTGCCGCGGTGATGGGGCCGACGGCTGCGAGCAGCAGACGCCCGGCCTCCGCGCGTCGGCGGATCGCGTCGAGCGTGTCAGCACGGATCGCGGCACGGACCCACTCGGCTGCACCCGGCGCGGAGGTGAAGAGCACGGCGTCGACCTCGCCGGAGCCGGCCTGCACCACGGAGCGGTGCACGATCTGCGGGTCGGGAGGCGGTCCCCAGCGGTAGACCGTGATGCTCACGACATCGGCGCCGAGGCCGGCGAGCAACGCGTCGAGTCCGTCGGCACCCGCACCGTGGTGCTGGATCGCGATGCGACGCCCGGCGACGCCTTCCGCCGTGAGGTACTCCGCCACCTCCGCCGAGGTCTCGGACTCCGCGACCCAGTCGGCTGTGAACCCCGCCTGCTGGATCGCGCCGTGCGCCTTCGGCCCCCGAGCGACGAACTGAGCGCCTGTGAGCGCGGTCGACAGCTCTTCTGCCAGATCGTTCTCGTGCGCCGCGTCGATCCAGCCGCGGAACCCGACACCCGTCGTCACGATCACGATGTCCGGCGGATCCGCGATCAGATCACGGGTGCAGGCGAGCAGATCCTCGTCGTCTTCGTTCGGGATGATGCTCAGCGCCGGCGCACGGTAGACCTGCCCCCCTCGGCGTTCGAGCGCGGTGACGAGGTCGCCCGCGCGCCTGTCTGCGGCCACGACGATGGTGCATCCGACCAGAGCCGGCGAGAGGGGGGCCCGTGTCGTCACGCCAGAGCAGCCCCGACGGTCGACGGCGAGGGCAGCAGCAGGCGCTCGCTCACGACCTCTCCGATCACGATCACGGCGGGATTGCGGAGCCCGACGGCGAGGGCGTCCTCGACGGCACGTCCGAGGGTCGTGCGCGTCGTGCGCTGCTGCGGTGTGTGCCCGCTCTCCACGAATGCGACGGGACGGTCCTTGGGAACGCCGTGCGCGATCGCCGACTCCACCAGCCGTCCGAGAGCTGCGACGCCCATCAGGACGACTGTCGTCACCGTCGAATCAGCCATGGCCTCCAAGGTACCCGGCCCGAGTCCGCCCTGCCCGTTCACGACGTGGAAGGCGGCCGCCGTGCCGCGATGCGTGACCGGGATGCCCGCCGACTGCGGCACCGCGATCGCGCTCGTGATCCCGGGGGTGACGTCGACGGGGATACCTGCAGCGAGGCACGCGAGCATCTCCTCGCCCCCGCGCCCGAAGACGAACGGGTCGCCTCCCTTGAGACGCACCACCCGCAGACCGGCAGCGGCGTGCTCGACGATGATCCTGTTGATCTCCTCCTGCGGGACCGGGTGGCGTCCCGGCTGCTTGCCCACGTCGATCACCTCGACATCGGGGTCGAGTCCCTGCACGATCTCGGCTGCCGGTCCGAGTCGATCGGTGACGAGCACATCGGCCTCAGCGATCAGTCTCCGTGCGCGCACGGTCATCAGATCCGCGGGACCAGGACCGCCGCCGACAAGGTCGACCCGGCCGCTGCGCGCGCCCCGCCGGCGCCGGAGCGGCAGCCGGCCATCACCGGCCAGAGCGATGATCGCATCCCGCACGGCCATGGAGCGGCGCGGATCCGCGCCGACGGTGCTGGTGACCGCGACCGTCACGTCGCCGACTTCCGCCTGTGCAGTCAGCCTGGCCGATCCGTGCGCGCCGTCCGAGGCGTTGATGCAGAGGACCCGCTGCAGCTCGCACTGCTCGCCGACCGCGCGATCCACATGGGCGTCGCCGGTCGCGGTGTGCACCAGCCATGCACCCGCGAGGTCCGCCGCGCGGAACTCCCGATCCTGCCAGGCGACTCCGTGATTCTCGACGAGCCGCACAGTGTCCTCGTGCAGCGTCGGTGCGACGATCCGCACACTCGCGCCCTCGGCGAGGAAGCGACGGAGCCGCTTCGCGGCCACCTGACCTCCTCCCACGAGCAGCACGTCGCGTCCCGTCAGATTGACACCCAGCATCACGGTCATCGGATCTCCTCGAGGTCGAGCTCGACGTGACCGTCGACGACGATCACGCTCCACACCCGCAGCGAAGCGGGTTCCCTGCCCTGCGTCTCGATGCACTCGCCCGTGCGCAGATCGAACACCTGCTTGTGCATCGGCGACGCGAGGGTCGCTGCCTCGCCCCGGCTGCCGACGATGCCGCGCGACATGACGTGCGCACCGCTGTACGGGTCGAGATTCGACACGGCGTGCACCGAAGCGTCCGCCAGCAGGAAGAGCGCGACCTGGACCGTCCCGAAGAGCGCAGCCCTGCCGCGCTCGATCTCCAGATCACCGACGGCGCACACTCGAACCCGACTGCCGGTGGTGGTCACCGCCGCACCTCCAGAGTCGTGCCCGCGATCAACACCGAACCGTCGCTGCGCTCCTCCGCCGTGGCCGGGCGCACCTGGCCTCGTTCCGGCACATAGGCGAGGGACGGGTCGGGGGTGTCCGTCGCGTTCACGAACGACTCGAACCGCCGGAGCTTGACCGGGTCCCGCAGGGTCGCGGCCCATTCGTCCTCGTACCGATCGACGTGCACGGACATCGCCGTGTCGAGGTCATCGCAGATGCCGAGTTCGTCGTCGAAGATCACCGACCGCAGTCCGTCCAGCCCGCCGTCGAGCTCCGCGCACCACCCGGCAGTGCGCTGCAGACGATCCGCCGTGCGAATGTAATACATGAAGAAGCGGTCGATCGCGCGGATCAGTCCTTCGTCATCGAGACCAGACGCGAGAAGCTCCGCGTGCCTCGGCGAGAACCCGCCGTTGCCGCCGACGTACATGTTCCAGCCCGTCTCGGTCGCGATCACCCCGACGTCCTTCGATCGAGCCTCCGCACACTCTCGTGCGCACCCCGAGACGCCCACCTTGAGCTTGTGCGGCGCTCGCAGTCCGCGGTAACGCAACTCCAGCCGCACGGCCATCCCCACCGCATCCAGCACACCGTACCGACACCACGTCGAGCCGACGCATGACTTCACCGTTCGCAGCGCCTTGCCGTAGGCCTGTCCCGATTCGAAGCCGGCGTCGACCAGTCGCTGCCAGATCTGCGGCAGCTGCTCGAGACGGGCACCGAACATGTCGATGCGCTGCCCGCCCGTGATCTTCGTGTAAAGGCCGTAAGACTCGGCGATGTTGCCGATCGCGATGAGTCCCGCCGGCGTGACCTCGCCACCCGGCATCCTCGGCACCACGGAATAGGTGCCGTCCTTCTGCATGTTGGCCATCACGTGATCGTTGGTGTCCTGCAACGACGCGTTCTCACCGTCGAGGACATGCGCTCCGACCAGCACCGCGAGGATGCTGGCGAGAGCCGGCTTGCAGATGTCGCAGCCACGCCCGATGCCGAAGCGCCCGATGATCGAGCTGAAAGTCGAGAGCTCCGACACTCGCACAGCGTCGAACAGCTGCCGTCGTGACATCGCGAAGTGTTCGCACAACGCATCGGACGTCGTCTGCCCGAGCTTCGTCATCTCCTGCCCGACGATCTTCTTCACAGCGAAGATGCACGATCCGCAGGTGGCGCCCGCCTTGGTACATGCCTTCACGGCTGCGGCATCCGTGCAGCCCTCCGCGTGGACTGCATCGCGGATACGCCCGGCGGTCACATTCGAGCAGGAACAGACCACCGCGTCGTCTGGGAGTTCGTTGTCTGGGAGGGCTCCACCGGCCTCGGGCAGCAGATAGGCGGCAGGGTCAGCCCCCAGCGGCGCGCCCACCAACGGACGCAGGGAGCCGTAGGCCGAGGCGTCGCCGACGAGGATGCCACCGAGCAGCGTCTTCGCGTCATCGGAGAGGACGAGCTTCTTGTAGACGCCGCTCACCGGGTCGGTGTACACCACGTCGAGGGCATTCGGGGTGACGGCCATCGCATCGCCGAAGCTCGCGACGTCGACACCCGAGAGCTTGAGCTTGGCCGATTCGTCGTACCCGGGGAACGTCGCGTCGCCCCCGAGCAGTCGGGTGGCCGCCACCTCTGCCATCGCATACCCCGGGGCGACGAGCCCGACCGAGCGGCCGCCGTAGTTGGCGACCTCACCGATCGCGAGGATGTGTTCATCGGCGGTGCGGCACCGGGAATCGATCAGCACCCCGCCGGACGGATGCACATCGAGCTGAGCGAGCCTCGCGAGCGAGTCCTGCGGACGCACGCCGACCGTGAAGATCACGATGTCGGTGTCGTGCATGGTGCCGTCCTGGAGCTGCAGTGTGGCGACAGCCCCCGATGCATCGGGGTCCAGGCGGGTCGTCCGCGTCGCGGTTCGAACAGCGATCCCCTTCGATTCGATGAGGCGCCGAAGGACCGTTCCGCCCGCCAGATCGAGCTGCGCGGACATGAGCCGGTCGGAGGACTGTACGACGGTGCATCCGACGTCGAGCCCCTGCAACGCCCCCGCTGCTTCGAGCCCGAGCAGACCACCGCCGATCACCGTGCCGCGAAGCGGGCGCCCGAGCTGCGCCTCACGACGCGTGACGAAATCACGGATCGCCGCGAGGTCGTCGATCGTCCGATACACGAAGCATCCGGGGAGTTTCGCCCCGTCGATCGCCGGACGCAGTGCATACGAACCCGTCGCGAGCACGAGCGTGCCGTATCCATGGATCGCGCCGGACCGCGTGCGCACCGACCGCGCGCTGCGATCGATGCTCATGACCCGGTCGTCTCGGATGAAACGCACTCGGTCGTCGGCAAGGACGCCGGCGTCGAGCTCGAGATCTTCGGCGCTGGCACCCGCGAAGTACGAGGACAGCCCGACGCGGTCGTAGGGCGCTCGCCCTTCCTCGCCGATCACCGT
The DNA here is from genome assembly GCF_038397735.1 of Microbacterium sp. LWH13-1.2. NCBI lineage: Bacteria > Bacillati > Actinomycetota > Actinomycetes > Micrococcales > Microbacteriaceae > Microbacterium > Microbacterium sp. LWH13-1.2. Next base: position 233,303 of record NZ_CP151635.1, on the reverse strand, counting down.
GACGGAGCGCGTATCGCCCTCGGACCGGAGCAGACTCTCGACGAAACGATGCGCGACCATGCCTGCACCGACCACCACGACATCTGCCGATGTGCTGCTTCGAGCGATCACGAGCCCTCCTCTGTCCGTAGTCCGAACGTAGGGAACCGGTGTTTCGCGGAGATACGAGTCGCTGTTACGCCGAGCGAACGTTCTGCTCACATCCCGATAACGCCGATGTGAGACCGTCGCGCCGCTGAGGCATCGGGCACCGCGGTCATCGTCGTCGATCAGATCGGCTACCGCTCGCAGAAGGGAAGAATCGACATCACGATCTTCGCCCTGGACACCGGGGAACTCCCCGCCGAATTCACCCTCGACCCCACCAAGTGCCACGATGCAGAACGGCTGAACCCCCGAAACCGGGGGTTCAGCCGTTCACGATGTCCTGAGACATCACACTGCGGAGACGAGGGGATTTGAACCCCTGGTCCCCGTGAGGGGACTCCACCTTAGCAGGGTGGTGCACTCGGCCGGACTATGCGACGTCTCCAGGCATCCGAACCGTGAAGACCGGATGCACCTTGCAATCATAACGGGTTCGTCTGGCAGGGACGAATCGGGGATCACCTGCCCCCAGCAGCGTCGACTGCAGGACGAGAGCACGCGTTCCGGTGCCCCCCTCCGACGGTCGGTCAGACCGCGCTCGACTCCCGCACGACGAGCTCGGGCTGGAAGCGCACGCGACGATCATGTTCGACGCCGTCGAGCTCCTTCAGAAGCAGGTCGACGCCGGTCCAGCCGAGCAGTCTGGCCGGCTGGCGCACCGAGCTCAGCGGCACCACGGTGGCGGAGGCGAAGTCGATGTCGTCGTATCCGACCATCGCGATGTCCTGGGGCACGCGGATCGCGGATCCGAAGCTGAAGGCCTGCAGCAGACCGACGGCGAGCAGGTCGTTGGCGGCGAAGACGGCGTCCGGGCGCGATTCCTCGGGCCGCGCCGCGATGGCCTCGCCGGCGGCCCTGCCCTGCAGCACGGTGAGCGCGGACTGCTCGAACACCTCGAGAGTGACGTCGGGGTGGGCTGCGACCGCCGCCTGCACCCCCCGAAGACGATCGGCGACCTGATGCACCGACTGCGGTCCGCCGACGAACGCGAGTCGGCGTCGTCCGGCCGAGAGCAGGTGCTCTGCCGCGAGCCGGCCGCCCTCGACGTCGTCGACGGACACCGACGGGAGAAGCCCCTCCTCCACCTCGCGGTCGACGAGGATCACTGGCATCCCCCCGGCTGCGAAGCGATGCACGGCCGAGAGGTCGTCGGAAGCAGGCGTCAGCAGCACGCCGTTGACGCGCTGCTCCTGGAAGAGTTCGAGATGAGCGACCTGGCGCTCGTCTCGCTCGTCGCTGTTGCCGAGCAGCACGGTCATGCCGGCATCCGCTGCTCTGTCTTCCGCTCCCCGTACGACCTCGGCGAAGAACGGGTTACCGATGTCGGGCACCACGAGACCGATGCTGCGGCTGCGTCCTGCCCGCAGCTGCCTGGCCGCGTCGTTGCGCACGAAGCCGAGCTCCTGGATGGCGCGCTGCACGCGTTCGACCGTCTTGGCGGACACGCGTTCCGGCTGGTTGAGCACGTTCGAGACGGTGCCGACCGAAACGCCGGCCGCAGCAGCGACGTCCTTCACCCCTACAGCCATGGCGTGCCTCCGTCCGTCCGCGCGTGCGCCAACGACTACCTTCTCATTCCTCGCCGCTCTCCCGGCGCCGACGACGCCCCGGCACGGCGACGACGGCGAGCGCCGCGCAGCCGATTCCGGCGATGAAGAGGGGCGCGAGTGCCCAGGTCACGACACCGGTGAAGACGGCCGCGGCCGCGATGTAGGCGGCACCTGCGGCATCCGCCCTGATCGCTCCGGGCACCGCACGCACGGCGTCCTTCCACCCGAGCGACGGCGACCAGGCGCCCGCTGCGAGGAGCACCGCGACGGCGAGAGCGAGCAGTCCCGCCCAGCCGACGACCGCGATGGCCCCGCCACCGGGCAGCGCGCCCGACCCTGCGAGCACCACATCGATCGTGAGCACGGTCGCGATCAGCGCAGCCGGCACACCGACGCCGAGCGACGGCAGGATGCCGGTGCGTACGTCTTCCCAGAACAGAGCAGTGCGCGAGTCCTCAGCGGCGACGAAGCGCCGAAGGTGGCGGATGCCGGCGGCCAGCGCGATCGGCAGGGTGACGACGCCGAGGGCGATGATCGTCATGAGCAGCCCGACTGTGAGGACTTCGCCGAACAGCCCGAACTTCGCCGTCGCGCCGGGGTTGACGCCCGGTTCGATACCGGCGACCGTGGGGCCTGCGCCTGAGCGCGCCTCACGCTTCGCGGCCCGATGGGCCCGACGGTCTTCGCGGATGACCGACACGGCTATCCCTTGAGTCCCTGGGTGGCCACGCCGTCGACGAGGAAACGCTGGAACACCACGAAGAACAGCAGCACCGGCAGCAGCGCGACGAACGAAGCCGTGACCGTCGCGCCGTAGTCGGACGACGAGGTCTGGTCGTTGTAGAGACGCAGCGCGATCGGCAGGGGGTAGTTCTCGGGGCTCGTCAGGTAGAGGAGAGGCCCGAGGAAGTCGTTCCACGCCCAGATGAACGAGAAGATCGCGCAGGTGATCAGTGCCGGTTTGATGAGCGGCAGGATGATCGACCAGAAGATCCGCAGGTGTCCTGCCCCGTCGATGCGGGCAGCCTCATCCATGTCGCGCGGCATCTGACGGATGAACTGCACGAGCAGGAAGACGAAGAACGCCTCGGTGGCGAGGAACTTCGGCAGGATCAGCGGGATGAAGGTGTCGACCCAGCCGAGCTGGTTGAAGATGATGTACTGCGGGATGATCACGACGTGGAACGGCAGCAGCAGCGTGCCGATCATCGCCGCGAACAGCACCCCGAGCCCCTTGAACTGCACGCGGGCGAACGCGTAGGCGGCGAGCGCGGACGAGAGCACGGTGCCGACGACCGCGGACACCGCGAGGATCAGAGAATTCAGGAAGAAGCGCCACATCGGCACTCCGGCGATGCCCTCCATGACCTTGCCGTAGTTCTCGACAGTGGGCGCCTGCGGGAACAGGCCCGGGTTCTGACCGAACTCGGAATTCGGCTTGAACGTCGACAGGAACAGCCACAGCAGGGGATACAGCACGACCGCGGTGAGCACGATCAGACCGATGAACCAGATGACGGTCTGCCAGGTCTTGCGCTTGATCCTGCGACGAGGGGCGGAGGCGGAGGCAGTGACGACAGCCTCGGTGGTGGGGGTGGTGATGCTCATTTGTCGTCTCCCGAGTAGTGCACCCACGACCTCTGGGTGCGGAAGAGGATGAAGGCGATGATCGCGACGACGACCAGCAGCACCCAGGCGATCGCCGCGGCGTAGCCCATCTGCCCGTCGGAGAACCCGCGCTTGTACAGGTACACGGTGATGAAGTTCGTCATTCCGGCAGGGCCGCCGGTGCCGTTCGAGATGATGTACGCCGACGCGAACACCTGGAACGCGCCGATCAGACCCAGCAGCAGGTTGAAGAACATCACCGGCGAGAGCATGGGGATGGTCACCGCGCGGAACCGGCGGTAGGCGTTCGCGCCGTCCATCTCGGCCGCCTCATACAGCTCCTTGGGGATCTGCTTGAGACCGGCGAGGAAGATCACCATCGTGGCGCCGAACTGCCACACGGCGAGCAGGATCATCATCGGGAGCACGAGGCCCGGGTTTCCGATCCATCCCCCGAGGTTGACCCCGAAGATCTGCAGACCGCTGTCGACCGGACCGTCGGAGGAGAACATCGCCCGCCACACGATCGCGACCGACACCGAGCCGCCGATGAGCGAGGGGGCGTAGAACGCGGACCGGAAGAAGCCCGCGCCCTTGTCGCGGTAGTTCAGCAGCATCGCGACGGCCAGCGCAGCCGCCAGGGTGATCGGGGTGCCGATGAACACGTAGACCAGGGTGATCTGCGCCGACTGGATGAAGTTCGGGTCGCTCGTGAACAGACGGATGTAGTTGTCCAGGCCGATCCACTTGGGCGGCTGGAAGATGTTGTACTTCGTGAAGGACAGGTACAGGGAGTACACCATCGGCACTCCGGTCAGCCCGAAGAAGCCGATCAGCCACGGGGTGAGGAACGCATAGCCGGTCGCGGTCTCGCGACGCAGTCGTGCGCGCTGTCCGGGCCGTGCGAGTTCGTTCTCGGGGCGGCGGCCGCTGCGCAGCGCCCGCCCCCGCCCGGACTTCTTGCCCGTGACGATCGTCCTGGTCGCCGTCGTGCTCATGACAGCTCCTTCCGAAGTGGGTGGGGTGCGGCGGGCCGGGCGGAGATCGCCCGGCCCGCCGGCGGGATCACTGGTTGAGGACGACGTCCATCTCGGAGAAGAACTGCTCCACGGCCTCGTCGACCGTCGTCGTGCCGAAGTTCAGCTCGGTGCCGAGCACCCGGAACTTCTCCTCGAGAGTGCCGTAGCCGACGATCGGCACGGGCGGAGCATCGCCGAGGCGGTCGGAGATGGACTCCTCGTAATCCTTGACGAGCTGGCTCATCGGGTCGAGGTCGGCCGCCTCGAGAGCGGTCTCGGATGCCGGGAGGCCACGGTTCGTGCCGAAGATCTCACCGGACTCGGGCGAGTTCACCAGGAAGTTGACGAGCGTCGCCGCCGCCTCCGGGTGCTCTGTCTTGGCCGAGATCGTGTGCAGCATCGACGGCTTCAGGTAGAGGTCCTTCGCGCCGTCCTTGGTGACGGGAGGAGCCACGAGGCCGAGCTCGGTGTAGTTCTCACCGAGGTTGGCGAGGTAGCCGGCACCGAAGTTGTCCCAGGTCAGCTCGCTGGCGTTCTTGGCTGCGTCGAAGGCGCTCAGCGGGTTGAGCTCCTCGACGGTCTGCTGAGGAACGACGGCTCCGTCGCGGATGTCATCGCCGGACTCCCAGAACTCCTTCAGGCGGTCCTCGTCGAAGCCGGGGGTGCCGTCCTCGTCGAACAGGTTCTTGCCCTCGCTGCGCAGCTGGATCTCGAAGTTCTGGATGCGGCCGGTCCAGTCGGACCCACCCCAGAACGCTCCGCCGCTGGCATCGGTGACCTCGCCGATCCACTCGTCGTAGTCTTCCCAGTCGCCGCCGGCGAACTGCTCGACGCCCGCGGTCTCGAGGAGCGCCGGGTTCGTGAACATGCCCCACGCGTTGGTGGAGGTCGCGATGCCGTAGGTGGTGTCGTCGACGACGCCGATGCCGAGGATGTTCTCGGGCAGCGGGTCGGTCTCGATCACGGATCCGAGGTAGGGCTCGAGGTCGAGCAGCAGGCCGTTCTCGGAGTACTGACGCAGGTACGAGTAGTCGAACTGCATCACGTCGGGGAGTCCGCCACCGGCGGCCTCGGTCTGACGCTTCTCCCAGAACTCCGGGAACCCGAGGAACGTCGCGTTCACCGTGATGTTCGGGTACTCCTCGTTGAACGCCTCGATCGCCTGGTTGTACAGGTCGGCGCGGACGTCGTTGCCCCAGAATGCGAGATCGAGCGTGACCTTCTCGTCAGGATCGTAGGTGGCCCCGCCCTCGGGGGTGCCGCCGCCGGCGCAGCCGGCGAGTACCAGCGCTGCGCTGGTGGCGACGGCCGCTGCGGCCGCCAGACGCTTCTTGCTGAACATCGTTGTCCTCTCTGGTGAACGTCCTCGTTCGGCTGAGCCGCGGAACGCCTGTGTCCATGTGGTGCGGGATGCGATCTCCGAAGTGCGGGGGAAAACGCTTACCTGCACGCTAATCGAGATTGAAACGTTTCGCAACCGGCAATAGTCCGCGACCGGATTACATCGATTACGACGGGAAATTCCAGTCTTTCACGACCAGGTTCCCGGCCTCGACCTCGAGACTCAGCCGATATACCGCAGCTCGTCTCTGCTCGCCCGTCGCGGCGTGCACCGGCGCTGCCTCCGCGGTGCCGAAGAAGTAGAACCACAGCTCGTCGCCATGGTGCACATGGGCGCCGTGATTGCCATGCCCGCCCCCGGGAGCATCGGCGAGGATGACGGCATCCTCACCGCCCTGCCGGGTCCACCGGATGCCGTCGTTCGAGCGATACACGCCCATCCCCCGCCACTCGTCGACGATCATCCACCAGAACCCGCCGAGATCGAAGACCGTCGGGCCCTCATGGGGGCGTCCGCTGATCGCGATGCCGTCGAGACGCCACTCCGCGAGGTCGGCGGATGACGCGACCATCGTGACCGAGTCCGCCGCCTCGTCCTTGTACCAGATCCGCCAGAGGCCGTCGGGGGTGCGGGCGACGGCCGCGTCGATGACCCGATCGCTGCTCAGCGTGAGCGGTCCGCGCCTCTCCCAGCGACGGAGGTCACCCGAGACGTACTCCACGATCTCCCGCACGAATCCGGGCCAGCGGTCGGGAATACCGTCGATCTCGGTGAGATACATGCGCCACTGCGCGCCGTCCCAGACGACCTCGGGCGCCCAGTGCGTACGGTCGACGTCGGCGGGCGGCGGCCCCGGCTCCAGGACGAGGTCGGATGCCGCGGGCTCCAGCGTGCCGGCGTACGACCACTCGACCCCGTCGTGCGAGGTGGCGACGCCGATGCGGCTGCCATGGATCCACGAGACGCCGGGACCGGCATCCTCGAGGCTCGCCCGGCGCTGCGTGTAGAACATCCACCACAGCCCGTCAGCGTCGATCACGACCCGCGGATCCGTCGCACCGTCGTAGATCGGGTCTCGGTAGAGCTCGATCATCGGCGGAGGTCGGTCACCGGGCTCGCGAAACCGGCACGATGCGTGGGGTGCGCGGCCAGCACCTCGGGCGTGATCACCGCGCCGTCGGATGCCGCCGACGCGTAGATCCCCGCGACGATCTCGAGCGACCGTGCGGGAGAATCCGCGGTCGCGGGCAGAGGTTCGCCGTCGAGCAACGCGTCGAACACGTCGCGCAGCAGCGGCTCGTGGTCGCTGCGCTCTTCGACATCGGGGAACGCCCACGAGGCCGCCTCGCCCTCGAAACCGGGAGCCGGGGTGATCCGCCAGTTCTCGTGCCCGTGACCGTAGACGTGATCGACGGTGATCGTGGCCTTCTGCGTGTCGATGCGGATCGAGCTCGCCTCTCTCGGCGAGACGGCACTCGTGATGAGCTGCGCCACAACCCCCTGCTCGAAGACGATGGTCGCGGTCGACACGTCTTCGGTCTCGGTCTCGCGGTCGAGCCTCCAGAGGCGTCCCTGCACCGACGACCAGTCACCCAGCAGGTGAGCGAGCAGATCGATCTGATGGATGCCATGACCGAGAGTCGTGCCACCGCCCTCCGTCTCCCACTTGCCGCGCCACGGCACCGCGAAGTAGTCCGCGTCACGGAACCACAGCGTCTGGCACACCGCGACGAGCGGGCGACCGAGCGCTCCGCTCTGCAGCAGCCCGCGAACGTGCGCCGCCGCCGTACCGGTGCGCTGCTGGAAAACGACCGCCAGCTGCTTGTCGGCCGAGAGTGCACCGGCGCGCATGTCGTCGAGCTCATCGAGAGACGGTGCCGGCGGTTTCTCGACGATCACGTGCGCGCCCGCGGCGAATGCAGCCAGCGACTGCACCCGGTGCGGCCCCGGCGGGGTGCAGATGAGCACGACGTCTGGATGCTCGGCGGCGAGCATCTCGTCGAGGTCGGAGTAGGCGGCGGCGATGTCGTATCTGCGGGCGAACTCCTCGGCTTTCTCGAAGCTGAGGTCGGCGACGGCGACGAGCTCTGCACGCGGGTAGGCGGCGACGGCGCGGGCGTGGGAGTTCGCCACGGAGCCGGTGCCCACGAGGGCAGCTCGAAGGGTCTTCTCGGAAGTCATCGGTCCTCCTCAGGACGGTGAGTCGCTGTCGTCTCAGATCGCGTCGTCTCAGATCGCGTCATCTCATGCCGTTCTGCACCAGGTGCAGCCGAGCGTATCGCCCGTCGGCGGCGAGCAGCTGATCGTGCGAGCCCTGCTCGACGATGCGGCCGTGTTCGAGCACGACGATGCGATCGGCCTGCCGAATGGTCGACAGTCGGTGCGCGACGACCAGGGTGGTTCGGCCGCGCATGAGTCGTTCGAGAGCCTCTTTCACGAGGCCTTCGGATTCGGGATCGAGGGCACTGGTGGCCTCATCGAGCAGCAGGATGCGCGGGTCGCGCACGAGCGCACGAGCGATCGCCAGACGCTGACGCTGGCCGCCCGACAGGCGCGCTCCCCGCTCGCCGACCACCGTGTCCCAGCCGTGCGGCTGCTCGCTCACGAACTCCCACGCGTTGGCATCGCGCAGCGCCCGCTCGACGCGGTCGGGCGTGACGTCGGGCATGCCGTAGGCGATGTTGTCGAAGACCGACCCCTCGAACAGCACCGATTCCTGCGGCACGACCGAGATCGAGCGACGGACCGTCCGCAGGTCCAGCTCCTGCATGTCCTGCCCGTCGAGCCTGATGCGGCCGCTGGTGGGCCTGACGAAGCCGAGCACCAGGTTGAGAAGCGTCGATTTGCCCGACCCCGACGATCCGACGAACGCGACGGTCTCGCCCGGCGCGATGCGCAGGTCGATCTCGAACAGGGCGTCCTCCTCGGCATCCGCATACCGATGCGTGGCCGAGTCGAGCACGATCTCGCCGGTGACGGCCGAGACCGTGCGCTTGCCGGAGTTCTGCTCGACGTCGGGCTCCTGCAGCACCTCGGCGATCGAACGGACGGACTCGAGGCCTCGCGCACCGACGGGGATGAGCATCAGCAGCTGCGTGAGCCCGCCGGTCAGCAGTGTGAAGTAGCTCGAGAGCATCACGACCTCACCGGGTGTGATCGGCAGGAACCCCGTGAGCGCGCACACCGCGGCGAGCATGAGGCAGGCGACGCCGAGCAGCTGCATGGCCACCCACGAGATCGACGCGACGCGTCCGTTGAGCAGATCGAGGTCGAGTCCCGCCCGGCGCACGCCGTCGGCACCGCCCGCGACCCGGGTGATCGCCGTCTCCTCGAGCCCGTGCGCGCGGGTCACCGGGATCAGCGACGCCATCTCGCCCACCCGCGCCGACAGGGTCTCGATCTCGCGACGGAACACCTCGTTACGGCGCTGCGAGCGGTTGCGCATGCCATAGCGGATGCCGATGGCGATGGGCACCGCGAGGGCGTAGACCGGCAGGAACTGCGGCACGGTGACGGCCGTCATGGCGAGCGCGCCGAGCATGACCATCATCGACGACAGGAGCGGGTGCGTGACCTGCTGCAGCATCAGCTCGACGTTCTCGACGTCGCGCACGACCTTGGTCTGCACGATCGACGAGCTCATGCGCGTGTGGTACCCGATCGAGAGGCTCTGCAGTCGGGCGGTGAGCGCATTGCGCAGGTCCGCGCCGAGATCGCGCACCACCGTCATGAAGTTGCGCGTGTAGATGATGTGGTTCGGGTAGTTCTGCAGCAGGAGGACGGCGGCGAGCGCGAACCACCAGAGCACCTCGGTGACGTCGCCCTTGCTCGCCACGACATCGATGATCGCGGCGGTGATGACCGGAAGGAACCACAGCGGGATCTCCTTCACCGCGAACGCGGTGATCGCGAACGTGAGGCGCCACGGGCGGCGGGCGACCAGACGCAACACAGAACGGGTCGGGTGCTGACCGTCGATGAGCGCGGCCGGGTGGGAAAGCGCTTTCTGCGTCATGGTCCTATCGTAGAGTCACCATCGTCGCCAGGGAAGCGCGACGACCTGATCCGGCCGGGAGCACACTCATGACCTTCGACGCAGCGTTCGACTGGGCCCGCCGCCACGTGCACGCCGAGCGATTGCCCACCGCCGTCGTCGGTATCGCGACGGCCGACGGCATCGTCGGCCTCGACGGCTTCGGCGCTGCCACGGATGCCGTCTACCCGCTGTTCTCGATCACCAAGGTCCTGACCGGCATCACGGCGGCAAGGGCGATCGAGCGCGGCCTGCTCACCCCGAACACTCCCCTGACCGATGCGCTCCCCGCCTTCGGATCCTCCCGCGATGACGTCGTGCGCCTGTGGCATCTCGCCTCACACACGTCGGGGATCTCCGAGCCCGCGCTCGACACGGCCCTGCCTTTGCGACACGAACTGCTCACCAGAGGACGCGACTTCGCGGCCGGAACAGCCTCGCGCTATTCGACCCTCGCCTTCGAGGGCATCGCGGCGCTGATCGAACATGCGACCGACAAGACCTGGGATGACGGCACTCTCGACTGGGCACATCGCATCGGCGCGATCGGCCTGACTCTCGACACCGCGCAGTCGGTCGGCGTGCCTGACGCTGCGGCAGGAGGACTCGACCTCGATCGATTCCACGCCACACGGGCACCGGGTGCAGGCCTGCTGGGCAGAGCCGAGGACCTGCTTCACCTCGGCGCCGAGCTGCTGCGCATCGACCGGGGCGGCCGCGACGGCATCCTCTCTCCGGCTGGTCTCGCCATGATGCGGCGCCCGCTCACGGGAGACATCCCGCGCCTCGACCCGTACCCCGACGAGCGCGGTCAGGACTGGGGCTTCACGTTCAACCTGCGGTCTCGGGCACCCGGGCTCGTCGACCGCGACGTCTTCGGCCACGGCGGATGGGCCGGCACCGAGTTCTGGGTGCACCCCGGCGCCGGAGTGGCCTGGGTGCTGCTCACCAACGCCGCCGTCCGTCCCGGCGTCGACGCCGACGAGCTCGACAATGCGGTGGTGAGCGCGCTCTAGACATCCGCGCTCACTTGACACGACGACCGCTCGTGTCTAATGTTGTGACCATTGAATGAAACGATTCAAAACTCCTCGATGAAGAGAGAACCATCATGACCCGCGTCGCGTTCCAGTTGCAGGTGCGTCCTGAGCTGCTCGACGAATACCTCGCCCGTCACTCGCCCGTCTGGCCCGAGATGCTGGCCGAGATCGCGGCCGCAGGCCGCCGCAACTACTCGCTGTTCCTCGCCGACGGCGGCACGCTCATCGGCTACTACGAGACCGATGACGATGCCGCGGCGCAGGCCTACCTCGCCGCCTCCGCCGTCGCCGCGCGGTGGGAGGCCGAGATGGGCCGCTTCTTCATCGATCTCGACGGTCGTCCCGACCAGGCAGCCACCGCACTCACCGAGGTGTTCCACCTCGAAGACCAGCTCGCCGACGCCGGCGACTCCGCAGCATCCGACATCGATGACAACGACACCCGCAACGACACCGAAGGCAGCGCCTCATGAGCATCCTCTCGTCCGACAACCTCGCCGCTCTCGAGCAGCAGGGCATCGAGCTCCCCAGTTGGGCGTTCGGCAACTCCGGCACCCGCTTCAAGGTGTTCGGCACGCCCGGCACGCCGCGCGACCCGTGGGAGAAGATCGCGGACGCCGCGCAGGTCAACACCTACACCGCGCTCGCTCCCTCGGTGGCGCTGCACATCCCGTGGGACCTCGTCGATTCGTTCTCGGATCTGCGCAAGCATGCCGAAGACCTCGGCGTGACCCTCGGCACGGTCAACTCCAACACCTTCCAGGACGACGACTACAAGTTCGGCGCCCTGACGCATGAAGACCCGACGATCCGCCAGAAGGCGATCGACCACCACCTCGCCTGCATCGACGTGATGGATGCCACGGGCAGCCGCGACCTGAAGATCTGGCTCGCAGAGGGCTCGAACTACCCGGGCCAGGCCGACCTGCGCGGTCGCCAGGACCGCCTGCAGGAGTCGCTGCAGCAGATCTACGCCCGCCTCGGCGACGACCAGCGCCTCGTGCTCGAGTACAAGTTCTTCGAGCCGGCGTTCTATCACACCGATGTTCCCGACTGGGGCACGTCGTACGCTCAGGTCTCCTCCCTCGGCGACAAGGCGATGGTGTGCCTCGACACGGGCCACCACGCCCCCGGCACGAACATCGAGTTCATCGTCATGCAGCTGCTGCGCCTCGGCAAGCTCGGCTCGTTCGACTTCAACTCGCGTTTCTACGCCGACGACGACCTGATCGTCGGCGCGGCCGACCCGTTCCAGCTGTTCCGCATCCTGTTCGAGGTCGTCCGCGGCGGCGGCCTCAACAACCCCGACGTGGCGTTCATGCTCGACCAGTGCCACAACGTCGAAGACAAGATCCCCGGTCAGATCCGCTCGGTGCTCAACGTGCAGGAGATGACGGCGCGCGCGCTGATCGTCGACCGCGAGGCACTGTCCGCCGCACAGAAGTCCGGCGACGTGCTGGCTGCGAACGCCGTCTTCATGGACGCGTTCTACACCGACGTGCGCCCGGCTCTCGCCGAGTGGCGCGAGTCGCGCGGGCTCGCCGCCGACCCGATGGCGGCCTACGCCGAGTCGGGCTACCAGCAGAAGATCGCCGCCGAGCGCGTCGGCGGTGTGCAGGCCGGCTGGGGCGCGTAACCTCGTCCGCTGACCCATGAGACCCGTCGGGATGCGGGAGCCGATCCCCGCATCCCGACGCCCCACCCACAGAAGGACGGATGCTGTGAGCGACCAGGTGCTCGACGGACCTCACGGACCGCTGCGCGTCCGCGTGTACGAGCCGGAGAAGCCTGCCGGACCCGGACTCGTCTGGGCGCACGGCGGAGGGTTCGCCGCCGGCGAGCTCGAGATGCCGGAGGCCGACTGGGTCGCACGGAGCTTCGCCGACCGGGGCATCGTCGTGGTCTCGGTGGACTATGCGCTGGCGCCGTTCCCTCGCACCTGGGCTGCGGCGGCCGGCTCCCCGGAACGTGCCGGCGTGCACTATCCGGTCGCCTCCGACGAGGTCGAGCACGCCTTCCGCTGGGCGGTCGACTCGGGTCTCGCAGAGGGCCCGTGGTCGATCGGTGGAGCGAGCGCCGGCGGCAACCTCGCGACAGGCGCAGCTCTGCGGATGAGCCACGGTTCCGGACCCGTCCCCGTTCTCGCGGTGCTCGCCTATCCGACGCTGCACGCCGTGCAGGGCGCACCGGATGCGACGCTGCGCGCAGCGCTCGACGCGGATCCGGAGGCCGACACGTTCGGCCCAGACCCCGTTCGGGTCATGTACGAGAACTACCTTGGCGGCTCTGTCGACGATGCCGACGTCTACGCGGTGCCCGGCACCGCGTCGGTCGATGAGCTCTCACGCTTCCCCGCCACGATCATGATCAACGACGAGGTCGACGAGCTGCGCGTCTCGGGTGAGGCCTTCGGCGCCTCATTGCGATCCGCCGGTGTCGACCTCGACATCTCGACCGAGCCTGGCACCCGCCACGGCCACCTCAACCGACCGGAACACGCGGGGGCGACAGCATCCATCGACCGCTTCGCCGCCCGCATCCTCGCCACTTCTCCCGAGAACAAGGAACAGCCATGACCAACCCCACCGCCGCCGCCCTCATCGAGCGGTCGAACCGCCTGGGCGCCGACCCCAAGAACACCAACTACGCCGGCGGCAACACGTCGGCGAAGGGCACCGAGACCGACCCCGTCACGGGTCAGCCGGTCGAGCTGATGTGGGTCAAGGGATCCGGTGGCGACCTCGGCACGTTGAAGGAGCAGGGCCTCGCCGTGCTCCGCCTCGACCGCATGCGCGCACTCGTCGACGTCTACCCGGGCCTCGACCGCGAAGACGAGATGGTCGCCGCGTTCGACTACTGCCTGCACGGCAAGGGTGGCGCCGCCCCGTCGATCGACACCGCGATGCACGGCCTCGTCGATGCCGCACACGTCGACCACCTGCACCCCGACTCCGGCATCGCCATCGCGACCGCCGCCGACGGTGAAGAGCTCACGGCGAAGATCTTCGGCGACAAGGTCGTGTGGGTTCCGTGGCGCCGCCCCGGCTTCCAGCTCGGACTCGACATCGCCGCGATCAAGGCGAAGAACCCGCAGGCGATCGGCACGATCCTCGGCGGCCATGGCATCACGGCGTGGGGCGATACGTCGGAGGAGGCCGAGGCGAACTCGCTGTGGATCATCGACACCGCCGCCGCCTACATCGAGGCGAACGGCAAGGCCGACCCGTTCGGCGGTGTCCGTGCCGGCTTCGAGGCCCTCCCCGAAACCGAGCGCCGTGAGCGCGCCGCCGCCCTCGCCGGCACCATCCGCGGCATCGCGTCGACCGACAAGCCGATGGTCGGCCACTTCACCGACTCCGACGTCGTGCTCGACTTCCTCGCCTCCGACCGGGCCCCCGAGCTCGCCGCTCTCGGCACCAGCTGCCCCGACCACTTCCTGCGCACTAAGGTCAAGCCGCTGATCCTCGACCTGCCCGTCACCGCATCCCTCGACGAGCAGATCGCCCGCCTGCACGAGCTGCACACCGAGTACCGCGCCGACTACCAGGCCTACTACGACGCGCACGCGACGGCCGAGTCTCCGGCGATCCGCGGCGCCGACCCGCTCATCGTGCTCGTTCCCGGCATCGGCATGTTCTCGTACGGGGCGAACAAGCAGACAGCCCGCGTCGCCGGCGAGTTCTATGTCAACGCGATCAACGTGATGCGCGGGGCCGAGGCGCTGTCGACCTACTCCCCCATCTCCGACGCCGAGAAGTTCGACATCGAGTACTGGGCACTGGAAGAGGCGAAGCTGCAGCGCATGCCGAAGCCGAAGTCGCACCAGGGCCGCATCGCGTTCGTCACCGGGGCTGCCAGCGGCATCGGCAAGGCCATCGCCACCCGCCTCGCGGCCGAGGGCGCCTGCGTCGTCATCGCCGACCTCGACCTCGAGAAGGCCCAGGCCGCCGCGGCCGAGCTCGGCAACACCGACGTCGCTATCGGCGTCGCGGCGAACGTCGCCGACGCCGACGCGATCCAGGCCGCGCTGAACGACGCCGTGCTCGCGTTCGGCGGCGTCGACCTCGTCGTCAACAACGCCGGGCTCTCACTGTCGAAGCCGCTGCTCGAGACCACTGAGAAGGACTGGGACCTGCAGCACGACGTCATGGCCAAGGGCTCGTTCCTCGTGTCGAAGGCGGCAGCCCGCGTGCTGATCGACCAGAAGCTCGGCGGAGACATCATCTACATCTCGTCGAAGAACTCCGTCTTCGCCGGCCCGAACAACATCGCGTACTCGGCGACCAAGGCCGACCAGGCCCACCAGGTGCGACTGCTGGCCGTCGAGCTCGGCGAGTTCGGCATCCGCGTCAACGGCATCAACCCCGACGGCGTCGTGCGCGGCTCTGGCATCTTCGCCTCGGGCTGGGGTGCGAACCGCGCCGCGACCTACGGCGTCGCCGAAGAGGACCTCGGTCAGTTCTACGCCAACCGCACGATCCTCAAGCGCGAGGTCGTTCCCGAGAACGTCGCGGATGCCGTCTATGTGTTGACGGGCCCCGAGCTCAGCCGCACCACGGGCCTGCACATCCCGGTCGACTCCGGCGTCGCCGCGGCGTTCCTGCGATGACGGTGCGGTCCGTCGCCGCCGTCGACCTCGGGGCGACCAGCGGTCGCGTCATGATCGGGCGGATCGGCGACGGCCGACTCGACCTCGACCTCGTCTCGCGGTTCCCCAACGGGCCCGTCGAACGCGAGGACGGCCTGCACTGGGACTTCGGCGCACTCTACGAGCATGTCGTCGCAGGGCTTGCCGAGGCCGTGCGCCGAGAGCCGGGCATCGAGAGCATCGGGATCGACTCGTGGGCGGTCGACTACGGCCTGCTGAAAGACGGCGAGCTTCTCGCCGAGCCATTCCACTATCGCGACGGTCGCACAGCGCGCGGGGTCGACGAGGTGCACGCGATCGCGCCCTTCGCCGAGCTGTACCAGCGCAACGGGCTGCAGTTCCTGCCGTTCAACACGCTCTACCAGTACCGCGTCGACGGCCGCCTCGCCGATGCTGACACCGCGCTGCTCATCCCCGACCTGATCGCCTTCCTGCTCACCGGAACGGCCGTCGCCGAGCGCACAAATGCCTCGACCACCGGGCTGCTCGGCGTCGAATCGGGCGAGTGGGACACCGAGCTGGCCGAGCGCCTCGGCATCCCGGCCGGCATCCTGCCCACGCTCGTCGATCCGGGCGAGGCCATCGGCATGCTGCGACCCGAGCTGGCTGAGCGCATCGGCAAGGAGCTGCCCGTGATCGCGGTCGGCTCGCACGACACCGCGTCCGCCGTCGTCGCCGCTCCCCTGTCGACGCCGCACTCCGCGTACATCTCGTGCGGCACGTGGGGCCTTGTCGGCGTCGAGCTGACCGAGCCGGTGCTGACGGACGCCGCGCGCGAGGCGAACTTCACGCACGAGCTCGGCGTCGACCGGCGCTATCGCTTCCTGCACAACGTGACGGGACTCTGGCTGCTGAGCGAGACCGTGCGCGCGTGGGAGGCGGAGGACGGAACGTCGATCGACCTGCCCGAGCTGCTGGCCGCGGCCTCCGCCGTCACGGGCGACGTGCCGCTGTTCGACGCGAACGACC
This sequence comes from Microbacterium sp. LWH13-1.2, assembly GCF_038397735.1. NCBI lineage: Bacteria > Bacillati > Actinomycetota > Actinomycetes > Micrococcales > Microbacteriaceae > Microbacterium > Microbacterium sp. LWH13-1.2. The sequence goes on along the minus strand of NZ_CP151635.1, from coordinate 216,947 downwards.
CCTCGCTCAGCGCACCGGGAGACATGCCCTCGCGCATCGCGGCGCTCCTGGGAGCACAGGCGCCCTCGACGCGCCCCGCCTTCGCCCGCTCGATCGTCGAGTCGATCGCCACAGCGTTCGCGGATACGGTGCAGACGGCATCCGATCTCTCGGGGCGCGAGCTCGACAGCATCCATCTGGTGGGTGGCGGATCGCTGAACCGTCTGCTGTGCCAGGCGACGGCCGACCGCACCGGGCTTCCGGTGCTGGCCGGCCCCGTCGAGGCGACGGCCCTCGGCAACGTGCTCGTGCAGGCGCGCGCGCTCGGCGCTGCTCCGGCCTCGCTCGAGGAGCTGCGCGCCCTCGTCGCCGCGACTCACGAGCCGGAGCGGTTCGACCCGCGCTGACTCACACCCGTCCCCCACCCCGAGTCCCGTCCCGGCCACGGGCAGCCAGCCGCACACTTGGCTGGCCGATCCCCGGATGGATGCCGAGAACACCCTGTCCCGGCATCCATCCGTACTTTCGCCAGCCATCCGGGCGCGCCGGGCCGCACGGAGCACGGCACCCCCTCGGAGACGGATGCGTCGATCGACGCTCTCCACCCGGCTACCTCCGCGGCGCGCGCCGCACACTTGGCTGGCCGATCCCCGGATGGATGCCGAGAACACCCTGTCCCGGCATCCATCCGTACTTTCGCCAGCCGTCCGGGCACCCCGGGCCGGGAGGCCGCGCCGAGCACCGACGAAGGCATGGCCCCCGGGCGCACGAAAAAAGGGGGCGCCGGAGCCGAAGCTCCGACGCCCCACACGAATCCGACTCAGAAGTCGAAGTCGCCGATGTTGTCGGCGTTGAACTCGAACGGGTCGCCGAGCAGCACGACGCCGTCGGCGCCCACCGTGTACTCGCCGAGCTCGCCGGCCTCGAAGGTGTCGCCCTCTTCGCCGGTGATGTCGCCCTCGATCAGAGCCTTCGAGGCGAAGGCTGCCAGGTAGCCGAGGTCGGCCGGGTTCCACAGCGCGAACGCGGTGACGGTGCCGTCCTCGACGTACTCGCGCATCTGGTTCGGGGTGCCGAGACCGGTGATCGCGACCTTGCCCTTGTAGTCCGAGGTCGAGACGTAGCGAGCGGCAGCCGCGATGCCGACCGTGGTGGGCGAGATGATGCCCTTCAGGTTCGGGTGGCTCTGCAGCAGGGCCGCGGTCTTGTCGAACGAGGTCTGGTCGTCGTCGTCACCGTAGACGGTCTCGACGATCGTGATGTCGGGGTACTCGGTGGCGACATACTCCTTCATCAGGTCGATCCAGGCGTTCTGGTTGGTCGCGTTGGCCGATGCCGACAGGATCGCGACCTCGCCCGCTCCACCGATCTGGTCGGCGATGAGGTCGACCTGCACCTTGGCGATGCCCTCGGAGTCGGCCTGGTTGATGAACAGGTCGCGGCACTCGGGGTTGGTGTCGGAGTCGAAGGTGACGACCTTGACGCCCGCGTCACGCGCCTCGTTCAGCGCGTCGCAGATCGCCTTCGGATCGTTGGCCGAGACGACCAGCGCACCGACGGCCTGCTGTGTCGCGGTGTTGATGTAGCTGACCTGGGCGTCGGGGGTGGCCTCGGCAGGGCCGACCTCGGCGAACGTGCCGCCGAACTCGTCGACGGCGGTCTTGCCGCCCTCGCTCGAGGTGTCGAAGTACGGGTTGCCGAGGTTCTTCGGCAGGAACGTGATCGACAGGTTGTCGGATCCTCCACCCTCCGCACCCGAGCCGTCCGAGCCGCCGCTGGTGTCGGCGCAGCCGGTCAGCACGAGCGCTGCGGCCACGGCGACCGCCGCGAACCCCGCGATCTTCTTACGTGCAAACGTCATTGTTCTTCCTTTCGTGATGATCACCGCGGCGGGCGCCGTCGGCGAGAGACTGCTTCATGGTGCGGGAGAGGCTGCTACGCGGAGCGGCGGACCGGCCTTCGCACGGACGCGCTGCGCCCAGGCGAGGACGCTGGCTGCGACGACCGAGAAGATCAGCAGACCGCCGGTGATGATGTTGATGACGTCGGAGGTGACGCCGGCGAGACGCAGGCTGCTGCCCAGCACCCCGATGAGCAGCACGGCGGCGACGACACCTTGCAGGTGCCCGCGTCCGCCGAACACCGAGACTCCGCCGAGCACGACGGCCGCGATCACCTGCAGCTCGAGTCCCGTGGCGTTGTCGCCTCGGGCGCTGCCGAACCGCAGCGTGTAGAAGATGCCCGCGAAGGCGGCGACGACGCCTGAGAGCACGAACAGGATGAACTTCGTGCGCTCGACGTCGACGCCCGAGAAACGCGCCGCGTCCTTCGAGAGTCCGATCGCGAACACCCCACGGCCGAAGGGCGTGAAGTGCAACAGCACGACGAACAGCACGAGCAGGATGAGGAACGGGATCACGATGTACGGGATCGTCGTTCCCGCGATCTTCGCCTTCGCGAGAGCCGTCCAGGTCTCGGGGAAGTCGGTGACGGCCGTGGTGCCGAGCAGACCCACCGCAAGACCGCGGAAGAGCGCGAGCGTGCCGATCGTGACGGCGAGCGAGGGCAGTCCGACGATCGTCACGAGGAAGCCGTTGAACGCTCCGCCGACGACGCCGACGACCAGGGCGGCGAGGGCTGCGACCTCGAACGGCGCACCCGACTCGGTGAGCACACCCGTGACGACGCTGGCGAGTCCGACCATCGATCCGACCGAGAGGTCGATCTCTCCGGTGATCATCACGAGAGTCATCGGCAGGGCGATGAGCAGGATCGGCGCGACGTCGAGCAGCAGGTAGTTCGCGGTGATCGGCTGCGCGAAGCCGCGGATCGAGGCCGCGGCGACGATGGTCACCAAGACCAGCAGGGCGATGATCGCGAACTCGCGGTTGACGAAGACGCGTCGCCAGAGCGGACGGTCGTAGTCGCGGATGACGCGCGTCGACGTGGTCGTCGTTGTCGTGGTCATGATTCGTCCCTCGCCTCGATGAGCTGGCGTCTCTGTCTGACCGCGAGCACCCGGTCGAGCACGATGGCCCCGATGATCAGCACACCGACCACGGCGCGCTGCCAGAAGTCCGGGATGCCGAGGATCGGCAGCGCACGGTTGATGGTCATGAGGAGCATCGCGCCGATGGCCGCGCCCCAGACGGTGCCGACGCCGCCGGTGATCGCGATGCCGCCGATGACGGCGGCACCGACCGCATCCAGCTCCCAGCCGCTGCCGGCCTGCGAGCTGATGGATCCGTAGCGGGCGGCGTAGAAGACGCCCGCGAGACCCGCGAGTGCGCCCGAGAGGACGAACGCAGAGAGCACGCGGCGAGTGACCTTGAGGCCGTAGAGCTCTGCGGCGGACGGGTCGGAACCGATCGCGTAGTACTCACGACCGCCGCGGATGTTGCGCAGATACCAGGCGGCGAGCGCGAGCACGATCACCGCGATGATCGTCAGCACCGGGATGAAGAGGATCTGCTGCGTGCCGAGGCCGAGGAAGTCCTTCGGCATGTCGGAGGCGTTGATGCGGTCGCTGCCGGTCCAGAGCACGTTTATGCCGCGGTAGGCATACAGCGTGCCGAGCGTGATCACCATGGCCGGCACCTTCGCGAACGCGACCAACGCACCGTTCACGAGGCCGAGGAAGGCACCGAGCAACACGGCCGCGATCACCACGATGATGATCGGGATGCCGGGCACGTCGACGAACAGGCGTCCGGTCAGGTATGCCGTGAGGCCCATCACCGAACCGACCGAGAGGTCGACGTTGCGCGTGATGATCACGATCGCCTGACCGACCGCGACGAGCATGAGGATCGACGGCGTCAGCAGCAGGTCGCGCCAGCCGTCGGAGCTGAACAGGAAGGCCGGGTTCTTCACGGTGGCGGCGATCACGACGAGCACGAGAGCTGCGAGGATGCCGAACTCACGAGCGCGACCGATGCCGCCCGGCTTCTTCGCGATCGCGGGAGCGGCGGCCGCGGGTGCGGTGGTGGTGCTCATGAGTGCAGCTCCGATGAGTGGGTGGCGGCGAACATGACGTTCTCGCTGGTGGCGTCGTCGCGGGAGATCTCGGCGGTGATGCGCCCTTCGCGCATCACGAGCACGCGGTCGGCCATGCCGAGGACTTCGGGCAGCTCGGACGAGATCATGAGGATCCCCAGCCCTTCGCCCGCGAGCTGCGAGAGCAGCCGGTGCACCTCGGACTTCGTGCCGACGTCGATGCCTCGGGTCGGCTCGTCGATGATCAGCACGCGGGGGTCTGTGGCCAGCCACTTGGCCAGCACGACCTTTTGCTGGTTTCCGCCGGACAGCGTGGCTGCCACGGTGTCGAGCGCGTGGGTCTTGACCTCGAGGCGGGACGCCCACTCCTTGGCGGCGCGGTTCTCGATTCCGCTGGTGATCAGGCCCCACTTCGACAGACGCCGACGGATAGCGAGGGTGATGTTCCCCCCGACGCCGGCATCGATCACGAGACCCTGCTTGCGGCGGTCCTCGGGCACGAGCGCGAGTCCGCTGCGCATCGCGGCGGTGGGATTGCGGCGTGCGACGGCTGAGCCCAGCATCCGCACCTGCCCCTCGTCGTACGGGTCGACGCCGAAGATCGCTCGCGCGACCTCGGAGCGGCCTGCGCCGACGAGGCCGGCCAGAGCGACGATCTCGCCCGCCCGGACGGTGAAGGAGATGTCATGGAAGACGCCGGGGCGGGTGAGGCTCGTGACCTCGAGCAGCGGCTCGCCGACGACGGCCTCCTGCTTGGGGAAGAGCTCGGTGACGTCGCGACCGACCATCTGCCTGACCAGGTCGTCGACCGTGGTCTCGGCGATGGCCGTGGTGTCGATGTAGGCGCCGTCGCGCATGACCGTGACCGTGTCGCAAAGGTCGAAGACCTCGTCGAAGCGGTGCGAGATGAAGAGGATCGCGCGGCCCTCGTCGCGGAGGCTGCGGGCGACCGCGAACAGACGGTCGACCTCGACGCCGCTGAGCGCGGCCGTCGGCTCGTCCATGATCAGCACGCTCGCATCGAGCGAGATCGCCTTCGCGATCTCGATGATCTGCTGGTCGGCGATCGACAGCCCCTCGGTGATGCGGTCGGGGTCGAGAGTCACACCCAGGCGACGGAAGATCTGGTCGACCTCGGTGCGCATGGCCTTGCGGTCGATGCGTCCGAGGACTCCGGTGGGCTGACGCCCCATGAAGATGTTCTCGGTCACCGAGAGATCGGGGAACAGCGTCGGCTCCTGGTAGATGACCGCGATGCCCGCGGCTTTCGACTGGGCCGTGCTGGTGAAGTCGACCTCTTCGCCGTGCAGGCGGAAATCCCCCGAGTCACGGCGGTAGAGACCGGCCATGATCTTCACGAGCGTCGACTTGCCCGCACCGTTCTCGCCGATGAGGGCGTGGATGGAACCGGGGCGGAGCGTCAGGCTGCCGGAGCGGAGTGCGACGACGGGGCCGAAGGACTTCACGACCCGATGCAGCTCGAGCGCGGTGGGGGGAGCGCTGCGGGCGGAGGCTGCGTCTACCACTGGCTTTCCTCTCCGTTGAGGGGGATGATAATCAGAATGAACTTTACCTGAATCGATTCAAGCTCGTTTCAGGCTAGTGTATGTGATGCCGGCCTCAGGTCAACCCCCGATGCCGAAGCGTGATCCGCCCGACGACGAGAGGACAGCCGAATGCCGATCAGCATCCGCGATGTCGCCGTCCGTGCGGGCGTGTCGGTGGGCACGGTCTCGAACGTCCTGAACCGTCCGGACGAGGTCTCGAGCGACTCGGTCGAACGCGTCACCCAGGCGATCGAAGAGCTCGGCTATGTACGCAACGATGCGGCGCGCAAACTCCGCGCCGGCGTCAGCACGACCGTCGGATTCGTGGTGCTCGACGGACAGAACCCCTTCTACAACGACGTGGTGCGCGGCGCCGAAGACGAGGCGTCGAGCCACGGCATCGCGATCCTCTACGGCAACACCGACGACGATCCGTCGCGCGAGAAGGTCTACCTCGACCTCTTCCGCGAGCAGCAGGTGCGCGGTCTGCTCATCGCCCCGTACGGCGATGTCATGACGCAGCTACGCAGGTTCCGCGCGAGCGGCATCGCCACCGTTCTGGTCGACCGTTTCAGCGCAGACAGCGGATTCTCGTCGGTCTCGGTCGACAGTGTCGCCGGTGGCAGGTTGGCGGTCGAGCACCTGATCGAGGGCGGACGTCGGCGCATCGCCTTCGTCGGCGGCCCGTTCGACATCCGACAGGTCACCGACCGCCTCGCGGGAGCCCGTGCGGCAGCCGAGAACGCGGCGGTGCACGTCGAGCTCGAGGTCGTGCCGACCTCCGCGATGACCGTCGAAGAGGGTGTCGCCGCCGGCGCGCGCCTGCTCACCCGCCCTCGCCGCGAGTGGCCGGATGCTCTCTTCGCCGCCAACGACCTGCTCGCCCTCGGGCTGCTGCAGTCGCTCGTGTCGGGTGGGCGGGTGCTCGTGCCCGACGAGATCGCACTGATCGGCTTCGACGACAATCCGTTCGCGGCGGCTGCCGCCGTACCCCTGTCATCCATCCGCCAGCCCAGCCGCATGATCGGTCGCACCGCGCTGCGCATCGTGCTCGAAGAGGCTGCCGACCCCGACAGCATCCCCCGCCAGACCGTGTTCCCGCCCGAGCTGATCGTGCGTCGCTCGACGGGCGGCTGAGCGGGGCCGCGTGTCCCTTGGCGGCATGCCCAGATGGCTGGTCGATCCGCGGATGACTGCCGCGTGGAGCCCCAACCGTCAGCCAGGCGGGAATCGGCCAGCCATCCGTGCCGCCGACCAGGCCGCACGTGTGATTCGGCCCAGCATCCGCGGATCAGACCCCGTACGTGCGGGCGACCGGGCGCCGCAGCCCCTCGTACTCGACAGACGGCCAGCGCTCGTCGACCGTCAGCACCTCCCAGCCCGCCTCGGTGCGCAGCATGGTGTCCTCGACCTTGACCCCCGGCGCGGTCGGGTTCCACGCGAACGCCTGATTCTCGGCGAGCAGATCAGTCGTGGATGCCGTGGCCCGGGGGTCGCGTCCGGCATAGCCGGTCGGCCCGCCCTGGTGATGCCGCTGCCACTCGTCGACGCCGAACCCGAAGCGGGCGTACGCCGCCGCGCCGATCGCGAAGGCGTCATCGAGACGAGCGCCGGGAACCGAGGCATCGAGGAACGCACGTTCGACGCCGAGGATCGGCTCCTCGTCGACGGATGCGCCGACCCATCGTGTCGCGTTGGCGATGAGCCCGTCGCGGCGGCCGCAGACGACGATCATCGCGCGATCGCCCAGAACACCGGCGGTCGGAAGCGGATGCCGGTACGCACCGCGAGCGGCGCCCGAGACGAGCACGACGAGCGGATCGATGCCCCGGGCGATGAGTTCGGCGGCGGCCACCGCCGCGACGGCCCGCTCGGTCTGCTCAGGACCCACCCGCCTGAGCGCATCGGTCAGGGTCTCGGCCGTCTCACGCCCCAAGGACCGATATCTCGCAGTCTCGGCCGGCAGCATCCGCGCTCTCGCCGCGCGCAGCCGAGGCGCCACCTGCGACTCCGGCACCGCCGCGTTCTCGGCGGCGGCGACCGCCGGCGGGATCCACCAGGGCACTCGGACGATGCGCTCGGCATCCTCGGGCAGCAGCTCCTCGGCGATCATCCGGTCGGCCTCGTTGTCGGCGACGAAGAGCACGTCCCCGCCCTCCTCCGCCCGCACCGCGAGCGCCGGCGGGCCGGCGAGCGATACGTGCGTGCGCACGCCTTCGAGATACCACGACACGGCCTCGTGCGAGGCGAGCACGAGTGGGCTGTCATCGAACTCTCGCCGCACGCGGGCGACACGATCCTGCTTCTCGATCCGATCCTCGGATGCTCCGACCACGCGACTCTCCCTGTAGAACGTTTTCTCGTAGTATGACGACAGCCGCGACCGCTCGCGGAACGAAGGGATGCTCATGGCACGCGAATCGTCACGCCCTGGCATCACCGACGTCGCGAGACTCGCCGGCGTCTCGCTGTCGACCGTGTCTCGCGCGATGAACGGCAATCCGACCGTCGACCCCGCCCTTGCCGAGCGCGTGCTGGCCGCAGCCGCCGAACTCGGATACACCGCCAACCCTGTGGCCCGCAGCCTCGTTCTCGGCCGCACGCAGACCGTCGCGGTCGTGATCCCCGACCTCGAGAACCCGACGTTCCAGGCGATTCTGCGGGGCCTCAGCCGGGCAGCGACCGTCGACGGATATCACGTGCTGGTCGCCGACTCGCGTGAAGACCTCGACGAGGAGCACGCACTCGCCAGGGCCACCAGACTGCGTACCGACGGCGTGATCCTCTGCGCACCGCGCATGCCCGAGGAGGAGCTCGCGACGCTGCTCCCCGCGCTCTCCCCCGCCGTCGTGATCAACCGCGGCCCGCAGCCGAGCGCACCGGTCGTCGGCGCGGACTACGGATCCGGCATGCGCGAGATCGTCGACCATCTGACGTCCCTCGGTCACCGTCGCCTGGTCTATCTCGCCGGTGCCACCCGCAGCGTGACCCACAGAGCTCGACAGGATGCGATCGCGGCAGCGATCTCGAGAACGGCGGGCCTGGAGGTCGACGAGATCGCGGCCGGTGTCGACTTCGACAGCGGCACCGCGGTCGCCGATCAGGTGCTCGCGAGTGGCGCGACCGCCGTGATCGCCTACAACGACCTCGTGGCGATGGGCCTCCTCTCGGCACTGACCGTGCGCCGCGTCGAGGTGCCCGGACAGGTTTCGATCACCGGCTTCGACGACATCCCCTTCGCCGCCTACACCTCGCCGCCCCTCACGACGGCCGCCGTTCCCGCGGTCGAGATCGGCGCCGCCGCCTGGGCTGCGATGTACGCTCAGCTCACCGGCGGCGGCCCCACCCCGACGCTCACCCTGTCGCCGACCCTCGTCGTGCGCGGAAGCACCGCCGCCCCGCCCAGCGCCTGAACGCCGACCGCCGCGCTCTGCATCTGCCCTGTGCTATCGTCGAGAAAACGTTTCCTGAGTTCGAGATCACAGAAGGATCGCGATGACGAAGACCCGCTACGCCGTTGCCGGCGCCGGAGCCCGAGCCCAGATGTACGTCGAGGGGATCATCGGCACGCACCGTGACCGCGCCGAGCTCGTGGCGATCATCGAGCCGAACCCGGTGCGGGCCGAGCTCTACGCCGACCGCATCGCCGAGGTCGGCGCGCCGGCACCCCGACTCGCCGCCCCCGACGAGCTCGAGCAGGTCATCCGCGACGAACACGTCGACCGCGTCATCATCTGCTCGCGCGACGACCTGCACGCCGAGCTGATCGTCCGCTCGCTCGAGGCGGGTGCCGACGTCGTCGTCGAGAAGCCGCTCACGATCGATGCCGCGAGCGCGGCACGCATCGAAGAGGCCGTGGAACGCACCGGCCGTCAGGTCGTGCTCACGTTCAACTACCGATACTCGCCGCGCAACAGCGCGCTGCGCCAGGTGATCCAGGACGGAACGATCGGAGAGGTCACCTCGGTGGACTTCTCGTGGATGCTCGACACCAACCATGGCGCCGACTACTTCCGCCGCTGGCACCGCGAGAAGAAGAACTCGGGCGGCCTGCTGGTGCACAAGTCGAGCCACCACTTCGACCTCGTGAACTGGTGGATCCGCTCGCAGCCGACCCGTGTCTTCGCCTCGGGCGCACTGCGGTTCTACGGGGCAGACAACGCGGCCTCCCGTGGTCTGGGCGAGCGCCCCGCCCGTGGCACCCACGACGGCGGCGACCTGTTCGAGCTCGACCTCCGCACCGACGAGCGCCTCACCGCCCTCTACCTCGACGCCGAGGAGCATGACGGATACAAGCGCGACCTCGACGTCTTCAGCGAGGGGATCACGATCGAGGACAACCTCGCGCTCGTGGTGGACTACGCGTCCGGCGCGACGATGTCCTACTCGTTGAACGCGCACGCGCCGTGGGAGGGCTACCGCGTGGCGGTCAACGGCACACTCGGCCGGGTCGAGCTCGACGTCATCGAGCGCGGCGCCGTGCTCGCCGGCGAGGGCCTGCATCCGCACATCGACCCCAGCCTCTCGGGCAGCGACGGCACCACCTCGCTGCGCCCCGAGGGCGAGCAGCTGATCGTGCAGCGTCACTGGGAAGAGGCATACGAGGTGCCGATCGACGGCGGTGACGGCGGCCACGGCGGCGGCGACGAGCTGCTGCTCTCGGATGTCTTCGAGGGGCCGGGCGACGACCCGCTCGCGCGCCCTGCCGACTGGACCGACGGCATCCGATCGATCGCCGTCGGCATCGCGGGCAATCGCTCGCTCGAGACGGGGCTGCCCGTGAAGGTCGACGAGCTGGGGATCGCCCTGCTCGCGCGCCGATGAGGGTCGTCGTCACCGGCGGATCCGGCCGGCTCGGACGCACGCTCGTGACGGGCCTCGCCGATGCCGGGCACGAGATCGTCTCGATCGATCGCGAGCCGATGCACGACCTCGATCACCCGGGGGTCGCCCGGTTCTCGCTCGATCTCACCGATGCGGATGCCACGGCCTCGACACTCGCCGGCACGAAGGCCGACGCGCTCATCCACCTGGCAGCGATCGCGGTGCCCTTCAGCGCGCCGGAGGATGTCATCCTCCGCACCAACGCCGCTCTCGCGCAGTCGGTGCTCGGCGGGGCTGTACGGGCCGGCATCCACCGAGTGGTCGCTGCCTCCAGCCCGACCGTGATCGGCTACGGCGCTCCGCGTGGATGGGCACCCGAGCGGTTGCCGCTCGATGAGACCTCGCCCGCGGAGCCCTGGAACGCCTACGCCCTGTCGAAGCTGCTGATCGAGCAGACCGTCGACATGCTGCGGCGTCAGACCGGCGACGACGTGCGCTTCGCGTCCTTCCGCCCCTGCTATGTGATCGCCCCGGAAGAGTGGGCCGGTGCTCCGACGCAGCAGGGCCACACCGTGCTCGAGCGACTCGACGACCCGGCGCTGTCGGCACCCGCCCTGTTCAACTACGTCGACGCCCGAGACGTGGCAGGCTTCGCTCACACGCTGCTCGCCGCCCTCGATGACATCCCGAACGGCGAGGTCTTCTTCGTCGGCGCCGATGACGCGCTCGCTCGTCGCCCGCTCAGCGAACTTCTTCCTCAGTTCCACCCCGGCACCGAGCACGCGGCCACCGCCCTGACCGGGAGCGCCCCCGCCTTCTCGTCCGCCAAGGCCGCACGCCTGCTCGGCTGGCGCCCGACCCGCAGCTGGCGCACCGAGCTCACGACCGCGAACACCACCGCCACCGCATCCGGCGCCGCATCCGTCTCCTGAAAGGCTCGACATGGACTTCGATGGAATCCTCTTCTTCCCGGTGACCCCGTTCACCGTTGACGGCACGATCGACCATGAGCTGCTCGCCGCCCATGTCGCGACCGGCTTCGAGGCCGGCGCCGGCGGCGTGTTCCCCGCGTGCGGCACGGGCGAGTTCCACGCGCTGTCGGCGGGCGAGGCCGCCGCGGTCACCCGCACGGCTGTCACCGCTGTGGCCGGCCGCGTGCCCGTCATCGCCGGTGCCGGCGGCCCGCTCGGGCACGCGATCGAGGTGGCGCGGGCAGCGGCGGATGCCGGGGCCGACGGACTCCTCGTACTGCCGCCCTATCTCGTCGGCGGCACGCAGGCCGGGCTCGCGGCATACGTCGAGCAGATCGCCGAGGCCGCCGGTCTGCCGGTGATCGTCTACCACCGCGGAAGCGCGCAGTACTCGGTCGAGACCGTGCGACGACTGGTCGCGAACCCGAAGGTCGTGGGCTTCAAGGACGGCACCGGCGACATCGGTGCGACGCAGCTGATCGTCCGCGCGGTCGCCGAAGAGGGACGGTCGGACTTCGCCTTCTTCAACGGCCTGCTCACGGCCGAGCTCACCCAGGGCGCGTATCGCGGGATCGGCGTTCCCCTCTATTCGTCGGCAGCCTTCGCCATGGCGCCCGACATCGCGAACGCCTACTACCGCGCGTACGCCGAGGGAGACGAGGCACGGCGCCTCGCACTGCTCGACGGCTTCTATCGACCTCTCGTCGAGCTGCGCGATGAGACCCCCGGATTCGGCGTCTCTCTGATCAAGGCGGGGCTGCGGCTCTCGGGACTCGCGGTCGGGTCGGTGCGCGCACCGCTCGTCGACCCCACGCCGGCCCAGGAGGCACGCCTCGCCGAGATCCTCGCCGCAGGGCGCGCGCTGCTGTGACCACGATCCGGAGTCTGACGACGCGTCTGCAGCGGGTGCCGCTGACGCGCCCATGGGCTGCCGACGTCACCTCGGTCGGCGTCATCGCGACGCATGTCGTCCGCTCCGACGGAGTCGAGGGCTGGGGCTTCTCGTGGAGCCCGCAGATCGGCGCACCCGCCGTTCAGGCACTGCTCGAGCATGACATCGTCCCCGCCGCCATCGGCCGCTCGGCGATTCCCGGCGACTCCTGGCAGAACCTGTGGGAGCACCTGCACGAAGCCGGAGGCGGCGGCATCACGACCATCGCGCTCGCCGGACTCGATCTCGCACTCTGGGATGCCGAGGCGCGGTCGGCCGGCGGCACGGTGTCAGGATTGCTCGGCCGCCGCCGCGAACGCGCGCGCGCCTACGGTTCCGGGGTGAACCTGCACTATCCGCTCGAGGAGCTGCTCGCGCAGGTGCAGCGGTGGATCGACTCGGGGTTCACCGCCGTGAAGATCAAGGTCGGCAAGCCCGATCTCGCCGAGGACCTCGATCGCGTCGCCGCCGTCCGCGACCTGCTGGGGCCCGATCGCTCGCTGATGATCGACGCGAACCAGCGGTGGAACCTCGAGCGGGCCGCGACCTCGGTACAAGCGCTGTCGCGGTTCGACCTCGCCTGGATCGAGGAACCGCTGCGGGCCGACGATCTCGACGGCCACACGGAACTCGCCCGGCGCATCGATGTGCCGATCGCGCTCGGCGAGAACCTGCACACCGTGCACCGCTTCGGCGACTTCCTGCGCGCGGGAGCGGCGCAGATCGTGCAGCCCAACGTCGTGCGGGTCGGCGGCATCACCCCCTTCCTCCGCATCGCCGAGCTGGCGGCAGCGCACGGCGCCGCCCTGCACCCGCACCTGCTGCCCGAGCTCTCGGGACAGCTCGCTCTGACGCTGCCCGAGGTCGCGGCCGAGGTGCTCGTCGAAGACGTCGAAGACGCCGGGTTCGGCGCGCTGGGCGCCCTGGTCGACCCGTCACCGGTGACGATCGCCGACGGGTGGCTCACCGAGAACGCGCACGACGGCCTCGGCATCCGCTTCTCCCCTCTGCTCGACTGCCCTCCGCCCGGCAGCCCCGCATCCACCGCAGGAAAGGACCCCTCGTGACCACGTCTCCCGATGACCTCGACGCGATCGTCCGCGCCGCAGCCGCCGCTGCCCCGATCTGGCGTCGCTCGCCGGCCTCGGACCGCTCGAGCTGGCTGCGTGCCGCGGCCGAGGTGCTCGACGCGAACGTCGCCGAGCTCGTCGCGATCGCCGACGAGGAGACCCGCCTGGGCGCGACCCGTCTGACCGGCGAGGTGGCCCGCACGAGCGGCCAGCTGCGCCTCTTCGCGACGGTCGTCGAGGAGGGATCGTACCTCGAACTCACGGTCGATGATGCGGATGCGGCAGCATCCCCGCCGCGACCGGAGCTGCGCCGACTGCTCACTGCCCTGGGCCCTGTGGCTGTCTTCTCGGCGTCCAACTTCCCCTTCGCGTTCTCGGTCGCCGGTGGCGACACGGCCTCGGCCCTCGCCGCCGGAAACCCGGTCGTCGTGAAGGCGCACTCGGGCCATCCTCGACTGTCGGCGCGCACCGCCGAACTCGTCTCCGCAGCGCTGGAGTCCGCAGGAGCCCCCGCCGGTTCACTCGCGCTCGTGGAGGGTCGAGACGCGGGCAACGCGCTCGTGCAGCATCCGCTCGTCCGGGCCGCCGGCTTCACCGGTTCGGTGTCGGGCGGACGTGCACTGTTCGACCTCGCTTCCGGGCGCCCCGACCCGATTCCGTTCTACGGCGAACTCGGCAGCATCAACCCGGTCGTCATCACCGAAGCCGCGGTCGCCGCACGCGGTGACTCCCTTGCTCAGGGGCTCGTCGGATCATTCACGCTCGGCGTCGGCCAGTTCTGCACCAAGCCGGGTGTGGTCTTCGTTCCCGCAGGCTCGGGGTTCGAGGGTGCCGTCGCTGCTGCCGTGCCCGCGACCTCGGGCGGCCCCCTGCTCACCGAGCGCATCACCGCGGCGTTCCCTGCCGGCCTCGCCCACCTCGAGGGCGATCCCTCGGTGTCGATCCTCGCCGAGGGCTCCGAGGTCGACGGCGTGCGCCCGGTCGCCCTGCTCACCGATGCGCGTGCGGTCGCTGCGCGGCCCGAGACGCTGCTCGAGGAGTGCTTCGGACCGGTCACCCTCATCGTCCGCTACGACTCCGCGGCCGACCTGCACGAGGCGCTCGCGACCGTGCCGGGGAGCCTCACCGCGACCCTGCACGCCGAGCCCGGCGAAGACTCCGCCGCGACCCTGGAGCTTCTGCAGGAGCGGGCAGGACGCGTACTGTTCTCCGGATGGCCGACCGGCGTCGCGGTGACCTGGTCACAGCAGCACGGCGGCCCGTGGCCGGCGACGACCTCCCTGCACACCTCGGTCGGCGCGTCCGCTATCCGCCGGTTCCTGCGGCCCCTGGCGTTCCAGGACGCGCCGGAGGCGCTGCTCCCGGAGGTGCTCCGCGACGAGGCGCTCACGCGGCTGCCGCACCGCCGCAACGGTGAGCTCGTGCTGCCGGTCTGATCGCGGCACGGATCGCGCCCGACGCGAAGCGCCCTCTCCGTCACACGACGGGGAGAGCGCCTCGGCATGCGGCGAACGAAGGTCAGCTCTGCGGCAGCACTCCCGCGTTCGCGCCGACGAGCAGCTGCTCGATCTGCTCGTGGGTCACGTCGACACCGGGGAAGCCGATCAGGCGTCCGATCGGGAACGACGCCATCATCTTCTCCATCGCCTCGTCGTTCGGCATCATCGACGCTGCAGACGAGTCGGCTCCGGTGAGCCCGTCCATCAACCCGCCGAGGGCTCCCATCACGATCGGTCCGGCCACGGGGTGCGCCACGACGTCACCGATCGAGGAGTTCATTGTCAGAGGCAGCGAGACGACGTCGCCATCGACCGAGACGGTCGACGACGATCGGATGTCGCGGCTCGACGCCGCGACCTCGACCCTGTACTCGCCGCTCTCGACGATGAAGCGGTCGACGCGGACGTCCCAGTACGCCAGGTCCTCCCGGCGCACGACGAGCTCGACCGCACGGGTCTCCCCCGCGGCCAGCGCCACGGAGGCGAACGCCTTGAGCTCACGCGGTGCGCGCTGCACCGACGACGCGACCGGAGCGACGTACACCTGCACGATCTCTCGCCCGTCGCGGGCTCCGGTGTTCGTGACGTCGACCCGCACCATGATGTCGCCGTCCGCGTCAGCCGTCACCGAGGTCTCACCGTACGAGAACGTCGTGTACGACAGTCCGTGCCCGAACGGGAACGTGACGTCGAGGCCCTTCGCGTCGTACCAGCGGTAGCCCACCAGCACGCCCTCGCCGTAGCGGACGTGGCCGAACTCCCCGGGGAAGTTACCGAACGAGGGATTGTCCTCGAGGCGCACGGGGATGGTCTCGGTCAGCTTGCCCGACGGGTTCACCGCACCGTACAGCACGTCGGCGACAGCCCCGCCGCCCGCCTGACCGAGCAGCCAGGTCTCGACGATCGCGGGCACGCGGCCGGCGAACGGCAGCGCCACGACGCCGCCGTTCGAGAGCACCACCACGGTCGCGGGGTTCGCCGCGATCACGGCGTCGAGCACCGCGAGCTGGTCGGCGGGAAGGTCGATGTGCTCGCGGTCGAAGCCCTCGGACTCCTCTGCGGCGGGAAGACCGAGGAAGACGACGGCGACGTCGGCTGCGGATGCCGCGGCCACCGCCTCGGCGCGCAGATCGTCGTCGGAACGCCCGGATGCCGCGACGGCACCGCCCGCGACCGAGTAGCCGGCCGCATAAGAGACGTCGTCGCCACCGACCGCGCGCAGCTCGTCGAGCGCCTTGTCGACTCGGGTCGGGTTGATCAGCGATGATCCTGCTCCCTGGAACCGCGGCTCGGTGGCGAAGGCACCGATGACCGCGACCTTCTGACCCGTCGCGAGCGGAAGCACATCGCCGTCGTTCTTCAGCAGCACGATCGAGCGGCCGGCTGCCTCCCTCGCGAGCGCATGGTGGGCGTCGACGTCCAACGGCCCCGACACGGCAGGACGCTCGCCGGCCTTGCGCACCAGGTCGATCGCCCGTGCGGCTGCGGTGTCGAGCACGCTCTCGGCGAGATCACCTGCACGCACGGCGGCGACGAGCTGAGCATCCGTGCGTCCGCCCGAGGAGGGCATCTCGAGATCGAGTCCGGCGGCGACACCCGCGATCCGGTCGTTCACCGCGCCCCAGTCCGAGACGACGAGGCCGTCGAAGCCCCAGTCGTCGCGCAGCACCTGGGTGAGCAGCCACGGATCCTCGGAGGTGTATACGCCGTTGAGGCGGTTGTACGAGCACATGACCGTCCACGGCTGAGCGTCCTTGACGACGCGCTCGAAGCCACGCAGGTAGATCTCGTGCAGCGGGCGCGGATCGACGTCGGAGCTCGCGCGCATCCGGTCGAACTCCTGATTGTTGGCCGCGAAGTGCTTGAGCGACGTGCCGACACCCTGCGACTGCACGCCGCGCACGGATGCCGCGCCGAGGATGCCAGACACGATCGGGTCTTCGGAGAAGTACTCGAAGTTGCGTCCGCACAGGGGCGAGCGCTTGATGTTGATGCCGGGGCCGAGCACGATCGCCACATCCTCGATCGCGGCTTCGACGCCGATGGCCGCGCCGACCCGCTCGATGATCTCGGGATCGAACGACGAGCCGATGCCGACGGCGGGCGGGAAGCAGGTCGCGGGCACGCTGCTGGCGAGGCCGAGGTGGTCAGTGCCACCCGACTGCTTGCGGAGGCCGTGCGGGCCATCGGTCATCATGATCGACGGAAGGCCGATGCGGTCGATGGCCTTGGTCGTCCAGAAGTCCGCTCCACTCGTGAGCGAAGCCTTCTCTTCGAGGGTGAGGTCGGATGCCGAGGGCTCGGTCATGGTCTTCCTTTCGCAGGCGACAGCGGTGTCTAGCGAAAACTATATGCGAGTAGGTATTGGATTTCAAACGTTGTTCAGGATTACTCTCGAGAGATGACACGACGAGGTTCATACGCGAAGGGCGTCGCACGACGCGGAGAGATCCTCGAGAGCGCGCTCGATGTGATCGGACGAAAGGGCTACCAGAACGCCTCGCTGAAGCAGATCGCCGAGGTCGTCGGAGTCACCCCGGCAGCCCTCCTGCACTACTTCGGGAGCAAGGAGGAACTGTTCACCGAGGTTCTCCGCACCCGCGACGAGCACGACCTGCTGGCCCCCCAGCCATCGGATCCCGCCCAGGCGAAAGTCGCCTTCGTCGACGTGATCCGCCGCAATACGGAGGTCCCCGGCGTGGTCGAGCTGTTCTCGCGCCTCTCCGTCGATGCCGTCGACCCTGAGCATCCCGCCCACCGGTACTTCCTCGACCGCAGCGAAAGACTGCGGGAGAGCATCG
The DNA here is from genome assembly GCF_038397735.1 of Microbacterium sp. LWH13-1.2. Classification (NCBI taxonomy): domain Bacteria; kingdom Bacillati; phylum Actinomycetota; class Actinomycetes; order Micrococcales; family Microbacteriaceae; genus Microbacterium; species Microbacterium sp. LWH13-1.2. The sequence continues at coordinate 199,329 of NZ_CP151635.1, read as the reverse complement.
CGGTCGCCTTCGAGCACGATGCCGGTCGCCGCGCGACGCTCGACCCCGACACCATGGCCAGAGTGATCCAGGCCGTCTCCGACGGACTCCAGCTGCAGTGGATGATCGACCCGAGCGTCGACATGCCCGGAATCATCGAGGCGCTGATGGACGTGCTCTACCCGCCGGCCGCGGAGTCGACGCCGCCGGCGGCGGAGCCGGCACCCGGGGCCTGAACACGAGAGCCGCCTCTCGCGGTACGGCAGAGGCGGCTCTCAGCGGGTGATCCCGTGGATCAGCGGACGTTTCCGTTCGAGCAGGTCTGCTGGGCGGCCGAGTTGCCCTTGATCGAGTCGGGCAGAGCCACCACGTTGTCGGGGGTCGCCGCAGGATCCGGCGTCGCCGCCGCGTCCGTGGGAGCTGCCGGGACCGGATCGGTCACGACGACGCCGTCGTTCGCGGTGTTCTCATGAGTGACCTGCAGCTGCGCGTTCGCGTTGATCGCGTCCCACATCTCCTGCGCGGCCGACTTGTTCGCCACGACCTTGTTGGGGTTTGCCGAGTCGGTACCGGTCGGGTACTGCAGGAACACGATGTCCTCGAACGGCACGGACTTCACAGCGAGCGCGATCTGCACGATCTTCATCGGATCGGCGAGCGAGGTGCTGGCCTCGACATTGCTGAGCCCCGTGTTCGCGAGCTTCAACATCATCGGCACGTTGCCGAGGGTCTCGCTGCTGATCAGCTTGCGCACGAGGCTCGACATGTACTGCTGCTGGTTGCCGATGCGACCGAGGTCGCTGCCGTCGCCCACGCCGTGACGGGTGCGCAGGAACTGCAGGGCTTCGAGGCCCTGCACGGTGTGCGTGCCCGCAGTCATGTCGAGTCCGGTGTAGCGGTCCTTGATCGGGGTCGCGAGGCACACGTCCACGCCGCCGATCGCGTTGGTGATCTCGATCACCCCGCCGAACGTCACGGATGCCGCGAACTGGATCTCCTGCCCGGTGAGCTCGGTGATGGTCTTCGCGACGCAGTTGAGCCCGCCGTCGGTGTACGCGACGTTCAGAGGCTGCTTGCTCATCGCGGAGTGGACGTTGCCCTCGGCATCCTCGCACTCGGGGATCGAGAGCAACAGGTCACGGGGGAAGCTGACGACGGTGATGCGTCGCGGCTCCTGCGAGACGTGCACGAGCAGGTTCACGTCGTTGAGGGTGCCCTCGGCGTCCGAGCCGCTGCACCTTTCACCGAAGTAGGCCGCATAAGCCTCTTCGCAGGTGTCGACGCCGGTGAGCAGGAGGTTGAAGCCCTCCTTGTACTCGCCGATGTCCGGCGGGAGCTCGGTCTTCGTCTCGAGTTCGACCGCGTTCGCGGTCACCGTGCTGGAGAGGTCGTAGAACACGTACGCCGCGACGCTCGCACCGCTGACGAGCACCACGGCGAGGCCGATCGCGATGAACTTGAGGAGCTGGTTCAGAGGACCGGGAGTGCGCAGCTGACCGTGTCGCGCGATGGTACGACGGCGTCGGGTGTTCGGACTCACTCGGGGCCTTTCGGTTCAGCGTGCGGTGCGGGGATACACCGTTCCCTGTAAAGCGGAGGGTGTGGGATTCGAACCCACGAGACATCTCTGCCCACTGGTTTTCAAGACCAGCTCCATCGGCCGCTCGGACAACCCTCCCGACAGACGAATCTGCCGACAAGCCGTGAGTCTAGCCGAGTTCTATTCTCCCGCGCTGACCTGGGCGGGTGCTGGAAGCGTGTTCAGCGCCGCCGCGAGACCGCCGTCCTCCACATTCGCGGTCACTTCGCCGGCGGCATCCTTGACCTCGTCGGGAGCCTGCCCCATCGCCACCGCACGCCCGTCGAGCCCGAGCGCCCAGCCGAACATCCCGATGTCGTTGCGGCCGTCGCCGGCGACGAGCACCTGACCGCGCTCGAAGCCGAGCTCGGTGCGCACACGCTCCAGTGCCGTGCCCTTGTCGACGCCCTGCGGGGCGATGTCGAGCCAGGCCGTCCAGCCGATCGCGTACGAGACCTCGTTGAGCCCGGCATCCGAGACGAGTCGATGGAAGTCCTCTTCGTCGTGCCCCGGAGAGACGACCACGATGCGTGAGACCGGCTCGGCCGAGAGTTCCTCGAAGCCCACCTGGCGACCTGCGTCGAGCGTCCAGTCGTCCATGTGCTCGGTGTAGAGCCGCTGGCCCGACCCGAGCTCCACCATGTACCGCGCCTCCGGCAGTCGCTCGCGCAGCAGCGCGAGAACGGGCGCGGGGTCGAAGACCTCGATGTGCCACCGCTCCCACTCGTCACCGACGCGCCTCATCGTCACGGCCCCGTTCGAGCAGACGACGAACTCCGCCGTCAGACCGAGCATCTCGACGTAGCGACGTGTGGCCATCCAGCTGCGCCCCGTCGCGATGGTCACCTCGTGACCGGCATCCCGCAACCGCGCGACCGCCTCGGGCACGCCGGGGCTCATCGTCTCGTCCTGCAGGATGATCGTGCCGTCGACGTCGAGGCCGACCAGCCAGGGCGCCGTCACGCCTCAGGCTCCAGCACTTCGAGGCCGCCCAGGTAGGGGCGCAGCACCTCGGGCACACGAACCGAGCCGTCCGCCTGCTGGTGGGTCTCGAGCAGAGCGACGATCCACCGGGTCGTCGCGAGGGTGCCGTTGAGCGTGGCGACGGGCTGCGTCTTCGCCGTCTGGCCGTCCTGGGCCTCCGGGCGGTGACGGATGTCGAGACGTCGTGCCTGGTACGTGGTGCAGTTCGAGGTCGACGTCAGCTCGCGGAAGGCGCCCTGCGTCGGAACCCAGGCCTCGATGTCGTACTTGCGCGCGGCGCTCGAACCGAGGTCCCCCGCGGCGACGTCGATCACCCGGTAGGCGAGGCCGAGCGAGGTCAGCATCTCCTCCTGCAGCGCGACGAGGCGCAGGTGCTCGGCCTCGGCGTCCTCGGGGGTCGTGTACACGAACATCTCGAGCTTGTTGAACTGGTGCACGCGGATGATGCCGCGGGTGTCCTTGCCGTGCGAGCCCGCCTCGCGCCGGTAGCAGGTCGACCAGCCGGCGTAGCGCAGCGCGCCCTTGCCGAGGTCGAGGATCTCGTCCTTGTGGTACCCGGCGAGGGCGACCTCGCTGGTGCCGACCAGGTACAGGTCGTCGTCCTTGTCGAGGTGGTACACCTCGTCGGCGTGCTCGCCGAGGAACCCCGTGCCTTGCATGATCTCGGGGCGCACCAGCGTGGGGGTGATCAGCGGCACGAAGCCGTTCTGCAGCGCCTTGTCGAGCGCGAGGTTCATGAGCGCGATCTCGAGACGGGCGCCGATGCCACGGAGGAAGTAGAAGCGCGCCCCCGAGACCTTGGCGCCGCGCTCCATGTCGATCGCGCCGAGGATCTCGCCGAGCTCCAGGTGGTCGCGGGGCTCGAAGTCGAACGCGGGGACCTCGCCCACGCGGCGAAGCTCGACGAAGTCGGCCTCTCCTCCCGCGGGCACGCCGTCGACGACGACGTTCTCGATGCGGGCGAGAGCGGCGGATGCGGCATCGGACGCCTCATTCGCGGTCTGCTGGGCCTGCTTGACCCGCTCGGAGAGATCCTTGACCTGCGCGACGAGCGCGGCCTTCTCCTCCTTCGGAGCCTTCGCGACCTGCTTGCCGAAGGCGTTCTGCTCGGCGCGCAGCTCTTCGAAAGCGGCGAGGGCTGCGCGACGCGATCGATCGGCCTCGAGTGCGATGTCGACGGTGCCCTGGTCGTTGCCACGGGCGGCCTGAGAGCGGCGGACGATCTCCGGGTTGTCGCGGAGGAGTGCGAGGTCGATCATCCACCAAGTCTATGGTGCGGGCCGGGCGAGTCCTCCGCGAACGGGCGGGCCGGATGCCGGGGCTAGAGTAGCGCCATGATGATGAGCGCCCCCGCCCGGCGACAGGCGGCGCTCGTGTACAACCCGATCAAGGTCGACGAGAAGCACCTGCGTGCCAGGGTCCGCGCACTCTCGCGCGAGGCCGGCTGGGAGCATCCGGCGTTCTACCCGACCTCGATCGAGGACCCGGGCCAGCAGGCGACCGCTCAGGCGCTCGCCCGCGATGTCGACGTCGTCCTCGTCGCGGGCGGCGATGGCACCGTGCGCGCGGTCTCCGAGGCGATCGCGAACAGCGGGGTTCCCCTCGCGATCCTCCCGAGCGGCACGGGCAATCTGCTGGCGCGCAACGTCGGGCTTCCGCTGGGCAACCCCGATGAGATGATCCGCGCAGCTCTCGGCGACTTCCGCCATGCGATCGACATCGGCTGGGCGCGGCTCACCCGTGAGAACGGCGAGCACGAGGAGCACGCCTACGTCGTCCTCGCCGGAGTCGGGCTGGATGCCGACATGATCGCGAACACGCGATCGGACCTCAAGAAGTCAGTCGGGTGGATCGCCTACGTCGATGGCGCCGCGAGATCTCTGGTGACGGCCGAGCCGTTCCGCGCGGTGTTCCAGATCGACGACGGACGTCTGCATTCGACGAAGGTGCACAGCATCCTCTTCGCGAACTGCGGTCTGCTCCCCGCGGGCATCGCGCTGATCCCGGATGCCTCCATCACCGACGCCATCCTCGATGTCGCGGTGATCCAGCCGACAGGGATGCTGGGGTGGCTCGGCGTGTGGCGCAAGATCTGGTGGGACAACTCGGTGCTCCGCCGCTCGCGTGCAGGTCGCCGCGTGCTGGAACGCCGGGGCCGGGATGCATCGGTGCATTATTTCCGCGGACACGTCGCGGAGGCGGCTGCGAGCTCACCCACCCCGATCGAGCTCGACGGCGACGAGTTCGGCACCGCCGTGCGCATCACCTGCCGGGTGGATCCGGGAGCCCTGCTGCTGGCTCTCCCCGCGGATCACCCGGTCGCGGGGCTCTGACCCTCAGCCCGCCACGCCTGGTCCGTCCTCAGCTCAGCCGCGGACCTCGACCGTGCCGTCGAGCCCGCCACCCACCAGCGTGAGGGTGAAGGCGTCGTCGTCCACGGCATCATCGCCGAAGGCGATGATGGTCGCCCGCGGTGCCATATCCATGGTGCACACCTGGGTGTCATCGGTCACGAAGGTGGCGGTACCGGTCGCGCCCGCGCCCTCCACACCCTCCACGACCGGGGCGCAGCTCGAGGACCCCCAGGTGAGCAGCACGAGCGAGCCGTCACCGATCCACCCCGCGCTCGGCGTGTACTCGGTCGACGACCCCGGCGTGCCGGAGAAGGACGGGTCTCCGTCGAGGTCGACGTCGTCGGCCACGTCGCCGTACGTCACCTGCAGTGTGATCTCCTTCGTCGGGTCGACGCCCTCGGGAAGCGCTCCGAGGCTCGCGCGCTGCACCATGTCCGCTGTGCACGCGGCGTCGGCGTCAGCGTCGACCAGTTCGACCGACACGGTCTGCCCCTCTGCCGACACCTGGTCCACCTGCGGGACGCAGGTGGATGATCCCCAGGTCACGACCGCGAACATCCTGCCGTCGTCGAGCAGCGCGCCCTCGACGTCATCGAAGTCGTCGTCGCTTCCCGCCGAGGGCGAGGTCGACGGCGCGTTCGTGGGCGCGTCCGCACCGGGAGTCGACGTGCATCCGGCGATCAGAGCGACGGCCGCAAGGGCGGAGAGAGCGGCGATGAGGCGTGTGGGGGTGGCCATGGACAACAGGGTACCGGCCGACGCGATCGGCGGGCACCCCCGCCCGGGCGACCGACGCGTTACTGCAGTGCAGACGTGAGTCGCGCGAGATTGTCGAGGACGGTCGAGCGCAGCGGCTGCTGCATCCACTCCTCCAGGGTGAGTTCCCGGCTGAGCGATCGGTAGTGGTCTTCGACCTCGCGCATCTCGGTCACGAATTCCTCCCCGCGCACCAGCATCGACACCTCGAGGTTGAGACCGAACGATCGCATGTCCATGTTGCTCGAACCGATCACGGCGACCTGGTCGTCGATCGTGAGGCTCTTGGTGTGCAGGATGTAGGGCTTGCGATACATCCAGATGCGGACACCGGCCTTCAGCAGCACCTCGTAGTAGCTGCGCTGCGCGTGGTAGACCATGGCCTGATCGCCCTCTTCCGAGACGAACAGCTCGACCACGACGCCACGGTCGACCGCGGCGGTCACCGCCAGCAGCAGCGCCTCGTCGGGGACGAAGTACGGGCTGACGATCATGATCTTGTCCTTGGCCGCGTACAGCAGCCCGAGGAAGAGGCGCAGGTTGTTCTCGACCTCGAACCCGGGGCCCGACGGCACGACCTGGCAGTCGAGGTCTCCCGACCCCGCTTCGGCATGCGAGATGTCGATCTCCTGCAGCACCTCGTCGGTCTCGCTGTACCAGTCGCTGAGGAAGATCGCGTTGACGCTCAGCACGACGGGTCCGTCGATGCGCACCATGAGGTCGACCCAGTGCAGGCCGCGCTTGATGTTCTTCGGGAGGTTGTACGTCGAGTCGGTGACGTTCTGCGAGCCGAGGAATGCGACCTTGCCGTCGACGACGAGGAGCTTGCGGTGGTTGCGCAGATCAGGTCGCTGCATGCGTCCCTTGAGCGGCTGCACCGGGAGCATCAGATGCCAGTGCGCACCCATCCGATTCAGTCGCTCGATCGTCTGGCGGTACTTCGGCTTCCACCGGTTCGCCCAGTGATCGAGGAGCACACGGACGTGCACGCCGCGCGCGGCGACCTCTTCCATCGCACGGAAGAAGTTGTCGGTCGATGCGTCGGACTGCAGGATGTAGAACTCGACGTGGACGTAGTCCTCGGCCTTGCGGATCTCGTCGGCCATCGCATCGAGCGAATCCTGATAGCCCGAGATCAGGTGGGCACCGTTGTCGCCGGAGATGGGCAGGGCGCCGAGCCGATGATTCATCTCGACGAGCGGCGGGAACCAGCTCGGAGCGTTCGGCCGCAACGTGCCGAAGTGCAGGTGCTCGCTCGTCTCGGCGATGTACTCGTTGATCTGGTCCTGCTTGCGTCGACGCGCACGCGGCAGGCGCGGGTTTCCGATCAGGAGGAAGAGGAACACACCCACGAACGGGATGAAGAAGACCGCGAGCAGCCAGGCCATCGCCGCGGTGGGGCGCCGGTTGCGCGGGATGATGATGATCGCCGTGATGCGGATCGCCAGGTCGAGGGCGAGCAGGAACGCCGTGATCCACCAGGCCCAGGTCTCGGGCGTCATCCCTCGTCCTCTCGGCCGGTCGGCACTTCGACGGTGCGCCTCAGTGGGCACCTGGGAGGTGCGCTGGCTACACAGTAGCCGATGGGGCGGACGTCGCTCAGGACCGCGGCGGCAGACCGCGCGCGGCCCGCTCCTCGGCCTCGATGCGCGCATGCACCTTGCGCTCGGTGCGATCGAAGCGCAGGATGCCTCGGATCACGAAGAAGAACACGACGCTCACGCCGATGGTCGGGATGATCGACCATGCGGCTGCGAGCCAGAAGTTCTCCATGTCTCCATGGTACGCGACCCACTGCTCCTCCACATTCGAGAGCCCGCGGAACAAGGGCGGCCGCGGCTGTGGAGTCGCCCCGCGGCGGCGGCTGCGCGATGACACTCGCAGCATGACAACAGTGCTCCGAGCCTCCGGCTCCGCTGAGTTCCTCAGCATCGTCCCGTCCCTCGCAGGCTTCACCCCCACAGAGAGCCTCGTCCTGCTGCCCTTCCACGGCTCACGAACCTGCGGCGCCATGCGCCTCGACCTTCCCCGAGACGACGTCGATCTCCAGGACTACGCGGACGCGGCGATCGGGCTCGTATCTCGCGTCGATAAGACGGATGCCGTCGCCGTGGTCGTCTACACCGGCGACCAGGTGCACTCGACCCGCGACGGACTCGTGCTGCCTTTCGCCGTCGAGGTCGACGAGGTGCTGGGGCGCGCGGAGGACGCGGGCCTCCGCATCGTCGACGCGCTCTGCGTCACGACCGACGGCTGGTCGAGCTACCTCGACGGCGAGCCCGAACTCCACTCGATCGAACATGCGGCTCCCGAGGTGCCGGGCATCGGAGACGTGTCGGGCGACCAACTGGCGGGTGCCACACTTCCGAGCGTCGATCTCGCCACGAAGGAACGCGTGGCGCGAGCACTGCGCGACGTCACCGATGTCCTCGAGCTCAGCAGATCGGGCGATCTGTCGGGGGTCGAGAATCCGCAGGCGCTCGCGGCCCTGGTCCTCCTCGAGGACCTCCCTGCGTTCTTCGAAGCGGTACTCGCCTCGCCCGAAGACCTCCCGCCGTTCGCGACGGCCGCACTGCTCTGGTGCCTCGAACGCCCGCTCTTCCGCGATGTGGCGCTGACGCAGTGGGCCACTGATGCTCTGGGCGGCGCGCGAACGCTCGAGGCGCAGCTCGCGTTCGCCGACACGAGGTCGACCGTGCCCGATGACCTCGGTGATGTCTTCCTCGGCCGGGGCCCCACGCCCGACCCCGAACGGCTCAGACGTGCACTCTCGCTCGTGCGTGCCGCTGCCGCCCGCGCGCCGCGCGCGTCTCGGCTCGGGCCCCTCACCGCAGCCGCGTGGCTCTCCTGGGCGCTCGGCCGAGCGAGCCATGCGGCGCACTACCTCGACCTCGTGCGCGAGATCGACCCCGAGTACGGCCTCGCTGCTCTGCTCGAGACGATGATCAGCGCAGCGATGCTGCCGGAGTGGGCGTTCCGACGCGGCGCGAGCCCGGTTACTTGACGAGCGGGAACAGGATGGTCTCGCGGATGCCGAGCCCGGTGATCGCCATCAGCAGGCGATCGATGCCCATGCCCATGCCCCCGGACGGCGGCATGCCGTGCTCGAGAGCCCGCAGGAACTCCTCATCGACCGGCATCGCCTCGACGTCGCCGCGCGCGGCGAGCTTCGCCTGCTCGACGAACCGCTCGCGCTGGATGACCGGGTCGACGAGCTCGGAGTATCCGGTCGCCAGCTCGAAGCCGCGGATGTACAGGTCCCACTTCTCGACCACACCGGCGACCGAACGGTGCTCGCGCACCAGGGGGGATGTGTCGACGGGGAAGTCCATCACGAAGGTGGGCCGCACCAGGTCGCCCTTCACGAAGTGCTCCCACAGTTCCTCGACGAGCTTGCCGTGCGTCGCCTGGGCAGGGAGATCCACACCGTTGGCCTCGGCGAAGGCGATGAGGTCCTCGACCGGATCGCTCGGGGTGATCGTGCGACCGGACGCCGCCGACAGCGACTCGTACATCGAGATGCGATCCCACTCGCCGCCGAGGTCGTATTCGGTGCCGTCGGCCCATGTCACGGTGGTCGAACCGGATACCGCGATCGCCGCCTGCTGCACGAGCTCCTGAGTGAGCGAGGCCATCTGGTTGTAGTCGCCGTAAGCCTGGTAGGCCTCGAGCATCGCGAACTCGGGGCTGTGGGTCGAGTCGGCGCCCTCGTTGCGGAAGTTGCGGTTGATCTCGTAGACCCGCTCGATGCCTCCGACCACCGCACGCTTCAGGTAGAGCTCCGGAGCGATGCGAAGGTACAGCTCGGTGTCGAACGCGTTGGAGTGCGTCACGAACGGACGCGCCGACGCTCCTCCGTGCTGCACCTGCAGCATCGGCGTCTCGACCTCGAGGTAGTCATGGCTGCCGAACGTCGCGCGCAGGCTGGCGTTGACCGCGGCGCGGGCACGAACGGTGGTGCGTGCCTGCTCGCGGACGATGAGGTCGAGGTAGCGGCTGCGGACGCGGCCTTCCTCGCTGAGTTCCGAGTAGGCGTTCGGGAGAGGCAGGATCGCCTTCGAGGCGATCGTCCATCCGTCGGCCATGATCGACAGCTCGCCACGACGGCTGGAGATGACCTCGCCGTGCACGAACACGTGATCGCCCAGGTCGACGTACTCCTTCCAGTCGGCGAGCGACTCCTCTCCGACGTTGGCGAGCGAGATCATCGCCTGGATACGCGATCCGTCGCCCGCCTGCAGCGTGGCGAAGCAGAGCTTGCCCGTGTTGCGGCTGAACACGACACGGCCGGCGATGCCGACGATGACACCGGTCTCGGCGCCTGCCTCGAGATCGTCGTACTCCGCACGCAGAGCAGGGATCTGGTGCGTCACCGGAACGCTGACGGGGAAAGCCCCGCCCGCGGCATCCGCCCGATTCGCGACCAGGCGCTCGCGCTTGGCGAGACGCACGGCCTTCTGCTCGTGGACGTCTTCTTCGGTGGCGGCGGTGGCCGTCTCGGGCGCGGCAGACGCGTCAGTCATTCGGGGGCTCCTTGAAAGTCGTCTCCAGTTTACCGAGGTCGCGTCCCTCACCCCGCGGTCGAGTCTGGGTAGCCTCGAAGCATGGCAGCCATCAGCCTCGCCCCCGCTCTCGTCACGATCGGTCTCGCCGCCACAGCCCTGCTGGCGCCGGCCGCCTCCGCGACCGCGGCGAGCGCCGACGCCGACGTCGACGTCGACGACTTCTCCTATGCCTCGTGGGACGCGCGGTTCGAGGTGAGCCTCGACGACGAGGGCCGCTCGCGCATGCACGTGACCGAGTCGCTGACGGCCAGATTCCCGGACTCCGACCAGAACAGAGGCATCGTGCGCGGGCTCCCCACGAGCTACGAGAATGCCTGGCTCGAGCTCCAGGTGCTGTCGGTGACCGATGAGACCGGCGCAGACGTGCCCTACGAGACCGATGAAGAAGACGGACTGCTCTTCGTCCTCACCGGCGACGACGACTACGTGCAGGGGCTCACGACCTACGTGATCGAGTACGAGATGCGCGACGTCATCCTGGCGGCCGACACGGGCGTGGATGAGTTCTACTGGGACCTCCTCCCCCTTGACAGCACGCAGCTCATCGAGGAGTTCCGTGCCGATGTGGTGTTCGACGACGAGATGACCGAGCGGATGACCGGGAACGCGCGCTGCTACGTCGGATACGCGGGCTCGACGAGCGAATGCCCCCTCACCGCGTCCTCGGACGGCTCGGAGTTCCACGTCGAGGCGAACGAGCTGTCTCCGGGCGAAGGCGTGACCCTCGCAGTCGGATTCGAGTCGGGCACGGCGACGCAGCCGGCGGCTCGTCAGCCCGATCCCGTGACCGACACCGTGCCCGCGATCGCGGCGCTCGGCGGACTGGGGCTCTCGGTCGGCGGCTGGTTCGCCGTGTCGTCGTTCAGACGGTCCCGGCGCACCTCCAGCGGCATCATCGTCGCCCAGTACGACGTTGCGGACTCGATGCCTCCGCTGCTCGCCGCAGCGATCGTGCCGGGGGCGAAGAATGCGATCTCCGCCGAGATCGTCCACCTCGCCGTGCGCGGCACGGTCCGCATCGAAGAGGGCACGGAGACCGAGGAGCCACGGCTTCGGCGCCTCCCCGGAGGCCGCATCCCCGACCAGCTCGACGTCGAGGCGCTCGATGCGCTGTTCACGGATGCCGACGCCGATGGCGTCGCGGAGCTCCCGAGCTCGAGCGAGGACTTCGCCGCACGCATGACGACCCTGGTGAAGAGCGGCACCGACACGGCGGTGTCGCGGGGTCTGGCGACGAAGGCGCGCAGCCGCGGCGCGATGATCCTGCAGTGGTGTGCGATCGCCGTCGCGGTCACAGGCTTCGGTCTCGGCCTCTGGGGCATCATCGCGGGCAGGGTCACGGCGTTGCCCGCGTTCGTGGCCATCGCCTTCGGCCTGTTCCTCGTTCTGCTGTCCTCGCTCTACAGCTTCTCGAAGCACACTGTCCTGACCTCCGACGGAGCCAGGGAATACGAGTACCTCATGGGGGTGAAGGAGTTCATCCGCGTGGCCGAGGCCGACCGACTGCAGATGCTCCAGTCGTACTCGGGAGCCGAGCGCCGTCAGGACGGCAGCGCGAACGTGATCGTCGTCTACGAACGCCTTCTCCCCTACGCGATGCTGTTCGGCATGGAGGACGAGTGGGGTCGGGTGCTCGAAAGCGCCTACACCTCGGAACAGCGCGGGGCCTCGTGGATCGGCGATCCCGGCGCTCCCTTCGTGACTGGGCAGCTGGTCGCGTTCGCGGCCTCGTCGAACGCGGCCGCGAGCTACTCGGCCCCGAGCGCGAGCAGCTCGTCGAGTTCCGGCGGCTCGTTCGGAGGCGGCTTCTCGGGCGGTGGCGGAGGAGGCGGCTTCTCGGGAGGCCGCTGACCTCGGTGGGCTTGTGGCCTCAGAGCAGCGGCGAGGGACCAGATGCGTCCCGCAGCGCCCGTTCGACGGTCGACTGCACCAGCGCAGACAGATACCCTCCCGGGTTCTCGATGCCGATCTCGCCGAGGCGCGTGGTGGACTGCACGATGATAGACCGCGAGAACTCTGTCGCCGCCTCGATCACGTCCGCGTATGCCGCTCTGTCGGCTTCCGCGACGACCACGGGCTCGCAGCCCATCTCCACCGCCAGCGCCTGGGCGATGGGCAGCACCGCAGGCGGCGCCGTGACCGCGGCGTAGCTCGCCTGCAGCTGGCGCAGGTCGATCGTCGTGCCCGTGAAGGTGATGGCCGGGTGCACGGCGAGCGGGATCGCACCGCTCTCGGCGGCCGGGCGCAGGACGTCGATGCCGTACCCGGGGTCGGTGTGCAGCACGAGCTGCCCGAGCTGCCAGCCGCCCACCTCGGAGATGCCCGCGATCAGGGCGGGAAGCTGATCGTGCGGGACGGCGATCACGACGAGTTCACTGCGCCTCACCACTTCGAGCGCGTCGAGGATCGGAACGTCGGGCAGCACGGCGGACGCACGATCGTCGTCCGAGCCGCTCGTGATTCCCGTGATCGCGTGACCGGCACCGGCGAGCGCCGCACCGATGACCGGACCGACGCGTCCGGCGCCGATGATGCCGACTCCGAGGCGCCCGTCGCGGCGCGAAGGATCACTCACCGTTCGGCGCCGGAGGCACGGGCGGAGCGGGAGGGGCCGTGGGCGGAGCCACCGGTGGAGCCGGCGGGCCGACCGGTGGAGCCGGCGGGCCGACCGGTGGAGCCGGATGAGCAACCGGCGGAGCTGCGGCTGGCGGAACAGGCGGAGAAACCGGCGGCGCAGGTGGCGCACCCGGGCCCACGTACGGCGGAGGCGGGGTCACCCGCGCGGGCGTGCCCACGGGCGGCATCGGAGGAGCACCGATCACACCGGGCGCAGCCTCGGCGCCGACTCCCGGATACCCGCCGGGAACCTGAGCTCCGTCGGCATCCGTCACGTACTCGCCCCAGCGGTGAGTATGGTCCCGCGCCGCAGCGGCGACCGCGGCCGAGCTCACACCGTCGAGGAGGAAGAGCGCGTCATCCCGCTCGAGCCCCGACAGGTAGCCGGTGATGAGGCCCTGCACCGAGTGCACCTGTGCCCCCGAGACGCGCTGAGCGCGGTCGATCGGTCCCTGCGAGAGCGAGACGCCCTGCAGTCGGGCGAGCGGGAAGACGGCGAGCTTGCGCCACACCGTTCCTCTGCGCAACAGCAGGCCGAACTCGGTGAGCGCGTAGCCGTGCCGCTTCCACGACAAGGGCCTCCGCCACCACGCACGACGAGGCATCGTGCGGTACGGATCGCCCTCGACCGGGCCGAGGATGCCGTGCTCCCAGACGAGCGGGATGTCGGCGACGGGCGCATCCGGCAGGATCAGCGCGAGCACTCGCTCGACGTCGGCGCGTTTGCCGACGGGCAGCACGACGTTGAACTGCTGGGCCGAGCCGGAGGACTGCTGTGCCGCGCTCTTGCCACTCATGCGGTTGATCTTGATGGTCCACCAGCCGAACGGACGCCACAGCAGCGACTGCGTGACCTCCACGGCGAAGATGCGGCCCGGGGGCAGCGTCTCGGTGACGGTGGTCAGCAACCCGTAGGTGATCCGCACGCCGTCAGGAGTCGGTGCGATCGAGTACCGCAGGGACTTCGAGATCTGCGCCCAGGTGATGCCGACGACGGCGATGACCATCGGGATTCCGATGCCGAGCGTGATCCCGAGGCCGAGGAAGCCTCCGATCGGGTCGCCGTCGATCAGCGATCCGATCGCGACGCCGCCGACCGCGACCCCGAAGATCACGCCGAAGAAGACGACCCACAGCACGCTCGAGATCAGCTGCGACCCGATCAGACGCCCGGCCGGGATCTTGACCACGCTCTCGGGTTCGACGTCGGCGAGGTCGACACCGCCGATCAGGCCGTTGACACCGTCGTTCACGGATCCGACGAGCTGAGCCCGAGCCGATCCGGGCACGCCGGGAACGGCTGCGGCAGGGTTCGCCGGGCGAACGCCGGATACCGCGTCCGCTGCCGTCTGCCGGGCGGCGCGAGCCCCGGACGCGAGACGCAGGATGTCGGAGCGCACGGACTCGGCACGAGGAGTGGCGAGGTACTCGAGCTCGACGTTCGAGTCTGTGCCGGCACCCACCACCTCGAGCTTCGCGAGGCCGATGATGCGCGCGGGGAACGGGCGCGTGAGGTTCACTCCCTGCACGCGATCCAGGGGAGCGCGGCGGTGCGAGCGGAAGATGATGCCCTTGCGCACCTCGACGTGGTCGCCCGTGATCCGGAACTGCTGGAAGCGCCAGATGAACCAGAAGATCCCGACCAGCACGATCACCAGGGCCAGCACGCCGAGCAGCACCACGAGGATCAGGTTGTTGGCGAGCACCCAGTCGACGGGGTCTCCGCCCGTGTAGTCGTCGTAGTGCGCTTCTTCCGGAGTGAAGAGGTCGACGAACCAGGCGATGAGACGGTCGCGCAGGTTCGCGATCGCGATACCGGCGATGATGATGAGCGCCAGCCCGCCCTTGAACAGCGGGGTGAGCGGATGCATCCGATGCCACTCGCCGTCGGCGAGGGTCGTCGACTCGGCCCGCGGCTCGACGTTCGCCGCGGGGGGCGGCGGGAACTGCTGCTCGCTCACAGGCCCGTCCGGCGGGTCTCGGCCACTTCGATGAGGGTGTCGCGCAGCGCCTCGGACGCGGCCTGGGTCAGCCCGGGGATCTGCACACCGGTGGTCGCGGCTGCCGTCACCATCTTGAGCTGCGTGACCCCGAAGGCGCGGTCGAGCGGCCCCTGCGTGATGTCGACGAGCTGCATGCGCCCGTAGGGCACCGCGATCATGCGCTGCCAGAGGATGCCCTTGCGGAAGACGATGTCGTCGGCGCGGAGCATGTAGCCGATGGCCTTCGCCTGCCGAGGGAGGATGATCAGCGTGATCAGCGTGATCAGCACGATGACCCCCGCGGGGATCCACACCCACGTCTGGTGCAGCACGAGCGCGAGCACCAGCGCGATCGCGAGCACGAATGCCACGAAGATCACGTTCTGCACGATCTGCGACACGACGTATCGCGGCGAGATCTGGTGCCAGCTGCCGTCGAGCTCCAGTCTCGCCTCACTTCGCGCAGTGCGCAGCTGGGAGTAGGTGCCCTGGTCGAGAGCCGCGAGGTCAGTGACCTCCGCCGAGTTCAGCGGGGCCGGGATCCCCGGCTCGATCTCTGGGTTCTGAGTCATCAGGATCCTTCGGAAGTATGCAGAACTGTTCGGCGATGAGCGCGGCGACCACGAGCACGATCGCGCTTCCGATCAGTGCCAGCATCGCCACAGTCGACCCTACCGGGGGATCGATCGGCCTGGAGAGAAGGAACACCAGAAGGCCCGCGCCGAACCCCGCCATGATCGCGCCCACCAGGCTGGAGGCCCGGGCGAGGGTCACGGCACGCGTCGCGCGGAACGGGTCGATGCGCACCCCCTGGCGAACGCTCGAGCGCACCGGCCAGGCCACGCCGAGCGACGCTGCGGCGATGAGCAGAAGCAGCACGGGCAGCAGAAGCGACGGCGTGAACGTGGTGCGCCCCATGGCGGTGAGCATGTGGTCGAGCACGTACCCCGCGGCCCCTGCGAGGAGCGCGAGGACGACGAGCAGTCCGACAGAGGTGCGCTTCATCGCTGCTCCGAAGCACGCAGGCGAGTGACGAGGTCAGCGACCCTGCCGCGGCCCGGCAACTCGGCATCGGCATCGAGCTCGAGCCAGGGCTCGAGCACGAACAGCCGCTCGAAGGCCCTCGGATGGGGCAGCTGCAGGCGCTCATCGTCGGAGGACTCGTCGCCGTAGGCGATCAGATCCAGGTCGAGGGTCCGGTCGCCCCAGCGTTCGTGGCGTTCCCGGCCGTGCTCGTCTTCGATCGCATGCAGCATCCCGAGGAGGATCGACGGCGCGAGTCGCGTGGTCACGAGGGCCACGGCGTTGACGTATCCGGGGGCCTCGGGGTCGGGGCCGTCGAGACGCAGCGCGACCGTCTCGAAGAGCGGCGACAGACGGACGTCGGCGACCAGGGGCAGCCGCGCGATGCGCTCGGCCGCTGCGCGGATCGTGCTCTCCCGGTCACCGAGATTCGCCCCGAAGGCGACGACGGCCACTGCCTCATCCCGCCCGGGGCGCGGACCGGGGATGCTCGGCGGGTTCGCCAGGTTGCGGCTCATCGCGACACCTCCACGGCGGAGTACTTCTGGGCACGATGCACCGTCACGGCGACGTCGCCGAAGGTCAGCGCGATCGGGGCGTGCGGCTTGTGCACCGTGACCGTGACGGCGTGCACGCGGGCATGGGCCAGCGCGACGTCGGCGATGCGCTCCGCCAATGTCTCGATGAGGTTGACGGGCTCTCCCCCGACCACGGCGGCCACCTTCTCGGCGAGCTCGCCGTAGTGCACGGTGTCGGCGACGTCGTCGGATGCCGCGGCCTCACGCAGCGGCATCCTCAGGCGCAGATCGATCGTGAATTCCTGACCGTTCTCGCGCTCGTGGTCGTAGACGCCGTGTCGGCCGAACACGGTGAGTCCGGTCAGGACGATCTCATCGATGAAATCCATGCTCCTACTTCCCATCCCAGGCGTGGGTGACGGCGAGCGCATCGCGGGTGGCTTCGACGTCGTGCACTCGCACGGCCCACACTCCCGCTCGCGCGGCCAGCGCGCTGGTCACCGCGGTCGCGAGATCGCGTCGCTTTTCCGAGACCTCTGCGGGGTTCACTCCGATGGTCTCCGCGAGGAACCTCTTGCGTGACGTGCCGACGAGCACCCGCGGCCCGAGGGCGACGATCTCGTCGAGTCCGCGCAGGACGCCCCAGTTCTGCCCGCCCTTCTTCGAGAACCCGATTCCCGGATCGAGGATCAGCCGGGAGGGCGCGATGCCCGATGCCGCGGCTTCGCCCATGCGCTCCTGCAGCTCCCCCGCCACCTCGCGGGCAGTGCGACGGTAGATGGCGTTCGCATACATGTCGTCAGGGGCGTCGCGCCAGTGTCCGATCGCGTAGTCGGCGCCGGATTCGGCGACCGCCACGAGCATGTCGGGATCGGCCAGACCGCCCGACACGTCGTTGACGATCCGCGCCCCCGCTCGGACTGCGGCAGCGGCGGTCGAGGCGTTGAGGGTGTCGATGCTGACCGGGGCGCCCTCGGCGACCAGGCGCTCGATCACCGGGAGCACACGCCGCTGCTCCTCAGCCGCCCCCACGCGCTCGGCGCCGGGCCGGGTCGACTCACCGCCGATGTCGAGCACCGTGGCTCCGTCGGCCCTCAGCTGCAGACCGTGTGCGACGGCCCGGTCGACGTCGAAGTACCGCCCTCCGTCGCTAAACGAGTCGGGGGTGATGTTGACGATGCCCCAGATGCCGGTCATGCGTGTGCCGACCCCGTCGATGCGCCGATCAGCGCGATGAGCTCGGCCCGAGCGACCGCATCCGTGTACTCGCCGCGCGCGGCGATCGTCAGAGTGGAGGCCTCCGGCTGGCGCCCACCGCGCATCGTGACGCAGCCGTGGCTCGCGTCGAGCACGACGAGGACTCCGCGGGTGTCGAGATGCTCGGCGATCGTGTCGGCGATCTGCTCGCCGAGACGCTCTTGCACCTGCGGGCGGGCCGCGAGAGTCTCGACCACCCGTACGAGCGCGCCGAGACCGACGACCTGCTCACCTGGAAGATAGGCGATGTGAGCCCGCCCGGCGAACGGCAGGAGGTGGTGTTCGCACACCGAACGGAACCGGATGTCACGCAACAGCACAGCACCGGAGGGCAGGGTGTCCGGTGCTGGACCGCGCGTGACGCTGATCGTGTGCGCGAGGGGTGCTGCAGCATCCTCACCGACGCCGGCGAAGAACTCCGCGTACAGCTCTCCCATGCGCGAGGGGGTCTGCTTCAAGCCGGGGCGATCCGGGTCCTCCCCGATCGCCTCGAGCAGTTCCCGTGTCAGCCGCTCGACACGTGCGCGGTCGACGGACACGGGTCAGGCCGTCGCGGGTCGTGCCTGACCGGCGTTCGCGGATCCCGGCTGCGTGCGCGCAGCCGCCGAGGGAGCCTCGACCGATGCGGCGAGCGAGACATCCTTCTTCGGGACCTCGATCGGAGGCCGCTCCGACACCGGACGGTCTTCGCTGGAGAGCCAGAGCGGACGCTCGGGGAGCTTCTTCACCTCGGTGAAGATCTCGGCGATCTGGTTGTGGTCGAGAGTCTCCTCCTCGAGCAGAGCCAGCGCGAGCCTGTCGAGGATGTCGCGGTTGGCGCTGATGACCTCATAGGCCTCGTTGTGGGCCTGCTCGATGAGCGCTCGCACCTCGGCATCCACCCGCTCGGCGACCTTCTCGGAGTACTCGCGGCCACGCCCCATGTCGCGCGCCACGAACATGTCGCCGCCTTCGGAGCCGAGCTTGACCGGCCCCACCTGGGTGGTCATGCCGTATTCGATGACCATCTTGCGGGCGATCGAGGTCGCCTTCTCGATGTCGTTCGATGCGCCCGTGGTCGGGTCGTGGAAGATGATCTCCTCGGCGACGCGGCCACCCATGGCGTACGTGAGCTGGTCCTGCAGCTCGTTGCGCGTGACGGAGTACTTGTCGTCGAGCGGCAGCACCATCGTGTAACCGAGAGCCTTGCCGCGAGGCAGGATCGTGATCTTCGTGACGGGGTCGGTGTAGTTCATCGCCGCCGCTGCGAGAGCGTGACCGCCCTCGTGGTACGCGGTGATGAGCTTCTCCTTGTCCTTCATCACACGGGTGCGACGCTGCGGACCGGCGATCACGCGGTCGATGGCCTCGTCGAGGGCGCGGTTGTCGACCAGCTGCGCGTTCGAGCGCGCGGTCAGCAGGGCGGCCTCGTTGAGCACGTTCGCGAGATCGGCTCCGGTGAAGCCTGGGGTCTTGCGGGCGACGACCTCGAGGTCGACGCTCTTCGACAGCGGCTTGCCCTTGCTGTGCACCTCGAGGATCTTCTGGCGACCGCGCAGGTCGGGGGCGTCGACGCCGATCTGGCGGTCGAAACGACCGGGGCGGAGCAGGGCGGGGTCGAGGATGTCGGGGCGGTTCGTCGCCGCGATCACGATCACGTTCGCGTTCGGGTCGAAGCCGTCCATCTCGACGAGCATCTGGTTGAGCGTCTGCTCGCGCTCGTCGTTTCCGCCGCCCATGCCGGCGCCACGGTGACGACCGACGGCGTCGATCTCATCGATGAAGATGATCGCGGGAGAGTTCTCCTTGGCGACGTTGAACAGGTCGCGCACACGGGATGCACCGACACCGACGAACATCTCGACGAAGTCCGAACCCGAGATCGAGTAGAACGGCGCTCCGGCTTCGCCGGCGACGGCGCGGGCGAGCAGCGTCTTTCCGGTTCCGGGAGGGCCGTACAGCAGCACGCCCTTCGGGATGCGGGCACCGATCGCCTGGAACTTGGCCGGATCCTGCAGGAACTCCTTGATCTCGTGGAGCTCCTCGATCGCCTCGTCGGCACCGGCGACGTCGGCGAAGGTGACCGTCGGGGTCTCCTTGTTGACGAGCTTCGCCTTGGACTTGCCGAACTGCATGACCTTGCCGCCGCCGCCCTGCATCGACGACAGCAGCCACCAGAACAGCAGGCCGAGCAGCACGAGGGGAAGAAGAAGGGAGAGGATGCCGTCGAACCAGGTCGCACGCGGAACGGCGTCGTTGAAGCCGTCCTTCGGGTCGGCATCGTTGATCGCCTTGACGACCTCGTCGGCACGCGCATCGACGTAGTAGAACTGCACGTTCTCGGAGCCCTCGAACGCCTTCGACAGCGTCATGTCGACCCGCTGGTCGCCGTCGGTGTTGACGACCTCGGTGACGGACTCGCCGGAGAGCAGCTTCAGACCCTCCTGGGTCGTGATCTGCTTCGGCGCGCCGAGGTTCGAGATCAGAAGGAAGCCGCCGAACAGCAGCAGGCCGATCAGGGCGACGTAGATCAGCGGATTCCGCGTGAGCTTCTTGACATCCATGGTCGGATCAGCGTATCGCGCGCGCCCTAGGTGGCCGCTGTGCGTTCACCCACGGCGTATCGGGACACCGCGCCCGGTCGTCGAGCGAGGCGCCTGCGACGAGATGAAACGCGCTCAGCTGTAGACGTGGGGCGCCAGCACCGCGACGTCACGGAGGTTGCGATAGCGCTCGTCGTAGTCGAGGCCGTAGCCCACGACGAAGTCGGTGGGGATGTCGAAGCCGACGTACTTGCAGTCGATGACGACCTTTGCGGCCTCCGGCTTGCGCAACAGTGCGAGCACCTCGATCGACTCGGCACCGCGCGACTCGAAGTTCTCGAGCAGCCAGCTGAGGGTGAGGCCGGAGTCGATGATGTCCTCGACGATCAGCACGTGCTTGCCGTTCAGATCGGTGTCGAGGTCCTTGCGGATCTGCACGACGCCGCTCGATTTGGTGCTCGCGCCGTAGCTCGAGACGGCCATCCAGTCCATCGGCGCGTGGAAGGGCAGCGCGCGGGCGAAATCGGCCATGACCATGACAGCACCCTTGAGGACGCCGACGAGGACGAGCTCCTTGCCCTCGTAGTCGGCCGCGACCTGAGTCGCGAGTTCGTCGAGCTTCGCGATGATCTCCTCCTCGGTCACGAGGATCTGAGCAAGGTCGTCCTGGATTTCCGCGGCGCGCATGGATCGATTTTAGGCGACGCTCAGTCATGGTCTCGTCCACTATGCGCAGATAGGGCCGAGAATGCCGTGTGCGGGCGCTGACACACCACTACTCTGGGCGGTGACACGGGCGGATGCCCCAGACGGAAGGAATCTCCATGGCTCTCGACGACATCCTCACGCAGGTCCCGATCGACGACATCGCCGCGAAGCTCGGAGTCTCCCCCGAGGTCGCCAAGTCCGCCGTCGAGCAGGGCGGCGCCGTGCTGCTGGGCGGCCTGGCGAAGAACGCCTCGACCCCAGAGGGCTCCTCCGCGATCGAGAGCGCGCTCAAGCGCCACGAGGGCAAGGCCGGCGCCTCGAAGGTCGACGACATCGACCAGGCGGACGGCGGCAAGATCGTCTCGCACATCCTCGGCGCCGACGAGAAGAAGGTCACGCAGAAGCTCACCGAGTCGAAGGAGACCGCAGGCATCGACTTCGGCAAGCTGCTCCCGATCCTCGCCCCGATCGTGATGGGCCTGATCGCCAACGCGACCAAGGGCACGTCGACGAAGACCGAGACGGCAGAGGCGCAGTCCGGCGGCGGCGGAATCGGCGATGTGATCGGTGGCCTGCTCGGTGGAGGAAGCTCCTCGGGCGGCGGCGGAATCGGCGACCTGCTGGGCGGCCTGCTCGGCGGAGGCAAGTCCTCGGGCGGCGGCGGGATCGGCGACCTGCTGGGCGGCCTGCTCGGCGGAGGCAAGAAGTAGCACCCGGCGGGGCGGTCGGCGCGCGCCGCGTCGGTCGCTCCCCGCCCTCACTCGTTGAGCCAGGCCCCGGTCGTTGAGCCAGGCCCCGGTCGTCGAGCGAGCGAAGCGAGACGAAACGGGTGCTCCGACTCAGCGCGCGGCGAAGACGATCCGTCCGCCGAGCCGGGCCGCGGAGCACGCGGGCAGATCGATGGGCCCCTGACCCGCCCAGTCCGTCGCGAGACGCGCGACCTCGAGGGTCTGCAGCCTCGTCAGGCTCACGCCGAACTCGCTGTCGACGATGAGGCGGATGATCCGGTTGCGGAGAGCGGCAGGGTTGGCGGCGAGAGCGGCGACACTCACGGAGATCCCCGCCTCGGCATGCTCGACGATGTCCTCGATGGTCTCGTGGATCATCTCGTCGAACGCCTCCGCATCCTCGCGAAGCTGTTCGGCTGTGCGGGCGAGGGCCTCGGCGATGCCCGGTCCCAGCTCTGACTCGAGAACCGGCAGGACCCGCTCGCGCACGCGCACCCGCGCGAAGCGGTCCTCGGAGTTGTGGGGGTCGTCCCAGACCTCGAGATCGGATGCCGCGCAGAACGCGCGCGTCGTCTCGCGCCGCACCCCGAGCAGCGGCCTCACCCACCGCACTCCGTCGTCGTCCTCGCGCACCGGCGCCATGCCCTGCAGGCTCGCGGCGCCGGATCCGCGGGCGAGCCCGAGCAGCACGGTCTCGGCCTGGTCATCGAGAGTGTGTCCGAGCAGCACGGCCGACGCGCCGACATCCGCTGCCGCATCCTTCAGCGCCCGGTATCGGGCATCGCGTGCCGCCGCCTCGGGGCCGCCCTCGTCGCCCACGTCGACGCGCACGATGAGGGCGCCGAGTCCGAGGGCTGTCGCTGTCTGCGCGGCGCGGGCGGCGACGGCATCCGAGTCGTCCTGAAGACCGTGGTCGACCGTGAGGCTCCCCACTCGCAGGCCGAGCTTGGGCGCTTCGAACGCGGTCGCCGCGGCGAGGGCGAGCGAATCGGCACCTCCGGAGAGCGCGACGACGACAGCAGACCCCTCGGGCAGATCGGCGAGCGCAGTGCGCACGGCGAGGCGGATCTCGGCGATGGCGGGTGAGAGCGAGGGCACAGCTCCACGGTAGATCACGACGACGGATCGCCGTACGGTGGTCGCGCGGCGTGTGCATGTGGTCCTAACCTGGCGCCGTGGCAGAACACCCTGACGACATGAGAGAACACACAGTGCGGTTCCGGACCGAGCGGTTCAAGGCGTTCGTCGATGCGGTGGTGGCGATCGCGATGACACTGCTGATCCTGCCGCTCATGGAGTCGGTGTCGGATGCCGCATCGAACAGGCTGAGCACCGCGGAGTTCTTCGACGAGCATTCCGGCCAGCTGCTGAGCTTCGGGCTCAGCTTCGTCCTCATCGCGACGTTCTGGATGGGACATCACCGCCAGTACC
Source organism: Microbacterium sp. LWH13-1.2 (assembly GCF_038397735.1). Classification (NCBI taxonomy): domain Bacteria; kingdom Bacillati; phylum Actinomycetota; class Actinomycetes; order Micrococcales; family Microbacteriaceae; genus Microbacterium; species Microbacterium sp. LWH13-1.2. The sequence continues at coordinate 176,327 of NZ_CP151635.1, read as the reverse complement.
GCGACGTGGAGTGGATCACGAGCCCTCTGCTGTGGATCAACATCGCGTGGATGGCGACCATCGTCTGGCTGCCGGTGCCGACCGCGATGATCGGTCAGATGGACACCGACCTGCTGCAGCCGGTGGTCTACATCGGCACCCTGATCCTCACGCAGGTCACGACGCTCGCCGGATGGCTCTATCTGCTTCGCCACCCCGACTTCACCACCACCCCGGTCGAGACGCTGCGGGCGGGGGTCATCGGCGATCTGGCCGCCATCATCCTATTTCTCATCGCCCTGGCGATCGCGGTGTTCGTCCAGCCCTATGGGTACGCGGGGCTCCTCGTCCTGCTGCTCAGCGGCGTCGTGACGAAGCTGCTGGACCGTGTCGCACTGCGCCGCCGCGCGGCGGGCTGACGTCTCGCTGCGGAAGACGTCAGAGGCGCTCGGCCGCCCGCAGGTAGGCTAGTGCGCGGCATCCAACCGTCTTTTCTGAGGAGCACACGCATGGGCGCACACGACGCCGTCATCGAGATCCCGCGCGGCAGCCGCGTGAAGTACGAGGTCGACCACGAGACCGGACGAGTGCACCTCGACCGCGTGCTCTACACGACCTTCGGGTACCCGGCCGACTACGGCTACTTCGACAACACCCTCGGCGAGGACGGCGACCCGCTCGACGTGCTCGTGCTCCTCGACCACGCCATCTACCCGGGCGTCGTCGTCGAGGTGCGCCCCGTCGCCGTGCTCAAGATGAGCGACGAGGCCGGCGGAGACGACAAGCTCGTCGCCGTGCTCTCGAAGGACCCCCGCTGGGCGCACATCCAGGACATCGACGACATCGCCGAGTACACGAAGAAGGAGATCGCGCACTTCTTCGAGCACTACAAGGACCTCGAGCCCAACAAGTGGGTCAAGGTCGACGAGTGGGGCGACGCCGCAGAGGCGCAGCGCATCCTCGACGAGGCGATCGTCCGTTTCGGCGAGCAGGGTCACTGACTCTCTGCTTCACGAAGAAGACCCCCGGTTCCGCTCAGCGGTCGGGGGTCTTCTTCGTCGCAGACGCTCGTCTCAGACCGAGATGCCCCGGTCGGCGAGGAAGGTGATCGGGTTCGTGTACGCCCCGTTGAGGTAGACCTCGAAGTGCAGGTGGCACCCGACGGATGCTCCGGTGTTGCCCGCATAGGCGATGACCTGACCGGAGCTCACCCGCGCGCCGTTGCGGACGGCGAATCCGCCGTCGCGGATGTGGGCGTAGCCCGACGAGACGCCGCCGCCGTGCTGGATGCGGATGTAGTTGCCGTAGTTCCCTCGCGGGCCGGCGTAGTCGACGGTCCCCGAGTTCGCCGCGTAGATCGCCGCTCCGCAGCCGTTGGCGAGGTCGACCCCGTAGTGGTAGCCGGAGCAGGCCGCACAGGGCTTGGGGCGCGGGCCGTATCCGGCGCTGCGGTGGCCGCCATGCGGGCGTACCCATCCACCGGTTCCCGGTGATCCTCCGGTGCCCCCACCGCCTCCTCCGCCGCCGCCGCCGTTGTTCCCGGCTGCGGCCGCTGCGGCCTCGGCGGCCTCGCGCTGCCTGCGCTGCTCTTCGGCTACGCGCACGCCCTCCTGGTAGCCCGCGACGGTCGTGGCCGTCGCATCCTTGAGGGCTGCGAGCTGAGCCTGCATCGTGGAGAGGTTCGCCGTCTGCTCGTCGAGAGCGACCTGAGCGGCATCCGCTGCGGCCTGCGCCTCGATCATCTTCTGCTCGGCGATCTGCTGCAGACGGTCGCGCTCGGTGCGGGCGACGACGGCCTGATCGGTCAGCGACTGCGCGGAGTTGCGTGCGGCGACCGCGTTGTCATGGACCGTCTGGTTGTACTGGTAGACCTTGTCCATCGAGCCGAGGCGCGAGAGCAGCTCGTCGGCGTTGTCTGCGGAGCCGGCGAAGAACAGTTCGAGGGCGGTGTCGTCGCCGCCGTTGCGGTAGAGCTGGGCGGCGAGCTGGGCGGCCTTCTTGGTCGCGTCGTCGGCGACGACGGCCTGCGCGTCGGCCTGAGCCTGCAGCTCCTCGGCGACGGCGATCGCGTCGAAGTACGCCAGCTGTGCGGTGTTGTACTCCTCACCGGCGAGCTGTGCCTTGGCCTGAGCGTCGGCGACCCGCTGCGTGAGCGACTGGATGAGCCCCTCGATGCGCGTGACCTCGGCGGCCTTGGAGGACTGGTTCGCCATGGCACGCTGTACGTCGTCCCAGCTGGGGTATGTCGCGGCGTATGCGGCGGTCACCCCGGAGGAGACACCGAAGGCGCTGAGCGCGACGACGCTGAGTGCGCCCATCGTGAGCGCACTCCGACGAGTGACCGAGCCGTTCTTCCAGAACGCTCGGCTTTCTGCAGGTGTGGGCGCGCAGCCGCAATCGTCGGATGCCGTGGCAGCATCCTTCGAGGAGTGCTTGTCGTTCACACGGCCCCTTCCGCCGGTTTCACAAATGCCACACTAACAACATCCTTCACATCCGCAACAGGTAGCGGACAGGGTTTGAGGGCACAGTGATACGACTTCATCGTCCCCCCGAACACGCCCGGGCGACAGCAGGCTCGCCCTCGATTCGCGTTTTGCTCGAATCTTCCCTTATGCTTGAGCGTCGGCAAGGAAGTCCTCCGGGACAGACTTCGGCCCCATCGTTTAGCGGCCTAGGACGCCGCCCTTTCACGGCGGTAGCACGGGTTCGAATCCCGTTGGGGTCACTCCTTCCGGTACAATTGAAAACAAGTATGGCCCTGTAGCGCAGTTGGTTAGCGTGCCGCCCTGTCACGGCGGAGGTCGCGGGTTCAAGTCCCGTCAGGGTCGCTCTAAGCGACGGGCCCTTTTCTTCGAGAAGGGCCTTTCGTCTAGATGCGGCAGGTTCAGCCGGTCGCATGGCTCTGTAGCTCAGTTGGTAGAGCGCACGACTGAAAATCGTGAGGTCACGGGATCGACGCCCGTCGGAGCCACAGGGTGATCATTACAGTCACCTTAGGAACCCTCGCCTAGCTTCTACATGGCGGGGGTTTCCGCTTTTCTTAGTGAGAAGCGAAGCGAGACGAAACCGCCCAGACCCTCGCAGCCGCCATTGGCGCTCTCAGTCGGCGTCTCCCATCGCGACCAACCCGCCCCTAACGGCGATGAGGTGGTCGCCCGAAGGCGTCGACGAACTCGATGTGCAACTGGAGAGCACTGATCTGCTGTCCGTGCACGGAGGCGCGGAGCGCGGAGAAGGCGTGCGTAATCCGGTCGCTGGCGGACACGAGATCCTCACGCACGAGGCCCTGCGGGAGAAAGACAGCGGCAACCAGCGTCATGCCTTCCCAACGAGGAGCCCCGAGACCGGCGAAGATCGTCCGTCCGTCGAGGGTTCGGATCTGCAAGCGCAGCGTGTGCGCGAGAGCCGGCCACGCCGCCTGCACGTGCAAGGACATCTCTCTCTGCCACCGACGCAACAGGACTGCATGCATGTCTCGACCAGCCAGCAACCGCCGTCCGACGACGATGACGATCATGGCGACAATCAGGAGCGCGATCACGTTTCGTGGGGTTTGGAGGAAGAAGGCGAACGGCGCCAGGATCAACGCAGTTCCGAGCATCCACCGACCAATGCGCCACAGCCGGGGCCTCTCCCCTGTCCAGTACTGGCGGAGCACGGAGCGCGGATAGGCCATCACTCACCGCCGCGAGACTTCGGAGCAGGCTTCATCTCTGCTGCGCGGAGTGAGTACGCCACACGAGGGCGGCCACCGGTCTCCTTGACGTAGGGAGTGACAGACAGCCCCTCAAAGAAAATCGGGCGGAACGGGAGGCCGTTGGCCTCCGGCGGCGCAGTTGGCTCCGCGATGCTCGCGAGCTTGACGGTGACCTCGTTCTGCCCCTTGCGAGCGTCGGGATCGGCGTCGATTACGCGAACCTGCCACAGAGGGTGGCCGGTGTTCTTGTCGAGATCCTGCCCCTGACGCTGTCCGTCATCCGACCACTTCACGACGGGCTCGACTTCGCCGACCATGAAGCCCCGCGTGGGAAGTACGCCTCGAAGTTGACCGGAATAGATGTCTGGATTGCCATGGTGTCCTCCTGTTTGAGTTGTGTTCCCGCAGTTGCGGGTACAGCTCAAGACTGCGAAGGCACCCCGACACACTCGGAGGCCTTCTGGCTTCCCATCAGCTCCGGACAAGACTATAAGCGCACCCTTCTCGAACTCCGATGGCAAAAAGAGCCAGGTCAAAAGCTAAGAATGCACTGGAGGAAAATGTCGGAATCTCGCGATAGTCAACCCCATCTAAACGGGGGAACTCGACGCCAGGCGGATCACCCCACGACGATCAGCGGCACGCGACAACCCTGATCGCAGTCGGCAAGTCTGCCTGGAGGTGACACCCTCAGGCGCTGCGGCATCCGAACTGTGAGAACTTTCTTTACTCATTCAAGGGCCGGCCTCCGGCCGGCCTGGTCGCCGGGCTGCGCCTGCGGTGCGTGCGGTCCTCGCTGCGCTGCGGTCCGCGCGCTCCTCTTCACAGCCCGGCGACCCCGCGAGCGCACAGCCGGTAGTGTGACGTGCGGAAGACGAGCATTGGAGCGACTACATGGAACGCGTTGACTACGAGTCGATGGTGATTCAAGACATCATCAATGCACACACGCGGGGCGAACTGAATATTTCGCCTTGGTATCAGCGTCGCGCCGTGTGGACGAACGCCCACAAGGCCTACCTAGTCAACTCGATTTTCGAGTTGATGCCGGTGCCGTCGATCTATATCCGTCACACCATTGACCTCGAGAAGGAACGAACCGTGAAGGAGGTGGTTGATGGCCAGCAGCGCATCCGCTCCATCCTCGACTTCCGAGAGGACAAGTTCACGGCCAGGCATCCTGATCACGGTCGCCGCGTCAAGTTCTCATCATTGACAGCGACGCAGCGAGAGCGCTTTCTGATGTCGAAGCTGCCGGTCGCGTACCTGATTGGAGCGGACGATGGGGACGTGATCGAGATTTTTGGGCGATTGAATGCAGTCTCCAAGACTCTCAACGCCCAGGAAAAGAGGTCGGCGCAGTACAGCGGTGAGTTTCACCAGTTCTGCCTTCGCGAGGCTGCCGGACGCCTTCCTCTATGGCGCGGTCTCAACATCTTCTCAGCGAACGACATCTCCCGCATGGTGGAGGTTCAGTTCACAGCGGAGATCACAATGGCGCTGGTCGACGGGATGGAAGACTACAGCGCGCGCCGCATCGACAACGCATACAAGAAGTGGGATGAAGACTTCCCCGAACGAAACAACGTCGAGACCACGCTGGAACGCGTGTACAGCGCGATAGCCTCAGTCGATCCCACCTACGTTCGAGAGACCATCTTCTCGCGACCGCCCGTGTACTACTCGTTGGTCCTCGCGCTGGCTGCACTCAGCCGAATTCCTACCACGGCCAAACTCGAGCGTGCACTTAGCGATATCGACGCACGTTTCAACGATCCTCGTCCCGTTACCGAGCGTCCTCCGGCAGACCTGGAGTTCGTCGCGGCATGCACATCCAGCACACAGCGCATCAGGGCTCGAGAAGTTCGACTCCAGTACATCTCGGACTTCCTTGCGTCTTGAGCCATGCCAGCCCCTCGGGTGGAAGTCGCACACGCGCTCTTCCTGCAAAAAAGCGCGCGCCACACTGTTCTGGCGCAGGGTCTCCCATCGATCGCCGATCACCAGGTCCGAAAGCTCCTTGCCGAGCTGATCATGATGCGACTGTTCGACGACTTGCAAGAATTCCTGCAAGGTGTCGCCGTTCGTCTAGCCTGCGGCGCGCCGTACGTGGATGGGACCAGCGCTGTCTTGCTCGTGCCGTCATTTCGAAGCACAACCGCGGCTGAGGCCGGGTTTCGGACCTACAACCGAAACAGCCCTGTTCTCCTCAAGTGGTCTAAGCCAAAATTTGTCCGCGACGCCACCAAGCACATCCTCGCCCCAAACGAGAACCTCCACTCAGCTTGCGTCGCGGCTGCCGGCCAGCTTGAAGAAATGCGAATCGTGCGGAACAAGGTCGCTCACTCGGGCGTCTCGGAATACAAGGACGTGGTCAAGAAGTACTACGGAGCGCACATCAATGGCGCGTCTCCTGGCCACCTTCTGCTCAGCCCCCGGTTCAGCCCTAACCTTCTCCAGACGTACATCCAGACTTGCCGCGCGGTGGCGCGTTCGGTTGTGAAGGGCTAGGGACTCTCCGTGCCGGTTCTGTGCCGGTCGCTCCGCTGAAACCACCCTCGACCAGCCGCGGCCAACCGTGACGACTAACCCAGAATCTCGCGGCAAACGGCGACCAACGAGCACCCACTGCCCCACCACATCCAACTGAAAATCGTGAGGTCACGGGATCGACGCCCGTCGGAGCCACAGGGTGATCATTACAGTCACCTTAGGAACCCTCGCCTAGCTTCTACATGGCGGGGGTTTCCGCTTTTCCAGGTCAGGTCCGGATTCCGAGCAATCTCCGCACACCTCTGCGCCACTCGATTCGCTCGGCGAGAGCCTCTCTCACGTGATCCCGCTATCGCGGGATCGACGCGGAGCGACGCCCAGGGATCCGACGCACGACCGTCAGAACGCCCCCGCAGACGAGGAATGCGACCGCGATCGCCAGTGACGCCGGACCGGAGTCGAGACCACTCTCTGCGAGCTCGCCAGCCGAATCCACTGCACCACCGTCGTTCTCGGCGGCCGGAGCCACGGCGGGCGCGATCGTGATCTCATAGGACGCATCCGCGTCGGGGGAAGCACCGTTGCTTGCGCGAATGGTGAACAGGTAGGCTCCGGCGACCGTGGGCTGTCCGGAGATGATCCCGGTCACGGCGTCGAGCACCAGGCCGGGCGGAAGCGCCCCGCCCACGACGGAGTACTCCGGCTGCGGAGCACCCTCCGCAGTGATCGTGTGCGAATAGTCCACACCGACCCGCCCCGTCGGCGGCGACGCAGACGTGACCTCGGGACTCGTGGTGACTGTGCCCGGCGTGGTGGTGCAGCCGGTCGGGGCGGTGAGGGTGTCGGTGTCGAGCGTCACTGCACCGGTGCGTGCCAGGAGACGACCGGTGATGGTCGCGGCGGTCTGCGCAGTCACCGAGATGTCCGCCATCACCGTCCCGACGAACTGCGCACCGGAGCCGATCGTGGCCGAACTTCCCACCTGCCAGAACACGTTGCACGCGCTCGCGCCGCCGGTCACGGTGACGATCGCGCCCGATCCGATGGTGAGCGTCGATGCCGCCTGGAAGATCCAGACCGATTCGGCGGTTCCGGCGAGAGTCAGCTGCCCTGTCACCGAGAGCGTGTCTCCCGCGTAAACGCCCGGCGTGAGCGACGCACCCGTGAGATCACCCAGGCCCGACGCCATGGGAGTGAGCCCTGCAGCGACGCCGTAAGCCGTGGTCAGATCCGCCTGAGCCTCGGCCGCGACGGCGTCAGTCGCATGCACGGTGCCGTTGACGACCGCAGGGGGTATCCCCGTGATCGACGTACCGGGGCTGAGCCCCACGTCGCCGCCGATCACCGACGGTCCGGTGTTCGTGACCGTCGACGATGCCAGCACCGCGAAGGGGGCGGCGGTACCCAGATCGATCGGACCGTCGATCGTCGTTGCGGCTGTCGCCGGAGGCACGACCGCGAGGGTGAGAAACGCCGCGACGGCGATCGTGCACAGTAGGGCGCGCGTGCGGAGCATGACGAACCTTCCATTAAGGAGGGGCATCGTCATCGACCGCGTCAACAGGTCAGCGCCTGCTGTAGGTCTATCACGGATATTTCGGCGCCGAGGGCAGTGCCGAGAATTGACGGTCCAATCGTCACCTTCGGTGGCGCTGGAGGCGAGGAACCCGCAAAGACACGCTTCCTTTGTTAAGGGAAGTAATATATCGATATGGGACCTGAACTTCCCGTTGCGCCTGGGGCGCAGCGGAACCTGGGGCCGGACGAGCTCTTCCGCCGCCTCGCTACATCCATCGCCGACGGCACCTATGCTCCGGGGGCGAAGCTGAGCGACAAGGCGATCGCCGACGACCTCGGCGTCACGCGCACGCCGGTGCGCGAGGCCGTGCAGCGTCTCGCCCGCGCCGGGTTGATGGAGGTGCACGCGAACCGCTACTCGATGGTGACCGACATCACGGATGAGCGCTCGCGCATCACCCGCGAGTTCGCCGCGTCGCAGGGCGGCGAGATCATTCGCGAGGCAGCGCTCGCACTGTCCGAGAAGGACCTCGTCATCGCCTGCGAGCTGATCCACGACGCTATCGAATCGGTCGAGACCGGCGAGGGCTGGATCGAGACGCATGTCGAGCTCTTCGAGTTCCTCACGGACCGCGCGCTCAACGATCTCTACCGGCTGATGCTGAGCGACTTCTGGTACCTGGTCTTCCGCGACCTCTACCTCGTCGAGCCGCGCGTGAATACAAGAGACTCCCTCGAGGAGCTCGAATCGGCGATGCGCGCCCGCAGTGCGAATGCCGGCGTGAAGGCCGTGCAGAGGATGCTCCGCTTCAAGTAGCCGGATCGACTCGACGGAGTTGGTCCCGGTCCTCCCTCGCCCGAACGGGGAGGACCGGAGCAGTCGATTGAGAAGGTCCGCAAGCGCACCCACCCCCATGTGGGCGCTCAAGACCGAGAGAACTCGAGGGCACCGTCTGGTTCGACCGACGGAGAGCGGCATACTGCGGCTCGTCGTTACTCCAGCGTATGGCGACAGGTCTCCTGACGCTCGTCGGGGCCCGGCCATTGACGCGGAGTCGCTCGACCTGCTAAGCCTTCCGTGGCCGCGTGTTCAGGCCGTTGCGACGACGTGAACCCGGCCTCGGTACGCTCGAACCATGCTCGAGACTCTCACCGGATTCGCCGTCGTGGGAGTCGCGATCGCCCTCGGTTACGTGCTCGGACGGATCGATCTGCTCGGGCCACACGCCCGGCACGTGCTCGGCCGCCTCATCTTCTTCGTGCTCTCGCCTTTCCTGCTGTTCACGGTGCTCGCTCACGCCGACGCGAAGATGCTGTTCTCCGCGCTGCTGCCGGTCTCGGCGATCGCCGCCGTGTCGATCATCGCGGTCTACACCCTCGTCGCGCGCCTCTGGTGGAAGCGACCCGTCGGCGAGACGCTGATCGGCGCCCTGTCCGCCGGCCAGGTCAACTCGAACAACATCGGCATCCCGCTGTCCCTCTACCTGCTGGGCAGTGCCGCCTACCCCGCCCCCGTGGTGCTCATGCAGCTGCTGGTGTTCACCCCGATCTCACTCACGATCCTCGACGCGGTCACCAGCGACAGAGTCTCGCTGGGCAAGACGCTCGCCCGCACGGCGACGAACCCGATCATCATCGCCTCACTGCTCGGGACCCTCGTCTCGGTCCTCGGCCTCACGGTTCCGCCGATCGTCATGGAGCCCGCCCAGCTCATCGCCGACGCAGCGGTGCCGGTGCTGCTCATCAGCTACGGCATCTCGCTCCACGGCCAGCGAGTGCTCGGCGCTCCGGGCCACCGCCGGGACATCATCCTCGCCACTCTGCTCAAGCTCATCGCGATGCCGCTGATCGCGTGGGCCGCCGCAGAATTCGTGTTCGGGCTGTCGTCGACCGAGGTGCTGATCGTGGTCATCCTCGCCGCGCTGCCGACGGCGCAGAACGTCTTCAACTACTCGCAGCGGTACGACATCGGCGAGACGATCTCACGCGACACGGTGTTCCTCACGACGCTCGGATGCCTCCCGGTGCTGATCCTGATCATGTTCCTGCTGGGCTGAGCTTCTCGGCATCCGCAAAACGCCGAGCATCGGTCAGCACCAGCGGGAGATCCCGCATCACGACCACGCTGTCGAAGACCGCGGATCCCTCGGGAAGCGCGTCGAAGAACGATGACCGCAGATGGTGCAGCTGCGCGCCCTCGACCTTCCACTCCTCCGTCGACAGGGCGACCGGCTCGACGGTTCGTCCGTCACGGCCCAGCGACCATCCGATGCGACCTGCGCGATAGAAGTCCGATGCCTCGTCGACGGAGCCGAAGACCCCGCTCGTCCACTCGCCGCCCACCTCGACGTCGGCGTCGAGACTGTGCGCCCCCGCCTGCATCGTGAGGGCGTAGCGGTCGCCCGACTCGCGAATGCGGAAACGAGCCCTGCGATGGACCCCGGGGAACATCCGCCCGCCGAACAGCACCGGATGCCACGCCGAACTGTGCCGCTCGAAGATGAAGACGCCCTGCTCGACGCTCTCCGGGCCGTCCCACTCGACGGCGATCCGATGCGCGGCATTCTCAGACCGGAGGCCCCATCGGCGATCGACCCCGCTCGGCCGGATCGACTCCAGCCCCAGGACGCATACCCCGGCGAGCGCCGTCCCGCCGATGATCTGCGGTCGGAAGCCGTCGGGCAGCATCGTCGCGGCGACTACCGGGTCGACGCGGTAGCTGATGAGGAGTCGCCTGCGGAGCTGTGCTCTGACATCGCGGATGATCGGCATATTCTGAATCTAGCACTATAGCTAAATGACTCCAAGGACTTCTCCGCGACGTCTGGCCCGTAGGTTGGACGCGTGGACAACCCGCTCTTCTTCATCGTGCTGATCGCCGCCGTCATCGTGCTCGCGGTCTTCCTGCCGCGGTGGGTCCGGCGGTCGAGCCGGACAGCCGGAGAGCGCGCGGAGCAGCGCGTCACGGCATCCCGCCTCGAGGAGATCCTCGGCGACCTCGGCTCCACGCTCGTGCTTCACGCACCCGAACCCGTGGCGCGCGAGATCGTCGACGGCGTCGCACTGCAGCAGCCTCGCAAGTTCACCGTGCTTCCCGACGGCGGCTACGGCATCCGTTTCGTCGACCCCGATGACTCCCTCGTCCGCCTCGTCGAGGGCCAGGACGGCACTCGCGTGCAGATCGAACGGTTCCGGGAGTACCTCGGGAAGCCGCAGACCACGGAGTTCTGGGCGGACCTGCGCTCGGGAATCGCCTCAGCCGCGAGCGCTCGCGGCGTCGCGACCACCGCCGGGCCTGCGCTGCGCCATCGGCATGACGACGCCACCGGCACCTGGTCACTCGAGTAGTCCCTGCGCGCGAACGCAGAAACGGTCAGCATCGCAATGCTGACCGTTTCTGTTCACACGACGTCGTCTCGGATCAGGCCTCGACCGTCGCCGCCTGACCACGGCGCGACCGCAGTGCGAGGACGGCACCTCCGACAACCGCCGCGAAAGCCGCGATCAGCACGACCGGCGAGATCGGCTCGGAACCGGTCGAGGCGAGGCCGCCCCGGGCAGTACCTGCTCCACCGGACCCACTGCCCGCGCCGTTGGCGTCAGCGCCCGCGGCGGAGCCACCTGCTCCCCCTGCACCTGCATTCCCGCCGGCATCTGCGTTGCCACCCGTGCCGGCGTTTCCTCCCGCACCGGCTCCGGCGTCCACATCACCGTCCGTGTCCACGGCGACGAAAGTCGCCGATGCCACACCGCCCAGCACCACCTGGTCGGCCGCATGGAAGGTCGCGAAGACCTGGCACGGCTTGCTGTCCGCGGCGACCGCCGGGCTCTGATTCCATCCGATGTGCGTCGTCGCCGCGGGCGTCGCCTGCACAGCGAGGTCAGCGGTGCCGGCCGCGGTGGCAGTGAGCCCCAGGACCACGGTCACGGGCTCTCCGCTTCCAGCCACCTGCAGATCGGATCCGCTGAGGATACCCGGCCCGCTGATGACCGACAGCGTGCCTGCGACGCCCTGCGTGGACACTGCGAGCGAGGAGGTGAAGATGTCGGTGGTCACCGAGAACTCGGCGGTCTGCCCGACCTCGAGCGGCTCGACGGGCCCCGCGACGATCAGGGAGGGGTCATCGGGCAGGCCGGCGAGGATCTCCGCCTGGCGCGCTGCGCTCATGTTGGTCTCGCAGGTCGCGGCGCGGTCGATCTCCGCACCCGCGGGGGTCGGACCCACGGGGTCGCTGATGCACCAGACGAGGACCTGGAGCGCAGCACGCTCCCACGACGTCTCATCCGCCACGGCGCTCGATGCGTCGTTGAGCGAGAAGTATCCGGTGCCCGCATATGTCTCCTGACCGTGCTGGATCAGATACGCGATCAGCTTCTCCTGGTCGGCGGTGAGCTTCGGATTGGGGTCGTCGAGAGCCTCGACCCCGGGGATCGCGTTGCCGTCGATGTCGAGCAGATCCCCGTTCTGGTTCACCCCGCTGCACACGTGCGAGAAGTAGTCGGTGCAGAACATCCACTCCGAGACCGCGCCGACGCCCTCGACGTACCGGGTGCCGCACACCGCGGGATAGCCGTTGAGCTCGTTCGCTCCGAACACGTCGTACAGCGGAACGATGTTGCCCGCGTTGTACTCGACGAGCCGCGTGCCGAAGACGGAGGCGAGGTTCTGCACCACGCCGGCCGCGTTCGTCGGGTCGTCCAGAGTCGTGCCCTCGCACAGAGGTGCGGTGAACTCGGCCGCGGGCTCCGACGGCACATCCGCGCTCGCAGGCGCAGCCACTGCCCATAGCCCCAGTGCCACGACCGCGCCGAGTGCGACTGCCGCGACCCCCCGCGTCAACGGTGTCCTGCTGAACTTCATCCGATGGCCTCCCCATCACGAACGCACGAACGCGCACCCGACGTGCGCATCTCCCCACCTTTAGAGATGCATATCGATATGTTTCATTACGCGATTGCAGCGATCAGATGTCGTCCGAGCTCCGGTGAGAGTCCGCGAACCGGGCCGCCGCAACGGTTGCGCTCCCTCGCTCTCCCCAGGACCGGGTGCATCTCACAGCCGTCGCAACTAGGCTGTGGTATTGCCGATGACGCCCCGACAACCTGCAGCCGGACAACGACGGCACCACTTCTCATCACAGTTCTCAGTCCCTGTGACCTGCGCCGGAAAGGCTGACCCATGAGTGCATCACCCGACAACGACCGCACCCCCGACTTCTTCGACAAGCTGATCGAAGAGAACCCTCGCGAGCAGCAGCGCGAGCAGTCCGGTTTCACCGCCTCTTTCCGCGGATACGACAAGGCCGAGGTCGACTCTGCTCTCAGCACACTGCGCAACCAGCTGCAGCAGGCCAAGGCCGATCTCGCCGCGACCGAGGCCCGTCATGAGGATGCAGTCGAGGCTCTCCGCGACGAAGAGCGCATCGCTCGGGAAGAGCTCGAAGCCGAGCTGCTCGCCGCCAAGGCGAAGGCAGCCGAGACCGAGGCGCAGGTGGCCACCCTCACCAACGAACTCGTCGACACTCCTCGGGCCGATGGCCAGGAAGCGCCGTCCCGCGAGCAGTTCGAGGCCATCCTCCGCGTCGCCGAGGAGCAGGCGAACGTGCTCATCCAGAACGCCGCGGTTCAGGCCGACCGCCTGATGGCTGCCGCGCGCGAAGAGGTCACGACGCAGCGCGCCGAGGCCGACGCCGACGTCACGCGTATCATCGCGCAGGCGCAGCACGACGCCGATCAGGTGCGTCTCAAGATCGACACCGAGTACACCGCGCACCAAGCAACGCTCGAGCGCGAGGCTGCGCACGCGGCCGAGAAGGTGCACCAGGCGACGCAGGAGGCCACGGCCATCCGCACCGAGGCCGAGAAGGGCGCAGCGGCGCTGCGCTCTCTCGTCACGCGCGAGACCACGCAGCTGCGCGCGGACGCCGAGCGCGAAGTGCGCGAGATGAACGCCCGCGTGCTCGAGTTCGAGGAGACCCTCACCCGCCGCCAGGACGACGCACAGCAGGAGTTCCTGGTGCTGCACAATCAGGCCGTCGCCCACGCCGAGCGCATCACCACCGACGCGAACGAGCAGGTCGCCGCATCGCTCGAGCACGCGCAGCGCATCTCGGGCAAGGCTGACGACTACGAGCGCCTGATGCGCTCGCAGGCGCAGACCATCGAGGCGGATGCCCAGGTGCGGGCGCGTGACACCCTCGACCGCGCCCGCGTGAAGTCGCAGAAGATCGTCGACTCCGTGACGAGCCACACCTCCGCGGTGCTGCGCGACGCCGAAGACCAGGCCAGGCAGCTGCGCTGGCAGCAGCAGCAGCTCGCCAGCTTCATGGCCGAGGTCCGCGAGCTGATCCGCCCCGACGGCATCTTCAGCAACGAAGCGCCGACCGTCGGGACCTCAGCGGACGCCGAGGGGGTCGACGAGCTCGACACCGTCGAGGCCATCGATGCAGAGCTGATCGACGATACCGAGGCCGACGACACGGATGCGGCCGACGAGCCGACCTCGGAGTTCCGCGGCGACGAGGCGCTGGAAGACGAGCTGCTCGACGACGACGCCGAGACCATCGACGGCAAGATCACGATCGAGGTCGTCGAGTCCGACGAGAAGGCCTCGCGCTGAGCACCCTCTCCTGACTGACGAAACGGGGGCGTGTGCGGATATCCGCCCACGCCCCCGTTTCATGCCCCCCCGGCTATCGCTCCGGCCCTTCAGCGTGCACGCTGTACCTATGACAGACAGCGTGATCGAGGTGCGGGACCTCCGCAAAGAGTACGGCGGCGCCGTCGCGGTCGACGGCATCAGCTTCGACATCCGCCGTGGAGAGACCTTCGCGCTCCTCGGCCCGAACGGCGCGGGCAAGTCGACGACCATCGAGATCCTCGAGGGCTATCGACACCGCACCTCCGGTGACGTGCGCGTGCTCGGAGTCGATCCCCAGCGAGGCGGCCTGGCATGGAAGGCACGACTCGGAATAGTGCTGCAGTCCACCGGCGAGGCCGGGAACTTCACCGTGCGCGAGCTGCTCACCGAGTTCGCCGGCTACTACCCGGACCCTCGCTCGGTCGACGAGGTTATCGCCGCGGTGGGGCTCGAGCACAAGCAGCGATCGAGAGCGGGCAAGCTGTCGGGCGGCCAGCAACGACGTCTCGACGTCGCTCTGGGGATCATCGGCCGACCGGAGCTGCTGTTCCTCGATGAGCCGACGACGGGTTTCGACCCCGAGGCACGGCAGCAGTTCTGGCAGCTCATCCGCACCTTGAAGGCGGAGGGCACCAGCATCCTGCTGACGACCCACTACCTCGACGAGGCGGCGCGTCTCGGAGATCGAGCTGCCGTGATCACGGACGGTCGGATCGTGGCCGTCGGTCGGATAGATGAGATCGGCGGCCCCGAGGCGCGGACGCCGATGGTGCGGTGGAGGGATGCCGCGGGGGTGCGCCGAGAACAGCGCACCACGACTCCCGGTGCGGTCGTCTCCGAGCTTCAGCGTGCGGGCGGCGAGCCGGACAGCCTCGAGGTGGTGCGTCCCACACTCGAGGACATCTACCTCGGCCTCATCCGCGAGCACGGAGTCGGCGCCGATGCCGATGCCGACGGCCTGCGGGCCGATGCGAGGGAGTCCGCATGAGCACCACGACCGCCACCGACGGATTCGGGCTCGCTCGGACCATCCGCCTCGGGCTCCGCCGCATCCCGTTCGAACTGCGTCAATACTTCCGCGCCAGCGATCAGGTCTTCTTCACTTTCCTGTTCCCGACGCTGATGTACCTCATCTTCGCGACGATCTTCACAGGCGACATCGGCGACGGCGCAGACAAGATCAGCATGGCGACGTACTACCTCCCCGGGCTCGTGGCGGGAGGCATCTTCCTGTCGGGCATGCAGGGATTGTCGATCGAGATCGCCGTGGAGAAGAGCGACGGCACCCTCAAGAGGCTGGGCAGCACTCCGATCTCACCCGCCACGTACTTCATCGGCAAGATCGGCGAGGTCTTCGTCACCGCCATCCTGCAGATCACGCTCCTCCTGGTGGTCGCAGTCGTCCTGTATCAGGTGGAGCTGCCTTCCGACGCCGAGGCCTGGGGGCGCTTCGCCTGGGTCTTCGTGCTCGGGCTGCTCTCGTGCACTCTCCTCGGCATCGCACTCTCGGCCGTGCCACGATCCGGAAAGACCGCCTCTGCGGTGGTGATCCCGGTCGTGCTGCTGCTGCAGTTCATCTCCGGCGTCTACATCGCCTTCACCGCACTGCCGGAATGGCTGCAGAACGTCGCTGCGGTCTTCCCCCTGAAGTGGATGGCTCAGGGCATGCGCGCGGCGATCCTTCCCGATTCGTTCTCGGCGGCCGAGCCGAGCGGATCGTGGGAGCTCGGCTTCGTGGCGATCGCCCTCACCGCATGGCTCGTGGCGGGTTTCATCCTCAGTCGCGCGACGTTCCGCTGGATCAGACGCAACTGACGGCCCGGCACGCGAACGGCCCCATCCCGGAGGATGGGGCCGTTCGATGCGGAGGACGGCTCCTGAGCCGCGAGAGGTCTACGCGCGGACGAACTGCGCGGCTGCAGGGCAGTCGAACGGATCGGCACCCGCGGCGAGACCGACGCGGTTGAGGTACTGGATGACGATCGCGTACGACTGGCCGAGGCTGGTCTCGGTGTACGGCACATTGTTGGCTGCACAGTAGTCGCGCACGACCTCACGGGCCTTCGAGAGGTGCGGGCGGGGCATGTTCGGGAACAGGTGGTGCTCGACCTGGTAGTTGAGGCCTCCCATGAGCCAGGTGGCCCACCATCCGCCACGGATGTTGCGCGAGGTGCGCACCTGCTTCGAGAAGAAGTCGAGGCGAGCATTCGGGTCGATGATCGGCATGCCCTTGTGGTTCGGCGCGAACGAGGCGCCCATGTAGACGCCGAAGACGGCCATCTGCACGCCCATGAAGGCGAAGGCCATGCCGAGCGGCAGCATCAGGAAGACCGGGACGAGCACGATCGCGAAGCGGAGAGCGATGAGCCCGAGCTCGATCCAGCGGCCCTTGGCCTTCTTGCTGGTCACGAGGTGCTTGACGCCGAGGTAGTGGAGGTTCAGGCCCTCGAGCGTCAGCAGCGGGAAGAAGAACCAACCCTGCTTGCGCGTGATCAGGCGGACCAGGCCGCGCGACTGCGCAGCATCCGTCTCGAGGAACGAGATGGTGTCGACCTCGATGTCGGGGTCCTTGCCCACCTGGTTCGGGTTTCCGTGATGCTTGGTGTGCTTGGAGTCCCACCAGGAGTAGCTGATCCCGACCACGCCTGCGGCGAGGATGCGGGCGAGGCGGAAGTTCGCCGGGCCCGTCGAGAGGATCTGGCGGTGAGCCGCCTCATGGGCGAGGAACGCCACCTGCGTGAGGATGATGCCGAGAGCTGCGGCCATCAGCAGCTGGAACCAGCTGTCACCGAGGAGGATGAAGCCGGTGACGACTCCACCGAGGGCCACCGCGAGGCCGGTGGCTACGAAGATGTAGAACCACCCGGCGCGCTGCAGCAGGCCGGTCTCGCGGATGACCTGGGACACCTGCTTGTAGGCGTGGGTCATCGGGGGGATGTCTGCGTTGCCCGAATACGTCTGACGTACACGGCCGAGGGTGGCTGCGGTCTTTTCGACCTGTGCAATGGAGATGATGCTCTCCTGTCGATTGGAGCCCTTGAGCTGTGGAAAGCCCAAGGCAGATCGCCCAACGCTTACCTCAACATAACCCCCCTCACATGCACTGTGGGGAATACGTCGCGGACTCTGTGACGACTCTGTGTGAGGTCACAGGCGATGGTCAGGCGCGCGCCCGATGCGGTCCGCGCCGCAGGACCTGACGCAGTCGCCGCGAGAATGCCGACGGGCGCCGTTGCGGCGTATTCGCCCCCTCGAGGGCGTCGCGGGCATCGTCGAGCGACTCGAAAGAGCCGAGATCGGTGCCCCGCTGGTCGCGGGCGAGGTGGGTGGTGCCGTCGAACTCGACGAAACCGGCGAATTCGCCGGCTCGGGTCGCGACGTGCACGTCGGTGTCGGCCTGTTTCCAGGTCAGCGGGTCGAAAGGCGAAAAAGTGGTCATGCTCATGGTGATACTCATTGCTGTGTGACGGGCGCGCGATGTCGCGGCCCGCAAGATGATGAGATCGAAGGCGGATGCCGCGCGCATCGATGCGCTTGGTCCGTGATGGCCCTGATCAGTGGCTTCGTGGTGGCCTAGAGGGGGGCCGAAACACACGCTGCACCATCAGCCTAGCAGATCGGCTCAGTTCGTACATCCAGATCGGACTCGGCAGCGCGACGCCCGAGAAGAGGACGGTATTGAGCTTGAGGTCGAACGCCCCCAGCATCAGTTGGACGGCGGCTGACCACCGCCGGGACCGCCGTCGCCACCCGAGGGGGCGGAGCCTGCGGTGGGGGTGGTCGTCGTGTCGACGCCGACCACGAGGGTGGTCGAGTAGCCGCCGGCCGCGTCTCCCGTGATGGTGGGCAGCTGCAGGGCCGCGGCGTCGTCGCCGAAGACGTTGTCTGCGGAGAGGCTCGTCTGCGACAGGTTCTGCGACGAGCCGTCGTAGCGGGAGTCCGCATAGACCGCAGCACAGGCCTCTTCGGGGAGCGCCATCTGCGAGGTGGCGATCGCGTTGGCGGAATCGGTGATCGAGTCGACGTCCGGGTACACCTCGAAGTGGATGTGCGGCCAGCGTCCCGAGTAGCAGCCCGGGAAGATCGATGCGAACGAGACCTTGCCCTCGGCATCCGCCACCTGCACGCCGCGCAGGTACGTGACGTCCTCGAGCCCTGAGGAGTACATCGAGTACTCCCCCTGCGCGGTGCAGTGCCAGGCGTAGACCGCCACACCTGCGAAGGGCGTACCACCGTTCGCCAGATCGAGCACCTGGAACTCGAAGGTGAGCGGGATGCCGTCGGCCGTGGCCGAGCCGTCGATCGAGGTCGTGATGTCGTGGCGCACGATCCCGGCCTCCTCGAGCACGTCTGGGCCGTTGGATCCGTCTCCGGGGTAGGGCCCTGCAGTCTCGTCGGGGATCTCCCCCGCCGCGGTCTCGGTGCCGGTCGACGTGTCACTCTCGGTCGTCGCCGTAGGGTCGCTGCTGCTCGTGCTCGACGTGCCGGTCGCCGCGGGGGCGCAGGCGGCCAGGACGACCGCGCCGACGCCGAGACCTGCGAGACCGAGCACTCCACGACGGGTCACGAGGGTGCGGATGTCGAAGGCCGCGCCCTGATCGACGACCTCCTCATCCGCCCGGTCGAGCAGCCGTCCTTCGTAGGTGGGGCCCTCCGGCGTCTGGACGGGTTCGGGGATGCGGGTCATGATCGTGCTCCTCTGGGTGGGTTCGGGTTGTCGATGTGGTTGTCGATGCACCCATGGTCACGGAGGAGCCGATCAGCGAGCTATTCCTCGTCTATGCGAAGGCTATGACGTCTTGTCGACGGGCGGGTGCAGCACGAGCACGACCACGATCGCCACGAGCACCAGCGCGGTGATGGCCACCGGGATCGGGAGGATGGGGTCGAGGAGCACGACGACGGCCCCGATCGGGACCACGGCGTTCACGACGCGGTCGGCGTTCTCGCGGATCGCGATCCACCAGACCCCCAGCAGGAAGATCGCGATCGGGATCGTCACGGTGAACGAGGCGACCGCGTTCGAGAGGTGGCTCTCTCCGGTGAGCACGTCGAGCTCGACCTCGATGCCGGCCGAGAACGCGGCGGCGGCGGCGAACACCACGTAGTGGGTGTAGCCGTAGCGGAGCGACCGGCGGAACGTCGTGATCGCGCGGTGGTGCGGCGGCCAGAAGTAGATCCACCACAGCGATGCCGTCACCGCGAGCGTCAGAACGGAGATGGAGATGAGGGGGACGAACGATTCCAGCTCATGGCTCGCGTCGATGATCGCGTTCGCGGATGCGAGCAGACTCTCACCGAGCACGATCAGCGTGAAGAGCCCATACCTCTCGGTGATGTGATGCGGATGCCACGGCGTCTGATGCCGGTATTCGGCGAACACCGGCACGCCGACCTCGATCAGCGCGAACACCACGAAGGCGACGAGCTGGGCGGTGCCCGTGGGGATGAACAGGAACAGGATCCACAGCATCTGGACCGCGGCGATCCCGAAGGCGTACCGACGTGTCGCCGACCGGAGCTCGCCCGCACTCCGTGATGCACGGAGCCACTGCGCGACCATCGCGACGCGCATCACGATGTACCCGATGACCGGCACGGTGAAGTCACCGTGCTCGAACGCGGCGGGGATGCCGGAGGCGAAGGCGAGCACCCCGCCCATCTGCACGATCGTCGTGACGCGGTACAGCCAGTCGTCGGTGTCGAACGAGGTGGCGAACCACGTGAAGTTCATCCACGCCCACCACAGGGCGAAGAAGACCATCGCGTAGGAGGTTATGCCGTGCACGAAGTCGCCGTGAATCAGCGCGTGGTGCAGCTGCGCCGAGGCGATGCTCACGGCGACGACGAACACCAGGTCGAAGAAGAGCTCGAGCGTGCTGGCCGTTCGATGCGGCTGTGCGGGGTCGCGCGGCAGCATGCGACTCAGGTGGAATCGAGGTGCGGAAGCTGTGGTCACGCGGTCAGAATATCGCCGCGATTTCGGGCCGGAGCGCGCGTACCGGAATATCGGTTCGTCCACTCGTGTGAATTATCTTCCGCTGAACGTCCGGTTCCGCTAGAGTGAACGAAGTCTGCAGCGCCTGCTGCCAGCATCACCGTGTGGGACGGTGGTCGCAACCCGTGATGTGGGATCACGGATGCAGCAGGAACCCGAGGGGTCGGGATGCGGACGATGCCATGGACGTGGGGTCCGTGGTCTGGGGAAACACTGGGGAAAATAATGGCGCACTGGGGATTTCTGCGTACATACACGGCTCAAGGAGCCTCGGCATGACTTCCGTCGAGGATGCCCTGAGCATCACTCGCGCGGGTTCGGTCTTCACGCCGGTCGCTGCACCGCGAGCCACCAAGTCGGTCACGCACACGGTGGTCACACCGCGCGTGTCCGCCACGCTGGAGAGGCGCCGCCAGTGGGAGCGGCGCTATCGGATGCGACTGCGGATCACGGATGCAGGGGTCATCCTGTTCGCCGTCGGGATCACAGCAGCGGTCCAGCTGATGACGGGTGTTGCGGGGGAAGAGGCCCTGCGCAACGGCATCCTGCTGGCCACGCTCTGGTATCTGATGCTCAGCGCTCTGCATACACGTGATGCAGCGCTGTTCCGCGCCAGCGCCACCGAGTACCGCGGCGTCGCCCACGCGAGCGGGCTGGCGTTCGGGATCGTCGCCATGCTCGGCGTCGTACTCGGCTGGCAGACGATGCAGCTCCTGCTGCTCGTCGGTCTGCCGCTCGGTGTCCTCACACTGCTCGTCACGCGATGGGCGTGGCGGCACTGGCTGACGGCTCAGCGTGCGCGGGGGCGGTTCGCCTCCCGCACGCTGGTCGTCGGCAACAGGGATGACGTCGAATACGTCATCCGCACCCTGCACCCGATCGGTGCCTCCGGGTACCAGGTCGTGGGTGCCACGCTGCTCGACGGCAACGCCCGTGACGTCGAGGTCGCGAACGTGCACTTCCCGGTGCTCGGCAACGTGAACTCGGTCTCCACGGTCGCGGCAGAGCTCGGCGCCGACACGATCATCGTCGCGAGCCGTCCTGACGGCGACCCCGACTTCGTGAAGCACCTGAGCTGGCAGCTCGAGGGCACGGCCGCAGAGCTCGTGCTCTCGAGCCGCCTCACCGACGTCGCCGGCCCGCGCATCTCGTTCGCGCCGGTCGAGGGCCTCCCGCTCATCCAGGTGCAGATCCCCTCGTACGAGGGCGGCCAGCATGTGCTCAAGCGTGCACTCGACATCGCTGTCGCGTCCATCGCACTCATCCCGATCGCACTGATCACACCGTTCCTGGCGCTGCTCGTCAAGCTCGACTCCCCTGGGCCTCTGTTCTTCTCCCAGGAGCGCGTCGGGCGCGACGGACGCACGTTCAAGATCATGAAGTTCCGCTCCATGAAGACCGACGCCGAGCAGCAGCTCGCCGCGCTCAAAGAGCAGAACCAAGGGGCGGGCCTCCTGTTCAAGATGAAGGACGACCCCCGCGTCACCCGCGTCGGCAGGATCCTGCGCAAGCTGTCGCTCGACGAGCTGCCGCAGTTCTGGAACGTCCTCATCGGCGACATGAGCGTCGTGGGACCGCGTCCGCCGCTGCCCTCCGAGGTGACGGCGTACGACGGCACGGTCTTCCGCCGCCTGTACATCAAGCCCGGCATCACGGGTCTCTGGCAGGTCTCAGGTCGCAGCGACCTCTCGTGGGATGAGAGCGTGCGTCTCGACCTGCGCTATGTCGAGAACTGGTCCGTGATGAACGACCTGCAGATCATGTGGCGAACTGCCAAGGTCATGGTGCAGCCCAGCGGGGCATACTAGTCACAGAACGCTGTGGTTCGGTCCGCCGGGGAGGCGGATGCAGAGCCGTGATGCAGCGCAATGGATGCGAGAGCATCCGAATTGAGGGGGAAATCAACGTGCCATCAACCGTCCGGATACTCGGAACCCACGGTGTTCCGGCCGCATACGGCGGCTTCGAGACGGCCGCCGAGAACGTCGGTCTGTACCTGCGCGATCAGGGCTGGAACGTGATCGTCTACTGCCAGCTTCCCGGCGACGGGCCCACGACCGTCGACGAGTGGAACGGCCTGCAGCGGGTTCTCGTGCACGAGCCCCGCGAAGGCTGGAAGGGCACGTCGGCATTCGACCTGACCACCATCCGCCACGCGATGCGCGAGCACGTCGACGGAGACGTCTGGCTCACGTTCGGCTACAACACCGGGGTGTTCGACATCATCCCGCGGCTCCGCCGGATCCCGAACGTCATCAACATGGACGGCATGGAGTGGACCCGCAAGCGCTGGGGCGTCGTCAAGCAGGGCATCCTGCTCGCCAACGAGCGGCTCGCCGGCTGGGTCGGCGACGTGCTGATCGCCGACCACCCCGTGATCGCCACGTACCTGCGCCGGCACTTCGGATCGCGCCGCGTGCAGACGATCACCTATGGCGCGCACGAAGTGCTCGACGCCCCGACGGCTCCGGTCGAAGAGCTCGGGCTCACCCCCGACGACTACGCGATGATCGTGTGCCGGCCGATCCCCGAGAACTCGGTGCTCGAGATCGTCCAGGCGTGGTCCGCGACCGAACGCGGCATGCCGCTGGTCGTGGTCGGCCCCTACGGAGACGACGATCCGTATCACGTGGCCGTCCGCGCCGCGGCATCCGATGAGGTGATCTTCCCCGGGTCGATCTTCGAACCCGACCGCATCCAGTCGCTGCGGTTCCACTCCGCCCTCTACCTTCACGGGCACACGGTGGGCGGCACGAACCCTTCGCTGGTCGAGGCCATGGGTGCCGGCAACGCCGTCATCGCCCACGACAACCCGTACAACACCTGGGTCGCCGGACCCGACAACGCCTACTTCACCGGAGCCGACGATCTCGCCGGCCTGCTCGATGACGTGCTCTCCGATGACACCAGAAGACGGCGCATGGGCGCCGCCAGCCGCGACCGGTTCCGTGCGGAGTTCACGTGGACCAAGATCGGTGCCGAGTACGAACAGGCCCTGCGCACAGCGCTCGCGCGGCGGGGGCACGCACAGCAGCAGACAGGGGTAAACGCATGATCGATGTGGCAGTGGTCGGACTCGGGAAGATGGGGTTGTCCCATCTGTCGATGATCAAGGCGCACCCCGATGTGAACCTCGTGGGCGTGTGCGACGCCACGGGGTATCTGCTCGACATCCTGGCGAAGTACACCGGGGTCAAGACCTTCAAAGATCTCGACAAGATGCTCGACGAGGCCCGTCCGCAGGCGATCATCATCGCGACGCCGACCCACCTGCATGCGGGGATGATCCGCAATGCGCTGCAGCGCGGCATCCACGTGTTCTGCGAGAAGCCGCTCGTGATCGACCCGGCCGACAGCGTCGAGCTCACGGCGCTGGCCGAGCAGAAGGGTCTCGTCACCCAGGTCGGCTACCACAACCGATTCGTCGGCGCGTTCCTCGAGGTCAAGCGCCTGCTCGATCTCGACGCCATCGGCACCGTGAACACCGCGCTCGCCGAGGCCTACGGCCCGGTCGTCCTCAAGCCGGCCGGCCGCACCTGGCGCAGCGAACGCGCCACCGGCGGCGGCTGCCTGTACGACTATGCAGCTCACCCGCTGAACCTTCTCACCTGGTATCTCGGCACACCGGAGTCGGTCAGCGGCAGCCAGCTGACCAGCATCTTCTCCGCACAGATCGACGACGCCGTGGCGAGCACCCTGCACTACGCCGACGGAACCGCGCAGATCATCTCGAACTGGTCGGACGAGTCGCAGCGCAAGATGACGACCAAGATCACCCTCTGGGGCACGAACGGTCGGATCTACGCAGACCGCCAGGAGATCCATGTCTACCTGCGTGACACCGCAACGATCCCCGAGGGGTACCGCGTCGGCTGGAACGTGCGCTACACCACCGATCTCACCGAATCACCCTGGTTCTATCTGCGGGGCGAGGAATACAGCGCGCAACTGGACTCCTTCGTGCAGCGCGCCCAGGCCGGCACATCCGCCGGGACCAATGACTTCGCTTCGGCAGCGGTCACCGACAGGGTGATCTCGATGATCAGTGAGGATGCGCTTCGCGAGGACTCGCGCCTTACCGCAGAAGCAGCATCCGATCTCGCCGTGCAGACGGCACCGAAGGGGCGTATCGCGGCAGCGCTGAGCGCTCTGCGTGGAGGGAAATGACCATGACGACATCCACTCGCACCATGGACCGCCTGCTGTTCGGCGACAACCAGTTCTTCGGCGTCAACCACATGTCGGAAGAGAAGGCCCGCGCGCAGCAGATGCGGTTCCAGGACACCGAGGCGATCATGGGCGTGCTCGACGCCGCCTACGACGAGGGTGTGCACACGTTCATGTGCACCACCCACGATCGGATCTCCGAGGTCACCGACCACGTCAGGGCCCACCCCGACCGCTACGCCGACATGACGTTCTTCCCCTGCATGCCGTACGCGCACAAGTACGCGAACGCCGTGACGGAAGACGGCTTCCTCGGGGCCATCCGCAAGTTCCTCCCCGAGGAGGGGCTGCTCGACAGCATCGCCCGCGGCACGTCCTCGCTCGCCCGCAAGGACATCGAGGGCGTCACCACGCTGCTCATCGATGCCGAGATGAAGATGTTCGAGGGGCTGAACACCCCCGTCATCTGGCTGCAGAATGTCGTCGTGGATCTGCTGTCGGGCCTGGGCTTCACCGACGCGTTCCGCATCTTCGCCGACCATGTACGCAAGCGCTACAACGCCGAACCCGGGTTCATCACCATGAACCTGCCCCGACTGCTCGACGACCTCGACAAGGCGGGGGTCGAGAACCCGATCGTGTGCTCGAACATCAACAAGCTCGGGTTCCGCATGTCGGGCGGCGTCGACGCCTACCGCGAGGCGATGGAGAAGCGTCCGTTCCGTGCGGTCGCCATGTCGGTGTACGCGAGCGGTGCGATTCCGCCGCGTGAGGCCATCGAATGGGTGACCTCGCTGCCGAACCTGGAGTCGATCGTCTTCGGCGCATCGAGCCGTGCGAACATCGCGTCCACGGTGAGCCTCGTGAACGAGTACTGGCCCCAGCGCTGACATGACGAAGGGTGACCCGAGCACGGTCCTGATCGCCAACCCCGGCGCCGACCTGTACGGCTCCGATCGGATGGTGCTCGAGACCGTCCGCGCCCTCGTCGGCGCCGGCCGAAGAGTGGTCGTGACGGTGCCGCACGCGGGACCTCTCGTGCCGCTGCTCGAGGGCGCCGGCGCGGAGGTCGTCGAATGCAGGACGCCGGTGGTGCGCAAGGGTCTTCTCAACCCCCGCGGACTGGTGGATCTGGTCGTCACATCGATCAGATCCGTCGGCCCAGGGCTCAGTCTCATCCGTCGGGTCGATCCCGGCGCGGTGCTCGTCAACACGATCACTCCCCCGCTGTGGATTCTCCTGGGGCGTCTCAGCAGACGCCTGACGGTGTGCCACGTGCACGAAGGAGAAGGTTCCGTCGCCGGCTTCGTGCGCCGCGCCCTCTATCTGCCCCTCACGTTCACGCATCGCGTGATCGCGAACAGTGACTTCACGCGACGCGTCCTGGCATCGGCCGCTCCTCGGGTGCGCGACCGCACCGTGGTGGTGCACAACGCGGTCGCCGGCCCGGAGCAGGTCGTGCCTCCGCGCGTTCCGCTCGCCGCGCCGACCCGGCTGCTGTACGTCGGTCGCCTGTCGCACCGCAAGGGCGTGCACGTGGCGATCGATGCGCTCGACGCACTCGTCCGCGACGGTCGGGATGCCACCCTCGACGTCGTCGGCGCGGTGTTCCCCGGCAACGAGGCGTACCTCGACGAACTGCACGCGCAGGTCGTGCGCTGCGACCTGGTCGATCGCGTGTCCTTCCTCGGATTCAAGGCCTCGGTGTGGGACGAACTCGCGCGGAGCGACATCTCCGTGATGACCTCGCTGGTCGACGAGACCTTCGGCAACACCGCCGTCGAGGCCGCGCTTGCTGCGCGCCCTGCGGTGGTGAGCAACGTCGGCGGACTACCCGAAGCCGTCGGGGCGTCGCAGAGCGCGACGCTCGTGCCACCCGGTGACGCCCGGGAGCTGGCGGCTGCGATCGCCGCGAAGATCGACGACTGGCCGGCCCAGGCGCAGCTCGCGGTGGCGGATTCGTCCGCGGTGGCCGAGGCGTTCTCGACCGCGCGGTACTCAGACGGCATCCTCGCCGCACTTCTTGACTGAAGGTCTGCCGCAGTCTGCCCACAGGACTCTTGTCCCCCTTCCGGTGGACATGATAGGATCGCGCTCACTGGGGATAGCGTCATTTGGGGATGACGCAAGCCGATCGACTCGTTCTGAACGCGTCGTCGGCAACCCTGATTGGGGAATCTGGGGAATCGACAATCATGGTGATTGCGCGTACATGCATGTCCATCGCGGCCCTCGCGCTCTGCGTGAGTCTGGTCGCCTGCAGCGGCGGTGCCGAACCGCCGAGCGGAGCGGAACCGACGGCGACGACGTCGTCGACTCCCGCTCCTGATCCGACGGCGGGCTCGTCGCCATCAGCGAATTCAGGGTCGTCCGATCCGGATTCACCGGTCGCGAAGATCGAACGCGCCGGGCAGTCGACCGCGCCGACCGTGAAGGCCGAACCAGCCGACACGTCGGGCGACGTGTCGTACAGCGACGGCGTCACAGTCCGCATCGACGACGTCTCTTTCGGCAAGGAGACGGCGCAGGGGCCGGGGAGCTTCCCTGACCGCGAGTACGCCCGCCTGACCTTCACGATCGACAACGGCTCATCCGATGCCATCGATCTCGGCACGTCCGTGCTCACCCTGCTCGACGCCGACGGCGCGACAGCCGTGCGCGTCTACGCGGCCGAAGCGGAGGTCACCGACTTCTCCGGCGTGCTCGCCGCAGGCGACAGCGCCACCGCCACCTACGCGTACGCACTCCCTGCGGCCGCGCGCGACGCCGTCACCGTCGTCGTCGACTTCGACGGCGATCACTCATCCGCCGTCTTCCGCGGAGGGCTCGACTGATGTCCGTCCCGAGCTCATCCGCGACCACCCGATCTGACCGCTTCTCGAACCGAGGAACCTCCATGACCCGCACCGCCCGCGGAGCAGACCGTCTCCGCCGCGTGATCGCCGCACTCTCCGTCGCGGCGACGGCGCTGGCCACGATCGCCTTCGTCGCCCTTCCCGCGCAGTCCGCGAGCGCCGAGACACCGGGTCAGCCCGATACCGTCACCGCCGACGTGCTGCCCACCTGGCAGATCAACGGCGTCGTGTGGAGCCAGGTCGTGGCCGGTAACACGGTGTACGTCACAGGCAGCTTCACCAAGGCACGTCCCCCGGGGGTCGCCGTCGGCGGCGCCGGCGAGATCGACGCGAACAACGTGTTCGCGTTCGACATCACCACCGGAAACCCCGTTCCGAACTTCAGCCACTCCTTCGACGGTCAGGGCCTCGTCGTCAGGGTCACCCCCGACGGCAAGACCGTGTACTTCGGCGGGGACTTCACCGCCGTCGACGGCCAGGCCCGCGCGCACGTCGCGGCGTTCGACGTCGCCACCGGCGCGATGCTCGACTGGGCACCTCGCACCGACGGACAGGTCAGAGGCTTCGCGTTCGCCGGCGACACCGTCTACGTCGGCGGCAACTTCCGTTCCAGCGGAGGGCAGCCGCGCAGCGAGCTGGCTGCCTGGAACACCACGACCAAGTCGCTCACGTCCTGGGCACCATCGGCGGCCGGCGACGGGTTCGTCTGGGACATGGTGACGTCGCCCGATGCCTCTCGCGTCATCATCGGCGGGTCCTTCACGACCCTCAACGGCGCATCCGCCTACGGCATGGCGTCGATCGACGCCGCGACCGGCACGCCCCTCGCGTGGGCGGCGACGGATCGGATCAAGACCGCCGGTCTCAACGGCGCGATCTCGAGCCTCAGCACCGACGGCACGCAGGTCTACGGCACAGGCTACGCGTTCGGTGCAGGAGCCTCGTTCGAGGGCACTTTCGCGGCCGACCCGTACACCGGGTCGATCAACTGGGTCAACGACTGCCTCGGCGACACCTACGGCAGCTTCCCGCAGGACGGTGTGCTCTACTCGGTCTCGCACAAGCACGACTGCAGCGTGGTCGGCGCCTTCGGCGACACGAACCCGCGCTCGCGGTGGACGAAAGCCCTCGCCGAGAGCACCACGCCGTCCGGAGTCATCACCAAGAAGGACGCCTACGGGTGGGACTTCACCGGGCTCCCCTACACCGAGCAGCTGAACTGGTACCCCGACCTCGAGTTCGGCACCTACACCAGCTCGCGTCAGGCAGCGTGGTCGGTCACCGGCAACGCGAACTACGTCGTCCTCGGCGGCGAGTTCCCGAAGGTCAACAACGTGGCTCAGCAGGGGCTCGTGCGATTCGGCAAGACGAATGTCTCGCCTCACGCCGTGGGCCCCGTCTACAACGCGGGCCTCACTCCGGCGCCGTACTCGAACGAGTCCGGTGTGGTCCGAGTGCCGTTCACCAGCGTGTGGGACCGTGACAACGCGACGATCACCTACGACGTCTTCCGCAGCCCGTCCGTGAAGATCGCGACGATCACGCGCACCGACGGCCGCTTCTGGAGCCTGCCGAACCTCAGCATCACCGACACCGGCCAGACGCCGGGAGCCCAGGTGCGCTACCAGGTGAGGGCAAAGGATGCCGATGGCAACGTGCAGTGGAGCGCCTGGTCGCCCTACGTGACGGTGTCGAGCACGCCTCCCGCGGCATACCGAGCCGCGGTGCGTGCGAGCGGAGCGACCCACTCCTGGCGCCTCGACGAGGCGACGGGCACCCGGCTCTACGACGACGTCGGGGACGCCGTGGGAACCGCGACCGGCCTCACGCTCGGCTCGAGCGGCGCGCTGCTCAACGACTCGAACACCGCGATCACCTCGGCGGGCGGCAGCTCGCCCAAGATGACGACACAGGACGTCAGCACGGCGACCGCCGCCGTCACCGTCGAGGCGTGGGTGAAGACCACCAACACGAGGGGCGGGCGAATCGTCGGATTCGGTGACTCCGCCACAGGTACGTCGACCTCCGGCATCACCGACCGCGTGCTCTACCTCGACACCTCGGGCCGCGCGAACTTCGCGATCAACGACGGGTCGTACCGCACGATCTACAGCCGCACCGCGGTGAACGACGGCAACTGGCACCACATCGTGGGAACCGTGGGCAGCGAGGGCATGCAGCTCTTCGTCGACGGCAAGCGGGTGGACCGCGATCAGGCCCGTACCGCGCCGAAGATCTACGACGGGTACTGGCGCATCGGCGCCGACCAGACGAACGGCTTCACCAACAAGCCGACCAATGCGGGTCTCGCAGGCACCATCGACGACGTGGCGGTGTACCCGTCCGCTCTGACGCCGGCCGACATCCAGTCGCACTACCTGGCGAGCGGTCGCTCCGCGGCCTGGGCGACGGCTCCGACCGATGCCTATGGCGCGGCGGTCTCGACCGACAAGCCCGACGTCTTCTGGCGTCTCAACGAGACCGCGGCCGGAACGATCGCGGACTCGGCGGCCGGCGGATCCACCGGCAACCTGACCGGTACGGTGACCCGCGGACAGGCGTCCGCGATCGGCACCGGCACGGCGACGACCTTCAACGGCACGAACGCCCTCGTGGTCGCGCAGGAGGCCTGGACGGCACCCACCACCTACAGCGCCGAGCTCTGGTTCAAGACGACGACCAACAAGGGCGGCACGCTGATCGGGTTCGGGAACACGACCAGCGGGCTGAGCACCCAGTACGACCGCCACGTCATCATGCAGAACGACGGGAAGGTGCAGTTCGGAAGCGGTCAGCCGCAGACGACTCTGGTCACCCCCACCGCCTATAACGACGGCCAATGGCACCACGTCGTCGCCACGCAGGGAGCTGACGGCATGAAGCTGTGGCTCGACACGCAGCTCGTCGGCAGCAACTCGATGGCGGGCTCCGAGAACTACCGCGGATACTGGCGCATCGGCGGCGACAAGACCTGGGGCAGCACCTCCAGCAACTACTTCGCCGGAACGCTCGACGAGGTCGCCGTGTATTCCTCGGTGGTCTCCGAGCAGCGGGTGCGTGATCACTTCGCCGCGAGCGGTCGCACTGTTCCCGGACGCGCCCCCGTGGCGGCGTTCACGTCGGTGACCGACAAGCTGAAGATCGATGTCGATGCGAGCACCTCGACCGACGCCGACGGAGGCCCCCTCGCCTATGCGTGGAACTTCGGAGACGGAACGGTCACGACCGGCGCGACGGCTTCGCACGTCTACGCCGCGGGTGGCACCTACACGATCACGCTGAAGGTGACGGACAGCACTTCGCTGGTCAACACCCTCACACGCTCTGTGACCGTCGCACCGAACCAGGCACCGACGGCCGCGATCATCGCGACCACGGATCACCTCGATGTCGCGTTCGACGGTTCGACGTCCACCGACGCCGACGGCACGATCGCCTCGTACGCCTGGGACTTCGGCGACGGAGCCACAGCCACCGGAGCGACGCCGACGCACACGTACGCGTCGGCCGGAGACTTCACCGTGACGCTCACGGTGACGGATGACAACGGAACCACCGCGACCAAGACGCGCACCGTCACCACGACTTTGGCGCCGAACCAGGCCCCGACGGCGGCATTCACGACGGCGGCGAACCTGCTCGCGGTGACCGCGGATGCCACGAGCTCGACGGATCCGGACGGAACCATCGCGTCGTACGCCTGGGAGTACGGCGACGGCGCAACCGGCACCGGCGCGACGACGTCGCACACCTACGCGGCTGCGGGAACGTACACGGTGAAGCTCACCGTGACCGACAACCGTGGCGGCACCTCGACGGTGACCCACGACGTCACCGTCGCGCCGAACCAGGCTCCGGTCGCGGCGTTCACCACCTCGGTGGCGAACCTGGCCGTGGGCGTGGACGGCTCGGGCTCCGCCGACGCGGACGGCACTGTCGCGGCGTACGCCTGGGACTTCGGAGACGGCGGCACCGGCTCCGGGGCGACGTCCTCCCACACCTACGCGGCCGGGGGCACGTTCACCGTGACCCTGACGGTGACGGACGATCGCGGGGCGACAGCCACCACGACGAAGTCGGTCACGGTCGCAGCTCCGCAGGTCTGGGCGCAGGACGCCTTCACCAGGACCGGCACCAACGGCTGGGGCACCGCGACCACCACCGGCGGCGCGTGGACCATGTTCCCGAGCAGTGCGACGGCGCTCAGCAAGTTCGCCGTCAACGGCACGGGCGGCACGGTCACCCTGTCGGCCGGGAACAACTACTCGGCATCGCTCGCCGGCTCGACGCCGTCGACGAACACCGAGGAGCGGTTCACGGTGGCGTTCAACCAGCCTTCGACGGGCGGCGGGTTCTACTTCTCCGCTCTCGGACGGCAGATCGACAACGCCAACGACTACCGCGCGAAGTTCCGCGTGGCCTCGAACGGCGTCGTGTCCCTCTGGCTGACGAAGACGATCGCCGGCGTCGAGACGGTCCTGTCGTCGACGACGGTTCCCGGACTCACGATCACGACCGCCGACCAGTTGAGCGTCAGGTTCCAGGTGACGGGGACCAACCCGACGACGCTCAAGGCCAAGGTCTGGCGCACCGCGACCACGGAACCGACGGCGTGGACGCTCACGACGACGGATGCCACAGCCTCGCTCCAGGTTCCCGGCTACGTGGGCGTGAACAGCTACCTGTCGTCGAGCGCGACGGCTGTTCCGGTCGTCTACACCTACGACGACTTCTGGGCGGGGCCCGCACAGTAGTCCGCAGAGTAGTCCGCACAGACATGAAGGGCCGAGGCGTTCACCGCCTCGGCCCTTCGGGGTTTCAGCGGGAGATCCCTGATGTCCCGGGCCACTGATACCCGGGAGCCCTGAGCGCCGCGAGCACACGCTCCCTGCCTGGCAGACGCACGCACGTCGCGACTCGCCCGAGCACACCCCTCGCGCCATCTGCCCGGCCCGAGGCTCCGGAGTCACCCCTCGCTGTCTGCACCGCCCTCGTCGGAGGGCGGTGCAGACAGCGAGAGGCCCGGATGCGCATCTGCATCCGGGCCTCTCTTCTCGGCGTGAATCCCGATCAGGGGAAACGTGCACCGATCGTCGGCGTCGTCGATCCGAGGATCGTCGCGACCAGCGCCGGAAGGCTCCGGGCCGATGCCGTGACCCCGGCCACGAGCCTGCCCGAGGCATCCGTCGCGGGGCGTCCCTCGACGGCCGTGGAGTTCATGTCCTGACCGGTGGTGGTGCGGTAGGAATCCCAGGTCGTGAAGACGTAGGGGTTCACGTTGGCCGTGCCACGGGACCAGATCACGAACCACGACGGAGCCGACGCGCTGTTGCGCTGGATCACGTTGCCGTCCGAACCGATGTTGAGGTCGGCCGGGGTGAAGCGGTGCGTGTAGTCCTCGACGCAGACCGTGCAGTTTCCGGCGCTCTCGCCGACGACGTTGTTGCCGATCGAGATGTCGCGGATCAGCCACGGCATCGTGGAGTCGGGGAACGGACGTCGGGCGTTGTGCCCGGGGACGGACGCATCCGTCGAGCTGCGGCTGTCCTGCACGATGTTGACAGCGCGGTCACCGCCGATGATCGTGTTGTTCCACAGGTTGACGCCACCGGTGTTGTTGATCTTGACGCCGTTTCCCACGTTGCGCAGCACGAGGTTGTTGACGAAGTCGATCTTCTGCGACAGCTCGAGGAACGCGCCAGCACCCTTGTTCTCGATGAAGTCCGAACCGGTGATGCGCACGTCATAGACGGACTGATCGAGCCACAGCCCGGGTCCGTCGTTGCGGAGCAGTGCCGAATCGGTCACGGTGACGCCGCGCGACTTGGCGATCTTCACGCCACCCGAGACGGGCGACGTGTTGAAGTGCTCCGCATTGTTCTCGACCGCGAGAAGGTCGTCGATCACGAGCGCATCCGCGTAGTTGGCGCCGAGCCCCATGAGGCCGTTGCGCGCCAGGGTCACATCGCGAACCGTCGCGTTCGAGGCACCGACGAAGAGTCCGGTCGAGGCGGTGTCGTAGATCACGACGTTCTCGATCGTCGCCTTCGGCGCCTCGACGGTCACGGCGCCCATCATCCACACGGAGGTCGCGTAGTTGCGGATGCCGATCCCACGGATCACCGCACCCTCGCCGCGGAGCGAGAGCGCCTTGGTCAGAGTGGAGGTCTGGACGGCGTGCCCTGCGGGGTCGCTGCCGAGGTAGAGGCGGTCGTTCGCGACATCCGTGAAGAACGTTCCTGCCTTCAGCCCGGCAAGCGTCGAGACCTCGACCTGCGGAACACCGTCGATCCAGACCTGCTCCGGGTGTGCCGCCATCGGATGCTCGGCATTCAGCCAGCGCCATCCGGCGGCCGTGCCGTCTGCCTCACCCTTGGTGAAGGACGGCGTCGAGTCGAAGTCGTACTTCCAGTCAGGACTGAACCAGCTGCCGCCGGACGCCTGCCAGTTCTTGAGCGTCGACGCGCCGTCGAACCAGACCGCTTCGCCGGGGTACGACTGGATCGTGATCTTCTTGCCCGCAGGGATCACGACGGACTCGTGATAGGTCCCGGCGCGGAGCACGAGAGTCGAGCCGGATGCTGCGCGGTCGACCGCGGACTGCACCGTGGCGAACGGAGCCGCCGATGTGCCCGTTCCGGTCGTCGCTGCCCCCGCGCTGACGAACAGCGCTCCCGACGGAACCGCATAGCTGGTGGTCCCGACGAGCGCGGAACCCGCCGAGGTGCGCGCACCGGTCACGTTCCACGCGGGAGCCCCACCGGCAGGCGGAGTCGTGGGCGCGGTCGGAGTCGTCGGCACGGTCGGAGTCGTCGGCACGGTCGGAGTCGTCGGCACGGTCGGAGTCGTCGGCACGGTCGGAGTCGTCGGCACCGTCGGAGTCGTCGGCACCGTCGGAGTGGTCGGCGGAGCCACCTCTTCCGGCGACGTCACGCGAAGGTCGTCGAACAGGACCGGAAGAGCCGGGGTGCTGCGCGAGACGTAGAGACGCACGCCGGTGCGGCCGTCCTCCGCGAGGCGCTTCGCTGATCGATCCGTGACCGAGAGCTTCCAGGTCGTGGGCTTGGCTCCGACGGGGGTGACGCGCGCATCGATGGTGACCTTGTCCGTGCCTGCGAGGCGCGTCTCGAGCACGAAGGGCACCCCGGCCTTGACGCGGAGCTCGGGAACCCAGGAATAGCCGAGCGAGGTCTGCACGCCGGCGTTGACGCGAAGCGTCTCGAGGAGCACCACGCCCTTCGGATCGACGCGGACCTGCGTCTGGTAGAAGCCGTCGGCGGTCACGCGCGACTGCAGGCTCATGTAGACACCCGAGCCGGACTTCGGCAGGGCCGGGAGCGTGAACTCCGTCGACTGCGTGGAATCAGCGACGGACAGGCCGACCGGACGTGCGGTCACTGTGGCGCCGGGCGCTGCGGCATTGAGTCTGGCCTCGCCGTTCGCCACGGAGACAGCGGTGACCGGGGACGCGTCGTAGGTGATGCCGTCAGCGGACGCGCCGAGGCCCGCCGAGACGGTGCGGTCCATGGAGTCCTGGACCAGGACTTCGTCGGTGGTGTCCGCCGCGGCGGGGGTCACCACGGCGAACGGGAGTAACAGTGCGGATAAGGATGCGATCAGGGGGAGGGTACGTTTACGCATGAGGGGGAGGCTCTCCGATGTGCTTCTCGTCACTGCAGGGTCGGGTAGGCAGCGTCGACATCCGACTTCGGTGGCGGACGATCATAGACCATATCCTGAATCTCCTGGACAGTTCCTGAGGATTAGCTGATATCGATTGGATAACTGTCAGCGATCGGTCGGCCTTCCGGTCAGCCGAGCGCAGACATCTTTCGGAACCATATGGCGAGTGCGGCGCCCAAGTACAGCGCCGCGGCGAGTGCGAGAAGGCTATATACCAGCATGAATGCGGGCGGCCAGCCCCACAGCACGAACGCGAAGCACAGGACTCCGTAGTCGGTCGGAAGTCCGAGGAGAGAACGGACGAGCGAGAACCCGCCGGACTCCGCCGCCTGCGGCACTCCGCGTTTGCCCTTGAGGAGATCGTTGAGGATCATCCCGAAGAACGTGACCGTCGAGATGACCGCGAACCCGAGCGGCACCAGGAGCCAGAGGTCCGATGGCAGAGGGAAGAACCGGTACCAGCCGATCGTCACCGCGAGCGGGAGCGCGACCAGCTTCGTCGAATCGAGCACGTGGTCGAGCCATTCGCCCGCGAGCGATCCGCCGCCGCGCAGACGAGCGACCTGACCGTCTGCGCTGTCCCAGGCATAGCCGATCGCGAGCAGCAGCCAGACGACGATGCCGAGGACGATCGACGGAGGCACCGTCGCCAGCAGGACGATGCCCGTGAAGGTGAACGCCGCACTGATCAGGGAGACCTGGTTCGGCACGAGGCCGACCGTGTACGCCCCCGCCGCGATCACACGCCCCACCGGGCGATTGATGAAGACCGAGTAGGCGGGGGCCCCACGGGCCCGTCCCTTCTGCGCAGCAGAGAGACTCCGGTACGAATCTGTGAAAGTCAGGGCGTCACTCCTCGTGCGCGGAAGTCATCGAATGTCAGGGTGTACGGCACACTGCTGAATCCAGATCCGGCGTACGTCGAGATGCCGACGTACCCAGGACTCTGCAGTGCGGCGGTCGAATCGGTCGTCGTCAGCTGCCAGTCAGCAGGCTCTGGCGACCCCGCCGCCCAGAGCTTACTGCGGAGCGTGGTCGTTCCGGCCCCGAATGCCTGCACCCGCACGTTATATATCGTTCCGGCGGCGAAGGTGAAGCCCGTCATGTTCTGCGACACCAGTGCCGTGCCTCCACGAGCAAGCTGCGCGGTCACGGTTCCGTCGGCTCCGATCAGCCACCGCGCACGGTAGTCGTCCGAGCCGACGACGCGAGCGAGGGCTGCGACGTACACACGCGCACCTGCCGGCATCGCCGGCGCCGTGACCGTGAACGTGAGGTCGGTGCTCGTCGAGGTCGCGGCGTTCAGTGACGCGGTGCGGGTCTGGCCCGCCGCCGATGTCGTGAACTTCGCGGCCCCGTTGTCGATCGCCACGACTCCTGCACCGCTGGTCTGCGTCCACGCGCCACCGGTCTGGGCCGTTCCCAGCGCGCCGTTGGCCCGACCGAAGTCGTCGGCGGCGAAGGCAGCGCCCGCCGGGGCGACGACCGTGACCGGCTTCGTCACGGTGTTCACCGCTCCGAGGTTGTCCGTCACCGTCAGGGTCACCGTGTAGGTGCCCGCGGCGGCATACGGGTGCGAGGCCGTGGCCCCGGTGGCGGTCGCGCCGTCACCGAAGTTCCACGAATACGAGGCGATCGAGCCATCCGGATCCGACGATGCCGAGGCGTCGACCGCCGCGGTGAGGTCGGTCGGGGTGGCCGTGAACGATGCGACGGGGTTCTGGTTGCCCGGGGCCGGAGCCGTCACCGTGACCGCGTTGGTGACCGTTCCGGTCGCGCCCTTGTCATCCGTGACCGTCAGCTTCACCTGGTACGTGCCGGCAGCGGCATATGCGTGCGCGGCGGGCGTGGCTCCCGTGCCCGTCGCTCCGTCTCCGAAGTCCCAGGCGTACGAGGCGATGGTGCCGTCGGCATCCGTCGACGTCGATCCGTTCACCGTGGCAGAGAGCCCGCTCACCGAACTGGTGAATGCGGCGACCGGCGCCTGGTTGGCGGGAGGCGTCGGGCCGCCCGTCGTGGATCCTGCCCAGAAGTTGTCGAACCTAGTCTGGAACGGCACGTTGGTGACCGAGCCGCCGAGATAGACGCCGAGTCCGACGTGACCCGCGGACTGCAGAGAAGCCGTGGAGTCGGTCGTGGTCGAGGTCCACGTCGTGGGCTCTGCCGTACCGACCTTCCACACCTTGGCCCTGATGGTCGTCGGCGAGGTTCCGGTCGCCTCGGTGCGCACGTGGAGTGCATCCCCGGCATTGACGGTGAGTCCGGTCGACGCGGTCGTCAGCACCGTACCGGTCTGCTGCAGCTGGAGCTGCACCCCACCCGTCGGCGAGACGATGATCCGCGACTTGTAGTCGTCCGTGCCGACCCGACGAACGGAGACGGTGTAGTACGCGCTGCCGCCGACAGGGCGCTGCGGCAGCGCCACATCGACGTCGACCGCGGTGTCCGTCGCCGAGACTCCGGTGAGGTACGCGTACCGCTGCGATCCTCCGGCGGGCTGCTGGAACGCAGCGTATGCACCGCTGACCAGGTAGTTGGATGCCGTGTTCGACAGCGTCCACGCTCCCCCGGTGTTCGCCGTGCCGAGGCCGCTGGCCACCGTGCGGTTGAACGAGTCCGACGCGTAGGTCACCGCACCCACAGGTGCGGTCACCGTGATCGATGCCGTGGTCTGCGAGGTCGCTCCCTCGTTGTCGGTCACCGTGAGGGTGATCGTGTAGGTGCCTGCAGCGGCGTACGTGTGCGTCGCTGTCTTGCCCGATCCTGCCGCGGTCGCGTCGCCCCAGTTCCAGGCGTAGCTCGCGATCGTGCCGTCGGTGTCCTGCGATGCGCTCGCGTCCACGTCGACCTTGAGGTCTGCCGCGGCCGAGGTGAACGACGACACGGGAGCCTGGTTGGCCACTGCTTCGACGACAGCTGTCGTGGTGCCTGTCGCACCCTTGTCATCCGTCACCGTGAGCGTCACCGTGTACGAGCCCGCCACCGCATAGGTGTGCGTCGCCGTGGCACCGGAGCCCGCAGGCGTTCCGTCGCCCCAGTTCCAGCTGTAGCTGGCGATCGTGCCGTCGGCATCCGTGGAGGCGCTCGCGTCGACCGCGAGGCCGAGCTTGGTCACCGCGTTGGTGAAGCTCGCCGTCGGTGCGACGTTCGCGGGTGCTCCCGTGGTTCCCAGCGCGTAGTGCTGCGAGACGGCGGTTCCGGTGAGCGGCGAGAGATAGACCGCGACCTCGTCGATCGATCCGTCGAACTCCCAGTCCCCCGGACCCCACGTGACGTCGCCGCCGACGTGCCAGTACCCGGTGTAGTCCTGGGCGTTGGTCTGGCCGTTCGATCCCTGCAGCACGCCGTCGACGTACAGGCGCATTCCCGTCGAGCCCTGCGTCGCGACGACCTGGTGCCACTGCCCGTCGTTGTAGGACGCGGACGTCTGCAGCGTGTCGGCGAAGCCGACCCAGACGCCGTAGATGAGCTTGCCGTCCGGTGTCATGTAGACGTGACGGTCGTAGCCCGAGGAGTTGCCGTTCGAGCTGTTGCCGAAGCCGATGATCTTGCCACCGGTCGTCGTGCTCGTCTTGAACCAGGCCTCGAGCGAGTACGAGCGGGGGTTCGTGTAGGAGTTCTGGCTGATGACCTGGCCACCCTCGAACGAGGCCGCCTTGTTGGTCACGCCCGCGAGGGCTCCGTCGGCGCCCTTGCTGACGCTGCCGAAGTAGGTGCCCTTCTGGTTGTAGCCCGAGGCATCCGCTGCGGTGTTGCCCGTCGACTCGCCGAGTCGCCAGTACAGCGCGGGGTCTGCGGCGTACACGGCCGCGCCGTACGCGTCAGCCGGAGCGGTCGATCCCTCGAGCTCACGACCGGATGCCGTGTAGTGCGAAGCGACCTGCTCACGGGTCAGCGGGGCGCCGTAGATCGCGACGTCGTCGATCTGACCCGGGAAGAACGCTGCTCCTGACCACGGGCTGTCGCCGCCGACACGCCAGTATCCGGTGTAGGCCTGCGCCGACGTGACGTCGGTGCGCTGAGCGACGCGCACGCCGTCGATGTAGAGCACCATGCCGCCGTCGCTGAGACCTGCGGACACGTAGTGCCACTGCCCGTCGTTGAACGCGCTTGCCGAACTGATCGTCTGCGACGAACCGGGGTAGACACCGAAGGTGATCTGTCCGCTCGGCTCCATGTAGACGTGACGGTCGTAGCTGCCCGAGGTTCCGGTGGAGCTGTTTCCGAAGCCGACGATCTTGCCGCCGTTCGTCGTCGTGGTCTTGAACCAGGCTTCGATTCCGAAGGTGTTCGGTCCGTTGATCGCCGACGTCGTCGAGGCGAAGCCGTCACCGGAGCCGTCGAAGCTCGACGCGCTGCGCGAGTCGGACAGCATGGCCCCCGAGGTTCCGCGCGTCACGCCGCTGCGGACGGCGAGGTCGGATGCTCCGGCCCAGTCGTACGAGAGCGTGGCCGACGAGTCGTCGAGCGGCCAGTAGCTCAGGGGCGCGTCGCCGAGCACCGCGGTGCGGTACGCGCTCGGCGCTGCGGAACCGGATGCCGTCACCGTCGTCGTGCCGCCGAGGATCGTGTGGCCCTCGTTGTCGGTGGCGCGCACCCGATAGGTGTAGCTCGTGCCGTTCGTGACGGTGGTGTCGACGAAGGCCATCGGGGGCAGGCCCCAGTCGGCGGACTTCGACCGGACGTTCTCGTAGGTCTTGACGACCACGTTGTCGCGGAGCACCTCGTACTTCAGGAACTCGCTGTCGCGGTCGTAGTTGAGAGGCCAGCTGACGCGGATCGATCCACCGGTGAGGGCGATCGAGGAGGCGGGCCAGGCCGTGTTCCAGAGGATCGGTCCCTGGGCGTTCGGCGCCTTAGACGTCACCGCGAAGCGCGCGAGTCCCTGTTGCCCTGTGTTGTTCACGCGCGTGAACTCGCCGCCGTAGACGAGGTACTCGCTGTTGGACGAGACCGACCATGGACCCTGCGATGCGCCGCTGACGTTGCCGGCGTTGAAGGCCGGGAACCAGTGCAGCAGCTTGGGCGAGGGGTTGCCGCCGAAGTCGTGGTAGCCCAGGTTCAGCCCGTAGGGCATGATCCGTCCGGCGTCCTTCGATACGGCCAGACCGCGGTAGAACGTCCACGGGTCGCTCTGCGGGAAACCGCCTTCGAGGCTGCCGCAGTAGTGCGAGTGACCGGCCGCATACACCGTGTCACCCATGGGCTCCACGTCGTACTGGTCGCCGTGGCAGTCGTTGACCCAGACGAGGTTTCCGCTCGACCACGAGGCTCGGAACGAGCCTTCGAGGTTGCCGCCTGCACCGAAAACGTAGCCGGTGCCGTAGATGTCGTCGCCGTCGGACTTGAGCGACAGGATCGCGGCGTCGAGACCTGCGTTGCGGATGACGTTGTTCGCCGAGAACGGCAGCAGAGACGCGTCGGATGCGGAGACCATGGCGAGGCCGTAACCGGGGTTCGAGCTGCCGTTGAGCGTCTGGAAGTTTCCGCCGAGGACGACCTTGTCACCCGCGGGAGAGACGGTGACGACACGGCCCTGGCGCTGCTCGAGCACAGGGGCCCAGGGAAGCAGGGCGCCCGCACGGGTGAACGCCGCAGCGCCGGAGCGGTCGCTGCCGGAGACTCGGCCGAAGGTGCCGGTGATGTACACGGTGTCGTTCGTCGCGGCGACGCCCGACGTGATGCCGTTGGAGTTCGGGTTGAACGCCGAGAGCGTTCCGCCGGGCAGATCGAACGCGGCGACGCGGTTACGGGTCTGGGTGTTCACCGTCGTGAAGTCGCCGACGATGTAGAGGCGTGTGCCGTCGGGCGAGGCCTCGACCTGACGCACCTGACCGTTGATCGAGGGCGCGAACGAGGCGATCAGCACACCGGTGCGGATGTCGTAGGCCAGGAGGTTCGATCGCGGGGTCTCGTTCACTCCGGCAGCAGCCCCTGCGGGGCGCGCGCTGGTGAACTTGCCCGCGGCATACACGACGTTGCCCACGACGGCCTGATCCCAGACGATGCCGTTGATCTGGACCGTCGGAAGCGAGTCGGCGGTGACCGTCGTCGCTTCACCCGCGGGCGGACTCACGTCCGCCTGTGCCGGCGAGATCGCCACCAGTGACCCGAATGCCACGGCGATCGTCATCACGATCGCGATCGATGCTCCGCGTACGCGGCGTCCCCAAGACAGAGCTGTAGTGCCCATCGTTCATCTCCCCAGATGATGGACCGTTCGCGCTCAACCCCTACATTGGCACCGAACGATGATTCCCCAGTAATCCGTCGTCCGGCGCACTCGACCTAAGGTCGGGGTCCGACGAACACGACGTTTGGCGCAGCGGCCAATATATCGACGATAACACGCACGTCCCCGTCAGGAGAAGAGGGAACTGCAAACTGGAATACTGCGTCTGCACTGCCGCCCGCCGGGATCGATGCCGGCCACAGCGTGGTGCCTTCGCCCGTCACCCCCGAAGCGGGGAGCCGATCGTCGCCGCCGTAGGTCATGGTGACATTCGCACCCGCGGTGTCGACGGGCTCATCCGATCCGTTGGTGAGGCGCACGGTCACCTGGATCGCCGGGCCGCTCGGCTCGCCGGGGATGTCATTGCCCGCCGTGGTCGACTCGATCGCGGTGACTTCGGCGACCACGCCCTCGACAGCGGGTGCGGGTTCGTCGATCGGCACCTCGTCTCCACTGTCCGGCTTGGCCACGCCGTCCGTCGCCCCGGGAGACGGGGTCTCGAACTCGGTCGGCTGCGGAGTAGGAGTGGGCCCGGGACTCGTCGATGCACCCGGGTCAGCCGGCGAAGCGCTGTTGTTCGCCAGCACACCCCAGACGACTCCGCCGACGAGGAGCACGGCGATCACTCCGACGAGAGTCCAACCCCGCCAGCCCATCCGCCGCTGCGGCTCGTCGAGAGAGTCCGTCATGGTTGCCTCCTCCGCCCGACGATGCGCGCTGCATCCAGGACCCTAATATTCCGCCATTCTAGGTCAGACGCGCCTGCCGAGAGCGGCGGCCTTCGACCAAGTCGTACTGCGGCCCGACCGGGTCGTCCGCATGCCTGGATCTGTGGGTCAGCACAGACGCCACCGTGAAGAAGAGGATGAAGGCCGTGGCGCTGTCGACGAGTCCGCTCTCCGTCACCGAGCGGATGATCACCAGAGTCAGCAACGGGGCGACGAGCCAGCGCCGCCGCGACGAGATGAGAGCGCTCGCCACGCACCACACGATCAGCGCCGCGATCAAGGCCGTGCCGATGAGACCGGTCTGCGCGAGCAGCGATGCCCAGCTGCTGTCGAGCACCTGCTCGTCCCGCCACTTGATGTCGACGGGGATCTTCTTGGCCGACAGGCCGATCCCGATCCACTTCTGCCACTCGCCCCAGTCCCACCCCAGGACGACGCGCCAGACGTCGAAGCGCGAGTCCAGGGCTGTCGATGTGTCGTTCGAGCCCGCTCTGGTGGCAAGACTGCTGAACACGTCAGTGAAGGACGCGATGGCGTACCCCAGCGGCAGAACGCCGATGAGCATGTACAGCACGCTGCGATCCCGGATGCCGTTGACGAGCACCGCGACCACGATCCCCACCACGATCGCGAGCAGCCCTGTCCTCGATCCGCTGGCGACCGCGATGCCGACCAGGATGACCGCCGCGGTCAGACGCCACACCCGCACTCCGTTGCGCAGCATCAGCACGACGAGGCCGATGATGGGCGCCGCCACCAGGCCCGCCAGCTCGTTCGGATGGATCTCGGGGATGCCCCCGCCGAGGCGCCCTGTCGATGCGAGCGTCGGCACGCCGGTGACCCCTGCGACCACGGCGACGCTCGCCATCGCCGCAAGCAGGCAGGCGATGCTCGTCACCCAGGGAACGCACGTGAGCAGAAGCAGGATCGTCGTCATCACGACGAACATCCGCCCCACGAGCACGATCGTCGAGGAGTCGTTGCCGGCCAGCACCGAGCCGAGCACGCTCACCAGGAGCACGACGGCGATGACCCCGGCGGGAGCTATCCCGACCGCGACCCTCTCGCGTGTCCTGACGGCGAGCGCGAGCGTCGCACCGAGTGCGATGACCGCGATCAGTGCCTTCGCGATCACCACCGCATCCACCCCGCCGCTGTAGATCGTGGCGCTGCGCCACGGGATCACGCTCACGATCAACAGCACGTAAAGCCCGCCCACCGCCGTCACCCTGGCGGTGCTGGGGTGGTGCGCCGACTGCTGCCGGGGCTGACGCGCGGGGTCAGTCGGTGCGGACATGCGAGACTCCCGTGCCCGCGAGCGCGGGGTCACGGTCGGAGACCCGCCAGGACTCCGCGATGGAGCCGAGGGACTTCGTCCCGGTGTGGAGCATCACGACGCCGACCGGCCTCAGGCCCATGACCCGCAGACGCGTCGTGACGGCGACGAGGTCGGTCGCGGACGTGGCATTGTGCCGGACGTTGATGATGACGCCGGCGCCCGGCCCCACGAGCTGCTCGATCAGAGCGGATGCTCCGGGCTCGACGATGACGACGACCACGTCGAAGTCCTCGTGCATCGCCGTGATCACATCGGGGAGCTCGGTCACGAGAGTCTCGAGGGCGATGGGATCGTCCGCGACGAAGATCGCGTTCCCTTCCTCGCCGTCGGCGATCGGCTCGCCGTCGAGCACCTCGTTGAGCGTGTGGCCGCGCCCGGTCACGTGCGTCTCTCGGGTGTCGACGACGCAGGCCGTCGCACCGATCAGTCGCTGGGCCTCGAGCATCCCGGCGATCGCATCGTCGTCGATCGCGCCGTCGGAGGCGGGGACCACGATGTGCGTGCGCATTCCGCCGCCGGCGAGCGCCACGAGGTTTCCGGCCGCCTCCTCGTATGCCACGATCGCACCGGTGTTCGACTCGGGGTGCAGGCGACTGCGCCGCGGGATCTGGCCGATCACGGGGAGTCCGGAGGCCCGTCGCACGTCGGAGATGGTGCGCAGGCGACGGTTGGTCGTCGTGCGGTACACCGCGACGATCGCACCCAGAGCGAGACCTGCGATGCCACCGAGGCCGGTGATCGCGGTCACCTGGGGCGAGATCGGCGCGAGCGGGGCGACCGCGGGCAGCACCTGGTCGAGCGCCACCGTGTAGCGCGCGTCGTCCTCATCGTTCTCGGTCTCGCCGATCAGTTCCGAGAGGTGCGTCGCCGCCGAGTTCGCGATGTCCGTGGCGAG
Source organism: Microbacterium sp. LWH13-1.2 (assembly GCF_038397735.1). NCBI lineage: Bacteria > Bacillati > Actinomycetota > Actinomycetes > Micrococcales > Microbacteriaceae > Microbacterium > Microbacterium sp. LWH13-1.2. Next base: position 132,100 of record NZ_CP151635.1, on the reverse strand, counting down.
CTGGGCCGTCGGCGCATCCGCCCGCACGATGAGCAGCACGGTGTCTGCCGTGTTCTCGGCGGACAGCATGCGGCGGATGTCGCGGTCGGGGTACTCGTCTTCATCGAGGTCGAGGTCGGCGCGGACCGCGTCGATGACCTCGGGGCTGTCGACCAGCGGCGGGTACGACTTGATGCGCGCGAGGCTGAACTGATTGCGCTCGAAGAGCGAGGCCTCGGTCGAGTCGACGCGCAGCAGCAGCGTCGAGGTCGCCGCGTAGGTCTCCGGAAGCGCCTTGGTGACGAGCCACCCCATGCCGGCTCCGAGCACCGCGAGCACGACGATGACGACCCATCCCTCGCGCAGGATACGTCCGTAAGGGACATCTTCCATCGCCAACCCCCTCAGTCGAAGACAGGGCCTAAACCTATCATTGGCTGCTTCGTGAGAAATTACCGCGCGGGGCGCTCGGACTGACCGCCTGCGACGACCAGCCATCGCAGGCCCAGACCGCCCAGCATCGATGCCACGGCGAGCGCGAACGGCAGAGTCGACGGTTCCGCGCCGAGAGCGATCATGACGATCACGGCGATGATCGCGAGCAGGGTGTCCGAGAGGCGGATGAGGAACACCGCGATCTGGCGCCCCGCCACCGCTCCCAGCGCTCCGTACGGCGTCACGATCGCGACGGACATGCCGTAGGCGAGCCAGGCGATCACCGCGAGCGGATCGACCTCGACGTCGAACAGGAGCGGGCTCACCCACGGGATGAGCACGACCGCGATCGCACTCATCACGACGGTGCCGGCGAGCAGGAAGACCACGACGCGGTCCGCTTCGCGCACCGATCCGCTCTTCCCCGCCTTGTGCTGGTCGGCGAACCGCACGAAGAGGAACGATGAGAGCCCGCCGATCACGAGGATCAGAGGCGACGTGTAGGTGCGAGCGGCCTCGAGCAGTCCGACGGCGGTGAGGCCGGCGCCAGCGAGCACGAGCAGCCGCAGCACGGTGAACAGGCTCGGTCGCAGCACCTGCTGCAATCCCCGCCACATGCCGTACCGCCAGACCGCGGCGATGTCGGCGCCGCGGAGTCCGACCAGATGCCGGTCCGCCCGAGGCACGAGGACCCAGCCGATGAAGGTCGCGACGACCTGTCCTGCCGCGATCCCGCCGAGGAACGCGGCGAGCGACAGGGTTCCCGTGACGTGCACGGTGAGGATGATCGCGAGCGCGACGAGGAATCCGGCGACATCGGTGATCGCGGTGCGGACGAACGACATGTGCGCGATCAGCAGCCGTCGGACGATCTCCTCGACCGCGAAGGCGGCGAGCGCGAGGGCGAACAGGGTCGACTCCCACGCGTCGGAGAATCCGGTGAGCCAGGCGATCAGGAACGAGCCGATCGCGAGCAGCACGGATGTCATGAGCAGCATGGCCTCGAGGCCCGCCCTGATCGTGCGCTTCGAGCGGTCGAGCACGACGAGGGAGTCGCCGATGAGTCCGGTGACGACAGCTGTGGCGACGATCACGACGCCGTACAGGATCGCGAAACGACCGTACTCCTCGATGCCGAGCAGTCGCGCGACGAGGATCTGCAGGAGCAGACCGATCCCTGCCTGCGCCGCCTGCGCGATCACGGCCCCCAGAGCCTTGCGTTTCATGTCGCCCTCCCCGCCTGACATCCTCGCACGCGACTCGTCGCGTCGGAGTCCCGAGCGGTCGACGCGATGGCTAGAGCTCGCCCGGCTTCATCGCCTCGGCGTCGATCGCCCTGATCACCCGCAGAGTCGCGGTGTCCGGCTTCGGCTCGGCATCCGCCGCATCGGTCTTCGAGCGCCTCTTCGGTGCGTAGACGACGAGCGAGTGGAAGAGGAAGCGCGCGAAGAAGGCCACGATGAGCGACAGCCCTGTGGCGAGCACGCTCGAGATGTGCCAGGTCTCGACCATCAGCGCCATGACGGGGATGCGCAGAGCCGCCTCGAGGTTGTTGAACGTGAACGAAGCGGCGAAACGACCGCCGAGACCGCGGGCGTCGGTGCGCATGTCGGCGAAGACGAACCGCTCCTGCAGGATGAAGTTGCCGATGATGGTGATCTCGGCGCCGATGATGGCAGCCCAGATATAGGGGACGCCGGCGGCGGTGAGCAGCCACATGATGCCGAGGTTCGCCACGGCTCCGATCACGCCGATCAGCGCGAAGAGCGACATCTTGCCGAAGCGCAGGCGGGTCAGGTGCGCGAGGAAGGTGGCGCCCTGCCTCAGGCTGGCCTTCGAGGTGCCGTGCCGCCGCTCGGCGAACTCCATCGGGATCTCGGCGATGCGCAGATCCGTGCGGGCGAGGATCTCGAGGAGGATCTTGAAGCCCTGGGGCTTGAGGGTCGTGAGATCGAGGCTGGCTCGGTCGACGAGGAAGAAGCCGGTCATCGGGTCGGTGCTGCGTGCGAGCCGGATCGGGAACATCGCACGCGTGAGCCAGGTCGCCGTCCGCGACACACCGAAGCGCACGGCCGTTCCGAGGCCGCTGGTGTCGCCGCCGCCGATGTACCGCGAGGCGGCCACCACATCGGCATCGCCCTCCTCATACCTTCCCAGCAGGGCGGGGAGCAGCTCGGGCGGATGCTGCAGATCGCCGTCCATCACGATGCAGAGATCGGATGCCGCGGCCTCGAGCCCCACCACGACCGCTCCCCCGAGTCCCCCGGTGTTGTCGTCTCGATGGATGACGCGGACGGGAAGGGGAGCATCCGCCGCCACGCGCTCGACCTCGGACGCGGTGTCGTCGGTGCTGTCGTCGACGAACAGGATCTCGGCGTCGTATGCGGCGAGCGCGACGGCGGTCCTCGCCACGAGCTCCGCGACGTTGTCGCGCTCGTTGAAGGTCGGCACGATGACGGTGACCGCTGTCCCCACGGGCCCTCCCCCTTCATGTGCGCCGGCGATTGCTGCGGCATCCATAGTTCCATGTGTTCCTATGGGCGAGAAACCCGGCACCTGCTAAGCTGTGCGGATGCGGCTGTGGGAGTCGCTGGGCGGATGGGGATCCGCCTTCTGGGGAATTACTGATCTGGGGAGATCATGGGGACGCGCATCGGCTATGCCGTGGGTGCTTTCGACCTGTTTCACGTCGGGCATCTCAACCTTCTTCGTCACGCCAAGCAGCACTGCGACATCCTCGTCGCCGGTGTCGTCAGCGATGAGATGCTGCGGCAGGTGAAGGGCATCGAGCCCGTCATCCCGACCGCAGAGCGGGCGGAGATAGTCCGTCACATCTCGTTCGTCGACGACGTGTACGTCGAGACAACTCCGTCGAAGATGGATTCGTGGCGTGACGTGCAGTTCACCCACTTCTTCAAGGGCGACGACTGGCGCGGCACCGACAAGGGCCTGCGGCTCGAACGCGAGTTCGCCGAGGTCGGCGTCGAGGTCGTCTACTTCCCGTACACGGCGCACACGTCGAGCTCGTCGCTGCGGCGAGCGCTCGACGCGATCACCGCTGGCGCCACAGCCACCGGCATTCCGGCGCTCGCGACGCGCTGACTCCGCGCGCCCGCGCCCTCAACGTCGCGGGCGCGGGCGCGACGGTTCGTGCACTCTCTCGGATGTCGTGGTCAGTTGGCCACGCCGAGCAGGCTGCGAGCCATGCGCGCGACGTGCGGCGGAGTGTGCGCACCGAGCCAGACCGTCCACTGCAGCGGCGGTTCGGAGCAGGTCCATTCGACGCACCACGAGTGCACCGCGGTGGCGAGCCGCTCCCCCTTGGCGTGCTGGCGGATGCCGTCGCCTCGCAGCAGCCAGCGCACCGAGACGCCCTCGGGCACATCGATGTGGCGGAACTGGATGCGTGCGGCCGCTTCGAGCATGATGACCCCCTCCGTATCCCAGGGCAGACGAGCGGCGATGGCCGCGATCGCCCCGGCATCGGTCGAGTCCCCGGCGATCAGCACGACTCCCTCGATGTGCTCCCAGTCCGGATCCTCGTGGTGCTCACACGCAGTGTTCATGGGATCGAGTATAGGTAAGGCTAGCCTTACCTAGCAACGGTCAGTGTAGACCGTGTGCGACTCGGCGCCCGTCCAGCTATGCGGCTCTACCCTGGATACATGACTTCTCCTGCAGAATCCGCGATCACGCTCTTCGGCGCCGATTGGTGCCGCGACTGCATCCGCACCAAGAAGCAGCTCGACGGCCTCGGTGTCGAGTACACCTACGTCGACCTCGTCGCAGACCCGTCGGCCGCCGACGTCGCGAAGGAGATCTCGGGCCGCACGAACATCCCGGTCGTGGTCTACCCCGACTCCTCGCACCACGTCGAGCCGTCGAATGCCGACGTCGAGTCGAAGCTGCGCGAGCTCTCCCTCATCTGATCCCGCTCGTCTGACCCCCCATCTGCACCACTGGGGGCACTTCGCGCACCGATACACTGGCGCGATGAGCACCGCGGCTCGGCCTGAACGAGCATCCGCCCGCCTGTCCGCCCGCACGGTCGCGCTGTACGCGATCGGCTCGCTGGGCACGGGCGGTTACGCGACCCTCCCGGGGCTCGTGCTGACGTACTTCCTCACCGACAACCTCGGTGTCGCGGCCCTCGCCGCCGGCCTCATCGTGACCGCGGCGAAGATCTGGGACGTCATCATCGATCCGCTGATCGGTGCGGCATCCGACCGCCAGTACGCGAAGACGGGCTCCCGTCGTAGCTTCATGGTCCTGGGCGCCCTCACGCTCCCACTGTTCTTCGCACTCACGTTCGCGGTGCCCCCGTCGTGGGGACCGACAGCGGGCGCGATCTGCGTGCTCCTCGCTTTCCTCGCCACGGCCACGTCGTTCAGTCTGTTCCAGGTGCCGTACGTCGCACTGCCCGCCGAGCTCACCTCGGGCTACGACGAGCGCACCCGCCTGCTCGGGTGGCGCGTGGTCGTGCTCACCGCGGCGATCCTGCTCTTCGGCGCCGGCGGGCCCGAGCTGCGCAGCGCCGGGTCGGACCCGGTCGCGGGGTACCTGCTGATGGGCGTCGTCGCGGGCATCACGATCGGCGTCGGCATGCTCATCGCCTCGCGCACCGCGGATGCCGCCGCGCACCGCCCGGACGACGGCGAGCGCCCCGAGCTCGCGGCGCCGGCCGGAATCCGCGAGCAGTACGCGGCAGGCGTGCGCACTCTGCGCCGCAGCCAGCCCTTCCGCGCGCTGCTCGGGACGTTTCTGCTGCAGGCCCTGGCGACGGGGACCATGCTCGCCGCCGCCCAGTATGTCGCCACCTGGGTGCTGCGCAGCGAAGATGCTGTCACGCTGGTGTTCCTGGCGCTCGTCGGCCCCGCTCTGATCGCCACCCCCGTCTGGACGGTCGTCGCGCGGAGGATCGGCAAGGAACGGGCGTTCGCCATCGCGAGCATCCTGTTCACGGCCGCCGCTGCGTCCCTCGTCCTTGCCGCCTGGATGCCCGGCACCTGGATGTACGGCGCGATCGGATTCGCCGGCATCGCATACGCCGGGCTGCAGTCTCTTCCGATGGCGATGCTCCCCGATGTCATCTCGCATGACGAGCGCATCAGCGGCAGGGGCCAGGCGGGCACGTTCACGGGGGTGTGGACGGCGGGCGAGACGGTCGGGTTCGCCCTGGGCGCCACAGCTGTCTCGCTCACCCTCGCGGCCACCGGATACGTCTCGACCGTCGCCGGCGTGACGGCACAGCAGCCGGACGCGGCGATCACGGGGATCGTGCTGAGCTTCAGCATCCTCCCCGCACTCCTGATGGTGGCGAGCATGCTCACCCTTCGTCGCTATCGGCTGCGTCGCGCCGACATCGACGCCTGAGCGAGCGCCCGGCCTAAGCTGGGATCCCGTCCGAAGGAGACGCCGATGACTTCTGCGACCACGCCCGCCGCCAAGACGACGACCACGACGACCACCACCGACCTGCCGGAGGGCGAACGCGAACGCCTCGATGCCGCGATCGCGGAGCTCCACGTCGGCAGTCGCACCTGGTCTGCGCTGACCCTCGCACAGCGCGTCACCCTGCTGCACGGCGTCCGCACGAGTGTCGCTGCGACCGCGGAGGACTGGGCGAACACGGCCGCAGCATCCAAGGGCCTCGACGGCCGGCATCCCCTGCGCGGGGAGGAATGGCTCAGCGGGCCGTACAGCGTGCTCGGGGCTCTCGACGCGTACATCGAGACCCTCACTCGCCTCGCGAACGGCACCAATCCACTCGACGGCGTCAGGATCGACCGAGCACCCGGCGGACGCTCTCGCGTGCACGCCTTCCCGCTGACGGGCATCGACCGGTTCCTGCTCTCGGGCTACACGGGCGAGGTGTGGCTGGAACCGGGGATGACCCCGAACGGTGCGCGGGCCGCGGCCGGCCTCGCTCAGCGCACGCCGTCGGAGACCGGGGGCGTGGGGCTCGTGCTCGGCGCCGGCAACATCACCTCGATCCCCGTGCTCGACGTGCTCTACGAGCTGCTCGCGCACAACCGCACCGCACTGCTCAAGGTCAACCCGACCCAGGACGCACTCGTGCCCGTGTACAAGCGCGCATTCGCCCCGCTCATCGCCCTCGGCCTGCTGCGCATCGTGCGCGGAGGGCCTGCGGTGGGCGTCTACCTGACGGGACACCCCGATCTCGCGCACGTGCACATCACCGGGTCCGCCGCGACGTTCGACGCGATCGTCTGGGGCTCGGGATCAGCCGCCACGCGTCGGCGTCGCGAGAACCGACCGCAGCTGAAGAAGCCCATCACCGCTGAGCTCGGTGGAGTCTCGCCGATCATCATCGTGCCGGGCGACTGGACGGCCGCCGACCTCACGTATCAGGCCGAGCACGTCGCGACCATGCGTCTGCAGAACAGCGGCCACAACTGCATCGCCGGCCAGGTCGTCATCATGTCGTCGGACTGGGCGCAGGCCGATGACTTCCGCGCAGCGCTCCGCCGCGCGTACGCCAACGCTCCCGAGCGCCCGATCTGGTACCCGGGCTCGCCCTCGCGGATGGACCTCGCGACAGAGGCCTACCCCGATGCCCTCGTGCTCGGCGACCGCCTGCTGGTCGAGATCGAGCAGGGCGACGACGCCGCAGCACTGCAGAGCACCGAATACTTCGCCCCCGTCCTGGGCGTCGTCTCTGTCGCCGGCACCGGGCAGGAGTTCCTCGACTCCGCGGTGGCCTACGCGAACGAGCAGCTGCAGGGCACGCTGGGAGCCAATCTGCTGATCGACCCGTCGACCGAGAAGACGCTCGGCGCCGGGTTCGACCGGGCGATCGCGGCGCTGCGCTACGGCTCGATCGCGATCAACGGATGGACCGCCTTCGGCTTCATCACCCCGACCCTCACCTGGGGAGCGTTCCCCGGCAGCACGATCGACGACGTCGGCAGCGGCATCGGGGTCGTCCACAACGCACTGCTGCTCGACGGCGTCGAGCGGTCGGTGATCCGCGGCCCCTTCCGGCCGTTCCCGCGTTCGCTGCCGATCGTCAACGGCGGCGGGCGCCTCACGATCCTCCCGAAGCCGCCGTGGTTCGTGTCGGCACGCACGGGCGCCGCGGTGAGCGAAGGCCTCACACGGTTCCGCGCGTACGGCGGGATCGTCGGACTCCTGAAGACGCTGACCCAGGCGTTGCGCGCCTGACGCACCTCGGCCCCTGAGCGGTCCGTCCGCCGCGAGGTCTCAGCCTGCGAAGCGGTCGGTCGCCGCGCGCAGCGCCCGCTGGGTACCGGGTTCCGTCGCCGAGTGACCGGCGTCGTCGACCACGACGAACTCCGCCTCGGGCCACGCCACGTGCAGATCCCACGCGGTCATCATCGGCGTGCACACGTCATGACGACCCTGCACGATGACGGTCGGGATGTGGCGGATGGTGTCGACCCCGGCGATCAGCTGTCCCTCCGACCACCAGCCGCGGTTCACGAAGAAGTGGTTCTCGATGCGGGCGAACGCGGTCGCAGCGCGCGGATCGGACATCGCCTCGATCTGAGCCGCGTCCGGTCGCAGGGTGACCGTCGACGCCTCCCACCGCGACCAGGCGACCGCCGCCGGCTCGTGGACGGCCGGGTCGGGGTCGAACAGCCGCCGATGATAGGCCTCGATCATGTGCGACCGCTCGAGCACCGGGATGGGAGCGAGGAACTCCTCCCACAGATCCGGGAAGAGCGCCGCCGCGCCGCCCTCGTAGAACCACTCCAGCTCCTCGCGGCGCAACGTGAAGATGCCCCGGAGGATGAGTTCGCTCACGGCATCCGGATGCGCCTGCGCATAGGCGAGAGCCAGCGCACTCCCCCACGATCCGCCGAACACCTGCCACTGCTCGACGCCGAGGTTGCGGCGAAGCAACTCGATGTCGGCGATCAGGTGCGCGGTCGTGACGAAGCGGAGATCCGCGTCGGGCGCGCTCGCGTGCGGAGTGCTGCGACCGCATCCGCGCTGGTCGAGCAGCACGATCCGATACGCGTCGGGATCGAAGAACCGGCGCTGCCAGGCGGAGGTGCCACTGCCCGGCCCTCCGTGCAGGAACACCACGGGCTTGCCCTCGGGGTTGCCGCTGACCTCCCAGTACATGCGGTGACCGTCGCCGACGAGCAGCTCACCGGTCTCGTACGGTTCGATCGGTGGATACAGCGCGTCCAGGTCCATCGTCTTCTCCCCGGTTCTCAGAAGTCCGTCGTGATCACGTCGACGTGATCAGAGCTGGTCCCCCGCCAGCGTCAAAGGCTGCTCGCACACGTCGAGCCCACTCTCATAGCCGTTCGCGAACCAGTACTTGCGCTGCTCGCTCGTGCCGTGCGTGAAGCTCTCGGGGTTCACCGAACCCGACGACTGCTGCTGGATGTTGTCGTCGCCGACGGTGTTCGCGGCGTTCAACGCATCGGTGATCTCGGCCTCGGTCGGCGCCAACAGGTACGGAACCCCGTCCGGGTCCTTCTCCTGCGTCATCTGACCGATCCACGCGCCCGCGTAGCAGTCGGCCTGCAGCTCGATGCGCACACCGTTGCTGTCGGGACCCGTGCCGTTGTTCGGATACCGGTCCATGACGCCGGTGATGTACTGGATGTGGTGGCCCCACTCGTGCCCCACGATGTAGAGCTGGGCGAGGTTGCCGGCGGATGCTCCGAACTGCTGCTGCATGAGGTCGAAGAACGTGGGGTCGATGTAGACCGTCTCGTCCGGCGGGCAGTAGAAGGGACCGACCGCATTGGAGGCCGTACCGCACGCGGTCGAGGTCGCACCGTCGACGATGATGAGCTGCGGCGCCCGGTACGGGTCGACGTAGTCCTCCCAGTAGCCGTCGAGCGCCAGCTGCGAGCTCGCCACCCGGCAGTCGACGTTCTCGTTGGCGTCCTCACCGGTGAGGCAGTTCTCGATCACGCTGCCCTCCTGCGGCTCGGATCCTCCGCCGGTGGCTCCCCCGCCCCCGAGGAGGCCCGACAGGTCGATCCCCAGCAGCGGCCCCGCGATGAGGGCGATGATGCCGAGCAGGCCGATACCGCCGGCTCCGGCGACGACGGCGCCGCGACCGCGCCGTCGGGCGGTGTTGCCGGAGACATCGGCATCTGGGTTGAAGGTCATGCCACGAGGGTACTCTGCGCCGAGGGCTCCCCGCGGTCGTAGGCTCGTGTCATGACGACCACGATCACGCTGACCGGTGCGGGCGGACAGATCGGATACGCGCTGCTCTTCCGCATCGCAGCCGGAGACCTGCTCGGGCCTGACGAGAAGGTGCGCCTGCGACTGCTCGAGATCCCCCAGGGCCTCGGTGCCGCCGAGGGTGCGGCCCTCGAACTGCAGGACGGCGCCTTCGGACTGCTCGAGCACGTCGAGGTCACCGACGACCCGGCTGTCGGCTTCGACGGGGCCGACCTCGCGCTGCTCGTCGGAGCGCGTCCGCGCGGGCCCGGCATGGAGCGGGGCGACCTGCTGGCCGCCAACGCCGGGATCTTCGGGCCCCAGGGAGCGGCGATCGCCGCGCACGCGTCACCCGACGTGCGCGTGACCGTGGTCGGCAACCCGGCCAACACGAACGCCCTCATCGCCGCGGCATCCGCGGACGGAGTTCCCGCCGAGCGGTTCACGGGGCTCACGCGCCTCGACGAGAACCGCGCCAGGGCTCTGCTCGCGCAGACGCTGGCCGCCCCCGTCGACACAGTCCGTCGGGTGCCGATCTGGGGCAATCACTCCGCGACGCAGTTCCCCGACGTCTCGCACGCGACGGTCGGCGGCGCTCCGGTGGCCGAAGCCCTCGAGGCCATCGTCGGCGACGTGCCCGCGTGGCTCGACGAGACGTTCATCCCACGGGTCGCGAAGCGCGGGGCGGAGATCATCCAGGTGCGCGGGTCGTCGTCGGTGGCCTCTGCCGCGAACGCGACCATCGAGCACGTGCGCGACTGGGTGCACGGCACCGAAGACTGGACGTCCGCCGGCGTCGTCTCCCACGGTGAGTACGGGGTTCCGGCAGGTCTGATCTCATCGTTCCCGGTCCGTTCGATCGACGGCGAGTGGCAGATCGTCGAGGGTCTCGAGATCAGCGACTGGGCGCGCGCCCGCATCGATTCCTCCGTCGCCGAGCTGGTCGAGGAGCGCGAAGCGGTGCGAGCCCTCGGGATGCTCTGAAAGGTCACCGCGCAGCCTCGGATCAGGGCAGAATGGATGCCGGAGGTGCGCGATGAGCGAGACGATCGATCCCATGAAGGCGACGGCATCCGTCGACGAGGCCCTGACGAGTCCGCTGCACCTGCCGCATGCGGCAGCGGAGTGTCCGAAGTGCTTCACAGAGCTGCAGCAGAACCGCGATTTCTGGCTCGCCCGCCCGGACGGATCCCGTCTGGTCGGACTCGTCGTCGCACGCGAGGGCATGCCGTCTGTGGTCGAGCAGCGTGACGACCTCACCCGGTTCGGCGTGCCGATCGAGGGGTTCCGTCACCCCTCCCCCGACATCCTCGAGAGCTGGAGCGACCGGCTCTCCCGCCTCATCGGCACCCTGAAGACGGGCGACGTGCTCGTCGTCGCGAACATCCACGCTCTGGGGCGCGACGCCGACGAGGGCGCCCGCACGGCCAAGGAGCTGCGCCGCCACGGCATCATCGTCAAGGTGCTGAGTCACAACGCACGCCACCTGGCCGACGCCGCGCGCTGACGCCCCCCGCTCAGAGCGCCGGATCACAGAGATCCGGGCCTCAGAAGTCTCCGGACCGGAGACGCGCGAGCGTCGCCGCGCCGATCTCGGCGCGCGCCGCAGGATGATGCGCGTAGAACGACACGAGCTCGGCGAGGATCGCCGGATCGCTCGCGAGATCGCGAGTCGCCCACGACGATGGACGCGTCGCGGACGAGCGGACCACCACGCGGTCGCCCTCCAGCGATGCCGCCGAGATCTCGTCCCAGGTCGCGCTCACGTCGTTGCGCGGGATTCGCAGCTCGAGGCCGTCGGGCTTCAGCGTCAGTCGATGACGGGAAGGCGGACGGAACCACGAGCGAGCGCCCGCGATGAGCAGTATCGCCCCGATCACGGGCACGCCCAGCAGGGTGAGCATCGTCATCCGCTCCGCGGGAACCGTGAAGACGCTCCATGCCCACCCGGCGAGGAGGAGGATTCCCGTCAGGACGAGAGTGCGCAAGGGCCAGATGATCTGCTCAGCGCCACCGAACACGACGCTCGTCCCGTCGACGACCAGGCGAACGACCCTCGCACGCGCGACCCTGACGTGGGCCGCCAGCAGCCAGACGGCGACACCGACGGCCACCACGACTCCCGCGCCGAGAACCTTCATGGCCGGGGCAGGGTCGGCCACCAGCGTCGCGGCGTAGAAGAGGATCGCGGCGGCGAGCACGGCGCCGAGTGCGATGAGCCCGGTCATCGACCGTCGCTGCCCCTGCCATCCGGCGAGACCCGGGACCCAGACCGTCTGAGGCCCGGTCTTCTGCTCGTCCGTCACTGGTAGCTCGGCGGCACCCACAGCAGCTGCGCGGCGACCAGGCCGCGATCACGGCTGACGATCTGCGCGCGACCGGGGATGGCCGGGATCGCCTTGACCTTGCCGATGAGCTGGCCTTCCTCCGGGTTGCCCGAGAGCAGGATGCCGGTGGCGCCCAGGTCGGTCATGCGCTGGATGATCGGATCGTAGGCCGCCCGGCTCGCGCCACCGGTGCGACGCGTGAGGATCACGTGCAGACCGAGGTCGGCCGCCTGCGCGAGCAGCGGGGCGAGCACGGCCACCGGGTTTCCCTGCGAGGTGGACACGAGGTCGTAGTCGTCGATGAGCACGAAGCCTTCGGCGCCCTTCCACCACGATCGTGTGCGCAACTGGTCGGGGGTGACATCGGCGCCGGGGATGCGGCTCTGGAAGAACTGCGCGAGCTCGCTCATGCCCCCCTCCGTCATCTCGTGCGACGTGAGGTAGGCGCCGAGGTACTCCTGCGGGATCTCTCCGAGCAGCGCGCGGCGGTAGTCGACCACGAAGATCTTCGCCTCGGACGGGCCGTACAGACGGGTGATCTCGTGCACGACTCCGCGGAGCATCGACGACTTGCCCGAGTCGGCGTCGCCGTAGAGGTAGAGCAGCGGCTCTTCGAGGGGGTCGATCGAGAACGGCGCGAGGTTCGCCTCGTCGATGCCGAGGAGGATCTCGCGGGGCTCCGAACCGTCTGCCGATGCGGCCGCGGCGACGCCGCGCAGGTCGGCATGACCGATGCGCGAAGGCAGCAGACGCAGCTTGGGTCCGGCGGGGCCGTGCCACGCCGACGCGACTCGCGCGACGAGATCGTCGATGCCGCCCGCGAGCGAGGAGGCCTCGTCGACGCCGTCGATGCGCGGCAGCGCCGTGAGCATCTGCAGGCCGTTCTCGTTCAGACCGCGACCGGGGATCGCCGTGACGTTCTCCGCCGCCTTGCGGTTGACCTCGGAGTCCGTCGGGTCGCCGAGCCGCAGCTCGATTCGCGTGCCGATGAGGTCCTTGATGTTGGCGCGGATCTCCATCCAGCGCGCCGCCGTGATCACGACGTGCACGCCGTAGGTCAGACCGCGAGCGGCGATCGCCTGGATCTGCGGTTCGAGCATCTCGAACTCGGCTCGCAGCGTTCCCCAGCCGTCGACCATGAGGAAGATGTCGCCGTAGCCGTCGTCCGCCTGCCCCTGGGCACGACGCTGACGGTAGGTGTCGATCGAGTCGATGCCGTTCTGGCGGAAGTAGACCTCACGGGCGTTGAGCAGGCTCGTGACCTCGGCGACCGTACGTCGCACGATGTCGGGCTCCGAACGCGTCGCGACGCCGCTGACGTGCGTGAACCTCTGTAGACCCGTGAAGCTGCCGCCGCCGAAGTCGATGACGAAGAACTGCACCTCCTGCGGAGTGTGGGTGAGCGCCAGAGCGACCAGAGCCGTACGCGCGAGCGTGCTCTTGCCGCTGAGCGGTGCCCCGACGATCGCCATGTGACCCGCGGCACCGCCGAGCGAGATCGCGAGGTTCTCACGGCGCTGCTCGAGCGGCACGTCGACGATTCCGAGCGGAACGGTGAGCGCACCCGCGCCGCGCCACCGCGGCGAGATCAGACCGAGGGCCGGGTCTTCGACGAGGTCTCCGAACAGCTGGTCGAGCGTGGCCGGGGTCTCCAGTGGCGGCAGCCAGACCTGGTGAGCCGACGGGCCGCGACCACTCATCATCTCGACGGCGATCTCGAACGTGTTGCGCTTCTCTTCGGGTTCGGAGTCGACGACGACCTCTGGTTCGTCGACGGGGGCCTCCGCACGCCAGACCGGAGCCGCGGTGAACAGTTCGACCGCAGTCGAGCCTGTGCTCTGGGATGTGCCGGTCGACGCGCGGCGCCTGCGCCGGGGCGGCGGCCCCGACACGTAGGAGGCACGGAACTGCGTCATGGTCTCGGTGTCGGACTTCAGGATTCCGGCACCAGGCTGCGTGGGCAGGTGGTACGCGTCGGGAACGCCGAGCACCGTGCGGGACTCCGCAGCCGAGAACGTGCGCAGGCCGATGCGGTACGACAGGTGCGTGTCGAGGCCGCGGAGCTTGCCCTCCTCCAGGCGCTGCGACGACAGCAGCAGGTGCACCTGGAGCGAACGTCCGAGTCGGCCGATGTTGACGAACGTGTCGACGAACTCGGGCTTGGCCGACAGCAGCTCGGAGAACTCGTCGGCGACGATGAGCAGAGCGGGAAGAGGAGCGAGGTCGGTGCGTCCGCCGCGACGCGCCTTCTCGTAGTCGGCGACGTTCGCGAACGGACCGGTCGCGCGAAGGAGCTCCTGCCGACGGACCATCTCACCCTGCAGGGCGTCCTGCATGCGATCGACGAGAGAGATCTCCTCGCCGAGGTTCGTGATGATCGCCGAGACATGGGGCATGTCCGCCATGCCGGCGAACGTCGCGCCACCCTTGAAGTCGACGAGCACGAAGTTGAGCTGCTCGGGCGAGTGGGTCATGGCGAGGGCGAGCACGAGCGTGCGCAGCACCTCGGACTTACCCGAACCGGTCGCACCGATGATGAGACCGTGGGGACCCATGCCCTGCTGTGCGGATTCCTTGATGTCGAGGATCAGCGGGCTGCCGTCCTCCGTCTGACCGATCGGCACACGCAGCCGGTCGCGTTCGAGCCGAGGAGCCCAGGCCGCGTCGAGGTCGAGGTCGCGCACGTCGGGAAGCCCGAGCAGCTCGACGAGCTCGGCCTGATCGGTCGCGCTCTTCTTCTTCGTGATGGTCGTGCCACCGGAGTAGAGGGCGATCAGCCGCCTGGCGGTCGCCTCGGCCTCGACGATGCTGATCGCGTCGGCCTCGAAGGGGCGCGCGGGAGCCTGCAGGCTCACGAGCTCGGCGCGGCTGCCCTTGTCTCCGGGCTCGAAGGCGATGCGCAGTGCGTTCGGGTCGTCGAGGTCGCTCCACCGGGAGGGGAGGTCGATCACGGTCACGCCCTGCACACCGTCACCGCTGACCAGCATGTCGTTGAACGAGGTGCTGACGCCGTCGGTGAGGATCACGATGTGGGGCACCTTGGCGCCGGATCCGTCGCGCGAGAAGCGCGAGCGCTCACGCACCTCGGCCGGGAGCATGTCCTCGAGCTCCGACAGCTGGGAGCCGATCATGCGCGCAGCACCGAGACCGTCTCTCACGGTGCGCGAGTGCGTGTGCGGCATCCACTTCGCCCATTCCCACTGAGGCAGGACGGCGGAGTCGGCGGCGATCACGATCTGCACGATGTCCGGGTCGTGCATCGTGGCGAGGTGCAGCAGCATGGCTCGCGCGAGGCCGCGGGATTCGCTCTCGTCGCCCGTGATCTCGATGCGCGCGTAGTCGCGCAGGGTGACGCCGAGCGACAGGTTCTTCTGGAGCTCGTGGGTCAGCATGAATCGATGCGCGGCGGAGGCCGCGACCGGGTCGAGCTGGGCGAGCGGGGGGAGCTCGGGGGCTTCGAGCGTGATGCACAGCGGCTGGTCGCTCGTGCCTACCCGCACCGCGAGGAAGTCGGGGTCGTTCATCCCGCGCTCCCACACTCGGGTGCGCTCCTCGGCGATGTACGGCAGAGCCGAGGGCGCGGGGAGGTGCCAGTTCGCTGCTCGTCGCTGCTGCCGTGCGGCGACGCGCACGGTCTGACGCAGCTCGGTGAGGTAGGCGAGGTACTCGCGACGCGAGCCGAGCGTGGCCGCCTGCCGCTGCGACCGCTGACGCCAGCCGTTGACGGCGACGAACCCGAGCGACGACAGCAGGAACATGCCACCGGTGAGCAGGCCCGTCACCGACTGGTTCGACATGGTGACCATGACGATCGCGCCCACGCTGCCGAGCATCGGCAGGAGGGATCCGAGGATGCCCATGCCGCCGTCATTCGGCTGCAGCTCGGGCGGCGCCTGGACGGGGAGCTTTCCGGAGGGGACGCGGGGCGGCGCGAGGCGGGGTCCTGTCATGCTCTCTCTCCGGCGCTGCTGTCGGTGGCCAGCAGGAGGCTGATGGTGAAGCTGCGGTTTCCGATCCGGACGCGGTCGGCGTCGTCGAGGAGCACGCGCTCGCCCGCGACGAGCTCGGTCATCTGTCCGTCGTCGGAGCGGATGTCGGAGCCGTTGGTGGATCCGAAGTCGGTCACCCAGGTGCGACCTCGAGAATGCTCGATGCGGAGGTGCGTCTTGGACACCGATGAGTCCGGATCGGTCACGGTGACGAGCCGGTCGTCATGGACGCTGGCCACGGGGGCACGACCGAGGTTCACCGAGACCGGAAGCCCGAGCTGCACCCTCTGACCGGTGTCGAAGATAAGCAGCAGGGCGCCGGATTCGGATGCAGGGCCTGCAGCGTCGCCGCCGGACTGCTGCGCCGGGGCAGGGGCGACCGTGAAGAGCGGCCGGTCCTCGCCCTGGGGCACAGGAGCGGGCGTCTCGGTGCGGTGCGAGGCCGCGCGGGCATCGGTGGGCTCGGAGTCCTCGTCGACCGCCGAGGGGTGCGCGCCCAGCGGAACGACCTGAGGAGGCGCGAGTGGAGCTGCCGCCTGCGGCACAGGCACCGCCACGTCGACGTCTGCGGCCGTGCGGGGAACCGACACCACGACAGTGCCTGCCATGCGGTCGGCCCAGGACTGGCGGCGCCCTCCGCGGTCCCAGGCGGTGGACGCGACGACGACCCAACTGCCCACAGCGACCAGGAACCCCGCACCTGTGACGACGCCGCGCACGAACTGCCGCCCGATGCCAGGAGAGTACGGGCGGTCGGCTCGTGCCGCGCGCAGCCGGAGAACGGCGTTGCCGAGGGTGAGCCCCGTGCGGGCCTCGAGCACCCAGAGGAAGATCGCGAGCTCGGCGACGGTCAGGCCGGCGAGGAGGATGCTGCGCGTGGTGACGAGCACGATGGCCGCGACGAGGACCACAGCGGCTACATCGAGCGTGAAGGCGGCGATCCGCTGACCTGTTCCCGCCGGCGAGCCGACGAATGCGGGCCCCAGACCGTCGGCGGGCTGCCTGGCGCGTGTGCGGGTCGAGACGATCGGCGTGGGCGCGGGAGGTGTCGGTGCGGAACGCAGCGGCGCCCCGTCGACTCCGGGAGGCGCCGCGATCAGTGCCGGTGGGAGTGCCGGGATCTCGCCGTGCTGACCCGGTCCCGGTTGCACCGGGGGGATCAGTCCACCTGCCGGCCAGGGCTGTGGTTCGCCGTTCCCGCTCATCCCGCCATCATTCCACGAACGAGCGACAGCGCATTCGCGTAGAGCAGGGCCGCCGGCAGCGCCAGCGCGACGGCGAGCCACTCGAACGCGTCGCCGAATCGCGACCAGATGAGCGAGCTCGCACCGCGCGAGATCGGGATGATGACCGCGACCGCGGTGAGACCGACGACGAACAGCGCTGCCGCGCCGACCACCTGGAAACCCGCGCCGAGAGCCACGGAGGCCTGGATGCCGGCGATCACGAAGACCACGGCGGCGGCCGCACGCGGAAGCCAGCGCAGGATGCGTGAAGTCGTGTGCCGCGGAGTCAGCAGCAGCGCGAGGCCGACGCAGACGAGAAGGGCGATTCCTCCCGACATCACGATCGGGTCGTCCGGCCACTCGCGCAGGAACGCGAGCGGGGTCATCAGAACGGCGACGAGGCTGAGCACGGCCGTCCCGGCGATGAGCCGCGCGGAGGAGTCGTCGACCACCGCTGTGATGCGCTCCGGGCGCAGCAGCCCGACCGATTCCGGAATCGCTCCGCGAACGGTCCATCGGCTGGTCATGAAGTGCTTGTAGTCGATGAAGTAGCCCTCTGGGAGGTTCACCAGACTGCTCGGCAGGGCTCGGAGCCCCAGCGGGACGAGTCCTAGCGAGATGGCCGCCGCCTCGGCCTGCCCCCAGCGGAGCAGCAGAGCGAGTCCCCAGATGGCGGCGAGGGCGACGAGCAGCACCGTCGCCGTGCCGGCGGCCGCGCGCATCGGACGGGCGCGGGCTGACACCGCGATCACAGCGGTGGTGACACCGGCGGCGAGGAATCCGGTGGCCGCGGAGAGATGAGCGCTCTCCTCCAACCCCGCAGGGATCAGCAGCGCCCCGGCAGCGAACGACAGCAGGATCGGAGCGAGGACCCCGAGGATTCCGCGCACCCCCGCCGCCGAATCCCGGCGTGCCCAGGCCACCGCTCCGCTGATCGCGCCGACCACGAGCAGCAGACCGATCAGCAGTCTGAGCAGAGGATCCCCTGCTCCCTGCGCGAAGACGGCGACCAGCAGCAGACCGCTGACGGCCAGCATCCACCATCGGGCGCCGTGATCGGCGCGCGTGGGGCCTGCGGTCGCACCTGCGCGCCGGGCCTGCGGGGCGAGCGCCGTGCGGTCGATGAGCGCGTACAGTCCTCCGTCGATGAGGTCTTCGCACTCGGTCTCGCCCGGGATCTCGAAGCCCCCCGGCCCGATCGTGACGAAGCGATCGGCCGTCGACAGCCCGCTGAGGACGAGAGCGTCGTCGAGGGTCTCGTCGAAAGGAAGCGAGAGGTCGAAGCGACGATCCTCACTCTGAAGAACGATCCGACGCCGCTCTACCGTCTCGACTGTCACACCTGAACCCTATCCGCCCTGCACGGCCGACGCCGTGGACTCTCGAGGAGCGCGATCATCGCCCCCTCCTTATACGCTGCCGACCCCCTCGTCTGCACCGTCCTCCGACCAGGGCGGAGGGCAGAGCAGACGACGCGGGCCCGACGCATCGCTGCGACGGGCCCGCGTCACGGGATCACGCCCCGAACCGCCCGGCAGCCGACTTGTCGGTCTGCACGTACTGACCCGAGATCTCCTCGGTCTTGCCCGCGATCTGCGTGAGAAGCTGCTGCATCTCACTCAGCGAACGGTTCCACTTCGCCTGCGCCTGGTCATACGCCTGCTGCGCGGAACCATCCCACGCCGCACGCAGCTTCCCGACCTCGGACTCGAGACGATCGAGCTCCGAACGAATAGCCTGCGACCCACTACGGATCTGCCCTGCCAGAGCATTGACCTGCTCCGGACGAACTGACATCGACTGCATCATGTCCTCCTTGAAATCTCTGTGGTCTACGCTCAGGAACCCATCATCGAGCCGAGGCC
This sequence comes from Microbacterium sp. LWH13-1.2, assembly GCF_038397735.1. Taxonomy (NCBI): domain Bacteria; kingdom Bacillati; phylum Actinomycetota; class Actinomycetes; order Micrococcales; family Microbacteriaceae; genus Microbacterium; species Microbacterium sp. LWH13-1.2. The sequence goes on along the minus strand of NZ_CP151635.1, from coordinate 113,102 downwards.
CGAGATGGTCTGCTGGTGAGCTTCTTCAGTCGCAGCCTGGTCACGCTCAGTGCCCGCAAGAGCATCCTCGAGCGTCACGAGGACCTCGTTCAGCTGACGAGCCTGCTCGTCCCACCGCGACATCAGCGTCGAGAACGACGCGGCAGCCGCACCCGTCCAGAAACCACGCAGCTGCTCGATCTCACCACGGACCTTCTTGGTCTGCTGATCGATCCCGGACTTCGTCTCCCGCACCGCCTGGGCTCCGCGGCGCAGAGCCCCCTCTTCAGCGGAGATGACATCAGCCATAACTCACTCCCTCCGGTCCACAAAGGACACACGTGCGGGGAGCGCATCCCAGTATTGGGACGACTTCGAAACAACCCCCCACGATTCGTTTCACGACACAGGCTAGATCAGATCGCCCCCAATCACCACACACCCCACAGAGATCATGCAAACGATGGACAAAACCCGCAGGGCGATGCGCCGCTCCCACCGCCGGGCGGACTACGGGCAGACGATCAGCGCACTGAGCGTGCCGGTGCCGGACTCCGCATCATCCTGAGAGAGCGTCCCGCCTGTCTGCCCCTCCCAGAACTTCACGTCGCCCTCGATGTCGCGCAGCCAGTAGGAGCCGTCGCTCTCGGCGGCCACATCCACACCGTCCGCGCGAAACTCGGTCGTCCCCGCCTCATCGGTCACGGTCATCTGCACCCGACCGGAGGAATCGAAGGAGATCGTGCCGGGATTCGGGTCGACACCGGTCGCGGAGACGCGTGCGCCGCACGAGACGTCGCCCGGCACGAACGCCGCCAGGTGCACCGTGTCTCCGGCTGTGAATCTCACGCTCACCCCGACGGGCGGCGCCGACCCGGACGATTCCGGTTCGGGCGTCGGCACGGTCACGGGATCGTCGCAGCTGATCGAGCCGGAGAGCACCGCCGAGTACTGCTCGGCGTCATCGCCCGAGGCATTCACATCGTCGCCGGGCGCCCATCCCTCGACGAGGGACACCTCGCCTTCGGACGCGCCGACGGTGAGCTCCGCGCCGGATGCGGAGAGATCGAGCCCGGTCGCTTCGAAGAGCACCAGCCCGTCGTCGCTTCCGACGCCGACCGAACCTCGACGAGGCCCGTCGAGTCCGATCGAGAACCGCCCCTGCGGATCGTTGGAGATCGCGAGACCGTGCACACTGCCGTCATCGCAGGTGATCTGGTCGGGGTCGAGAGTCACGGTGCGTTCAGCGCCGTCGACCTCGTAGGTCACCGTGAGCCCCGTCGAGGCGCCGGGAGCGCAACCCGCGAGCGCGAGCATCATCGTCGCCGCGGCGAGGAGGGCCGTCGTCGACCGCAGCCTCAACGGTGCCACGCGCCGGCTCGGCGGCGGTCGAAGGCATCGACCCGGTCGACCGTCTGCCCCGCGACGCGACTCGCCTCACGCGCGATGAGCCGCAGCCGTTCGATGGATTCGTTCCAGTCGTGCACCGCGACGGACATGGCCTCGCGGGCCTCACCGTCCCAGCGGGACTCGAGTTTCGCGGTCTCGTCACGGAGCGCATCGAGGATGCGGGCGATCTCGTCGATGCCTCCGTCGACGCTCGCCAGCGCGCCCTTGGCGGTCGATACCTTCAGACCGATCATCGCTGCGTCTCCTCGTTCGTCTCCATGATCTCCCGCAGCGCATCCGGCATGGCGGCGGGCGGCGAGGGCAGCACTCCATTCGCCAGCACTGCCGACAGCGGCGCACGTCCGTCGAGGATCCCGTCCAGCACCTCGCGCAGCTGCGGGTCATCGCTTCGTGCGCGCACCTCCCGCATCTGCCTCGCGAGCTGCACGAGCACCGGGGCGCTCGAAGCGACCGTCGAAAGTGCGAACGGAGCCCTTTCGGAGTTCACCCGACCGGCGAATGCCGCATCGGGGTCGAGCGGCTCGGAACCGCTGTTCGCGTCAGCATCCGGTCTCATGAGGTCTGCTCCATCATCGGCACGGGCATGGTCGCGGCGAAGTTCGACAGATCACCCGACAGATTGCCCAGGGCTTCGAGGATCGAGTACAGGCTCGAGAGATCCTGCAGGATGTCGTTCACGTCAGCGAGCTTCTTGAAGGCCCACAGCAGCGAGACGCCGGCCGTGCCGTAGCCGACGAGGCCGCCACCGCCCGTCCAGACCGTGCCGGTGCCGAAGGCTGCACCCGCAGCAGCGACGAGCACCGCGTCGTAGAGCCCGTAGATCGCTCCGGCGATCTGCTCGGCGGACTGGATCACACCGGTGCAGTAGTCGGAGAAGACCGTTCCTGCGTCCGCGAGGGCGCTCTGCGCATCCGAGAGCGCGTTCAGCAGGTCTTCGAGGTAGGCCTGTGCACTGTTGGCTGCATACCCCTGCCATTGGATGCCCGCGTTCGCGGCGGCACTGGACAGGTGACCGCGCATGTCCTCCACGAGAGACGCGAGGCCGTTGATCGTGTCGGCGAACTGCGCGATGTCGCCCCAGCGACCGCCGTAGGTCTCGAGCACGCGCTGCGGCAGAGTCTGAGCGCCGAGCCAGCCGAGCACGGTGTCGATCCACTCGCTCGGACTCAGCAGATCGCCGGGCACCAGGTTCGTGCTCAGCTGATTCAGCTCGTCACGGCTGCCGAGGTCGCAGAAGAAGGCGGCTCCCCCGGTCGGCGGACCCCACACCGGCAACGGATCGTCTGTGCGGTCGTAACTGGGCGCGATCACGGCCGGGCCCGAGGGCGACTGCGTGTTGTCGTTGTACTCGTCGGGGTCGGTCGCGTCGATGAGCGCGGCCTGCTCCATGTCGATGCCCTCGCCCTCGTCGGCGACGGCGATCAGTTCGGTGGCGGTGCCGTCGAGCACCTGCTCCAGGTGCTCGAACCACTCGATCAGCGAGGACCTGATCTCGATCGCGGCACCCGCGACCCGCGTGTAGGCGTCGAAGCTGCCGTCGTCGGTGATCGTGTGATCCTCCAACCAGGCGCGAGCACTCGCCGCCTGATCCGCATACTGGGTGAACACGCCGGCCTGCACACGAAGCCCCGCGGGATTCAGCCAGAAATCGGTGTCGCTCATGCCGCCCTCTCGTCATCTTCCCTGGCGTCGGCTCGATGCCGTCGGCGGTGCGACGACGGTTCCCCTCTCGTCTGCACCGTCCTCCGACCAGGGCGGAGGGCAGAGCAGACGACGCGGGCCCGACGCATCGCTGCGACGGGCCCGCGTCACGGGATCACGCCCCGAACCGCCCGGCAGCCGACTTGTCGGTCTGCACGTACTGACCCGAGATCTCCTCGGTCTTGCCCGCGATCTGCGTGAGAAGCTGCTGCATCTCACTCAGCGAACGGTTCCACTTCGCCTGCGCCTGGTCATACGCCTGCTGCGCGGAACCATCCCACGCCGCACGCAGCTTCCCGACCTCGGACTCGAGACGATCGAGCTCCGAACGAATAGCCTGCGACCCACTACGGATCTGCCCTGCCAGAGCATTGACCTGCTCCGGACGAACTGACATCGACTGCATCATGTCCTCCTTGAAATCTCTGTGGTCTACGCTCAGGAACCCATCATCGAGCCGAGGCCCGAGATGGTCTGCTGGTGAGCTTCTTCAGTCGCAGCCTGGTCACGCTCAGTGCCCGCAAGAGCATCCTCGAGCGTCACGAGGACCTCGTTCAGCTGACGAGCCTGCTCGTCCCACCGCGACATCAGCGTCGAGAACGACGCGGCAGCCGCACCCGTCCAGAAACCACGCAGCTGCTCGATCTCACCACGGACCTTCTTGGTCTGCTGATCGATCCCGGACTTCGTCTCCCGCACCGCCTGGGCTCCGCGGCGCAGAGCCCCCTCTTCAGCGGAGATGACATCAGCCATAACTCACTCCCTCCGGTCCACAAAGGACACACGTGCGGGGAGCGCATCCCAGTATTGGGACGACTTCGAAACAACCCCCCACGATTCGTTTCACGACACAGGCTAGATCAGATCGCCCCCAATCACCACACACCCCACAGAGATCATGCAAACGATGGACAAAACCCCATCCCGTGACTACGCGTAGTCGCACGCCTCAACTAGGGTGAAAGGCGGAATGCGCAGCCACGGGTCTCCTCCCGACCGGCGGCAACCATGGAGGGGGCATCGTTCCATGACTCAGAGCAGCACAGCGGCAGGCACCGTGTTGCGGCTTTCCGTCGTCAGCGACGACCGCCGGCTCGACGTCGGCGTGCCGTCGCAGGTCCCCCTCGTCGAGATCATCCCCGGCTTCGCTCGGAGCCTGGGCGTGCTCGACCCGACGCTCACGCACGGCGGCTACTCCCTGCAGCGGGCCGACGGCACACCGCTCGACCCTGCTCGCGGAGCGGCAGCCCAGGGTGTGCACGACGGAGAGCTGCTGACCCTCGTGCGCGGCGGCCTCATGAAGGAGCCGCGCGTCTACGACGACGTCGTCGAGGCGGTCATCGACGCCACCGCCGAGCAGCACGGCTCGTGGACCCCGGCAGACAGCTCGCGCACCGCCCTGTTCGTCAGCCTCACCTTCCTCGCGCTCTGTGCGCTCCTGCTCGTCGCGACCCCGCCGACGTCGCTCCTGCCCGCCATCATCGCCGGGGCCGGCGCCATCGTGCTCAGTGTCGCCGCCGCCGTTCTCATGCGTCTCCGTCAGCCCGAGGCAGGCCACGCACTCGGACTGGCCGCCGCAGCATACGGAGGGCTCGCGGGGTACCTCGCCGTGCCCGTGCAGAGCATCTGGGGGTGGCCGCTCGCCGCTCTGGGTCTCGGACTCGTCATCGTGGGCGGCGTCGGGCTGGCGGTCACCCAGGACAAGCCCGAGGTCCACCTCGTGCCCATCGCCCTCGGCGCATCGATCGGTGTCACCGCCACGAGCGCCGCGATCTTCGGAGATGCTCTCGCTCCTTACGCGATCATGCTCGCGACCACGGCGCTGCTCGCCAACGGCATCCCGTGGCTCGCCCTGACCACCACCCGCATCCGGGTGATCTCGCCGCAGAGCGACGCCGACATGTTCGCAGCTCCCGAGCCGATCGACGCCGACGAGGTCAAGCGTCGCGCGGCGGCCGGCACGCGCACCCTCATCGCGCTGCGGGCAGCCCTCGGTCTCGCCGCCCTGATCGCGACGCCCCTGGTCGCCGCCAGCGGAGTCTTCGGCGCCCTGCTCTGCGTGCTCGCGTTCGTCGGGATGATGTTCCAGTCGCGGCAGATCCACGCCCGCCTCGGCGTGCTCGTGCTCATGGCGATCGGAGCCATCGGCCTCGCGACGACGGGTGTGACGGTGGCGCTCGCGCTTCCCGACGTCCGCACCTGGATGCTCCTCATCCTCGTCGTCGCGACCGTCATCCTCGTCGGACTGACGCTGTTGACTCCGAAGGCCCGCCTGCGGCTGACCCGCCTCGGCGACACCGTCGAGGTCATCGCTCTCGCGCTCCTGCTGCCGCTCGGCGTCACCACGGCGGGGCTCGTCTGACCGATGGCGACCAAGAAGGATCTGATCGAGGCGCAGGGCTTCAGCCGGCGTCGACTGCTCTCGGCGTTCACCGGAGGCGCCCCCGGCGGCAAGGAGCTCGACCCCGCGAAGCCGTTGCGCGCTGTCGTGGCCGGCGTCGCGCTCACGGTCGGCGTCATCCTCGTCGGGGTGTTCTGGGGCATCATGCAGCCGGGGCTTCCGGGCGACTGGCAGAACAACCGGCTCATCGTGGCCACCGACACCGGGGCCCGCTACGTCTCGGTCGACGGCACGCTCTACCCGGTGATCAACACCGCCAGCGCACGCCTGCTGATCCCCTCCGGCGAGTTCAAGGTGGTGCGCACCGACCAGGCCGCGCTCGACGGGATCCCTGTCGGGCCCGCGATCGGAATTCTCGGCGCCCCCGACGACCTCCCGGCACCGAACGCTCTGATCAACTCCTCGTGGACCGCATGCGTCGACGACGCCGAAGGCGCCGCCGTCTCCCTGTCGACCTCCCCCGTCGCCGACGTATCGACGGGCACGGGAGCGGTGGTCGAGCGCGGCGACGAGCTCTTCGTGATCGCCGACGGCCTGCGCTACGCGGTGTCGGCCGATGACGCGAACGCCGTGCTCCGCGCGGTCGGCCTCGGCACCAGCGACATCCTCGAGGTCGACGGCCGCTGGCTCAACCTCTTCGAGTCCGGCGAGGAGCTCGAGCCGATCAGGCTCAACGCCATGGGCGCCCCCGTGCCCGACACGGACCTCACGGCGGGGACCATCGTGCACACGCAGGGCACCCCCGCCGATGAGCGCTATGTGGCTCTCGCGACCGGCGAGCTCGCACGCCTCAGCCCCCTCGCCTACCAGCTCTACCTCCTCGGCAGCGGCCAGGAGGCGTCTGAGAAAGAGGTGTCTCCCGCGGAGACCGGAGACGTGCCGACGGTGTCGTACATCGGAGGCGAGGACTGGCCCACTCTGCCGCTGAAGCCTCTCGCGGCAGGCGAGTCTCCGTGTGCCGTGCTCACCGACGACGCTCACACCGTGCTCGGAGGGACCACCACCGCACTGCCCGAAGAGCGCTCCACGGTCGACGTCAAGGTGGGTGGCGGAGCTCTCGTTCAGGTCAGCGCCGCATCGGACGACGCGGTCGGCATGGCCGTGCTGATCGACGAATCCGGCACGGCCTACGCGATCCCCGGGGCTGTCGCCGAGCAGAGCGCAGAAGATGCCGCGAGCGGCCCGATCGCGCAGCTCGGCTACTCACCCGACGATGTGGGACGAGTCTCGGACGCGTGGCTCGAGTTCTTCGCCGCGGGGCCCGCCCTGACCACCGAAGCCGCGAGAGAGTCGCCCGGCTCCGGGACGAACTGATGCGTCGTCGCAGCGCAGCCCTCGCGTCCGTCATGATCGGCGCCGCGATGCTCGGCGCACCGTCGACGGCGCTGGCGTCGACCGCCCCCTCGTCGTCGATCGTGTCGACCGCGACCGCGGGGCAGGCGTGCACCCCGGGCACCGTGGTCTTCAGCCCCGAGGCTCCGATCGCTCTGGCTGAGCTCGGCGCCGAAGAAGCGAACCGGCTCGCCACGGGCAAGGGCATCGTCGTCGCGATCGTCGACTCGGGGATCGACGCGAGCAATCCGCACCTCGCCGGTGTCGTGATCGGCGGCGTCGATCTCGTCGGCGACGGCGAGCGCGCCGACGGCATGAGCGACACGACCGGTCACGGCACCGCGATCGCAGGTCAGATCGCAGCGCAGCCCGTCCCGGGCTCGGGCGTGGTCGGGCTCGCACCCGACGCGCGGCTGCTGTCGGTGCGGGCATTCCGCAGCACCCAGCAGCAGGACGTCGACAAGGGCTACGGCCCGACCTCGCAGCGCCTCGCAGACGGCATCCACTGGGCGGCGGACAACGGCGCCGACATCATCAACGTCTCGATGTCGCAGGACAGCGACACCGCCGAGCTCCGTGCCGCCGTCGAGCACGCTGCCGCGGTCGGAGCCCTGGTCGTGGCGAGCGGCGGCAACCGGGCATCGGACGCGGACGCGGCGGACGCCGCCCGGTATCCCGCAGCCTACGAACAGGCGCTCGGGGTCAGCGCGGCCGACAGCAACGGCCGAGCCACCGAGAGCTCGATCCACGGCCCCCAGGTCGATGTGACGGCTCCCGGTGGCAACGTGCTGACGGCGGCGGCCGGCGGCGGGGACTGCATCTTCGCCGGCGACGCCCCGGCATCGAGCTACGCCACCGGATACGCCAGCGCTGCGGCGGCCCTCGTCGCCGAGGCGCACCCCGAGGATCCTCCGGCAGGATGGGCCTATCGGCTCACCGCGACGGGGCTGCGAGCAGACGCCGACAACCGCGACGACGTGAACGGATGGGGCTTCATCCAGCCGTTCGCCGCGATCGAACTGCTCCCCGACGAGACCACGCGGGGACCGGTGAGCCCGTACTTCGACACCACCGAGAGCGCGGCACGACCGCCCGTCGCCACGGTGGACCCCGACCACGGAGCCTCGCCGTTCCTCCTCACGCGTGAAGCGGCGCTGTTCACCGCGATCGGCGGAGCGAGCCTGCTCGGTGTGCTCGGCATCCTCATCGTGCTGCGACGCCGCAGAGAGGCACCCGTCGACGATCCAGGAGAGGCCGAGCGCGAGGGCGGACTGCTGCACACGCCGGACACAGGCGCCGAGTCCGTCGGCTGACCGGCCGGGTCAGGTGCGCGAAGCCCTCAATCGAAGTCGACGGCGACCGCGCCGGATGCGTCGCGCTGCACGGCCGCTGCGACGTCGACGGTCACCTCCTGGGGACCGCTCGGCCAGCTGAAGTTCACGGTGAAGGGCGCCCCCGCACGGACGCCGTCTCCGCGTACGAGGGCCAAGGGCTCGTTCTGACGCCACACGACCGAGCTCACGTCGACGGCTCCCTCCCACGCGCGCCTCGCAGTACCGTCCGCGATCACGGACGGACAATCGCTCCCCGTGAGCCCGCTCGCGGTGCACGCGGAGAGAAGCCGGTCGACCTCGGCCTGCGCGTCGTCTGCGACCTCCGTGCGCAGCACCGGGTGGAGAACCATGATCTTCGAGACCATCTCCGCCCCTGCCGGGGGCTCGATCGTCGACGCCTCCGCAGGGAACTCCAGCGCGAACGGCTCGCCATCCCCACCGCCGGGATCGATGGTCGTGAGCTCCTGTTCGTCGGTGTACTCGAAGTCATAGATACCCGGCAGAAGCCGAAGAGAGTCAGTCGTCGTCAGGTCGAACGCGGTGACTCCGGCGGATTCCAGAACACCGGGAACTCCCTGCCCGTCGAAGTAGACGCCGAGGTCACCCCACTGCGCTATCCGCAGTTCACCCTCGGCGGTCGTCGTTCTCACGTCGATCTCGCGGGGCTCGGATTCGCCGTCCAGACGGTACTCCACCGAGACCGAGGCGTCGGACGGCGATCCCGTGACGACGGTGACCCGTGCCTCCACGGGGCGCGCCGCCTCGGCGTAGATGTCGTCGTCGAGCGCCGCGGGGCTGACGATGGAGCTGTCGCTGAGCAGGGCGCCCGCACCGACGGCGTCCCCCTCGATCAGCCGATCGAAGAACTCCATGACGAGCGCTGAATCCTCGTCGTGCTCCGAGGCTCCGAACGAGCATCCTGTCGCGGCGAGCGCGACCAGGACGATCGTGGCCCCGGCCGCACCCCTCACAAGCGGCGCGCGCAGCGATCCCGGAATGCGGTGGTACGACATAGGTGATCCCCCCTCAAAGACTGATTCCGACCCTATGGCACACAGCACCTCTCCGCAGAAGCCGACGCGCAGGGGGCGAGACTTCAGGCGAAGACGACGAAACCCAGCGTGACCAGACCGGCGACGGAGACGGCGCAGGCAGCCGCGAAGGCGAGGAGGGTCGCCATGCTCCAGCGCAGTCCCTGCTTGGCGACGGAGGGGAGGTCCGGATCCACCGCCCTGGTGGGGGCGGCGGCGCCGACCACGACCGGCGGCGCAGAGGGGCCGAGCGGGGCCGGACGCGGACGGTAGATCTCCGGCGCCGGACCATCGGTCGGCGCCTCGAAAGACATGGGCGCGGCGGTCGGCGCGGGATCGACCGAAGCATCGTCCTGCTCGTCGGCGCCCTTCGCCCGCTTGCGACGCAGACGTCGAGGCGGCCGGGACACGACGACCGTCGCCTCTTCGACGAGTTGCTCGTCGGAAGTGTCGCCGGGCTCCTCGGCGGCTCCGGCGCTGCGGTCCACAACGACGGTGGCCTCATCGAGAACGTCGGCGTCGGGAGAACCAGCGGGCTCTTCGACGCGCCCCGCACTCCGGTCGACGACGACCGTCGCGTCATCGAGAGAATCCGCAGGCTCCTGCACGGGCCCAGCACTCCGGTCGACGACGACCGTCGCGTCATCGAGAGCGTCGGCGTCGGTGCCATCCGTCGAATCCGCGGCCCCCGCATCTTCGTCCACCACGTCCACCACGTCCGCACCGTCGGTCGGCTCTGGCTGCGTTGGCGGCTCCTCCGCGACCGCGCCCCCTCGACGCCGGTCGCGGCGAGTGAGGATGACGGTCTCTTCGCCGTCGTTCTCGACGTCGGTCATCGCGCCCGCACCGGGATCGTCGTGCCCTCGAGCATCGAGTCGGTCAGAGAAGCGGATGCCGCGATGCGGCCGGCCGTGCTGTCGTCGGGTCGCGTGCGCGCGCCCCCGGCGACCACGTCGATCACGACGACCGAGACGTTGTCGCGGCCGCCCGCCTTGAGCGCGCGACTCACCAGCGCCGCGGCGGCGGTCTCGGGGCGTCCGTTCATCGTCAGGGTCGCCCGGATGGCCTCATCGCTGACCTCGCCACTCAGTCCGTCGGAGCAGAGCAGCAGCCGCTCGCCGTCGACCACGGGAAGCAGCCAGCTGTCGGCCGTGCTGTCCGGTGCCCCGATGGCCCGCGTGATGACGTTGCGCTGCGAGAACGACGCGAGGTCTTCGGGGCGCAGCTCCCCGGCATCCACGAGCTCCTGACCCAGCGAGTGGTCGATCGTCAGCTGGGCCAGGTCGTTGCCGTGGTGCCGATAGACGCGCGAGTCGCCGACGTTGAACACGAGCCAGTGCGGTGCACCGTCGTGCTCGACGAGTGCGACGCCCGTGACGGTGCTGCCCGCCCCGCGCTTGTGCTCGGCGGAGATGTCCTCGACCACGGCCGCAGCATGGCTCAGGGCTTCGCCGATGTCGGCGACCTCGACTGTGCGTCCTCGCAACGGTTCGAAGGCCTCGACCACCGCAGCGCTGGCCCGATCGCCGGCCTCGTGCCCGCCCATGCCGTCGGCCACCAGGAAGACCGGCGAGGCGACGAGCACCGAATCCTCGTTCGAGGCGCGCTTGAGACCGGTGTCGGTCAGTGACGCGACGTTGAGGACCACCGAAGAGAGAGTCACGAATCGCGCTCCGCGATGACGTGCATGCCCACTTCGCCGAGGATGAAGCGCCCGTTGCCGGTGACGCTCTCGCCGGGGTCCAGCAGGGTCTCCGTGCCGTTCTCCTCGACCACGACCACGCCGTTCGTGGCGTGCAGATCGGTGAGGCGCCACTCGTCGTCGTGCACGACGAGGCGCGCATGCGTCTTCGACAACGTGCGTGTGGTGTCGGAGATGGCGAGTCGCTGCTCGCCCGGTTCGCCGATCGGATTGCGACCGATCACGACGCTCGCGCCCGAGAGCGAGAAGGTGCGACCGTCGTCGAGCACGAGCGAACGACGGATGCCGCGCTTGCGCGCAACGACCACCGTGGCATCGAAGTCGTCGACGTCGATCTCTGCCGGACGCGGAGTGACGACCGTCTTGTCGACGTCGGCGACGAGTCCGCCGAGCGGCATCGGAGCGGCCGAGGGCGCGGCAGCATGCGCGGGGTCGACCGGCGCAGGGTCGACGGGGGCGGGGTCGACGGGGGCGGGCACCACCGGCGCCGCCGGCGTCTCGGGCGAGTCCGCTGCCGCGGACGGCGCCGGACGGATGACGGGCGCCTGCGGCTCGAGGTCGGAGGCACCGTCGCGGAAGGACGGCGGGGCGGGTCGTACGACACGCTGCGGGTCGGCGGTCGGCGCGGCGGGCGCGTCCTCGAACGGAGCGGGCGGCTGCGGCGCGGCAGGAGGCTGCGGCGCGGCGACGGGCGCGGATGGCTGCGGGGCCACCGGCTCTCCGCCCATCGCGGCCATGATCCCGGTCGTCGGGTGCGCCTCGACAGGAGCGGGCGGGTGGGGAGCGGATGACGCCACCGGCGCGGCCGGCGGCGCGGCGAACTGCGGCGCCGGAGGCTGCGGCGCCGGAGGCTGCGGCGCCGGAGGCTGTGGTGCCGCAGGCTGCGGCGACGCCACCGGGGCGGGCGGCTGCGGTGCGGCCTGTGATGCGGGCGGAGCGAACGACGCGGCAGGCGCTCCGATGTTCGGCGACTGCCCCCCGGTGGGCGGGTACGACGGAGACTGAGCGCCGGGAACGGGCGGCGGGCCGACCGGCGCGCCCGGTGCCGACGCCGGAGCGGATGGCGGCTGCGGCGGCGCGCCCCATGCGGACGGTGCAGCGGGCGCGACGGACGCCGCCGACTCCGACGTCTCGGTCGCTCGAGGCGGGGCCGCATAGTCGGGGAAGATGAGCGCGGGAGCATCCGGTTGGCTCTGAGCGTGCGGCGCGAGCGACGGGATCGTGTAGCCCGACGCATCACGAGCGGGCGCCGCAGCGGGCTGAGAGGTGCGACGCGGCCCGGGCTGCAGAGCGGCCAGGCGGTCGCCCTCGGGGTAGGGCGGGGCGCCCCAGGCGAGCACGGTCGCCCACACAGGCGGAAGCAGGATCGCGAGCACCGTCATGCCGGCGCCCCGCCCGAACCGCTGGTTGATGCGGTGGGTCGCGACGACCTTGAGGTAGATGCCGTACAGCTGCACTATCGGGATGAAGTAGAACACGACCGACCAGGCGGGGACCCCACCTCGCGCGAGGATCTCGGCCTCGTTGAGGATCGGGACCCAGCCCTTCCACCCCTCGCCGTCGATACGCGGGAACAGGCGCGAGAGCGCATACGCGTACCAGACGTAGATGGCGATGCCGATGAGCACACCGAGAACGCCCACGATGATGAGCATCGTCGCGTAGCCGGTATCCACGGGCGCGATCATGAGTCCCCCTTCTTCCGGTCGCCGAGCGAACCGGTCAGTCCGAGCGTACCGAGCGCGGGCCGAAGCCCGAAGAACCGGATGCCGCCCGCCGACCTCACCCGACCGACGAACGATGCCGGTCGCACCCGCATGATGAGGCGGTGCCACCATCGACCGGCATGCGCGAGTTCCGCGCGCTCCGCATCCACGATCTCCCACGCGGCACTCGCCTCGTCCTTCGTCGGCGGGTGCTCGGCGAACACCGCTCGGTCGACGAGTGCCGCCAGACGGTCCGCCGCCTCGCGGTCGGTCGACAGTGCACGCTGTGTGCGCGTGCCCTGCGTCTCCATCGCGACGTCGTGGTCGGCATACACGTCGACGAGTTCTTCCCACGCCCCGGCGAGACGCACCTCGGGTTCGGCGGCCGTGCGTCGAGCTCTGGCTCGCTGCCGCTTGGCGAGCACGAGCACGAGGAAGGGCAGCGCGAGCAACACGAGTCCGAGCAGGCTCAGACCCACCGCCCGCAGGATCGGCAACAGGATCGCCAGCACCTCCGACTGCGGGTCCTCGAGCGGAGGCGCGTCGTTGTTCGAGTCGCTCTGCGCCTGAGGAGGGTCCAGCGCCTCAGAGCGAGGCTGTTCGGGGACCGTGGGATGCTCCGGCAGCTGCTCGCCCTCTGTGATCGAGCTCGGCAGCATCGCATACTGCGGTGTCGTGTCGACCGGCATCCAGTCAGCGCCGGAGGCACGCACCTCGACCCAGGCACTCATGTTCGCCCCCGTGCACGTCTCGGTGCACGCGGGGATCCCGGGCACCTCCTCGGCCGCGGCGAGACGCGTGCCGATCACGACGCGGGACTCGAGACCCCAGTGCTCGGCGAGAAGCGCGGCCGCCACCGAGAACTGCTCGTCGTCGCCGACCGCCGAGACGAGCAGTTCGGGTGCGGCATCCGCTCCCGCCCGCCGCTCCTGCTCGACCATGTCTGTGAAGAGCTCTTCGATGCGAGCCGCGGAGTGGCCGGCGTAGCTCGGTGCGAACGCGTACCCTTCGGACTCCTTGAGCGACGCGATCCACCCCGCTGCCGCTTCGTCGTCGAGCAGGGCATGGCTGAGGTATCCGCGGGAGCGCAGACGATCGATGATCTCGAGATACCCCGCACCGGTGCGAGGCTGCTCCTGCATCTCGGCCCACTCGACGAGGGCGGGGTACCGATCGGTGTCGAGGTTCGACGCTCCGCCCTGCAGTGCGGTGATGTCTCCCTGATCGCCGGGGGCATCCGCGAGCACCGTATAGCGGTCGCCGGGGATGAGTCCCTCGTCGCCGTCGGAGGTCTCGGCGATCGTGATCGCCGTGTCGCCGCCCTCGTTCACGTGGAACCCGTCGGCGAGCGCATCGGCACGGGTGCCGGAGAAGGCCGGCGCCTCCGCGAGGCCGGCCGGTGCCGGCACCCAGATGCCGCGGTAGGCGTCGCCGATCGTGATGTCGAGCGTCACCCGACCGGCTGCGGGGAGCGCCGTGCGCGGGAGGCGGCTGAACCGGTCGTCGGGGTCGATGTGGAAGTCCTCGCCGTCGTACGAATCCAGGGTGACGAGGCGGATGCGGTCGACCGCACCCGGGTCACCCTGCACCCGCAGGACGGTCTGGTCGAGCGTGCCGCCGGCGAACCACGAGCGGTAGGCGCTGAGCGGGCTCGCCTGCTGCTGCACGACGATCATCGGCTCGACCTCGTCGCGCAGCACCGAACGATCCGACCAGCCGGCCGCTGCCGGGGCGATCGCGAATCCGGCGACGAGCGCGACGACCGCGAGCGCCGCCGAGAGGAGGTGCCTGCGCACGGTCAACCACACCGGGGTGGCCCGGCGCGAGATGTTGGCGGCGGCGACCGTGCGCAATGCCTGGGCACGCTGCAGCCGGGCCCGACCGACCAGCCAGACGAGGGCGGAGACGAAGAGGGCGACGCCGATCAGCCACTCCCGGGGAGCCGGAAGCGCCACACCGAGGATCGAGACGGGCGATGTGGTGCCGCTCACGCCGAAGGCGATGCCGAACACGCTCATCGCCGTCACGACGGGGACGGCGATCGTGGCGCGGCGTCCGTTCTCGAGCACGAGGACGGTCGCGACGAACGCACCGAACAGCATGACGACGAGATAAGGGATGAGAACGGCCTGGTACTCGCCGAGCGGCGGGTTGAGCGTCAGCATCTGCTTCCAGCCGAGAACGACACCGAGCACCGCATCGCGGAGGCCCCCGATGAAGGCAGGGACGGACGACAACGCCGAGGGGATCGCGAGCGGCACCGCGACCACGAGATACGTGCCGACCGCCGCGAGGGCGCCGAAGAGCATCCCCCAGCGCAGCAGTCGCGTGAGCACGGCGACGGCCATGCCGAGCAGACCGCCGACGAGGCCGACCGCCAGGGCGCGCGGCGATTCGTATACCGGCCAGACCGCCGCGGTCGCGAGGCCGACACCGACCAGCACGTAGCCGAGCGACCAGAAGGTGAGGGCCGAGAGGACGAACGACCGGCGCGACCCGGCCACGCCCCGCTTCGCGCCTGCCGTGCTCATCGGAGGGCTCCGCGCGCGAGCATCTGCGGCAGGTCGCCGAGGGCGCCGAGGGTCATGACCGCGAGTTCGCGGGCCGCGCGCATGGTGGGCTGCTCGCCGAGTTCACTGCGCACGGCGACCGCCTCGACCGAGGCGGGCAGCTTGACCGCTGCGAGCCGGAGACGATCGAGCGGCATCCGAGACCCGGTCAGGAGGAATCCGATCGAGAGGTCCGGATACGACTGCACGGTGAGAGCGGTGACCGCCTCGAGACGCATGACCCGGTCGGCCGCGTCGATCGTCGAAGTGGCATCGAGCAGAGCCTTGGGGGTCACAGTCGGCAGCGTGCGGATCGAGAGCACCTCGGCGCGGCTGTGCTCGGGGATCTCGTTGCTCACCGAGAAGAGCACGTCACGGCCGTCGCGCACGCCCTGCAGTGCGAGGGATGCTGCGGCACTGACCGTGTTCTCGAACTCCTCGTCGGTCTCGTACGACTCGGCGTCGAGGTCGAGGATGATCGCGATGCGGGCGTGCCGCGATTCCTCGTACTGGCGCACCATGAGCTTGCCGGTCTTGGCCGTCGACTTCCAGTGCACGTGCCGCTGCGAATCGCCGACGACATACTCGCGCACGGCGTGGAACGAGAGGTCGGCGTCGACCAGGACCGAACTGGGAGTGCCCTCGAGGTCGCGGATGAGGCCCGCGCTGGTGCTGGGAAGACGAACCGTGACCGGGTGCACGTGGATCCGCTGCACGTCTGGCCATCGGAGCTCCCGCCGGAGGATGCCGATCGGATCGCCGCGCGTGATGGTCATGGGACCGACGTCGATGACACCGCGGCGGTGAGCGGCGATCGTGAGCTGCTCGCGGTGATGGGAGCCGGGGCGCAGCAGCGGGACGTGCGCCTCCACGAGCCCCTCCCCCACCGGCACATCGACGACGCCGGGGAGCGAGAGGTGCTCGCCGTTGTTTCGGACGTCGAGGGTGGCCCCGATCTCCGCTCCGGCCACCACCCGATCACGATCGAGGGTGAGGTCGATCCGGTAGTCGTGGGTGCCGAGGATGAACGGGATGCAGGCGACCAGCAGCACCAGAGCGATCGCAGCCACGGCCCAGGCCTCGACCCAGCCGAACAGCAGTCCGGCGACGAGACCGAGAACGAGCGCCACGGCCACCAGCATCCCTGCCGCCGTGACCGTCTCGCGCACCCAGGCGACGGATGCGCGCGCCGCGCGCCCCGTGTTGCGAGCCGCGCGACGAACGCCGAAGACCGCGCCGCGGACGGGGCCGCGGCGCGTGCGGTCGTAGCGCGTGACCGTCGACGTGCGCGTCGACGTGCTCGTGCCCGCCGTCGTGCGCGTCAGACGGGACTCGGTGCTGAAGCTCACGCAGTGCCGTTCTCGCGCGGGGGCTCGACGTCGAGCAGGATCTGGCCCACGACGGCGACGGCGGTGACGCCGTCGAACTCGGCCTCGGGCTCGAGCACGAGACGGTGGGCGAGCGCCACGACCGCGAGCTCGCGCACGTCGTCGGGCGTGACGAAGGTTCGACCGTTCTTGGCGGCCCAGGTCATCACCAGTCGGGACAGCGCGATCGCGCCTCGCACGCTCGCGCCGAGACGGACCTCGGAGGCCCGACGCGTGGCGTCGACGATGCGCATGATGTAGTCGGAGACGAGCGGGTTCACGTAGACGCCGCGGGTCATCTCGGCCATCGTGAGGATGGTGTCGGTGCCGACGATGCCGTCGAGCACGTGCTTCGGCTGCGCGGCCCCCTGGAGGATGCGCATGGTGGCCGCCTCGTCGGGGTAGCCGATCGACGTCTTGATCATGAACCGGTCGAGCTGCGCCTCGGGCAGACGGTAGGTGCCGCCCTGCTCGATGGGGTTCTGCGTCGCCATCACGAGGAACGGCGAAGGCACCGGGCGGGTGACACCGTCGACCGTGACGGTTCCCTCTTCCATGACCTCGAGCAGCGAGGACTGCGTTTTGGGGCTCGCGCGGTTGATCTCGTCGGCGAGCACGATGTTCGCGAAGACGGGGCCGGCGTGGAACTCGAAGGCGCCCTCCTTCTGGTCGTAGACCGTGATGCCCGTCACATCACCCGGCAGCAGGTCGGGGGTGAACTGGATGCGGGTGCTCGTGCCGGTCACCGTCTGGGCGATGGCGCGCGCAAGCGCCGTCTTGCCTGTGCCGGGGAAGTCCTCGAGCAGCACGTGTCCCCCGCTGACGGCCGCGGCGAGCACCAGCTCGACCACGTGCCGCTTGCCGAGGATCGCCTGCTCGACGTTGCCGCTGAGGATCGAGAAGGTCTCCGCGAACCAGGCGGCCTGTTCGGGAGCGAGGGTGACGGGAGCAGCTGTGGGAGCAGGCATAAGGAAAGAGTATTCGTTGGTTGTGTGGTGATCGGGAGACCCGCCTCAGGGGCAGGCGCCCGTCACTCGATGGGTGATGGGTGACAGGGTCGCGTACGCGCCCTTCCAGGTGATCTTCACGTCGAAGGCACCGGGGGTGTCGACCACGGGTGTGACGACCCGGTCGTACGACCCGCTGGCCGCTCCCGACACCGTGACGACATCGGATTCACGCGCGGGCATACACGCCTGGAAATCGACATTCACGATCGTCGGCGCCGTCGTGGCGGTGATGTTCACCGCGCCCGAGCACGAGCCCGTCTGCTGCGCGTGGCAGGCCTGCGCTCGCACCTGCCCCGGGGACGAGTCGGGGGTGAGCCAGAAGTCTCCTCGCCAATCCCCGTACATGTTGTATCGCGCGACGAAGCCCTCTTCGACATTGAGTGCCGGAGCCGACGACAGACCGTACTCGTACCGGTTGCCGTTCTTCGCCGGCGAGGTCGCCACAGTGTACGTGGTGTTGCCGCTGGGGCCGTCGACGGACCTGAAGGTGAACACCGTCGCGGTCGACGACTCCGCGACTCCGTAACCGTTCGAGGCGCAGGCCTTCACGTTGTAGACCTGATACTGCTGAAGACCCTGAATCGACGGCGAGGCGGACTGCACCTCGGCGCCGGATACCGAGAGCCGCCCGTTGCCGTCGGCGCTGCAGCTGGCATTGCCCGAGCGCCACGCGACGTAGACGACGTCTAGGCCCTGGGCACTGCCGTTGGCCTGCGCGGCGATGCCCGACACGTCGATCGACGTGTTGGTCGGTGAGCTCGCGTTGGTCCACGACGGATCGAAGTACGGAGAGCCCGCCACCGTCACCGAGGTGCGGAAGGCGCCGCCCTCGTTGCCACCCTCGCCGTTCGGCGGCTGGAACTCGCTGATGGGGACGATCGTGAGGTTCTGCGCTCCGGGCGACAGACCGATCTCCACCTGGGTCGTGCCCCCGTTCCGGGGAATCATCTCGCCGGTCTCCTCGATGCGGAAGGCCAGCGCGTCATCCGATGCGTCGATCGCGAGCGCGACGATGCCTCGACCGCGGTCGGAGCCTCCCGGGCGGTAGACCGGCGTCGCGGTCGCGTTCGAGACGACCGGCGCCGCATACGCCCAGCTCGTGAGGGGCGAGGTCGTGGCCGACGTGCCGACGGCGTTGACTGCGGCTGCGGTGAAGACGTGCGGCGCTCCGTTGACGAGCCCGTTCACGGTGCAGCGGTACGCGCCTCCCGCGGGACTGCATGAGGCGTTCGCCGGCGATCCGTCCTGCATGATCGTCACTCCCGAGACGCTCGGGTGTGCGCGCCCGGCCTCGCCGAGGGGCACCTCGAGCACCACGGTGGTGCGAGTGAAGCCGACCGTGGTGACGCTCGCGGGCGCCTGCGGGAAGCCCTGCAGGTCGAGCGTCAGGGTTCCTGTTCCGGTTCGCCCCTGCGCATCCGAGACCACGAACGGGATGACGCACTGCCCGCCGGGCGCCTGTCCGCCGCCGGGCCAGCTCGCCGTGATCGACTTGCTGTTCGACGTCGAGATCGAGGCCACGTCGCAGCGCGCTCCCGCGCCGAGCGACATCAGGCGCAGCCCGGAGCCGGGCTTGCCCGCGAAGGGGTCGTACTCGCCCGCCACGTCGACCACGTCGATCGTGCAGTTCGGGCTCGTCACGATGCACTGCTTCGTGAAGGTGGCCCCTCGCGGAGCATCCGGCGGTGCCGCGCCGACGACGAGACGGACGGATGCCGAGGGCTGCCCGTACTGCTCGACCGTGACGCTGATGTTCTCGCTGTTGCCCGGCTTCGCATCGGCGCGGGCCTCGATCGTGAGGGTCTTGCCGTTGGGCGTCACGATGAACGCCGACCCGGAATACACGACCCGGTACACGAGCGACCCCGCGTTGCCTTCGCGCCCGCCCTCCCAGGCGGCCATGTTGGCATACATGTCGATCGTCGCGGTGGCACCGGGGGCGATCGTGTGCGAGATGGACGAGAGCAGCAGCTGCGGCTCGGCCGGACGGATGCTGATGGGCACGTCGATGTACGACCAGCGCTCCTGCCCCTTGAGCCGCACGGGCACGAGGCAGGTGTCCGACCACGGCGCCTCGCGGCCCGCCCGGTAGGTCGCGCCACCGGATCCCTCCGCGACGCACGACGCAGCCGCACGCTGGGCGCCGAACTGACCGCTGCCGACCTCGATGGCATCCGATGCCGTCAGATCGACGTAGTCGCCCACGTCGAACGATGCCGCGGCATCCTCGTCGACCACGACGGGCGTGGACCCGGGCTTGAGCTGCACCTGCATGTCATCGAAGGCGGGGATGCGCAGGAATCCGTACGCGACGACGTCGCGTCCGCCCGACCCCTTGCCCTTGAGCTGGAACGGGACGAGCGCGCCCTCGGTCGGAGCGGTGCCCACGATGCGGTTGCCCTGCACGGTGTACCCGGGCTGGTCGCCCCACAGGCTCAGGGTGAGCGACGACGTGTCTCCCGACGGCCAGCTCACGCGATCGGTCACGACGTCGATGCCGCGGTCCGCGAGGTCATCGCGGTCGCGTGCGGTGAGGACGGTGTCGGCGACGCTCGGCTGATCGGCGACGGCACCGTCGGTCACCGTGACCACGATCAGGCCCTGCGCGGTGCTCGAGGTGCGCTTCGACTTGACCGTGTAGAAGTAGGAGTTGGTGCCGGCGGTGTCTCCCGCACGCAGCACGACCCGTCCCTCGTCGAGGTCGGTGTCGGAATCGATCAGCGCATTCAGTCGGTCGTACAGCGGGTTGCCCTTGACCGGTGGAGCGTTGGGCACCAGCTCGGTGATCTCGAGCTCGCTCTGCGCGGGGTCGAGATCGTTCGAACGGGGGTCGAGCACGATCGGGGTCTTCGAACCCGCCTCGACGCGCACGTAGTCGCTGAAGGTCACGGGGGCTGTGTCGTCGACGTCCGCGTCGAGCACTCCGATGCGGACCAGACCCGAACCCTCTTCACCCTGCGGGTCGCGCACGGTGTAGCGGAAGCTGGCCTGGCCGCCCTGGACACCGGCCGCGGGAGCCCGGTAGACGATGGACTCGCCGCTCGCCGAGATCGTCGCGGTGCCCGCGCCCTTCTCTGGCTGCTCGATGCCGGTGAGCACCACACGATCGCCGTCGCTGTCCATCCCGTTCGCCGGAACCCGCAGCGAGACCGTCTGGCCGCTGAGCACCCGACCGGTCAGAGTGGTCGGCGTCGGCGCGCGGTTCGTCCCCGGGGGCACGACCGTGACCGTCACGGTGCCGTTGTCGGAGAGCGACGGATTGCGCTCGAGCGAGACGGAGTACGTGAGCCGGTAGGTGCCCGGCGTGGTCGGTGCGAGGTACCGCAGCGCGTTGCGGTCGGCGAAGACGAGCTCGCCGGCCTCGCCGGATCCGGTGACCTCGGGGAGCACGACCAGCGGCTCACCTCGCGGAGCGACGTCGTTCGCCGTGACGGCGATGCGGGTGAGGGAGCCTGCGCGCACCGTGATCGCATCCGGGAACACGATCGGGCGGGTCACGGTCGACGGCGGGGTGAGGAAGACCGTGACGGTGCCTTGCACCGCGGCTCCGGAACCGTCGGCGACGGTCACCGTGGCCCTGCCGATGACTCCGGGCTCGCCGTCTTCGGTCGTGCCGTTCACGCGGATGCTCTCGTTGCCGACCACCCGCACGTTCAGCTGCGGAGTCGAGCTCACGGCGTCGGACAGCATCAGCACCCGGCCGCTGGTGTTCTGCACCGCACGCAGCACGTCGACGGTCGTGTCCTCACCTTCGCGGACGAAGGCGGTCAGGGGAGCCATCGCGAGCCCGGATGAGCCGTCGACGGCGGTGATGCGGATGACCGCGGACTGCTCGGCCTGCGTCGAGACGTCCTGGGCGGTGTACGTCACGACATACTGCCCCGGCTCTGCGACGGTCAGCTCGACCGTGCCCGAGGCCGCATTCGGGGTGACCTCGAGGCCCTGCGCGGTGGCGGCCGTCTGCACAGCATCGACCAGTCGGTACGAACCGGAGCCGCCGGACAGGTGATCGGAGATGCGGATGGACTGCAGCTCACCCACGCGGGCTGTCAGCGCGACCGGCGACGCCACGAGGGCCGGGCTGCCGGTGACCTGCACGTCGAGGGTCTTCTCGGCTGTCGCGCCGTGCACGTCCTCGACGACCACGGTGACGGCGATCACCGCATCCGCCGCGTTCGGGTCGGTGTGACGGATCGCCACACGACCGTCCGCCATCGGAACCACCATCACGGGCGATGACGAGTCGGTCTCGTAGGCGTCGCTGAGCACGAAGGGGTCGCCCTCGGGGTCGACCCAGCCGGAGAGTGCGGAGACCACGGTGCTGCCACCGGGAAGGAGCTGCGGAGTCGGCCACTCCTGCTGGCAGGCGTCGACGCCGCACCACACGGGTGCCGAGTTGACGCCCGCGTCGACGACGGTCAGGGTCACGGTCGCGGGCGGTGACACCGCCGCACCGTCGGTCACGGCGTAGGTGAAGGAGGTCTGGCCGGATCCCGCCTTGACGTTGACGACGAGGGACTGCCCGTTGGCGACGAGAGTCAGGTCGCCGAATGCGGGATCCCCGAGACCGCCTGCCACCGAGTCGGGGTCGATCGTCAGGACGTCCTTCTTGTTCGGATCGTGGTCGTTGAGCAGCACCGGGAGGATCACCTGCTCGCCGGCGCGGACGCCGAACGCGTCGTCCACGGCGACGGGGGGCAGCTGCTCCGCCACGTCCTCGACGATGATGGTGCCCTCCTGCTGCTCCGTCTCGTCTTCGATGGCCCACTGCTCGAGCGGGATCAACTCACCGTCTGGCGCCGTCCAGATGAGTCCCGTTCCGGTCTCGCTCAGCACTGCGCGGTCGCCGTTCTCCTGGAAGACCGGCTCGATCGTCGCGGAGTCGAGTGCCTCGTCGGGGACCCGCAACGGTACGGTCTCGCCATCGACCCACAGGGTGCCACCGCCGGTGTCGAGCCAGGCGGCATAAGTATCGTCGCCCACGACCACCGGAGCCGCGGGAACACCGGTGGCGTCCGCGACGCGCTCGGACTCTCCCGAGTCGAGGTCGACCGACACGAGTCCGTCGGAGTCGGCGATGAACAGGGACTCGCCCGCGGTGGCACCCTCCTGCAGGCGCGCATCGTCGGCGACATCGAGCTCGACGGGTTCGTCGCGACCCTGGAGCCACAGCTCACCGGACCCCGTCTGCAGCATCGCCCAGCGGTCGCCCACGACGGTCACGGACAGCCCCTCGCCCGCTTCGGGAGCCGAGGAGACGGATGCCGGATCTCCGAGGAATCGGTGTTCGTCGATGTCGAATCGGCGCACCGCGCCCTCATCGGCCGAGTACAGCACGAGCAGACCCTCGGGCGAGAGCCCGATCGCATCCGCCGTGTAGGTCGGAGGGTCCTCGCCCTCTTCGACCTCGACGCCCGCGAACGGGTCGACCAGCGCGGTGGCCGCACCCCGGTCGAGCGTCGTCACCGAGACCTGACCGGTGTCGGTGCGGTAGGCCACGTAGGGGCCTGCGGAGAGGATCTCCCTCGTGCCCGCAGGGGTCGGCTCGGAGGCGAGCGGGGTTCCCGCGTCGGACGAGTCGGACAGCAGATCGGTCGGGCTGGCCGGGTCGAGATCCCAGCGCTGCCTGTTGCCCTGCGCGTACAGAACCGCGGCAGATCCGCTCTGCCAGACGGCCTCGGGATCGTCGACGTTGCGCACCGTGTCGATCTCGGCGAGCTCGGTGTTCACTCGGGCGTACTGGCCGCTGTCTCGCATCACCCAGACCGCGGATTCGAGTCGGGGCACCTCCTGCGACTGGTATCCCTGCGCTGTGACGGCGAGGGTGACCACCACGGCGAGGGCTGCGACACCCGAGATCGCGGCGATCAGACGGCTTCGCGACCGGGGCTTGGTCTCCGCGCGGTTGCGGTCGCCGATGGCCATCAGAGGATCCCTGTCAGGTAGAGGACCGCGATGCCGACTCCGGCGAGCACGGCGGCGCCGATCAGCGCGCCGATCACGCCCGCGACGAGGGGCGAGCGGGTCTTGGTGCGGGCGGCGGGCAGGTCGTCGCGGTCGCGGGGTGCGGCCTGCTGGCGTGCGGCGCGGACGGCCCGACGCGAGTCGGGGGCCACCGTGGTGATCACGGGCCCGCGCGGCGCGGAGTCGGAGAAGCTCACCGGGGCGGCGGCCGCCCATTCGGCGGATGCCGCCTCAAAGGCTGTCGGGTGGATGCCCAGCTCGTACTGCGCCCAGCGCAGCCTCTCGGCGAAGTCGGCCATGCTCGCGAACCGCTTGGCGGGATCGCGGTGCATCGCGGTCGCGAAGATCTCGTCGATGATCGGCGGGATGCCGGGCACGGGCACGGCCGTGTAGCGGGCCTTGATGATCCGCTCGGTGAGCTGGTCGCGTGAGTTCGAGCCGCGGTCGGGCCGCTCGAACGGGCTCCGACCGGCGAGCAGTGTGTACAGGGTGGCGCCGAGGCTCCAGATCTCGCTCGGCACGGAGCCGGAGACGCGTTCCTGAAGCACCTCGGGCGAGCTCCACGGCACGGACATCGCGATCGTCTCTCCGTCGCCCTCGTCGATCACGGCGGCAGCGATGCCGAAGTCGGCGAGCACGGGAGCGCCGAGGGAGTTGATGAGGACGTTCGATGGCTTGATGTCTCGGTGCAGCAGCCCTGCCCGGTGCACGGTCTCGAGGGCACCGGCGATGCGCACGCCGGTGTCGAGAACTTCCGCGAGCGCGAGCGGCGCCTTCTTGTAGCGGGCGCTCATGGTGTCGGGGCAGTACTCCATCGCGAAGTACGGGCGACCGTCCGCCGAGATCGACGCCTGGTAGATCGTCACGATCGACGGGTGTGCGCTGAGGCGGGCGGAGATGTCGGCCTCGACGTTGAAGGTGCGCAGCACCTCACGGTTGACTGCATCCGCGAGAAGGACCTTCACCGCGGCGACGCGACGTGGCATGTCCTGCTCGTAGAGGAACACGTCGGCGAAGCCGCCGGAACCGAGCGGACGCACGTAGCTGTACCCCGCCAGCGTCGGCGGTGTCGATGCCATGCGCGTTGCCACTCATGCTCCTCACGGTCGGATGGGGAGACCGCGCCCTGCATGAACCCGGCGCGCTGCGCTGGGCGTTCCCCCCGATCACCGAGTATATCGAGGGGATCGACGATCCCGAGGGTCACTCGAAGTCATGGCCGGGCGCGGCAGGCTGCGCGGGGTGGGGTCAGGCCCGCCAGCATCCCTCGATGTGGTCGTCGACCATTCCTGCTGACTGCATGAGCGCGTACATGGTGGTGGGTCCGACGAAGCGGAAGCCGCGGCGGCGCAGCTCTTTGCTCATGGCCGTGGACTCGGGAGTCACCGCGGGGACGTCGGCGAAGGAGGCGGGGCGGATGCCGGGGGTGGGCGCGAACGACCACATCAGCTCGTCGAGCTCACCCTCTGCCATTTTTCTTACCAAGCGGGCATTGCCGATCGTCGCCTCGATCTTGGCGCGGTTGCGGATGATCCCGGCGTCCGCCATGAGCCGTTCGATGTCGGACTCGTCGAACTCGGAGACCGTCTCGACGTCGAATCCGCCGAAGACCTCTCGGAATCGAGGGCGCTTGCGGAGGATGGTGATCCAGGAGAGTCCTGCCTGGAAGCCTTCGAGTGCCATCTTCTCGAACAGCGCGCGGTCGCCGTGCAGCGGGGTTCCCCATTCCTCGTCGTGGTAGCGGCGGTACTCCGCATCGTCACCCACCCATGCGCAGCGTTCGCGGTGGTCGGGCCCGGCGATCAGAGACGTCATGTCCTCACGTTATCCGGGCGCACCGACACCGGCCGGGGTTCAGGGACGCTCGTACGCATGCCGGCCGGACGTGTTGCTGCTGGTGCGAAAGGTGTGGACGAGCATGCGCTCGCCCACACCCGGTGTCCTGCTGCGCCGGTCGGGGGATCGCTGTGCGATGTCGACCAGACCGATGGGGAGATCGGCCAGATCAGAACCGGCGTTGCAGATTTCTCGATCGGCGTGGGGCGCCGATCGAAGGGTGGCGATCAGCGAAGGGGAGGTTCGCTTTCCGCACCCCGTCTGGGGGATGCTGCGGGCATTGACCCGAGCATCTCGAGGAGGGAGGTTCCGAAGGCGTCGAGCGCCTCGGAGGCCGCACCGTGTGCGCCCTGCGCGAGGGCTGTGCGCGCCGCGGTGAGGAGTGCGCGCCTGCGTGGGCGACCCGAGTCGACATCCACCCCGTGACGGCGGGCCGTGTCGGGGTCGACGAAGAGCCGAAGCGGTTCGATGTGATCCCCGACGATCAGGGAGCCGAGGCGGCCGAACTCGCGGGAGATGAGTGCTTCGGCGAGGTCGAGATAGGCGGCCAGTTCGCAATCGGTGTCGGCGAGCGGGGCGCGCGTGGCCAGTGCCCCCGGCAGCGAGTCGGCCGATGAGCCGGCCAGCGAGCGCGTGAGTGAGTCCTTGACGATCAGTCGATCGACGACGCGGGCGCGCTCGATCATGTCGACGCGCGACCAGTCCGCGACGCGCGTTCCGGCATTCGGGGAGACATGCACGAATCGCATGTCGGAGAGTCGCGTGAGTGCCTCTCGGACGGGGGTGCGCGAGACCGCCCAGCTGTGAGCGAGCAGATCGAGACGAAGACGCTGACCGGGTGCGAGCCTGCCGCTGACGATCTCTGCGAGCAGGCGCTCGTATGCGAGTCCGCTGAGCAGTTGAGGTCGCAGCTGTTCCTCGAGGGAACCCATCGACATGGTCATGCCTTTCTCATGGTGCGGAACGCTGGTGAGCGGAGGTCTGCTCGGTCGTGCGAATGCCCTCAGGAAGAAGGACGTCGGCCGACATGCACCAGCCAACCTCCCGCGACGGGCCTCCGGTGGCATCACGGGTGCGCGTGCGCGTGCGGTGAGCCGACTACCAGTAGTCGGTGTGTAAGCGTCAGTGCTCGGCGCTCGGCGCTCAGTAGTGGATGCGGTGCGGTGCATGCTGAACCACCCGGTGGCGGGGGGTCAGCCGGTGAGGACCGGTTTCAGCGATGCGTGGCTTATCCGCGGGAGGCTGAGTCTCGGGGTGCGCCATCGTTGGTCGGGGTCCCACCATCGCGGACCTCGCACCTGCGGGAGGCCGTCGTCCATGCGGATCTCCCACCCGGAGGATCCGAGGGATCGGTGATGCCACCAGCACAACGGCACACCATTGTCCGTATGCGTCGGCCCACCCCTCGCATGTTCGGTGACGTGGTGGATCTCGCACCACGACGCGGGAACATGACAGCCGGGGATCAAGCATTCCTTGTCGCGGGCGATGATCGCCCGGCGTTGGTGCACGGTGAACACCCGGTCCGTGGTGGTGATGCCGATGATCCGGCCCTCATCCATCAGCACCCGTTGGATGGTCCCGGCGCAGGCGACGTGCGCGGCGACCGGGACAGGGATGTGAGCACCGGATCCGGGGATCGTCGCCCAGCCGTTGTTGCCGCCCGCTCCGCCCGTTCCGGACGCAGCGTTCCCGAAGGCCGCACCGGCTGCGTGCGAGCCGTGAGCGGCGAGGTCTTTCGCGTCGACGGTGACGACGAGCACCGGTGATGACCCACCAAGGGTGGGCATGTCCCTGTGGCGGGCCGCGATCGCGAACACCATCGCCAGGGCATCGTGGCGTTTCTGCGACGCGGTGCGATCATCGAGCACGCACCGCGGATCCGAGTTGAACGGATCGGCACCCGCCCCCGCACGGGCACCCGCACCCGCACCCGCACCCGCACCCGCGTCGGCATCGTCGCCGTCGCCGTCGCCGTCGCTGGGGGCGAAGTGGACTCCGGGCATCGGCGGGCCGTCACCCTTGGGGTTGAGGATCGCGTCCATGATCAGCTGCAGTTGCGCCGCGACGTCCGGGGTCAGATACCCCCGGATCGCATGCACACCGTCCGTCAACCGGCCGATCGTGATGCCTCGGCGACGGCGGGAGTCCTCATCCTTCGGTTCTTCCCCGTCCGGGTCGAACATCGACGCGAGATCCTCCGCAAGAGCCTTCAAATCCTGCGCCGTCGGCGCCGGACCCGATTCGCCCTCTTCGACGCCCGTGTCGACCCCGTGCCCGCGCGCGCACCCCGCCAACGCGACATCCGCCGCCAACCGTTGATCCACGCTGAGACGATCCCACACCCGCTCGATCGGACCCGTCGCCGCGAGAAACCCCGCCACCCCGACCACCCCATCCAACAGCGCGAGCCGCAACTCCGACCACCGCGCCGGCATCCGCTCCCCCGCCAGACTCACCGGCCGCCGCACCAGATCGACGACCGTGTCGACCCGCGACGCACCCCGCACATCCACCCGCACCGTCCGCTGCAACAACTCATTCACACCCCGACACCCCACCGAATGCGGAAAGTCCCCCGCATCACCCGTCGCAACGGTCTCGACGATCACCGCCTCCGCACGCCGGAAGACAGCCCCCGCACCCTGCAACACGGTGACCCGATCCGCATCCGACAACCCGGCGAGCGCGTCATCGGACAGCACCGTGTCGAGGTCGGCGATGACCCGATCCAGAAGCTCCACCGTGCTGTTCATACCCGCAAGTCAACCCGCAACCACCGACATTCACGCCCCGAAACAACCCCGAATTATCCCAGACCAGAGGCGTATTCCAATCTCTCAGAATGATGCAGCGAGAGACGCTCACCAAGGGTGCACAGGGTGGCGGCACTGACAGAGGGTCGCGAGCCGAAGAGACAGCCCAGGGCTAAAGATGCGCGAGCCGAAGAGGCAACCCCAGCAGAAAAGCACACGCCCCGAATAGGCAACCCGAGCAGAAAGGCACACGCCCCGACGAGGAACCCCGGCAGAAAAGCACTTGCCCCGGAGAAGCCAAACCCGGGAAAGCCGAGCGTGCGACACGGAGAACAGCGGGAGAACGACAGCCCTCCCCGAACGCCGAGGTGGCCCCGCTCGAAGAACGGGGCCACCTCTTCCACACAACCGCGGAGTTATCAGTCCGCGATGGTCTTGGCGTCGATGACGAAGCGGTAGCGCACGTCCGAGGCGAGAACGCGCTCGTAAGCCTCGTTGATCTGCGACGCCGTGATGACCTCGATCTCCGACGCAATGCCGTGCTCGGCACAGAAGTCGAGCATCTCCTGCGTCTCGCGGATGCCGCCGATGTTGGATCCGGCGAGCGAGCGGCGTCCGCCGATCAGCGAGGAGACATTGACGGCGAGCGGCTCGGCCGGCGCACCGACGCAGACCATCGACCCGCCGACGTCGAGGAGGCCGAGGTAGGCGCGCAGGTCGACCACTGCGCTGACCGTATTGAGGATCATGTCGAACGACCCGCGCAGCGAGCGGAAGGTCTCGGGGTCGCTGGTCGCGAAGTAGTGGTCGGCGCCGAGCCGGATCCCGTCGTCCTTCTTGTTGAGGGTCTGCGACAGCACGGTCACCTCGGCTCCGAGAGCATGCGCGATCTGCACGCCCATATGGCCCAGTCCCCCGAGCCCGACGACGGCGACGCGGGTGCCGGGTCCGACATTCCAATGCCGCAGCGGCGAGTACGTGGTGATGCCGGCGCAGAGCAGAGGAGCGGCGACATCGAGGGCGAGAGCATCGGGGATGCGCACGGCGAACGACTCGGTCACGACGACCTGCTCGGAGTAGCCGCCCTGGGTGATGGTGCCGTCGCGGTCGGTGCTTCCGTAAGTGAAGACGGCACCGTTCGAGCAGAACTGCTCGTCTCCGCGCAGGCAGTTACGACATTCACCGCAGGAGTTCACGAGACATCCGACGCCGACGCGGTCTCCGACCGCGTGCTTCGTGACCTCGGAGCCGACGGCGGCCACCGTTCCGGCGATCTCGTGCCCTGGTGCGAGCGGATAGCTCTGCGGGCCCCAGTCTCCGCGGACGGTGTGGATGTCGGAGTGGCAGATGCCGGCGAACGCGATGTCGATCAGGATGTCGTGTGCACCGAGCTCTCGGCGCTCGATCACGGTCTTCTCGAGCGGCGCGGCTTCGCTCGGTGCGGCGTAGGCGTGGACACGGGTCATCGAAGACTCCTCGGGTCGGTTCGGGTGGGGCAGACCGACACTACGGGGTGAACCTGTGTCGTTCCGGCGCTCGGATCGGTACCGTGGGGCTACGACTCCGGAGGGGAAGTCCTATGCGCCGATCATCCTTGACCGCCCGCCTGATCACGATCCTGATCGCTCTCATACTGACGCCGATAGCCCTGATACTGCTGTCCGTCGGCGGACAGACGGTGAACCTGACACTCTTCGCCTATGGATTCGACGGCTCGCTGGCGCCCCTGGTCGGGCCATTGCTTCTTCAGGCTCTCGGTCTCGCGCTGCTCATCCTGGTGGTGCTCACCGGCATCTGGAGTTCCGCCGGCCTGATCGTCGCCGGAATCCTCAGCATCGTTCCCCTGATCGTCGCCGTGTTCCCCGTCACGCTGTCGTGGATCATCCGGATCCAGCCACGGGACTGGGGCGACGGGCTCGTCTATGGAGTGCCTCTCGTCGTGCTCGCGCCCCTCGGGGCGATGGGATTGGTGCTCGCTCTCGTCCGCCGAGACCCGCGAGCGAGGGGCACCGCGCTGAGCGTGATCGGCATCGTCGCCGCGCCGCTGCTGCTGACCGCCGGCGCCTGGGCGCTCACCTGGGGCATCGCCGACGGAGCGCTCTTCGCCCTGCAGCGATTCGAGTTCGATCTACGCCCCGGTGCGGCATCGGCGGTCTTCGCCGGCGCGCTGCTCGTGATCGCGGGCATCGCCGTGACGAGATGGTCTCCCTTTGCGCTCGTGCTTCCGGCACTCGCGCTGCTGGTCGCCAGCATTCTGCTGATCGCCGCTCCCGAGACCGCGTTCCGGGTGCTGTCCGAGCTGCCGCGCGGACTGATCACCGTGGTTCCGACCCTGCTCCTCTATGGCGGCGGGGCCGCAGCCGGATTGCTGTATCTCGCCTTCACCGTCGTGCTGCTGCGCGTCCGAACCCAGTCGCGGCTCACTCCCGACGGTTCAGCGCACTCGGGAGACGCCTCATCCGCACAGGCACAGTACTCGGCGGGGCAGTATCCGGATGCGCAGTATCCCGGCGCACAGCATCCCGGCGCACAGAACGCTCAGACGCAGTACCCGCCGGCGCAGTTCCCACCTTCCGCGACGCGGCATCCGTACTCGCCGTCGCCCGGACAGCACCCCGCTCCCGGGCATCAGCCGCCTCCCGCACCGTACCCGCCTCAGCCCGGGGCCTGAGCGCGCAACCGAACCGACGACACCGGCTCCTATACCGGCAGACGACACCGGCCGGGATCCCACGATCCCGGCCGGTGTCAGAACAGTCGCGAACTCCGCGTCAGTGCTTGGCGTTCTTCTTCAGCACCTTCTCGAGCACCGGAGCATCTCCGGATGCAGCGAGCGCCGCGTAGTACTCGCGCGCTTCGTCCTGACGCTCGCGCTCGGCACCGGAGGCGATGGGTGCGCGCACATGCTCCGGCTCGTAACCGAACGCGTCGACGAGGTCGAGCGCGTACGGGCGGAGCCGCGTGCACAGCCGGTCGATGTAGCGCGACACCGCGGCCGCGCGCTGTGTCGACAGGCGCCCGTTGATGAGGTGCCACGCGAGGTGCTTCTCGATGAGCTGCAGGCCGAACAGGTCGCGCAGCCACGTGAGCACCTTCTTGGTGTCGGCGTCGTCGACGCGGTGGACGGCGTCGGTGAACGCCTCCCATTGCAGCAGCTCGCCGTGGGCCCGCGCGGCCTCGATCAGCTCGGCCTGGTTCTCGTTGAACAGCTGGGCGCCGAGCACCTTGTCCTTGCCCGCCGGACGGAGTCGACCGGCAACGTCGGCGACCATCTGCTGCACACGCTCGGCGAGCAGCTGGTGCTGCTGCTCCTCACGCAGACCGTTCTCGACCGAACGCGCGACCTGACCGAGGTCGACGACCGACTGACCGAACTGGCGCAACCCCGCACCGTGGAACACCTTGCCCGCGGTCATCCCGACGGCGAACTTCGCGAGCGCCGCAGCATCCTTGCCTGTGAACTGCTTGGCGTAGTCGGTGAGCAGACGCTTACCGACGAGCTGCAGCAGAACGTTGTTGTCGCCCTCGAACGTGACGTAGATGTCGAGGTCGGCACGGAGCCCGACGAGGCGGTTCTCGAACATGAATCCCGCCCCGCCGCAGGCCTCACGAGCCTCCTGCAGCGTGTCGAGCGCATGCCAGGTCGACAGCGGCTTGAGCGCCGCGGCCAGAGTCTCGAGGTCTTCGCGGTCGTCGGGGGTGTCGGTGCGACCCGAGAACACTCCGTCGAACTTCTGCAGGAATTCGTCGTGCGCGAAGATCTGCGCATACGTCGTCGCGAGGCGCGGGAACAGTCGGCGCTGGTGCTTGCCGTAGTCCAGCAGCACGACCTCCTGCCCGTCGGCTCCGTCGAACTGGCGGCGCTGGGTGGCGTAGGTGATCGCGATCTTCAGACCGAGAGCGGATGCCCAGGAGGCAGCGCCGTCGAGCGAGACCCGCCCCTGCACCAGCGTTCCGAGCATCGTGAAGAAGCGACGACCCGGGCTGTCGATCGCGCTCGTGTACGTGCCGTCGGCGGCCACGTCGCCGTACTTGTTCAGCAGGTTCGTGCGGGGGATGCGGATGTGGTCGAAGCTCAGGCGTCCGTTGTCGATGCCGTTGAGGCCGCCTTTGAGTCCGTCGTCCTCCCGGCCGATGCCGGGCAGGTCGACGCCGTCATCTCCGCGCAGCGGCACGTAGAAGCAATGCACGCCATGATTGACGCCGTTCGTGATGAGCTGTGCGAACACGGTCGCGGCGATCCCGTGCAGGGCCGCGTTGCCGAGGTATTCCTTCGTGGCGCCGCGGAACGGCGTGTTGATCACGAACTCCTCGGTCTCGGGATCGTAGGTCGCGGTCGTGCCGACGGCGGCCACGTCGGATCCGTGCCCGATCTCGGTCATCGCGAACGCGCCGGGGATCGAGAGGTCCATGACACCGGGCAGCCACTTCTCGTGGTGCTCGGTGGTGCCGAGCTGCAGGATGGCGGAGCCGAAGAGCCCCCACTGCACGCCCGACTTGATCTGCAGGCTCGGGTCGGCGACGACCAGTTCCTCGAAGCCCGCGATGTTGCCGCCGTTGTTCTCCTCGCCGCCCAGCGATTTCGGGAACGCGCGATGGACGGCCTTGTTCTCGACGAGCAGGTGCAGCTGGCTGAGCACGCGCTCGCGGTGCTCGTCTTTGCCCAGTTCGTCCTTGCGCCAGAACGCCGAGTCCTTGATCATCTCGCGCGCCTCGCGGCGGGTGTCGGCCCAGGTGCCCATCAGCAGATCGGTGACCCTGGCGACGTCGAACGTCAGGTTCGCGTCAGCATTGTCGGTGTGGGGGCGAGTCGTCTTCGGACGGACGGCGGCGTCGACCATGAGCATTCCTCTCAGAGGGAAGTAAAGATGCTTCCATGGTAGGTCTGCCACAACCAGGGGCGAACTGCCCTGTGGTCATCCTCTAACAACGAGCGGGCACGGCGCCCCGCCGCATTGTCGTCAGACCACAGTCGGCACCACGCGAGACCCGTCAGACCTCGACGCTCGCTCCGGGCGGAGGCGCCGTCTTCGTCTGCTCCCACCGCCTCCTGGTCCCGGAACTGAGCCGAGCCCAGGTGCGGTCGCGGATGAAGATCGAGTCGATCGCGATCATCGTGAGCGAGAACCAGGGCAGCCCCATGAGCACGCCGATGCCGATGTGGAAGGAGAGGATGCCGATCAGGCCGATCAGACGCGTCGGTCGGGTCAGCAGCATGAGCGGGAACGCCACCTGCAGGATGATCGACCCCCACGTCGCCGCGACGACCATCGGCCCCCACGTCGTGACGAGGTCGCTCAGCACCGGCCAGGTGCCGAACCGCGCCGTCTGCAGCGGATTGTAGACCGCGTACCCCTCTTCCCAGGGAGCACCGCCCGCCTTGTAGAGCGCACCGGAGGCGTACACGAAGCACACCTGTGCGGTGAGCGCCACGAGCGCCAGGTTGTGGAACACCGTTCCCAGCAGCGCCGGCTGGCTGTTCGGAGCGAACCATTCGCCGCTCTTCGCTCGACGCTTGGCATCGAGTGACCACCGGGCGGCGGGATCGGCGAAGAACAGCAGCAGCAACGCGATGCGGAACATGTTGTCGCCCTGATCGCCCACCATGTCGTTCGCCTCGATGAACCCCACCCAGAGGCAGAAGAAGACAGGCAGCACGATGCGGAAGCGCCATCCGAGCACGAACAGCACGGCGAGGACGCCGAGGAGCAGATACAGCGCCGTGTACAGGACGTCGTTTCCCATCGCCGCGTGGAAGGCGCTGAAGATCCAGATCTTGGGGAATTCGCTGACGGGCCCAGCCATCTCGCCGTTCCACGCGGACCCGGATCCGAACGTGTACAGACGAGTGCCGAAGTTCGCCACGAGCAGGCCGATCGCCGTGACGCCGAAGAGGATCCGCGTGACCGCGAGCCCGTAGAGAGCCTTCTTTCCGTTGAAGAGCCAGTCGCCGACGAAGGCCGAGATGCGGTCGATGGCCGAGAGCACCATCGCCCAGAGCCCCGCGATCATCGACGACGCGAAAGTCAGCAGTCGCGTGATGAAGGACTTCGGCGGCGCGGGTGCCGGAGCGGGTGCCGGTGCCGGCGCCCGCTCCGGTGCCGAGGGAGCGGATGCCGGAGCAGGGGCCGTGGTCGTCGCGCGGGCATCCGCAGCATCATTCTTCTTCGCGGCCGCCTTCTTCTTCGCGTTCGCCCGGGGCGCCGCGGTCTTGATCGGCGCGCTCACGGCTGGATCCTCTCGAACTGTGCGCGGAAGGTGTCGGCGAAGTTCTCGCGACTCTGGCCTTCCTCTTCTATAGGCAGCCGCCAGCCCGTGGTCGAGAACGTCGGGTCGGGGCGCTGCGCGCCGGGGTCGTTGCGATCCGCATAGGGGACCACGTTCTGCCTGCTCACGCGGTACTGCACTTTGATGACGGCGTCGGCGCCCCAGATCGCATAGGCGACCTGAGTGGCGTAGGCGGTCGAGAGGTGCTCCTCCGCCATGTACGCCTCGGTCGACGGGTTGTCCCCCTCGAGCTCGTCGAAGGAGCGCACCATCCACTCCTCCCAGTCGCCTTCGGCGAAGTCGAGCCCGACCACGGCCTTCTGGTCCTCGTTCAGCTTGTTGAACGCGTTCATCTGACCGCTGGCGACCTCGCTGGACTGGATGCCTGCGCGTGGCGGCATGAGGTTGTACCGGATCATCGAGAGCTCGACGTCGGTGGCGCTCACCCATCCGGTCTCGATCTCCTCGCCGTCCTTCTCTATGACGGCACGGACGTTGAAGTGGTAGTCCCCGTTGATCGGCTCGGGAGCGAAGACGCTCCACGACTGACCGAACATCGGCAGCATGTAGCCGGCGAGCACCTCCTGAGTGGGGATCTCCCGCAGCGCCGAGTAGGGCGCGATCCACAGGAACGACGCTCCGACATGCCACAGGGTCAGCAGACACGCCGCGAACGCGATGAGCTTCACCCACCAGGTCGGACGGGGTCGTGCCTGGGCGACGGAAGCCGAAGCCGTCTGCTCTTCCGGTGAGGTCTCAGTCATCGTGCTCATTCACATCCTTCTCACCGCTGAAGGTCGGAGCCGCCTCAGCGACGGCCCCGACCTCTCAGCGTTCGTGCACTGCGTTCTACTCCGCCTGGACCATCGGCCGGCGGGATCGTGCGATCCGCGTAGCCCCCAGGCCGAGCATCAGCAGCAGGGCCGCCAGAGCGATCCATCCGCCCTGGATCTCCCCGCCGGTGGTGGCGAGGCCCGAGGCCACGACCTGGAACGTGGCCGCCACGCTGCCGGAGCTCACTCCGGTCAGGGTCACGGTGTGGGTTCCGAGATCGGTGCTGGACGGGACCGTCCAGGTGAAGGTGACCGTTCCCTGGGCGTTGGCGACCTGGGTCCCCAGTGCGATCGGGGCGGAGGTCATCACACCGCTGACGGATTCACCCGGCGCGAATCCGGTGCCGACCGCGGTCTGCTGCGAGCCGCGCTCGAGAACCGGGACCCTGATCGCGATGGCGATCTTGCCGGTCGGATCGGCCGCTGCATCCGCAGAGGCCGAAGCCTCAGCCGTCGCCGAGGCCGAAGCCTCTGCGGCGGACTCGGCCGAGGCATCAGCGGCAGCCGACGCGGAGGCCGTTGCGGACGACGAGGCGTTGGCCGCCGCGGCCGCCGACGCGTTCGGGTCGGCGTCGGCCGAAGCCGACGCGTCCGCCGCGCTCGTCGAGGTCGCATCGGTCTGCGCCGCAGCCTGAGCCGCAACCGCCGCGGAGGCGTTCGCGTCCGTGGTGGCCGTGGTCGAGGCATCCGTCGAGGCGTCGTCGGTCGCCGCGGCCGAAGCCGCTGCATCCGCCGTCACGTCCGCAGCCGCCGAGGCGGTGCTCGTCGCATCGGCGAGTGCCGCAGCGACTGCCGCCGCCTCCACCGAGGCGTTGCTGTCGTCGTCGGCCTGGGCCGATGCCGACGCGGATGCCGAGGCGTTGGTGTTGACCTCAGCGGACGGGTCGGCCGCTGCCGATGCGTCCGCCGTGGCGACCGCATCCGAGGAGGCATCGGTCGAAGCGCTGGCGATCGCCGCCGCGCTCGCGTTCGATGCCGCACTCGTGCTGGCGTCCGACGTCGCCGAGGCCTCGGCCGCGGTGTCGGTCGACGCGTCTGCCAGTGCCGCCGCCTGAGCCGCGATCGCCGCACCGGCGTTCGCCTCGGAGGTGGCGTCCGCGGTGGCAGCCGTCGACGACGTCGCCGTCGCCGCCGACTCAGCCGCCGCTTCCGCTGACGGATCGGCCGCGGCCGAACCCTCCGCCGTGGCGTCGGCGAATGCCGCAGCCTGAGCCGCCGCCTCCGCGATCGCATCGGTCGAGGCGTCGGCGCTCGCAGATGCGGATGCCGAAGCCGCCGCGTTCGTGTTGGCCGAAGCCTCGGAGGAGGCATCCGTCGACGAGTCCGCCGTCGCCGCCGACTCCGACGATGCCGCCGAGTTCGAATCCGCCGCCGTCGAGGCATCCGCGTTCACGTCGTCAGAGGCATCCGCTTGAGCCGCCGCCTGAGCAGCCACTGCTGCAGAGGCGTTGGCCGTCGAGGTGGAGGTCGTCGACGCGTCCGTCGATGCCGCCGTGAGTGCCGCGGCCTCGGCCGCCGACTCCGCACTGGCATCAGCAGCCGCCGAGGCGATCGCCGTCGCATCCGAGAACGCCGCAGCCTCTGCCGCCGCCTGAGCCGACGGATCGCCGTCTGCGGTCGCATCAGCCGACGCGGATGCCGAAGCCGCCGCGTTCGTGTTGACATCGCCGGGGTCGCCCGCGGTCACCTCAGTGGTGTCCGTGTCACTGAACGCGCCAGACGTGGCCGTGAGCGTGTATCCCGTGCCCGGCACCGCATCAGCGGGAACCGGGTAGTTCTCCGTGAACGCACCGAACGCGTCGGTGGTCGCGGACACCGGACCTCCGACATTCGCACCCCCGCCGGGTGCCGTGAGCTGCAGCGACACCGTGGAGTTCACGGGCCAGCCGGTTCCGGTGACGCCCAGGTTGGTGCCCGCGGGAACGGATGCAGCCGCATCCACGACGACGGGTGCCGCTGTGACCTCGGTGGTGTCGGTCGCGATCTGCGCGCCGACATTCGCCGTGACCGTGTATCCGGTGCCTGCGGGAGTGCCGGCTGGCACGGGGTACTCGAGGGTGAATCCGCCGAGTCCACCCGTCGTCACCGTCTGCGGTGTGCCGATGAGAGCGCCCCCCGGTGCCGTCAACTGCACCGTCACCTCGGTGTCCGCCGGCCAGTTCGTGCCCGCGACGCTGAGGCTCGTGCCGGCTTCGACCGTCGCATCCGCGTCGATCGTCGCCGCGGCGGTCACTTCGGTCGTGTCGGTCGCGGTCTGCGTGCCGACATTCGCCGTGACCGTGTATCCGGTACCCGGGGCAGCCGATGCGGGAACGGGGTAGTCCACTGTGAACCCGCCCGATGCATCCGTCGTGACCGTCTCAGGACCGCCGACGTTCGCTCCCCCACCGGGGGCGGTCAGCTGCACCGAGACCTCGGTGTTCGCCGGCCAGCCGGTACCCGTGACAGGAAGGCTGGTGCCCGCCTGCACGGTCGCCGCGGCATCGATCGCCGCAGCGGCCGTCACCTCGGTCGTGTCGGTCGCGGTCTGGGTGCCCACGGTCGCAGTGACCGTGTAGCCCGCTCCGGGAGCCGCCGAGGCGGGAACCGGGTAGCTCAACGTGAAGCCGCCGGTGCCGTCCGTCGTCACCGTCTCAGGACCGCCGACGTTCGCGCCGCCACCGGGCGCGGTCAGCTGCACCGTCACCTCGGTGTTCGCCGGCCAGCCGGTGCCGGTGACAGGAAGGCTGGTGCCCGCCTGCACGGTCGCCGCGGCATCGACCGCAGCCGCGGCCGTCACCTCGGTCGTGTCGATCGCCGTGACCGCGCCCGCCGTCGCCGTCACGGTGTACGCGGTTCCGGGAGCAGCTGATGCCGGGACCGGGTAGTTCAGCGTGAACCCACCCGTGCCGTCGGTCGTGACCGTCTCAGGGCCGCCGACGTCCGCGCCGCCGCCGGGAGCGGTCAGCTGCACGGACACCAGGGTGTTCGCGGGCCAGTTCGCGCCCGTGACAGGAAGGCTGGTGCCCGCCTGCACGGTCGCCGCGGCGTCGATCGACGCGACCGGAGCATCCGTCACCTCGGTCGTGTCGGTCGCCGTCTGGGTTCCCACGGTCGCCGTGATCGTGTAGCCGGCCGCTGCGGGTGTTCCCGCCGGCACCGGATAGGCGAACGTGAACGCTCCCGACCCGTCGGTCGTCACGAGCTCGGGGCCACCGACGTTCGCGCCGCCGCCGGGAGCGGCGAGCTGCAGCGAGAGCTGGGTGTTCGCGGGCCAGCCGGTTCCCGAGACTCCGAGATCGGTTCCGGCCTGCACGGCAGGTGCGGCGTCGATCGTCGCCGCGGCGGTGACCTCGGTCGTGTCCTCAGCGGTGCTCGCTCCGTCGGTCGCGGTCACCGTGTAACCGGTGCCGGGTGCCGTGCCCGCGGGGATGAAGACGGTTCCTGTGAAAGCGCCAGACGGGTCTGTCGTCAGGACCACGGGATCGTTGACCGGAGCACCACCCGGCGCTGTCACCTCGACAGTGACGTCGGTGTTCGCGGGCCAACCCGACCCGGTCACGGCGAGAGGAGTACCCGCCTGCACGGTGGCCGCCGCGTCGATCGCAGCGACAGCGGCCGCAGCCGCCTTCACCGTCGACGAGGCGAGATCGAGTTCTACCCCGCCTCCGACGGCAGGCAGGAGATCGATGCCGAGCGCACGCACGGTGAAGCTGTCACCGGGGATGTCACCAGGTTCGGACTGCTCGTTGATCGTGATGGTGGCCACCCCGGACAGCACGCCCTGGAGAACCGGGTCGAGCGTCGAGAGCAGAGGACCGGTCAGCGCGGCGAGCGCCGGCTGCACGAGCGGGATGACGCTGTTCAGCGCGGTGTTCACCAACGGCCCGGTCGTCGTGGCGACGGCGGTCGTGACGGCGCTCACCACCGGGTTGAGCAGCACGCCGATGTTGAGCCCGGCGAGCGTGATGTCGGTCGTCACTGCCGGAGCCGGAGCCGCCGTGCCCGCGAACTGCGCGAGGGTTCCGGCGACCGTGACGTCGCCCGAGACGAGGTCGATTCCGGTGAGCGGGTTGGTGAGGTCCACCCCGACCGTCAGCGTGACCGCCAGCGAATCCAGCGTCGAGGCGAGGATTGTGGAGACCTTGCCGTTGAGGCTGTTCGGGTGCGTCCCGGTGAGCGCCGTCGTGATGCCCTGCTGGATGGCCGCGATAGTCGTCGCGGACAGCACCGGCGTGTTCGCCGGGAGCGAGTTGAGGTCCGCACCGGCGCCCGTCTCGACGAGGATCTGCGCGAGGTCGACCGAGATCGTCCCGTCGCTCAGGTCGACGAGGACCGATCCGGTGGTGTTCTCGACGGGTTCCGTCAGCAGCTCGGCCACGACCGTGTCACCGACGGTGTCGATGCCGTCGATCGCGACGGTGCCACCGGTGGCCTCGAAGGCCGCGACCAGCGGGACGTCGGGGATCGCGTTGATCGTGTTCACCAGAGTCGTGACGAGCCCCGTGAGTGCTCCGCCGGGACCGGCGAGGTCGCTGACAGGCGTCACAGTGCCCTGGATGGCCGAACCCAGAGTCGTCGCGAGGCCGGCGACCAGGTTGCTGTGCAGGTCGAGGTCCAGATCCGCGATGCGGTACTCCGACGCGACCGTTCCGGCCGTCGACTCGGCGCGCGAGGCGAGTGCTCCGATGCCGACGGATGCCTCATCGAGGACAGCGTCGGTGAGGCCGGCGACCGCGAGCTGGTCGAAGAGATCCGTGAGTTCGAGGGTCGCCGGGTTCGTGCTGCCGTCGATGGCGCCGGTGTCGATCGCACCACCCGAGGTGATGACACCCGATGAGGCGATGGACTGCGTCTGCAGGGGCGAGGAGCTGAAGCTCTGCGTCGCCCCCAGATCGCCGAGCTGCAGGAGACCGGGCGTGGTGCCGTCGGTCAGCAGCGCGATGTTCAGTGTCCCGACATCGATGTTGAGCGCCTCGAGCAGACCGACGTCCAGCCCTCCGAGCTCAGACCCCGGGGCGGCGGGGTTGCTGGTGATCGTGTGACCGAGCGTTGCGATGTCCAGGCCGCCGAGCAGATCGGCGGGCAGCTGGATGATCTGGCCCTGCGCCACCGACGGATCGGTGGGCTCCGCCGCATCCAATGCGTTCGCCGCTGTGGGCACCAACGCGCTCGCGAGGATCACAGCCCCGGCGGTTGCGCCGGCGATGCCTCCTCCGATGGCTCTGCGTCGCCGCAGAGTCTTCCCCCTCAGAAATTCCATTCGCCTCTCCCGTGATGCAGATGTTCCGCGTCACAAGGCCCTCCCCAGGCGTCGACACGAGTCGACCGAGCGCATGTCCAGACAGTATTGCGGGATAGAGATTGTTAAGTCCAGCCAACGTCCAGACTTCGTTCCAGAATGGTCACCATCTGAGACATTTCGTCACCGTGTTCTCGAACCGCCCTACAGGCACGTTCTGCGGTGCGGTTTGACAGGACGAATCGACGGCCGGTCGGGACACGCGAAAACGCCCCGCAGGCGGTGCCTGCGGGGCGCTCTCGTGTGCGGCCGGGGCGCTAGAGCGACAGGCCGTGGCCGAACCGGAACAGCGGATCGGCGGTGTCGAAGGGGACGTCGGGACGCGAGGCTTCAACCGCCGCCATCGATCTCGGCAAGTCGAACGGGAGCCTGCCCTGCGCGCTCACGACGCCACTCAGAACGTCGAGCAGCGCGGCCGCGGAGACGCCCCAGTTGACCGTGACAGCGGCCGCCGCGTCAGTGATCGGCTGGAGGATCGGCGGGCGATCCGCAAGCACGTCGACGACGGTCGGCACCGCGCGCGCCACCTCGCCCACGTGGGCGATCACGTCGTCGGCGAAGTCGAGCGAGCCCGCGTGGAAGAAGTTCTCGAACATGGTCTCCCGCTGCTCGAACGGCGCCTGCAGTCGGATGATCGCGAGATCGGCTTCG
Organism: Microbacterium sp. LWH13-1.2; assembly: GCF_038397735.1. Classification (NCBI taxonomy): domain Bacteria; kingdom Bacillati; phylum Actinomycetota; class Actinomycetes; order Micrococcales; family Microbacteriaceae; genus Microbacterium; species Microbacterium sp. LWH13-1.2. Next base: position 71,992 of record NZ_CP151635.1, on the reverse strand, counting down.
GCGGGTGTCGCGACGACCGTGCCGTACGCCGAGGCCGCATCGGCATCGATCCCCTCGACGTAGAGCTTGATCCCGACAGAGAACGGCAGCGATCCGTCGTTCGTCAGCACGGTGACGGACGCCCGCTGAGCAGCCTCGCCGGCGGCGCGGAACTCCGCCCGTCCGACGATCTCGTCTGCGGCGTCCTCATCGACGTACGGGTTCTCGAAGAGCCCCAGTTCGAACTTCTCGCGGAGGATGCGGCGGGCGGAGACGTCGAGGCGCTCCTCCGACACGGATCCGTTCGCGACGAGCTCGAGCAGCAGCTCGGGGCAGTCCTCGCCGCCGAACTGATCCGCGCCCGCATCGAGCACCTTCAGCATCCGCTCGCGCGGTGTCAGGTCTTCGACGCCCCACGCCCTGGCAGGGAAGGGCTGGCCGAAGATCTCGGCGTCGTTGATCAGGCCCCAGTCCGTGCACACGAGGCCGTCGAAGCCGTAGCGCTCGCGGAGCAGCCCGGTGATGACCGACCGGTTGAAGCCGAATCCGACCTCCTCGTATTCGGTGCCGACCGGCATTCCGTAGTACGGCATCATCTGCCGCGTGCCCGCCTCGAGCGCATCCTCGAACGGCTTGAGGTGCAGCTCGAACTGGCCGCCCGGGTACACCTGCTCGCGGCCGTACGGGAAGTGCGGATCTTCGCCGTCCTTCTGCGGGCCACCCCCGGGGAAGTGCTTGGTCATCGTCGAGACCGATCCTGGGCCGAAGGACTCGCCCTGGAACCCACGGATATATGCCGCTCCGAGAATGCCCGACAGTTCGGCATCCTCTCCGAAGGTCGCGGTCTGACGAGCCCAGCGCGATTCGGTGGCCAGATCGACCTGCGGATGCAGCGCGACGCGCAGGCCGACGGCCGTATATTCCTGACGCGCGATATCCGCGAAACGCTCGACCAGCTCGGGATCGCGCGTGGCGGCGAGCCCCAGCGTCTCGGGCCACTGGGAGAAGGGACCGGCGAGGATCGATGCGCCCGGGTTCTCGCTGAACGAGTGGCGCGGATCGGTCGACAGCGTCACCGGAATGCCGAGCCGGGTGCCTGCCGCGAGACGCTGCAGGGCGTTGTGCCACTCGGCGATCTCGCGTCCGGTCGGTGCCGCACCCAGCAGGTTGAAGTGCGTCATGTGCTTGACGTGCACGAACTCACGCGCGCTCGGGGTCGCGAAGACCGGGTTCGCCTCGTCGAGGTCGCCGATCGCGATCATCGTGTGGAAGAACAGCCCCGCCTTCTCCTCGATGCTCATCTCGTCGAGAAGCAGCTGCACACGGTCGTCGACGGGGAGGCTCGTGTCGAGCCACGGTCGGGCGGTGGTCACGTCTGTCATGGTCACTTGACTCCCTTGATGCGGTAGACGAGGACGGCGCCGGCGAGTGCGACGAGCGCACCGAACAGGTACCAGGTGGTGTATCCGCCGAGTGGCGTGGCAGCACCCAGGGCGATGATGCTCGGAGCGATCGCGGGGGCGATCGATTGCGGGAGGGCGTTGGCGATGTTGAGCACGCCGAGGTCCTTCGCCACGTCGTCGGGGTTGGGCAGCACCTCGGTGGCGAGGGCGAGATCGACGGACAGGAACGATCCGGCGCCGAGTCCGATGATGGCCTGGGCGACGATGACGATCTCGATGCTGGGTGCGATCGCGAGGATCACGAGCCCGACCACCATGATCATGCCGGCGATCGCGACGAACGGACGACGCTTGCCGATCCTGTCGGACAGGAACCCGCCGAGCGGTGCGGAGATCGCCATCGCGGCCATCGAGGCGAGGTTCGCGATGAGGATCGTGCCGACGGCGCCCTGCTCGTCGAGCGCGAACTTGTTGACGAGGTAGAGCGGCAGGAAGGTGGCGATTCCGGCGTAGCCGAACATGACGAAGAACTTGGTCAGCCAGGTCCAGCCGAAGTCGGGGTGCTTGCGGGGATTGAAGACGAACGAGCCGAAGAACGTGCCGATCGTGAAGCGCGTGGCCGGCTTCTCGGTGAGGCGGCGGTCCTTGAGCGTCAGCACGAAGACGACGACCAGGATCAGGGCGATCGCACCGGGCACGACGAAGCGCTCGAAGTCTCCGGGAAGGAAGTTCACGATGAAGCTTCCGGCGAGGATGCCGATGGGAGTCGTGATGCCGATGATGCCCGAGACCTTGCCGCGGCTGGTGACGGGCACCTGGTCGGGCAGAGTCGCGTTGGCGGCGGCGAGCACCGCGTTCATGGCCGCCTGCACCAGGCACCAGGCCAGCAGGACGACGAGCACCGAGGTCGCGGCGCCGATGATCACGAAGCCGCCGAGCCCGACGATCGCTCCGCCGAGGATCCACGGGCGACGCATGCCCCACTTGGAGGTGGTGCGGTCGGAGAGGCGGCCGACCAGCGGGTTCGCGATGAGGGCGAAGGCGGCGCCGACCCCCATCACGAGGCCGAGGCTGCCCTCGGTGTTCACGGGGTCGAGGCGCTGGATCTTGAACGCCATCGACACCATCACAGGGGTGAGCAGTGCCAGGTAGACGCCGAAGTTCACGGCGGCGAGTCCGGGGGTGTAGCCGCGCGGGGTCTTGAGAGGCGTGGTGCCGGGGGCTTTGAAGCCGGTCGTTCCGACGGCCGCTGCGGTGGCGGCCGATGACAGCTCTGTCATGGGGGGTCCTTTCGGGCAAGGTTCGCCGGTCATCCGCGACCTGGCGTGAGGAACACCATACCGGAATCTCGACCGTTTGGTAAGTGAATATCGACCGAGTGGTAATGAGAGAGAATGAGGGGGAAGGGGGAGCGATGACGACAGCGACGACGACCGGCTCGCGTCAGGCGCGCGCCGCGGCCACGCGCCAGCGGATCGTGGACGCCGCCCGCGAGTTGTTCATCTCGAACGGGTACCGCTCGACGTCCCTGCGCGACATCGCCGCCGCGGCATCCGTGAGCCACCCCGGCCTCCTCGGCCACTTCGCCTCGAAGGACGACCTGCTCGCCGAAGTCGTCGCCGGATTCGAGGAGGAGAACGAGAGGGCGTTCGATCTGGTCGGGGCGGCATCGGACTCGGGAGAGCTGATCTTCGCCGACGTCGCACGGCGCAACGCGCGCACCCCGGGTTACCTGGAGCTCTTCGCCGCACTCACGGGCGAGGCGTCGGCCCCCGAGCATCCGGCCCACGAGCGGATGCGACAGCGATACGCCCGCCTGCGTGAGCTGAGCTCGGAGGTGCTCGAGGATGCGGCGCTGCACGGCACCATCGACGCCGGCAGGGATGTGTCAGACGAGACCACCCGTCACATGGCCGGCTGGGACGGGCTGCAGCTGATCTCGCAGTACCTTCCCGACCGGGTCGACGTCGTGCAGATGCTCGAGGAGCGCGAATCGCTGTGGGCGCTGCCCGTCGGCTGGCGCGACCCTTCCCAGCCCGCACCCGCAGAGGTGGCCGCGGGTCCACTGCCCGCCATGTCGGCGGCGGTCGTCGAGGGCGCTGGCGACAACGAGCCCGGTTATGCAGTCGGTCGACGCCGTCGGGCGCAGATCCTCGCGGACGCGATGCATCTGTTCTCGCGGGGAGGATACGGCGACACGAGTCTCAGCGACATCGCCAAGGCTGTCGGGGTGTCGAAGTCGACGCTCCTGCACCACTATCCCTCGAAGGAGCTGCTGCTCAGCGCCGTGCTCACCGAGCGCGACCGCACCATTCAGGAGCGCAGCGAGGACGAGCATCCCGAACGCGCCGGGGCCGCACTTCGTGATCTCCCCACCGGCGCGCGCGTCAGCGCACTCGACGAGCCGGGCCTGATCGAGGTGTATGCGGTGCTGTCGTGCGAGGCCGTTCCCGCGACGCACCCCGCCCACGACTACTTCACGGAGCGCTTCGAGGAGGTCATCGGCTACTTCGCCGAGCTCTTCCGGCTCGCCCAGGTCGACGGCGACCTGTCGGAGCATCGCGACCCCGAGCACGAGGCCGTCTGGCTCGTCGCGATGTGGGACGGGCTGCAGTATCAATGGCTGTACGACAGGGACGCAGTCGACATCACCGCCCACCTGCGCGCCCATCTCGACGACGTTCTTCCGCTGCGCTGACGCGTGCGACGTCCTGCCGGAGGCCTCAGACGGCGTCAGGCCGCGGCGATCACCGCGAGCACGCCCTCGCCGTAGGCGTCGCGCTTCTTGGCGCCGATGCCGGTGATGCCGTCGAGGTCGGCGAGCGAGGCCGGCCGGTGCTCGGCCAGAGCGCGCAGCGTGGCATCGCCGAAGACGATGTAGGCGGGAACCCCCTGCTCCCGTGCGGTCTCGGCACGCCACGCGCGCAGCGCCTCGAACAGCGGACGGTCGCCGGCGTCGAGAGCATCCGCCGCACTCGCCTTGCGAGCCCGCGGGGTGGATGCCGGTCGGCCGATCGTGTCCTTGCGCAGCGGCACGGGCGTCTCGCCCTTCAGCACGCCGGCCGACTGCTCGCCCGGGGCGAGCGTGCCGTAGTCTCCCTGTGCCACGACGATGCCGCGGGCGAGCAGCTGCCGGACGACGCTGCGCCAGTCCTGGTCCGAGAGGTCGGCGCCGATGCCGTAGGTCGCGACCTTCTCGTGTCCCTGCTGCCGGATGCGCTCGGTCGAGGCTCCCCGGAGGATGTCGATCAGGTGTCCGGCGCCGAACGACTGGTTGCGCTCACGCTTGAGCCGCACGATCGTCGAGAGCAGCTTCTGCGCGGGGATGAGCCCGTCGAAGGTCTCGGTGGTCTCCAGGCACGTGTCGCAGTTGCCGCAGGGCTGGGACTCCTGGCCGAAGTAGCCGAGCAGGTTCTGCCTCCGACACTCGACCGTCTCGCACAGGGCGAGCATCGCGTCGAGATGCTGCCCCATTCGCATCTTGAAGGTGCGGTCGCCCGGGCTCTGATCGATCATGCGGCGCTGCTGCACCACGTCGCCCAGGCCGTAGGCCATCCAGGCGATCGACGGTTCGCCGTCTCGACCCGCGCGCCCGGTCTCCTGGTAGTACCCCTCGACGGACTTGGGCAGGTCGATATGGGCGACGAAACGCACGTCGGGCTTGTCGATGCCCATGCCGAACGCGATCGTCGCGACCATGACGACGCCGTCTTCACGGAGGAAGCGCGACTGGTTCTTCGCACGAACCTCGGCGGGGAGACCCGCGTGGTACGGCAGGGCATCGAAGCCCTGCGCCGCGAGATAGGTCGCCGTCTGCTCGACGGACTTGCGACTCAGCGCATAGACGATGCCCACCGAGCCCTCGGGCTGCGCACGGATGAAAGCGACGAGCTGTTTGCGCGGATCGACCTTGGGCACGATGCGGTACTGGATGTTGGGGCGGTCGAAGCTCGCCACGTAGTGCTCGGCGTCGCCGAGGCGCAGCCGCTCGGTGAGCTCCTTGTGCGTCGCGCGCGTTGCGGTCGCCGTGAGCGCCATGCGCGGCACCCCGGGGAACCGCTCGCCGAGGTCGCCGAGTGCGAGGTAGTCGGGGCGGAAGTCGTGACCCCACTGCGACACGCAGTGGGCCTCGTCGATCGCGATGACGCTGAGGGTTCCCCGCTGCAGCAGAGCCGTCGTCTGCGGCGACGACAGCCGCTCGGGGGCGACGTAGATGAGATCGAGCTCGCCCGCGACATACGCGCGCTCCACGTCACGGCGCTCGTCGATCGACTGCGTGGAGTTGAGATACGCCGCACTGACGCCGTTCGCCCGCAGTGCGTCGACCTGGTCGTGCATGAGCGCGATCAGCGGGCTGATCACGAGCCCCGTGCCCTCGCGGACGAGTGCGGGCACCTGGTACGTGACGCTCTTGCCGCCACCGGTCGGCATGAGCACGACGGCATCGCCACCGCCGATCACGTGCTCGACGATCGCCGCCTGGTCACCGCGGAACTCGTCGTATCCGAAGACCGTGTGCAGCGCCTCACCCGCGCTCGGGTAGCGGCTGGGCGCAGCGCGTCGAGCCGGCGCGGCGAACGCCGTCGTCGTCTGTCCCACTGGCGTGACCGGTCCTGGCCCCCAATCGAGCGACGGCTCGTACCCTGCACCCTGCGGCACCCAGTCCATGGGCTCCGGCGGCTCCGAGGGTTCCCACTCGGCGCCGCCCCACGGCTCGTCTGCGTACGGCAGATCCTCGTACGGGTCACGGGGAGTCTGCGGCATCCCTCCAGCGTAACGACCCCCGCCGACCTCGGCCCGCCCGTGCGCGACTCAGCGGGCGTAGGTTAGACGCAGACACCCGAAGGAGCGCTCGATGACCGATATCACCGTCACCCGCAACGACGACGAGTCCCGTTACGAGATCCGCACGGACGGCGCACTCGCGGGCTACGCCGAGTTCCAGCTGCGGCCCGGGGCGATCCGCTTCATCCACACCGAACTCGACCCCGCCTTCCAGGGGCAGGGCCTCGCGAGCATCCTCGCCGAGCGGGCGCTGACGGATGCCGCGGCAACCGGCGACGCGATCGTGCCCCTGTGCCCGTACATCGCGAAGTACCTCACGACCCATGAGATCGCAGGGGCCGAGATCCGGTGGCCGAAGCGGCCGGGCACCGCGCCGACCGAGGCCTGAGCACACCGACCGCAGATCTCCGGCTACCGCATGCAGGTGCCGGTGTAGTAGTCGAAGAGCGCTTCGCCCGCCGCCTTGACGTCGTCGTCGTAGGCGGTGATCATCGTGGTGACGTCATCGGTGATCGACTCCGACGCCACCGTCAGGTATCCCTTCCACGTCTCGAGGTCGTCGGCGAGCTCGGGCGTCGGCTCGACCTTCTCCATGAGCGCGAGCCGCGCCGTGACGTCTCCCTCGGTGTTCATCCCGGGGATCAGCGGCGAGAAGGCCGCCGCCGACGTCTGGGTGTCATCGATCAGCGGGCCGCAGAAGCCGGCGTCTCCGCCGGTGGCGCACCCGGACAGCAGCACCGCCGATGCGCCGAGGGCGAGCAGGATAATGGGAGAGCGACGAGCGTTCATCCGCCGAGCCTATGAGTCCGCTCGCGCGACCATGCGCAGACGCACCCCAGCGAAGGAGAATCGGATGACCGAGATCGCGAGCGGATCCGCCGACGCCCACGGCGCCGCACCGACGATCGGCGAACGCCGACTCGTGCTCGAGCCGCGAGAGGTTCCGCTCGGCGGAGTGCGTGGGATGAACGTGCTGCGCGTGCTCCCCCATCGCAACCTGCCGACGATCGGCGCCTGGTGCTTCCTCGACCGCTTCGGACCGGCGGACACCAGGATGCGGGTCGAGCCGCACCCGCACATCGGGTTGCAGACGGTCACCTGGCCGCTCGTCGGCGAGATCCGTCACCGCGATTCGCTCGGCAGCGACGCCGACCTCCGTCGGGGCCAGTTGAACCTGATGACCGCCGGCAATGGCATCTCGCACTCGGAGTACTCGATCGGCGATGGCCCGATCCCGCTCGACGCCCTGCAGTTCTGGGTCGTGCTCCCCGACGGTGCACGTCAGGGGGCCGGCGGTTTCGAACGGCACACAGATCTCCCGGCTGTCGCCCTCTCGGCCCACCGGGGTGCGGATGCCGCGGCCACCGTCGTGCTCGGCGAATTCGCCGGTACGACCTCGCCGGCGACAGTGCACACCCCGATCGTCGGCGCCGAGATCGTGATCCCCGCCGGTACCCACGTGCGACTGCCTCTGCGGGAGGACTGGGAGCACGCGATCATGCTCGTCGAGGGAGACGTCTCGGTCGCGGAACATGAGATGACGCAGAACGACATGCTCTACCTCGGCGATTCGAGGGAGGGCATCGAGGTCGCCAGCACGGAGGGCGCCCTGCTCTTCCTGATCGGCGGCGAGCCGTTCGCCGACGAGATCGTCATGTGGTGGAACTTCGCCGGCCGCACCCACGAGGAGATCGTCGAGGCGCGCACCGAGTGGGAGGCGGCCTCCGCGCGGTTCGGAATCGTCGAGGGGCACGACGTGCGCATCCCCGCTCCGCCCCTGCCCGACGTGCGCCTGATGCCGCGCGGCCGCAGGATCTGACACGCAGCCGGACGCAGAGCGACGCCCCGCGCTCCGGAGAGCACGGGGCGTCGCCGCTGTCCACTGCTACTGCGCGTCGACCGTGACGATCGTCCGCACATCCGACTCGCCGTACTGCACGAGTCCCAGGTAGCGGGTGCCGGCGGTCAGGCCGGTCCAGCTGAGCTCGTAGCTCGTCGCCTGACCGCGAACGGCGTCGATCGGGTTCGGGGTCGCGGCCAGCGATCCCTCGCCTGCGGGCTGCACGTTGGCGTAGGTCATGTCCCACGTCATCGGCGCCGACGTCGAGTACACGTTCGCGACGACCAGGTACGTGCCGGCCGTCGGAGCCGCCAGCGTCACCTGCTCGTCAGCCGACCCCGTCGCCGACTGCCAGCGCTCGTAGTAGCGCAGATCGTCGGCGCTCACGACCCGATAGACCGTCAGGTCGAGGTCGCTGCCGGTGTCATCAGACGAGTCGAGGTCGAAGCGCGAGAGCGTCGTGCTCTCCGGAACGTCGACGATCCACGACACATCCTTGTTCGCGTCTCCGGATGCCTCGTCACCCGAGTGGCCGACGACGCGTCCGTCCGGGTCCTCCAGCAGCGAGAACGGCGTGAGACCCGACAGGGCGAGAGCGAGCGCGCCGTCGACGCCGGGAGTGATGTCGACCGTGGTCGATCCGTCGACTCCTGTGCCCTCGACCTCGGCAGGGGCATCCGCCGTGACCGGGAACACCGCGATCGGCGACCGCACCGTGTTCTTCTTGCTCGTCCAGGTGAGCGATCCGGTCGCCCACTGCTCGACCGGGGCGCTCTGGTTGTCGAACGTGACCGTGTAGGTCGCCGTCTGGCCCGGCTTGTCGAAGGTCAGCGTCGACGGCTGCACCGTGACAGCGACTCCGGGCAGATCGACGGATGCCGTGAACGTGCCCTTCTCGGTCGCGGTGACCGTGCGGGTGACGGTCTGCGCACTCGCCAGTGATCCGATCGAGAACGAGGCGACGTTCAAGTCGCTGCCGTCGATCGGCTCGACGCCGTCGAACTCCGCCAGACCCTTGCCCTCGAGGAACGCCGCCCAGTCGGGCACGTCGTTCAGGTAGAGCAGGCCAGGGCTGAAGTAGCGCTTCGGATCGACCTGACCGGCACCCTGCTGGAACGGATCCTTGTTCGCAGAGCCGTCGGCGTTGACCGTGTCGTACGCGGTCGTCATCATCGCGGACTTGATCTCGGCGGGCTTGGCGTTCGGGCGCTCACCGAGGTACAGCGCGGCGAGACCGGCGATGTGGGGCGAGGCCATCGACGTACCCGACAGGATGCCGAAGGTCGGTGCTTCGCCCGGAGCGTTCTGCGTCGCCGCGAGGATCGCCACACCGGGGGCCGCGATGTCCGGCTTCATGATGTCGCTGCCGTCGGCGAGCATCGGTCCGCGACTCGAGAATCCGGCGATCTGCGGCACCGGCGTCACGACACCGGTGGTGTTCTCGCCCACGAGCGTGATCGGACGGTCGGTGCCGCCCTGCACGTAGGCCAGCACCGCGGCGCGGTGCGCCGAGGCGAGGTGCACGGTCGGAACGGCGTGGAAGTCGTTGTCGAGCGAGTCCGCGCCACCGGGCACGTTCACGAGCACGACGCCCATGCCGCCGGCATCCTTCACGACCTGCGACTTCTCGGCGCGGGCGTTGCCGCCGCGGTCGCAGACCACGATGTGGCCGGTGACCTTGGCCGGATCGATGCTGCCCGGAAGGCACAGCGCCGCGTCGGCGGCCGCCTGACCGGCGGCGGGTGCGTCACCGGCGTAGATCGAGGGACCCGTGACAGTGGTGCCGAACGGCACGCTCACCGATGCGCCGGCCTGGGCGAAGCCGTCGAACTGCACGGTGCCCTCCCAGGTCGGGATCGTGGATGCCGCGACCGTCGTGTACCAGGGTGAGGCGTGGTCGGCGGTGACGGAGTCGGGTCCGTCGTTGCCGGCGCTGGTGGCGACGAAGACGCCGGCCGCTGCCGCGTTGAAGAACGCGATGTCCTCGGGGGCGAGCACTGTGGAGGCCGCACCGCCGCCGATCGAGTAGTTGATCACGTCGACACCGTCGGCCACCGCCTGGTCGATCGCGGCGATCAGGTCGCTGCCGGCACAGATGTCGTCGGTCGTGACGGTCTCGTCGGGACCGACGTAGCAGGCCTTGTAGGCCGCGACCTTGGCACCGGGCGCGACGCCCGAGACCTTGCCGAAGTCGACGTTCTCGATCGATGCCTTCACACCGAAGTTGCCGGCCGCGGTGCTCGCGGTGTGCGAACCGTGACCGTCGCCGTCGCGCGGCGAGAGGTAGTCGTACTGGAAGTCGAAGCCTGCCGCTTCGGCGCCGGTGTAGAAGTACTGGGCTCCGATCAGCTTCGACGAGTAGTCGCCCTTGTCCCATTCCTGGGCCTCGACCATCGTGCCCCGGAACTGACCGCCGTCCGACTTGTCGAAGTAGACGAAGGTGCCGTCGGTGTAGGGCTGTCCGCCCTTGTGACGCTTGTCGTTCTTCGGCTGCTTCTTGAGCTTCTTGCCCTCGAACGACGGATGCTCGGGAGCGATGCCGGTGTCGATGACGCCCACGACGACGCCCTCGCCGGCCTTGTCGACGCCGCCGGTCTGCTGCCAGACGCCGCCGCGACCCTTCTTGTCGTCACCGAGTCCGAGGAAGTCCGTCGAGGTCTGCGCGTCAGGGTGTCGGATGAAGTCGGGGTAGACGCCGTAGACGTCCTTCGAGGCACGGAGCTTGTCGACCTGCTCGCCCGAGAGCTCGGCGCTGAAGCCGTTGAGCACCACCTGATACGTGTTCTCGGGAGTGACGCCTGCCTCTTGGGCGACCGTCTGCTGCTCGGTCTCGAGGTGCTGCACATAGCGCTGCGAGTCCTGCGACTGCGTCTCGAGCTGCTCGCCCTCGGCGGGCTTCGTGGCTTTGAGTCCGTTGACGTCGCCGGTGTAGCTGGCGAGAGGATCGGACTTGAGCACGACGATGTAGTGCCCGGGCGTGCCTTCGACCGGAGTGGGGTGTGTCACCTCCTCCGTGCCTGCGTAGCCCGCGGTTGCCGTCGATGCGATGAACAGCGTTGCCAAGGTGGTGGCCGCTGCCATCCGGAGGGGTGTTCGACCCATGTGCTTCTCCCGATGATCTTCGTGCGACTGCGTTGCCGCACCGCCGCTCAAGCTACGCCGGGCTTCCGTCTACACACCAGAGTCGGGGATTATTCCTGGCCGAACGGCCAGCCGACTCGCCAATGGTCGACAGTAGGCTGGAGGAGTGGCATCCTCCCCCGTCCTGACGACCCGCGTGCTGCTGGTCTGCGCCGCGATCGGCGTCGCCACGGGCATGCTCGGGGGGATCGCCGGCTGGATCACTCTCCCTGTTCTCGCGGGACCGGCATTCCTCTACGGCCTCGTCCTCGGCTCGCACGTCCTTCCGGGCATCATCGCGCAGGAGGTGCTGCGCCGGCCCCTGGTCGCACTCGTCACGCACGTCATCGCCGCGCTCATCTCGAGCGCTTTCAACCCGGCCTGGACGCTGCGCTTCATCGGCACCGCACTGCTGTTCGGCGCGATCCAGGAGGGCATCGCCGCACTCACTCGGTACCGCTCGTGGGGGCCGTGGCGCTTCTTCATCTCAGCCGGGGTCATCGGGGTCATCGTGGCGGTCGTGGTGTTCTTCGCCGCTCACCTGGCCGTGCTGCCGCCATGGGCGCAGATCGCCTATCTCGTGATCTCGGTGCTCGGCCCCGTCGCCTGGACGGCCGTGGGGTTGGCGATCGGCGGCGCCCTGAGCCGGGCAGGCGTAGCCCGGCGCTGAGCGCCGATCGCGCGCAATCCGGCGCGTGGCGATTCAGGTAAGGCTCAGCTAAGTTAGAACGGTACCGATCCGCCGAAACCGGGGTTATGCCGTGCGCTCATCCGCGCCCCTTCTCGGCGTGCGTGACCTCTCGATCACGCACGCCGATGCGGTGCGCCCCTCGCCCCTCGACGTCACGTTCGACGTCCACCCCGGCGAGGTCGTGCTGCTTCTCGGCCCCTCCGGTTCGGGCAAGTCGACGCTCACGCTCGCACTCAACGGGCTCGTCCCGCATGCCGTGCCCGCGACCATGACGGGGTCGGTCGAAGCCGGTGGGCTCGACACCGCCGACACTCTCACCGCCACGCTGAGCACCCACGTCGCGATGGTCTTCCAAGACCCGGATGCGCAGATCGTCACCGGCACCGTCTACGACGAGGTCGCGTTCGGACCCGAGAACCTGCTGCTCCCCCTCGACGAGGTGCACGCAAGGACGGCGGACGCGCTCGGTCGCGTCGGCCTGTGGGACAGGCGCCACGAGAACCCCGACCGACTGTCGGGCGGCGGGCGTCAGCGCCTCGCGATCGCGTGCGCACTGGCCATGGGATCGCCCCTGATCGTGCTCGACGAGCCGACCGCGAACCTCGACCCGCAGGGCATCGACGATGTCTATGCCGCACTGAACGATGTGGTCGCCGCCGGCGACCGGGCCATCCTGCTCGTCGAACACAACCTCGACGCGGCGATGGGCTTCGTCACCCGCACGATCGTGCTCGACCGTGCCGGACGCGTCGTGTTCGACGGCCCGGCGGCCGAGATCATCCGCACGCACGCCCCCGAGCTCATGGCCATGGGGGTCTGGTTGCCTGCAGCGACGCTCGCCGCACTCCGGATGCAGGATGCCGGCGCGCACTTCGACGAGCTGCCCCTCACGCCGGACGAGCTCGCCACCGCACTGGCCGCAGCCACTGTCCACTCCGTTTCGACTCGACCCTCTCGCGCGACGACCGGGGACAGCACCCGCCCGACGACCGAGGACAGCACCGGTTCGTTGAGCGAGGAGCGCAGCGACGAGACGAGACGCCCCGGCTCCCCGGCCACGGGCACACCGATCATCAGCGCCCGCGGTCTGACCATCCGCCGCCATCGCACTGAGATCCTGCACGGCATCGACCTCGACGTCGCGCCGGGCACCCTTACCGCCATCGTCGGCACGAACGGTGCGGGCAAGACGACGCTGCTGCAATCGCTCGCCGGGGTCGTTCCGCCGCCGAAGCGGCAGGTGGACGTCGACGGCGTCGACCCAGGGGCGGCGTCACCGAGAGAGCTCGCGAGCCGCATCGGCTTCGTGTTCCAGAATCCCGAGCACCAGTTCATCGCTCACACGGTCTTCGACGAACTCGCCCACGGCCTGCGACTGAGACACACGCCTGATGTCGAGATCACCGAGCGCGTCGATTCGATGCTCGCGCGGTTCGGGCTCGAGACCAAAGCCGACGTGCACCCGTTCCTGCTCTCGGGCGGAGAGAAGCGACGGCTCTCGGTCGGCACGGCGCTGATCACCCGCCCGCAGGTGCTCGCGCTGGACGAGCCGACGTTCGGACAGGACCGCGCCAGAGCATCCGAGCTGCTCGCGCTGCTGCATGACCTGCGCGACGAGGGAACGACGATCCTGATCGTGACACACGACCTGCAGCTCGTCGCCGAGCACGCCTCGCACATCGTCATCCTGAAGGACGGTCGCGTGCACGCCGCCGACAGAACCGACGTGCTCTTCCGCGACGAGACGCCCTTCGTCGAGGCCGGGCTCCGGCTCCCGGCGCTCCAGCGCGTGCTCGCCGCCGCCGGGCGGGCGATCGCATGAGCGCGCAGACGTTCGACCCGTATGCCGCGGTCACCGCGTCCTCTCGCCGCCAGTTCCTCCACGCCCTGAATCCTCTGGCCAAGGTCGCCGGCGTCGCGCCGGCCATGGTGGTGCTGATCTTCGTGCGCGATCTCGCGACCCCGGCCGCCTTCCTGGTGCTGTCGCTCGCTCTGATCGTCGTGGGGGCCCGGCTCTCGGTGCGCACCGCAGCGCTGCTGTTGCTCGCACTGCCCGTGGGCATGCTCGCGATCGGTCTCGGATTCTCGCTGTGGGTCGACGCGGGAATCGTCGGCGACACCCCGCCGGCTGTGCAGATCGGCGACTGGACGCTCTACCAAGGGGCGCTCGCTATCGGCTTCGCCACAGCGCTCCGTCTCGGCGCGATCGTCTCCCTGGCGCTGATCGGCGGCCTCACCACCACCGGACCCGACCTCGTGCGCGCGAGCGTGCAGCAGCTGCGGGTGCCCTATCGGATCGGCTACACGGCGCTGGCCGCCTTCCGGTTCGTGCCGCGGTTCGGGCATGAGCTGTCCGTGATCCGAGCAGCGCACCGTGTGCGCGGTCATCACGGCGGCAGCGGACCGTTCGCGAGGATCGCTCGAGGATGGGGCTACATCGTGCCGCTGCTCGCTGGAGCCATCCGTCATGCCGAGCGCGTCGCTCTCGCGATGGACTCCCGTGCCTTCGGCGCCCACCCCTCGCGCACCGAACGCCACCTCGTGCCGTTCCGCACGCGCGACACCGTCTTCGTCATCGCCTCGATCGCCGCATCCACCGCGATCTTCGTGTTGTTCTTCCCCTGGCAGCTGCCCTGAAAGGCGCCCGCATGGCATTCAGCAAACTGGTCAAGCCCGAGTCGTCCGAGCTCATCCACCTCAACGTCGTGCGCACCGAACGGCTCGCCCCGCACTGGATCAGAGTCACGCTCGGCGGAGGCGAGATCGAGAAGTTCCGGCCGATGGGCTTCGATCAGTGGTTCCGACTCTTCCTGCCGATCGGCGGGGATGCCGGACTCGACCGAGTGCCGGCGAAGGCCAACAAGATGTTCGGGTATCTCAAGTTCCTGCGGATCCCCGACGGCGAGCGTCCGGTGATGCGCAACTACAGCGTGCGGTCGTATCGCCCGGCGACCGCGGAGGCCGGCGCCGAGATCGACGTCGACTTCGTGCTGCACGGATCCGCGGCCGACGGCACAGCAGGCCCCGCATCCCGATGGGCCGAGACGTGCGAGCCCGGCGAGCATGTGCTGATCATCGACGAGGGACTCACCTTCAATCCGCAGCGCGGCACCGAGCGGGTCGTGCTCGTCGGCGACGAGACCGCGCTGCCGGCGATCGCGTCGATCTGCGCGTCGCTCCCCGCTGATGCGACCGGCACGGCGCTCATCGAGGTGCCGACCGAAGAGGATGCACTGGAGTTCCCGCACCCCGTCGGAGTCGAGGTCGTCTGGCTCGTACGTCCGCATGAGTTCGCCCCCGGTTCGTTCGCGCTCGCCCGGCTCGGAGAGCTGTCGCTGCCCGATGCGCCGTTCCATGCCTATGCCGCGGGCGAGCAGTCGCTCGCCTCGGGCGCCCGCAAACACCTCGTCGGCGAGCGCGGGGTCGACAAGAACGCAGTCAGCTTCTGCGGCTATTGGAAGGTCGGCGCATCCTCGCCGGCCTCGAAGACCGCCCGCGACGCCGCTGCGGAGCCCCTCGCATGAGCGGGTCGGATGACGCGCGCCCGAACCCCTACGCGGGGTCGCCGACCGGTGCGGGGTCGGCGCCCGGTGCGGGGTCAGAAACGCATCCGAAAACGTCTCCTGAGGTGCAGAATCGACCCCGCAGCGGCGGTGAACGCTCGCGCTTCCGGTTCCCGACTGCGATCCTGCTGACCTGCGCCGCACTCGGCGTCGCCGGCGGCATCCTGCTCGCACCCGCCAACTGGATCTCGACGCTCCTGTTCCTCGGCCTCCCGTTCGCCAGTGTGGGCCTGGCCGGGCTCTGGCTGCTGCCCTCGGTGATCGCCCTGCGCCTGTTGCGGCGCCCGCTGGTCGGGCTGCTGGTGGGCCTCCTCGCCGGTCTCGTGATCGTCCCGTTCTCCGGATACGGCTTCAGCAGCGTGGCCACGAACGTCTGGTGGGCGGCCTTCACCGAGCTCCCTTTCCTGTTCGTGCTGTGGCGGTACTGGGGAACCTGGCTGCACTACCTCGGCGCGGCGATCGTCGGCATCGTCTATCCGATCCTCGCGTGGACGTCTTTCAACCTCGGCACCTTCGACCTGGGGCTGCAGATCACGTTCTTCGCGATCACGCTCGCGAGCTGCCTCGGCGGCACGGCACTCGGCATCCTGATCGCCGATCGGCTGCGCCGTGCGGGTGTCGGCGGTCGCCTGCCCCGCTGATTCCGCCACAACGAGAAGGGCCCAGGATGACGGCATCCTGGGCCCTTCTGCAGACGATACGTCAGCGCTTGCCGACGATCTGACGACCGACGAGGTCGCGCATGATCTCGTTCGTGCCGCCGTAGATGCGGTGCACCCGGGCATCCGTGAAGGCCCGAGCGATCGGGTACTCCATGATGTAGCCGTAGCCGCCGTGAAGCTGCACGCCCGTGTCGAGCACCTCCCACTCGCGCTCGGTCGCCCAGAACTTGACCTTCGCGGCGTCCTCGGCGGTGAGCGTGCTGTTCTTGTAGGCGAGCAGCGCGCGGTCGATGTACGCCCACATCGCGTCGGTGGTCGCGGCCATGTCGGCGAGCCGGAAGCGGGTGCTCTGGAAGTCCGCGATGCGCTCGCCGAACGCCTCGCGGTCCTTCGTGTAGGCGACGGTCCAGTCGAGCGCTGCCTGCGCGGCCGCGGCCGCGGCGACCCCGATCGAGAGGCGCTCGAGAGGCAGGTTGAGCATCAGCTGGATGAATCCCTGACCCTCCTTGCCGCTGATGAGGTTCTCGTCGGGGATGAACACGTCGGTGAAGCTGAGCTCGGCCGTGTCCCAGCCGTGGAACCCCATCTTGCTGAGCTTCTTGCCCTGATCGAAGCCCTCCATGCCCTTCTCGACGAGCAGCAGACTGAACGCGTCGGGACGGTTGCCCTCGCCGGTCTTGACGAAGGTCACCACGACGTCGGCGGTCGTGCCGGAGGAGATGAACGTCTTGGCTCCGTTGAGGATGTAGCCGCCGTCGACCTTCTTGGCGTTGGTCTTGATGCCGCGGAGGTCCGAGCCCGCACCCGGGTCGGTCATCGCGAGAGCGCCGAGCACTTCACCCGTGGCCATGCGGGGCAGCCACTTCTCCTTCTGCTCCTGCGTGCCCATGTGCACGAGGTAGGGCACGGCCAGGTCGTCCTGGATGCCGAAGGCGCCCGCCAGCGAACCCGCGCCCGAGGCGATGACCTCCTCCATCACGATCGTGCGGAAGCGATAGTCCTGCAGCATCCCGGCGCCGCCGAACTCCTCGGGGACAGACAGACCGATCAGGCCCGCCTCGCCGGCTGCCAGCATGGTCGCCCGGTCGATCTCGCCCGCGGCGTCCCACCCCTCGATCGCCTCATTGGTCACGTGGCGCTTGACGAAATCCTTGACGAGGTCGCGGAATGCCTCGTGATCCTCTTCGTAGATGTCGCGTTCCATTGCGTCCTCCTGAACGTTCGTGCGTCATTGCTCCGGCGATTCTATGCCGGTTCACCGACACCGGGACAGCCCGTTGTGAGAATGCATCCCACATTCGGTGGGACTCGGTACCGCGATTGTCGTATGCCGCAATGCGACCGTCCCGACGACGTTCGGCCCTGCTTTCAGTGCGTGTAGTCGGGTGCCGCGGGGAGCCCGAAGAACTCCTCGAGCGTGTGGTATCCGCCGTGGTGGTACGCGGCTGCGAGGTCTCGCCCGAGGTACCGGAGGTGCCAGGGCTCGGGTTTGTATCCGGTGATGCCGGAGCCGACCTGCTCGTAGCGGACGATGAATCCGTACTCCCAGGCGTTCGCCGCGATCCACTCCCCCTGCGCCGTGGAGCCGAACGCCTCGATCGCCCCGCACCGGGCGTCGCAGGCAACGAGATCGATGGCGAGCCCGGTCTGATGCTCACTGTGCCCGGCCCGCGCCGACGACGCATCCGCACCGGCCTGCCCGCTGTTGCGCACGTGCGAGGCATGGGTCGCCACCTGGAGATCGTACGAGCGGTAGCCGTTGTTCGCCCCGATGCGCCCCGCACCCTCGGCTGCCGCGGCAGCGGCCATCTCACCCACCGCCGAGGCGACATCGGCGCGCGCCTGACCGGACGCGGTCGTCATCTGCAGCGGGATGTCCGCGAGCGACTGCGGGGCGAAGGCGACGGGTGCGAGCGGACGCGCCTTGTTCACGACCACCCAGACATGGGCGGGATCGTCGAGCGCCACGCACGGCGCATTGCCGGCGATGACGGCTGCGCGGAAGCTCTCCGCACCGCCGAAGCCGGCGATGATCGCCGCATCATCGGCCACCGCGATCGCCTCCAGCACGCTCGGTTCCGAGCACGGGTCGGCCGCCGTGGTCGCGCCGACCTCGACCGAGGGAACCTCCTGAACGACGAGCGGCTGCGGCATCGCCGCCTCCTCCGCCGCCGAGTTCGCGATGGGCGCGCCGGCGATCGACAGCAGGATGCCGACGGCGGTCACCGCAAGACCGATGGGCAGCGCGGGTCCGCGAATCGGGGAACGCGGCGCCGCATGCTGAGGCTGCGGCGCGAAGTACATGCTCCCATTGTCCCTTAAGTCCGATAGAACATATATCCCATACGGGTTGACTCCACTGTCGTTTCTATGTTCGAATGTCTGTCATGCGGTGGCAGGGACAGAAGCTCGGTGACGTGGATGCCGCGGCGCTGCCCGGACTCGAGAACCGCTCGAACGTCCTCCGCACGGTGACGACCCCCGATTTCACGGGCATGACGTTCCACGAGGTGCTGTCGAAGTCCGCGCTCAACCATGTTCCGGGCGCGTCGCGCATGCCGTTCGCGTGGACCATCAACCCGTACCGCGGATGCAGCCATGCCTGTGTGTACTGCTTCGCTCGCGGCACGCACGAGTACCTCGACCTCGACGGCGGATCCGACTTCGACTCGCAGATCGTCGTGAAGGTCAACGTGGTCGAAGTACTGCAGAAGGAACTCCGCAAAGGCAGCTGGGAGCACGAGACCGTCGCGCTGGGCACGAACACGGATCCGTATCAGCGCGCCGAGGGTCGCTACAGGCTGATGCCGGGGATCATCGACGCCCTCGCCGCCTCGGGCACGCCGATGTCGATCCTCACGAAAGGCACGTTGATCAGGCGTGACATCCCCCTGCTGGTGAAGGCCGCGCAGCGGGTGCCCGTCGACATCCAGATGTCGATCGCGATGTACGACGACGAGCTGCAGAAGGCGATCGAGCCCGGCACCCCGACCACACAGGCGCGACTCGACACCGTACGGGCGCTGCGGGATGCCGGCTTCCGGGTCACCGTCTTCCTGATGCCGATCATGCCGCACATGACCGACTCGGTCGAGGCGATCGACACCGCTCTGCGCCGCATCAAGGAGGCTGGAGCGAGTCGCGTGATCTACGGCGCTCTGCACCTCCGCGCCGGCGTGAAGCCCTGGTTCATGCAGTGGCTCGGCGACTTCCGCCCCGACCTCGTCTCGTCGTATCGGGGGCTCTATCCCGGCGTCTCGGCCGAGGCGCCGAAGGGATATCGGCAGTGGCTCGCGAAACGGGCTCGGCCTCTGATCCGGCTGCACGGGCTCGACGGGCAGCACGAAGACGACTACCCGGTGCGCGGCATCCGGTCGTCCGCTCCGCACGGACGCCCGGCGCCCGCGTTCGCTCCTGCGCCCTCCCCGGCGCAGCCGATGCTGTTCTGAGCGTGCATCGGCGCGTTCGGCGAGGCGCCGAGAGCGATCGGTCGAGGTCCGGAGGGTGCCTCCAGGGCGCGTAGGCTCGGACGTTATGGCTATCGGCTCCACAATGCACACGTTCGAGGTCCAGCTGGCCGACATGGATCGCGGTGTGTACGACGACTTCTCGCTGCGCGTGGCGCGGCATCCGTCCGAGACCGATGCGTACATGCTCACCCGCGTGCTGGCCTACGGGCTCGAGTTCACCGAGGGCATCACGTTCGGCGGCGGCATCTCGCAGACCGACGAGCCCGCCGTCCTGGTGCGCGACCTCACCGGCCAGACCACCGCATGGATCGAGATCGGCGCCCCCGACGCCGAGCGCCTGCACTACGGCAGTCGGCTCGCCGAGCGCACCGTCGTCTACACGCACCGCGACCCGGCGAAGGTCATGGCCCCGTGGGCCGACAAGCGGATCCACCGCTCCGAGGACATCCGCGTCTACAGCTTCGACCCCGGCTTCATCGATTCCGCCGCGCCGCTCATCGAGCGCCGCAACACCATGACCCTCACCGTCACCGAGCAGGTGCTCTACCTCGACCTCAACGGAACGACTCTGACGACGGCGATCCACGAGCACGAACTCGGCTGAGTCGACCGGACGCTTCGGGATCAGCTGACGCGCCTGCATCCCCACGGCATCCGCGCGCGACGAAGGCCCCGCCCCCGCAGATGCAGGGACGGGGCCTTCGAGCGTGACGGGTCAGGCTGTGAGGTCTGCGGCGGTCGGAACGCGACCGGCGATCTCCTCGATCAGGTCGTCGTCCAGACGGGCGTTCTCGAACGGGGCGTCGATCTCGGCACGCTCCAGCAGTTCGGTCATGCGACGCTGGCGCTGACGCGTGATCAGCGTCACGACGCGGCCCGAACGACCGGCGCGGCCCGTGCGGCCCGAGCGGTGCAGGTACGTCTTGTACTCGTCGGGAGCATCGGCCTGGACGACCAGGTCGATGTCGTCGACGTGGATGCCGCGGGCGGCGACGTCCGTCGCGACGAGCACGTTGACTCGCCCCGAGGTCAGACGCTCGAGGTTGCGCGTGCGCTTGGCCTGGTTGAGGTCACCGTGGAGTGAGACCGCGGGGATGCCGGCGTCGTCGAACTGCTCGGCGAGCATGTCGGCATACGCACGGGTGCGGGCGAAGACCAGGGTCTTGCCCTCGCGGTCGACGAGCGAGGTCAGGATGTCGGCCTTGTCGCGGTGCTCGATCACGAGCACGCGGTGCTCGATGGTGCTCGAGTCCTGGTCCTCACCGGCGACCTCGTAGACGGCCGGGTCGACGAGGAACTCGTCGACGAGAGCCGCGACCTCACGGTCGAGCGTCGCCGAGAAGAGCAGCTTCTGGCTGCCGTCGGCGGTGTGACGCAGGATGCGCTGCACGGGCTCGACGAAACCGAGCTCGCACATGTGGTCGGCCTCGTCGAGCACCGCGATGCGGCAGTCCGAGAGGTCGAGCTTGCCCTGGTTGATGAGGTCCTCGATACGTCCGGGAGTGCCGATGACGATGTCGACGCCCTTCTTCAGCGCACCCACCTGGCGACCCTGGGGGACACCGCCGTAGATCTGCGTGGTGAAGAGGCCGACGCTGCGGGCGATCGGCTGGATCGTGCGGTCGATCTGCAGCGCGAGCTCGCGCGTCGGAGCGAGGATGATCGCGCGGGGCGACCGGCCGAACTCACGACGCTTGCCCGCCTGCGACTGCAGCACGCGCTCGACGAGCGGTGCGCCGAAGGCGATGGTCTTGCCGGAGCCGGTGCGGCCACGGGCGAGGACATCGCGCCCCTCGAGCACGGCCGGGATGCTGGCCGCCTGGATCGGGAACGGCGTCGCCGCGCCCATGCCGACGAGGGTCTCGACGATGTTCGATCCGAGACCGAGGTCGCCGAAGGTCACACCGTCGACCTCGACCGCAGCCACGGACTTGGCCTCGAGGCGCTCGTGCACGACGTCATCCGTCGGCTCGAACTTCTTGGCGGGTGCCGCGCTCGACGTGGCGTTCCAGTCGTTGCGGCTGGGGCGCTCGTTGCGCGCCGGCCGCCCGCGGGTGTCCGACGTCAGCGGGCGGGGGCGCTCGGTGCGGTACGCGCCACCGGTCGACGGACGCGCGCGCTCGTCGCGGCCGCCCTCGAACGAACGCTGAGTGCGGTCGCGGTCGAAGGCACGACGCGCACGGTCGGCGTCGTAGGAGCGCTCAGGGCGCTCGGCGCCGCCACGGTCATCACGACGCGGGCCTGCGCCACGGTCGTCACGACGAGGACGGTCGTCGCGGTCGAAGCGCGGACGCTCGGATGCTGCGCGGTCGAAGCGCGGACGCTCAGTGCGGTCGCCCGAGCGGGCAGGACGGTCGTCGCGGTTGAAGCGCGGACGCTCGGACGCACCGCGGTCGTCGCGCTGCGGGCGGTCGTCTCGGGAGAAACGCTGGCCGCCGCGATCATCGCGGAAGACACCGGAACGCTGGTCACGGCGGTCGTCACGACCCGGCCGTCCGCCATCGCGGTGATCGTTGTCGCGGAAGCCCTGGCGCTGGGTGCCCGCACCGCGGTCGTCACGGCGCGGACGCTCGTCACGCTGGCCGCCGCGCTCATCGCGGTACGTGCCGGGACCGGTCGGACGCTGGCCGCCGCGGTCATCGCGACGCGGACGGTCGAAGCCCGAGGAGGAGCGGTCGTTGTAGCGCGGACGCTCGTCGCGGTTGTGCGGCGCCTCGCGGCGACCCGACTCGGCACGGTTGCGGATGCCGCGCGACTCGTCGCGACCCGCACGCTCCTGAGCGCTCCAGCGCTGCTTGGGCGCTCCCTCTTCGGCGGGACGGTAGCCGCGGTGGCTCGCGCTGCGGCTGCCGGGGCGACGGTCGAAACCTGCGGTCGCGGTGCGGCGCTCACCGGCATCCGCGCGTCCGCCGCGAGCATCGCGGGAATCGCGCGTGTCGCGACCTGCGTCGCGGCCTCCGGCGTGGCGGTCGTGGAACGAGGTCTTGTTCGCGCCGTAGCGCGGCTCGAAGTTGGCGGCGGGACGGCCGCCGCGCGGCTTCTTGTTCTTGGGCATGGGTGTGTCCTTCTGAGTTCTCGCACGAGAACGGCGCTGCGCACACGCGCGAGCACCCTGCGCCGGATCGGATGAGATCGGGCGGGGTTCCGGACTGTCAGCGGCCGGGGCCATTCATGTGATGGTTGATTAGCGTCGAGCGACGCTCACCATCGGCCCCTGGACTCACACTTCTTACACAAAAACGTCCGCGCGCTGCGCGGGTGTCCGAAGCCGACGCATCAAGTGTAGCGGTCGCTCCTGAAAATCCGCCCAGTCCCCCTGTCCCTCGCGGCTCGCCATACGATTGCGAGGTGAACTCCGCATCCCCCACCGGCACCCAGGTGCACCTCCAGCTCGGCGATGTCAGCGCCCAGATCGCCCAGGTCGGCGCATCCCTCCGATCGCTCCGCATCGGCTCGGTCGATCTGATCTCGCCGTATCCGGCCGACTCTCCGACCCCGTCGTGCTCGGGGGTCGTGCTCGCGCCGTGGCCGAACCGAGTGCGCGACGGCCGGTGGGACGACGAGGGCACCGTCCGCCAGTTGGCCATCACCGAGCCGAAGTTCGCCAATGCGAGCCACGGTCTGCTGCGTTTCACTGCCTACGCCGTCGAAGAGTCAGCGTCGGCGACGACGCTGAGCGCCACGATCGTGCCGCAGACCGGATACCCGTACCTGATCGAGACGAGCGTCACCTACGTGCTGCGCGCTGACGGCATCGACGTCACGCATGCTCTGACGAACCGGTCGGCGACGGCGGCGCCGGTCGCTCTCGGCACGCACCCGTTCCTCACGATCAGCGATGTCGACCCGCACGATCTCGTGCTGCGCGTGCCGGCTCAGACAGAGATCACGACCGACGAGCGGATGCTGCCCACCGGCACCCGGCCCGCGGATGCCGCGCTTCGCGATGGCGCCCGTCTCGGAGATGTGACGCTCGACACGGGATTCACCGACCTCGAGCGCGATGCCGACGGGCTCGTCCGGCACTCGCTGACCGCCCCCGACGGACGCCGTGTCACGCTCTGGCAGGGCGCCGGCTTCGACGTCGTTCAGGTCTACACGACCGACAAGTACCCGGGGCAGTCGCTCGCCGTCGCGATCGAGCCCATGACCGCCCCCGCCGATGCGCTGAACAGCGGCACGGGCCTCCGTCGTCTCGCACCGGGCGAGACCTGGACCCTCGAGTGGGGCATCACGCTCGACTGACCCCTGACGCCCGCGTGCAGGATTCAGCATGAGACGGCCGATGCCCGCCCGGGAATCGCTTCCGGGCGGGCATCGGGTACAGCCGTGCTGAATTGTGAACGCGGCGGCGGTCAGTCTCCGCGCTCGCGGAGCTCCCGACGGGTCAGCTGCGGCGCGTGCGGCAGACCAGACCCACCGGCACCGGCACCGGCACCTCCACCGGCCAGCGCCAGATCACCCGCAGGCGCCGGGCCGTCGGACGGCTCGTCGCCGTCGACCGGCGCAGACCCGTCGTCGCCGGATCCCGCCTTGCGGGCCCGACGCCGCTCCTTCGCACCTTCGACGAGGTTGTAGAGCGTCGGCAGCACGATGAGCGTCAGCACGGTCGACGAGATGAGCCCGCCGATCACGACGATCGCGAGCGGCTGCGAGATGAACCCGCCATGCCCGGTGATGCCCAGTGCCATCGGGGTGAGCGCGAAGATCGTCGCGAGCGCCGTCATGAGGATGGGGCGCAGACGCTTCTCTCCACCGGCCTTGACCGCGTCGAGAGTCGACAGCCCCTTCTCGCGATACTGGTTCACCAGGTCGATGAGCACGATCGCGTTCGTTACCACGATGCCGATCAGCATCAGCACACCGATCAGCGAGGCGACGCCCAGCGGCACGCCCGTGACGATCTGCAGCAGGATCGCACCGGTCGCCGCGAACGGCACCGACACGAGCAGCAGCAGCGGCTGGCGCAGCGACTTGAACGTCGCCACCATCACGACGTAGACGATCAGGATCGCGGCGAGCATCGCGAGACCGAGCTGTGAGAACGAGTCGGCCTGCTGCGTCGCGACGCCGCCGACCTCGGCTGATGCACCGTCGGGCAGGTCGACGGCGGCGAGCGCCTCGGTGACCGACTGCGTCGCCACGGCGAGGTTGTCGGATGCCGGGGGCACGGTGATCGTCGCGGTGCGGCGTCCCTGCTCGGTGGTGATCGAGGTCGGGCCGTTGCGTTCCTCGACCGTCGCGATGTCCTGCAGCTGCACGACGCCGAGGGCACTGGGGATCGTGAGCTCGCGCAGCGCCTGCGCGGTGGTCGGCGGCTCGGCTGCTGCAAGGTAGATCGTCAGCGCGGTGTCGTCGATCTCGACCGTGCCCACCTGCTGGGGGCGCATCGTGTTCGACACGAGCGCGCCGACGGCGACCTCGGACAGCCCACGCGCGGCTGCGGCGTCGCGGTCGACGACCACGGCGAGGTACGGCAGCGCGGCCGCGAGGTTGTCGGTGACCTTGCCGATGCCGTCGCGTCCTTCGAGCTCGTCGACCACGGCGGTGGTGGCGGTCTGCAGGTCGTCGGCGTTCGACGCGGTGACCGAGATCTCGATGTCGCTGGAGCCGAGACCGGCGGATGCGGCGACCGACACCTCGCCGACGTCGGTGAGGTCCTCGATCGCATCCTGCACCGCGGTGCGGAGCTTCTCCTGGTCGGCGTCCGCATCGGTGAGCACCGAATAGGTCACGCCGGCGCCGCCCGAGAACGCGTCGCGCAGAGCTGATCCGCTCGAGCCGATCGAGGCCTGCACGGTGGTGACGCCGTCGATCTCGAGCAGTGCGTCCTCGACGGCGACGGCCGCCTCCGACTTGGTCTCGAGGCTCGCGGTCGGACCGAGGTCCTGCGTGACGGTCATGGTGTTCTGACCCGAGTCGCTGAGGAAGTTGACCTTCATCAGCGGAGCCGCGGCGAGTGTGGCTCCGAGCACCACGACCGCGAGGATCACGGTGAGACCGGAGTGCTTCAGGGTCCACCCGAGGATCGGGCGGTAGGCGCTCTGGAGGCGCGTGGGCGGAGCATCCGGGTGCTCGGGGTCGATCTGCACGCCGCTCTCGTCGAGCAGCGGCTTGCCCGGGCGCAGGAACCAGTACGCGAGCACCGGGACGATCGTCAGCGACACGAGCAGCGAGGCCACCATCGCGATCGACACGGTCATCGCGAACGGCCGGAACAGCTCTCCGACCATGTCTCCGACGAACACGATCGGCAGGAACACCGCGACCGTCGTGATGGTCGACGACGTCACCGCCATCGCCACCTCGCGCACGGCGAGCCGGATGGCATCGCCCTTGTCGGCATCGCCGACGTAGTGCCTCTTGATGTTCTCGATCACGACGATCGAGTCGTCGACCACTCGTCCGATCGCGATCGTGAGCGCGCCGAGGGTGAGGATGTTGAGCGAGTAGCCGAACGCCTGCAGCCCGATGAAGGTGATCAGGACGCTGGTCGGGATCGAGATCGCCGTGACGAGCGTCGAGCGGATCGACAGCAGGAAGACGAGGATGACGACCACGGCGAAGACGAGCCCGAGCAACCCCTCGGTCGCGAGCGTCTCGATCGACTGCTGGATGAAGGGCGCCTGGTCGAAGATGATCGTGAACTTCGCGTCGGGGAAGGCCTCTTCGATCGTGTCGAGCGCGGCGATGACCCCCTGAGACACCTCGACCGTGTTCGCGGCGGGCAGCTTGGTGATCGAGATCGAGAGGGCGTCCTCGCCGTCGACGCGCGAGATCGACGAGATCGGGTCGGTCTCCTGCACGACCGTCGCGACGTCGCCGACCTTGGCGGTCGTGCCGACCAGCGGAAGGGCTGCGATCTCCTCGACGGAAGTGATCTTCGCGCCGGTCTGCACCGTCAGGGTCTGACCGTCTTCGGTGATGTCGCCGCCGGGGAACAGCGTGCCGTTCTGCTCCAGCGCCGTGCTGATCGCCTGCGTGCTCTCCCCCACCGCGGCGAGCTTGGCCACATCCGGCGTGATCGTGATGCGCTGGCCGACCCCTCCGATGAGCTGCGCGGCGTTGACGCCGTCGACGTCCTCGAGCTCGGGGATCGCCACGCTCGTGAGTTGGGCCTGCGCGTTCTCGGCGTCGTCGAAGCCGGTCACCGCGACCTGGATCACGGGGAAGTCGTCGATCGACACCGCGAGCACCTGCGGGCTCAGGTCGGCGGGCAGCTGACCCGAGATGCGGTTGATCGCCTGCTGGATCTTCTGCTCCGCGGTCGCGAGGTTCGTGCCGTAGGCGAAGGTCGCCTGCACGATCGACGCGTTGGTCGTGCTGGTCGCGGTGGTTCCTTCGAGTCCGGGGACGCCCTGGATCGCCGACTCGATCGGCGTCGAGACGTCGTTCTCGACGACCTCGGGCGACGCACCGGGGTACGTCGTCATGACCATCAGGTTGGGCAGCTCGAGCGAGGGGATGAGCTCCTGCTTGAGGTTCGTCAGAGCGAGTCCGCCGAACACGGCCGCGACGATCGTGATCAGTGCGATCAGTGCGCGGTTCTTGAGACTCAGGACGGCGAGGTTCGACAAGGCGGATTCTCTCTCGATCGGATCAGGCGGATGCTGCGGCAGCGGATGCGGAGGGGGACGCCGGAGAAGGAGTGAGGATCCCGGCGAGGGCGTCGCGGATGAGCTCTTCGTCGAGCGGCTCGTCGTGGATCTGAGAGTGCCAGAGTACGCCGTCGATGAAGACGGCGGCGGCCCTGGCGCGGTCGGGTCCGTGAACGGGTGCGATGAATCCCACGACCTCGTCGGACCACTGCCTAGCGAACGCCCGCACACGCGGGTCGTGCACGGCGGCGGTGACGACGGCACGGTCGGCCTGGATAGCCCGCGCATCCGTGAGGCCCTGATGCACCAGTCTCGCGAGGCCGGCGGGCGTGACGCCCTCGACCACCACCGCACGGCGGGTCTCGTCGATGCGGGCCTCGATCTCGGCGGCGAGCGCGCCGATGGCGGCTTCGCGCAGGTCGTCGAGCGTGGCGAAGTACTGCGTGGTCGCACCGAGCGGCACACCCGCGCGGGCGGCGACCTTGCGGTGGGTGAGGGCGTCGACGCCGATCTCGATGATGAGCTCTGCGGCGGCGGTGACGATCTCCAGACGGCGCGCCTCAGGGTCACGGCGGCGGCGTGTGCCCTCGCTCATGCGGATCCCCCTGCGCTGTCATGCCTGTACGCACGTACATGTACGTTTGTACATTCTGCCGCGAGAACCTGGAGATTTGCCCGGCAGAAGCGGGAAGCATCCGGTCTACTCGACCTGGCCGCGCTCGAAGTACGCGACGAGGTCGGCATCCAGCGGGGGGATCGTGATCGCCGAGCCGTCCGCGCGCAGCGACTCCGTCGCGAGGATGCCGGCGGCCACCGCCTCGCGAGCGGCCACGGGCGACGTCTCGGTGACCCCTCCGTCGCGCACGAACCGCAGGAACTCCGCGACGAGAAGCGCATCGGCGCCGTCGTGCCCCGCGCCCTCCGCCGCGGGCACGACGAACGTCTCGTCGGCGTCTGCGGCGCCTCGGTGACGCCGGTTCCACAGCCTGACCTCGCTGCCGGCGGTGTCGCCGACGTTCTCGATGCGCCCCTCGGTGCCGATCACGGTGTAGTTGCGCCAGTAGTCGGGCGTGAAATGGCACTGCTGGTACGAGGCGAGGATGCCCCCCGACAGGCGCATGTTGACCATCGAGATGTCCTCGACGTCGATCACCGGGTTCAGGCCCGTGAGCGATGCGGGCGGCCAGTTGTCGACGCTGAACCAGTCGGGCATCCGCTCTCCGGTGCGATCGCGGCGATCGGTGATGTCGCCGTAGACGCTGAGCTCGCCCATGGCGGCGACCTGCTCGGTATAGGCGCCCGCGAGCCAGTGGATGATGTCGATGTCGTGCGCGCCCTTCTGCAGGAGCAGCCCCGTCGTGCGGCGGCGGTCGGCGTGCCAGTCCTTGAAGTAGTAGTCGCCTCCGTGTCCGACGAAGTGGCGCACCCACACGGCCTTGACGTCTCCGATCCGCCCATCCTGGATGAGCTGACGCATCAGGGTGATCACCGGCATGTGGCGCATGTTGTGACCGATGTAGAGCCGGCTGCCGGTGCGCCGCGCCGTCTCGAGCATCGCGTCGGCGTCGGCGAGGTCGATGGCGAGGGGCTTCTCGCAGAACACCGCGACACCCGCCTCGAGGGCGCGGATGCTGAGAGCTGCGTGAGTGTCGTCGGGCGTCAGCACCATGACGGCGTCGACTCCTGAGGAGAGCAGCTCGTCGAGCGAGTCGGTGACGAGCGCCTCGGGAAGCAGACGCCGGGCGTCGACACGCGCACGCTCCGACGGGTCGCAGATCGCGGTGATGCGCGACCCCTGACCGGGGCGGTGCACCTCCTCGCGCAGTGTGGCGCGCGCGCCGAAGCCGATGATTCCGATGGTGAGATCCACGGTGGTCCTTCTGAGAGTCGAGTCGTATGTGCGCGGACGCCTGCGTCAGCGCGCGAGAGCGGTGGGTGCGTCGAGGTCCGTCGACGCCCCGGGGAACAGCGACCACGCGAACTCGTGCAGCCGCGTGGGTGCGTCGTCCGCCGCGAGCGCGCGGTCGATGATGATGCGCGCCTGCCGGTCGTAGAAGTCGGTCGGTCCGACCGTGGTCAGGGTGGGTGCGATGAGCTGCGCGTCGGGGGTGTTGCCCACTCCGATCACCGCGACGTCGTGAGGCACGCGCAGCCCGAGCATGTGCGCCGCATTGATGGCCGCGATGGCCGCGAAGTCGGTCGTCGCGTAGATCGCATCCGGTCGATCGTCGTGCGAGAGCAGCCGCACCGCCGCGGCGAAGGCGCTCGCCTGCCCCTCGGTGTAGGTCACCGTCCACTCGGGATCGACCTCGAGTCCGGCAGCCGCCATCTTCTCGAGGTAGGGCGTGTATCGGGTGACCTGCGTCGGCGCGAGGCGCACGGCGCCCTCCGCGGCAAGGCACCCGATCGCCGTGTGGCGCTCGAGCAGGTGTTCCATCGCGAGCTCGCACCCCGGGATCGCATCCGAGCGCACGACGTCGAAGCCCGCGGGTTCGAGGTGCTCTGAGAACACGACGAGCCGCTGCCCGCGCTGCACGAGGTCGGCGAGCTTGCGCTCGGCATCCTCGTCGATCCCCACGCCGTCGAGGTACGCGACATCGCTCTCGACCCGGTCGAGAGCCGCATGCCAGTCCCCGTCGGCGAGGATGAGCGTCGTGAGGCCGTGCCTGTTCGCCTCGACGTTCACGGCATCGGCCACCGCGAGCGACCACGGGTCGCTGAGCATGTGCAGCGAGAGCTGCACCATGCCGCTGCGCCCGGTGCGGATCGTCCGCGCCGCGATGTTGGGCCGGTAGTTGAGCTCGTCGGCCGCTGCGAGCACCTTCGCCGCCGTGGCCTCGGCGACGCCCGCCCCCGATGCCGCGCCCGAGCGTCCGGAGAACACGTACGACACCGTGGCGGTCGAGACGCCCGCACGCTCTGCGACCATCCTGAGAGTCGGACGCCGTGAGGTCGTCGACTGCTGCCTGCGCTCTGCCATCGGTCAGCCCTTCGATCCGCTGAAGGCGATGCCCTGGATGAACTGCCGCTGCAGGATCATGAAGGTCACCAGCATCGGCAGGGTCGCGAGCAGCGCTCCTGCCATCAGCACCGGGTAGTCGGTGCCGTGGATGCCGACGAGCTGCGAGAGCCCGACGGACAGCGGCATCTTGGCGGGGTCGGTCGTCACGATCAACGGCCAGAGCAGATCGTTCCAGGACCACAGCACAGTGAACACCACGAGAGCGATGATGCCAGGCTTCGCGAGCGGAACCATGATCCGCCAGAAGGTCTGCCACGGATTCGCCCCGTCGATGCGTGCCGCCTCCTCGAGCTCCGCCGGCATCGACATGAAGAACTGGCGCATCAGGAAGGTGCCGAATGCGCTGAAGATCCCGGGCACGATCAGCGCCTGCAGGGTGTTCAGCCACCCG
The DNA here is from genome assembly GCF_038397735.1 of Microbacterium sp. LWH13-1.2. Taxonomy (NCBI): domain Bacteria; kingdom Bacillati; phylum Actinomycetota; class Actinomycetes; order Micrococcales; family Microbacteriaceae; genus Microbacterium; species Microbacterium sp. LWH13-1.2. The sequence continues at coordinate 41,468 of NZ_CP151635.1, read as the reverse complement.
AGCGACTGGATGATCTCGTACTGCGGCAGCAGGTACAGCTGCGAGGGCACCATGAGCACCGACAGGAACACCACGAACAGCGCGTTGCGACCGGGGAAAGGGATGCGGGCGAAGGCGTAGCCGGCCATCGTGCACAGCACGACCTGTCCGACCGTGCGGCCGACCGTGAGCAGCACCGAGTTGGCGAACATCTGCGCGAACGGCATCGAGTCGAAGACCTCGGCGAAGTTCGTGAACACCCACTCGCGCGGCAGCAGGCTCGGCGGCACCTGCACCGAGTCCGACAGCGTCTTGAACGACGTCAGCAGCTGCCAGATGAACGGGAAGACCATGAGGATCGCGCCGACGAGCAGCACGACGTGGACGATCCAGAGCCCCCTGTTGCGAGGCTTTCCCGGACGGGCGGCCGAGCGACCGGTCGGAGCGCCGACGATGGCGCGCGTGTCGAGCGAGACCTCACTCATAGTGCACCCACTTCTTCTGCAGACGGAACTGCACGACCGTGAGCACCAGGATGATCACGAGCAGCAGGAAGGCGACGGCGGCGGCGTAGCCCCGGTCGTTGTCGAGGAATCCCGCTTCGTAGAACAGGTAGACGACCGTGCGGGTGTTGGGCATGGCCGGATTGCTGCGTCCGAGCATCATGTAGATGAGGTCGAACACCTGCAGCGCGCCGATCACGCTGATGACGCTGACGAAGAAGATCGACGGCGACAGCAGCGGGATGGTGATGGAGAAGAACTTGCGCACCGGGCCCGCACCGTCGAGGTCGGCCGCCTCCATGATCGTGTCGGGGATGCCCTGGAGGCCCGCGAGGAAGATCACGATGTTGGTGCCGAGGCCCGCCCAGATGCCCACGACCGCGATGGCCACGAGCGCCGTGTTCGGATCGGTGAGCCAGCTCCGGCCCTCGATGCCCACAGAGCCGAGAGCGGCGTTGAGCACGCCGTAGTCGCCGTTGTAGATCATGCGCCACACCAGCGCGATCGCTGCGGGCATCGTGACGACGGGGATGAAGTACAGCGTCCGATAGGCGCTGCGCCCCTTGAGCCCTGCGGTGTTGAGCAGGGCGGCGATCCCGACGGCCAGCGGGATGCCGATGAGGGCGATGATCGTGTAGACGGCGGTGTTGCGCAGCGCCCCGATCAGCTCAGGGTCCTGGAACAGGCGGACGTAGTTCTCGATCCCCACCCATTCCGCGCCGCCGAACGGCCCCGACTTCGTGAACGAGATGATGAGCGTGCGCACGGTCGGCCACAGGTAGAAGACGGCGATGCCGAGAGCGGTGGGCCCGATGAACACCAGAGCCCACCACGGGGAGGCGCCCGGGTTGCGCCGGCGGCGGCGGATGCCGGGGCTCGTGGCCTCCGGCATCCGCTCGGCCCGCGCACGCGGGGGTGACGCGACGGCTGTCATGTCCGGTTACTCCTGCTCGGCATCGAGCGCCGTCTGCATCTGCTCGGCGAGGTCCTTCAGTCCCTCCGCCGGGGCGACGGCGCCCGACCAGACCTGCGAGAGCACCTCGCTCTCGATGCTCGTCCACGCCGAGGTGTTCTTCGAGACCGGGTAGGGCACGGCGGTGTCGAGGGCGTCGATGTAGACCTGCAGGTCGTACTGCGGCAGTGCGTCGACCCACGCCTGCTGGGTGCCGTTGAACGCGGGGATCACGGTGCCGGACTCGGCCTGGATCCGTGCCGCCTCCTCGCCGCTCGCGAAGGCGGCGAACGCCTGGGCCTCGGCCGGATGAGAGCTCTTCGCGTTGGCGACGTTGCCCACACCGTGGATGACGCTCTGATTGCCCTCCGGACCCTCGGGGAGCGGCGCGACGTCGACCTTGTCGGCGATGTCGGCGTTGTCCCCGTAGGCGATGGCCGCCCACGAGCCGTTCTGGAACATCGCGACCTTGCCCGAGAGGAAGAAGTCCTCGGGGTTGGTGTCGGTCATCTGCTGCGCGGTCGGAGACGACCCCGCCTCGATCAGGTCGGTCCACAGCTCGATGCCCGCGAGCGCCTCGGGCGAGCCGTAGCCGCTCTCGGTGCCGTCGGCCGAGATGACCTCGCCACCTGCCTGCGCGATCGAGTTGTAGAAGTTCTCCTGGCCGTACTGGCTCGCCGCGACGCCGAACTGCCCGGTGGCGGGGTCGGTGAGCGCCGCGGCGGCCGCGGTGAAGTCGTCCCACGTCCAGCCGGCGGTCGGGTAGTCGACACCCGCCGCGTCGAAGAGTTCCTTGTTGTACCAGAGGGCGACCGTGTCGAAGTCCTTCGGGGCCCCGTAGAGCTTTCCGTCGAAGGTGTAGAGGTCGATGAGGCCCTGCGGGTAGTCGGCCGCATCGATGCCGGCGTCGTCGAGCGGGGCGAGCTGGCCGTTCGAGGCGTACAGCGGGAAGTTCGGGCCGTTCATCCAGAACACGTCTGCGGCGGATCCACCGGTGGCGGCGGTCTGCAGCTTGGTGAAGTACTCCTTGTAGGGCGTCACCTGGATGTCGATCGTGACGTTCGGGTTCTGCTTCTCGAACGCCGCCGCGATGTCCTCCATCGCGGGCTTCTGGTTCTCGTCCCAGATCGCGTAGCTGAGGGTGACGTCTCCACCGGACGAGCTCTCACCCCCTGCCTGGGACGAGCAGGCGCTGAGCGCGAGGAGGGCAGCCGCAGAGGCGGCGAGGGCGCCGAGGGCGCGACGGGAGGTGCGGGGCATCGGTGTCTCCTTTGACGGGTGCGAAGGATCGTGGCTGCGTCCAGATCTTGTTGTTAAACGATTAGCAGTTAAACGATTAGCACGAGAGTAGCCCGACCGAGGTGGAGCGCGCAAGCACGGATCTCCACCGCGGGGCGAGGTCACCGCGGGGGCGAGGTCAGAGCGGCGTGCTCAGAGCAGCGAGCCGAGCGCGATCCCGAGGCCGGCCGCGAGCAGACCGAGCAGCAGCATCCCGACGGCGTTGAACGCGGATGCCCTGCGCTCGCCGTCGCGCCAGAGCGCGACCGTGTCGAGCATCGCGGTGCTGAAGGTCGTATAACCGCCCAGCAGACCGGCGCCGAGGAGGAATGCCTGGTCGGGCAGCGCCGCGGTCACGACACCCAGCGCGAACGATCCGGTGAGATTGACAGCGAAGATGCCCCAGGGGAAGCGTCGCCCGGCCACCTTCGCGACGCCGAGATCGACGAGGTACCGCAGCACGGCTCCCACCCCTCCGGCGAGCGCGGCCCCGAGGAACAGCAGCGGGGTCACGAGCGGGCTCCCTCGATACGTGGCATCGAACGAGGGCGGCCGAGACGCAGCCCGAGCGCCGCAGCGGCAAGGCCGAGCACGAGACTGCCCGCGGCATACGAGAACGCGAGCAGCGGAGCATCCGCCCAGAGCGCATCCGTGCCCGTCATGAAGGCGCTGTAGGTGGTGAAACCGCCGAGCACACCCGTGCCGAGGAACACCCGCAGGCCGTTGGTCGGTGGTAGGCGAGCCGCGAGGATGCCGATCAGCAGCGCGCCGAGCACATTGACCAGGAGCGTGGCGACCGGGAAGCCCCCGGCATCCGGGATCCAGAGTGCGAACGCGAGCCGCGCCGCCGTGCCGATGCTGCCTCCTGCGAAGACGAGGAGGAGGCTGCGGAGAGTCACGCGACAACTCTAGCCGCGCCGTTGCAACGCATCCGCTGATTGTCAACCGGGTGTGACGCAGCGGCGCCGAAGCGAAGACTGACGCCATGAAGCCACTGTGGAAGCTCGACCGGACCCCGCCCACCGGCACGCCGTTCGACCCGGGAGCGCGGCACGACGTCGTCATCGTCGGTGCGGGCCTCACGGGCCTGACCACCGCCGTCATGCTGACCAGAGCGGGTCTCGACGTCGCGGTGATCGAAGCGGGAGAGGTCGCCGAGCTCGCGACCGGTGGCAACACCGGCAAGCTGTCGCTGCTGCAGGGCAAGCGCCTCGCCGAGATCCGCGCGCACCACCCCGCCTCGCTCGTTCACGCCTACGTCGACGGCAATCGCGAGGGCATGGAGTGGCTGCTCGCGTTCGCCGACCACGCCGGCGTCTCGTACGAACGCCGCACCGATCACTCCTATGCGCAGGACCCGAGCGGGCTGGACGCGGTGCGCGAGGTGCATGACGCCGCGAAAGAGGCGGGGCTCCCCACCCGGATGCTCACGAACGACGAGCTGTCGTCGATGGCGTTCCCGGTCTTCGGTGCGGTCGCGCTCGACGACCAGGTGACGATCGACCCCGCGCTGGTGACGCAGGCGCTCGCGGAGGAGCTGCTCGCCGCGGGCGGGACGCTGCACACCGGAGTCAGGGTCACCGCCACCCGCGTCCTCCCCGACCCGCACGTCGAGACCCCGGTCGGACCCATGTTCGCCGAGCACATCGTGATCGCGACGGGCTATCCGATCCTCGACCGCGGGCTGTACTTCACCAAGATGCGCGCCTTCCGCTCGTACTGCGTCTCGTTCCGGGTGAGCGGCGATCTCCCCACGTCGACGTTCATCTCGGTCGACGGCTCCACCCGCTCGATCCGCCCGGTCTCCGACGCCGACGGGCCCGGCGGCGACGCGCGGCTCGTCGTGGGCGGCAACGGGCATCCGGTCGGGCGCTCCGACAGCGAGGCCGCCGCGGTCGACGACCTGGTCGAGTGGACGAGACAGTACTTCCCCGACGCCGAGGAGACCCACCGCTGGTCTGCGCAGGACTACGAGTCGCACAACCAGATCCCGTTCGTCGGAGCGATGCCGCGCGGACTCGGCGTCATCCGCTTCGCGTCGGGCTATGCGAAGTGGGGGCTGTCGAACGCTCCGGCCGCCGCCCTGCGCCTGACTGCCGAGATCCTCGGGGCCAACTGGCACGACCGCCCGTCGTGGATGGTCAAGATCGGGACCAGGCTGACGGTCCCCGCCGACCTCGCGCGAGGAGCCGTCGAGGGCGCGAAGGTGGCGGCCGCGGCGACGACCGGATGGGTCGAGGCCGAGCGCCGACCCGTGCCTGTGCCGAGACCGGCGGAGGGCGAGGGTGTGGTCGCGAACCGCGGTGGCCGCCCGGTGGCCATCTCGACCGTCGACGGGGTCACTCGCTCGGTCTCGGCAGTCTGCCCGCACCTGGGTGGCGTGCTCGCGTGGAACGACGCGGAGTGCACGTGGGACTGCCCACTGCACGCCTCTCGGTTCGAAGCGGACGGCACTCGCATCGAGGGCCCGGCGCTGCAGGATCTGAAAGCCCTCCCCCGCAAGAGCGGGGGCTGACGGTCAGCTCGCCGGCGGGGCGCCCGCACCCGGCGGCGGCGCGTCCCAGCCCTGCTGGGGCTCGTCGCAGTTCTCGCGGAACACGTACTGCGACGCGAGCTTGCGCTGGTGGCTCGACCAGTCGATGGCCGGGCGCCGCTGCTCGGGCGGCAGGTAGCCGAGGCGATAGACGGCCATGAGCTCGAGGTCGTCGGGCACCCGCAGCAGCTTCACGATCTCGTCCCAGCGCCCTGGGACCTCCATCGGGAACGAGATGAACTGGATGCCCATGCCGAGCTCGACCGTGGTGAGCCAGACGTTCTCCATCGCGGCGCCCATGCTGAACACCGAGTAGAACGACGACAGCTGGCCTGGCCGGTACTCGCTGCGGTCGAGCATCACACCCAGCAGCAGCGGTGAACCGGCGACGAGCTTGTGGTTCTCCTCGCCCAGGGTCTTGGGCACCCCGAACGTGTTCATCAGCTTCTGACCGCGCTTGGTGAACACCTGGCTCGTGAACGGGCGAAGGGCCGCGGGAAGCTTGTCGAACAGCATCCCGCTGCGCTTCTCCTCCATCTCGGCCTGGCTGAAGCGGAAGTACGGCTTGTAGCGCTCGAAGAACGTGCCGTTCGACATGGCCTCGGTCATGCTGTCGCCAGAGATACGGGCGATCTGATCGATCGTGTCGCGGTTCTCGATGACCACGAACCGCCACGGCTGGCTGTTCAGCTGCGAGGGTGCGCGGCCGGCCGCCTCGAGCAGGATGCGCTGATGCTCCTCCGACACCGGGTCAGGCAGGAACGGCCCGTTCGTGGTCTTACGGCGGCGGATGGCGTCGAGCAGTTCCATGCGTTCACTTCCGGTCGGTGGCGAGGCGCGAGCAGATGAGGCCCGCGACGATGAAGGGGGCTGCGGCGAGCGCGACCAGCGGATGCCGCCGGCTGTGCGTGCCGAGGTACGGGATGGCGGCGAGCGGTGCGGCGGCCGGCGCGAGGGCCAGCGCGGCACGGCGGCTCGCATGCTTCGGCCTGCCCCAGAGCAATGACGAGAACGCGGCCGCAGCGGTGGCGCACGTGGCGATGTAGATCGCGTGGTGCAGCCAGCGGAAGCTGCTCGTATCGATGACCTTCGCAGCGACGGCCGAACCGAGGGCGACGTTCGCGCTGTAGGCGATGGCGGCTGCGGCGAACAGCGGCGCGGCATCGGTGCGTCTGCGGCGGGGGGCCATGTCCCGACCATACGCCCCGCCACGGCATCCGATCTCGGTCTTGCCCTGGTGTCTCGATCTGTGCAAAGCACCCCTTCGAGCAGCACCGTCGGGTGCGCTCGAAGGGGCGGACGCCGCGAAGCCGGCTACAGGTTGCCGTCCGCGTAGATGCGGAGCGCGTCGCGGACGAACTCGGCACCGTGCGTGCCGCCGGCCGACGTCGCGTAGTTCGCGCCGAAGCGCGGGTCCGCGACGTACATCTCACCGAGTCCGATCACGTATCCCTTGGCATCGCCGCCGGGCACGGCGGCGGGGGTTCCCGGGATGCCGGTGAGCCACTCGACGTGGCGACGAGCCACATCCTGAGCCTCGGCGGATGCCGGGTCGATGCCGCTCTCGGCGGCGGCGATCCAGTCGCGACCGAGGTCGGACACCCGCTGCTGCCAGTCGGCGCGTTCGGCGTCGGTCATCCCGCGCCACCAGCGGTCGCTGTCGGCGTAGGTCTTGCGCCCCCAACGCTGCTCAACCTCGTCCTTGTACTGGGTGTGGTCGAAACCGTCGAACATGTTCTCTGCCATGAGTTCTTCACCTCCTTTCAATGCGTTGATGGTGTTCTCGACCGACGCGATCTGCCGCGCCAGCCGGTTCTGCTCCTCGCGCAGCAGCGCAAGGTGTGTCTCGAGAGCGGACTCCTCGCTCTGCCGCGGAGTCACCGGGCTCAGCACCTCGGCGATCTGCGGCAGCCCGAGTCCGAGCTCGCGCAGCAGCAGGATGCGCTGCAGACGCACGAGCGCGGCCTCGTCGTAGTGGCGATAGCCGTTGTGCGCGATGCGCGAGGGCGGCAGCAGGCCGACGTCGTCGTAGTGACGCAGGGTTCTGCTGGTGGTGCCCGCGAGTCGGGCGATCTCCTGGATCGACCAATCACGACCGGTCATCGCGTCCTCCTTCCGTTGGATCCGTTCCTCGATGTCTCCACGGTAGAAGTTGACGCTGCGTCAAGGTCAAGCGATCACCCCAACCGATATTCTTCATCCGCCCGTCACACGAATCGGCCCGGCGCTCGCTACGGTCGTCACGTGCCCGAATCACACTCCTCCCTGCATCCGCTCGCCCTCGCTCCTGTGATCGCTCCCCCGAGCACCACGGATGAGTTCGTGGAGCGCTTCCTGCACAACCTCAACTTCGAGCGCGGCGTCGCCCTGTCGGCATCCAGTGCCAATGACCGCTACCTCGCCCTCGCCCACACCGTGCGCGACTACCTGATGGCGCGCTGGCTCGAAGATGTGCGGCACCAGAAGGAGGTGCAGGCGAAGGGCGTCTGCTACCTCTCGGCCGAGTACCTGCTGGGCCGTCAGCTCGACAACAACCTGCTCGCGGCCGACCTCACCGACGTGGCTGGCGCGGCTCTCGCTTCCTGTGGCATCGACCTCGACGAGCTGCGCGCCCACGAGGTCGAGCCCGGCCTCGGCAACGGAGGACTCGGGCGCCTCGCGGCCTGCTTCATCGACTCGCTCGCCACGATGGCCGTGCCGAGCATCGGCTACGGCATCCGCTACGAATACGGCATCTTCCGCCAGACGTTCGTCGACGGACAGCAGGTCGAGCAGCCGGACGCCTGGCTCGCTCTCGGCTCCCCGTGGGAGTTCGCCCGCCCCGAAGACGCGCAGACCATCGCGTTCGGCGGCCACACCGAGAAGTACGACGACGAGGGCATCACCCGCAGCCGCTGGGTGCCCGCGTGGAACGTGCAGGCCGTGCCGTACAACTACATGGTCCCGGGGTACCGGAACGGCCGGGTCAACACGCTGCGTCTCTGGAGCGCGGTCGCCACCAACGCCTTCGATCTGCGCATCTTCAACTCGGGCGACTACGAAGAGGCCGTGCGAGCGCAGACGTTCGCCGAGAACATCTCGAAGGTGCTCTACCCCGAGGACTCCACCCCGCAGGGCAAGGAGCTGCGGCTGCAGCAGCAGTACTTCTTCGTCGCGGCCTCGATCCACGACTTCCTCGACAACATGCTCGCCGACGGCTTCGATCTCTCGAACCTCCCCGAACGCGTGATCTTCCAGCTCAACGACACCCACCCGGTGATCGCGGTGCCCGAGTTCATGCGCGTGCTCGTCGACGAGAAGCACCTCGAGTGGGATGCCGCGTGGGCGATCACTCAGCAGTGCTTCGCCTACACGTGCCACACGCTGCTTCCCGAGGCGCTGGAAGTCTGGCCGGTCGAGCTGCTGGGCAGACTGCTGCCGCGCCACCTCGAGATCATCTACCGCATCAACGACGAATTCCTCCTGGCCGTGCGCGAGCGTTTCGGCGACGACGAGATGCTCGTGCGCAACATGTCGATCATCGCCGAGCATCCGGTCCGCTCGGTGCGCATGGCGTATCTCGCGACGGTCGCCGGCGCGAAGGTCAACGGCGTCGCAGAGCTGCACTCGCAGCTGCTCCGCGACAAGGTGCTCCACGACTTCGACGCGTTCTTCCCCGGCAAGTTCACGAACGTCACGAACGGCGTCACGCCTCGGCGGTTCCTGCGTCTCGCGAACCCCGAGCTCTCGTCGCTCATCACCGCGGCGATCGGAGAAGGCTGGACCACCGACCTCGAACGGCTGCATGAGCTCGAGCCGTTCGCCGAGGATGCCGAATTCCGCTCGGCGTTCGCCGGGGTCAAAGCGGCGAACAAACGCCGCCTCAGCGAGGTGCTGCGCGAGCGCGACGGCGTCGAGATCGGCGACGGCCACATGCTCGATGTCATGGTCAAGCGCCTGCACGAGTACAAGCGCCAACTGCTGAAGGTGCTGCACGTCGTCACGACCTACGAGGGCGTGGTCTCGGGGCGCATCGCCGTGTCGGACGTCATTCCTCGCACCGCGATCTTCGGGGCGAAAGCAGCTCCGGGCTACGCGATGGCGAAACGCATCATCCACCTCATCAATGCCGTGGGCGAGGTCGTGAACACCGACCCTCGCCTCGAGGGCAAGCTGAAGGTCGTCTTCCCGCCCAACTACAACGTCACTCTCGCCGAGCGCGTGATCCCCGCCGCCGACCTGTCGGAGCAGATCTCGCTCGCCGGCAAAGAGGCGTCGGGCACGGGCAACATGAAGTTCGCCCTGAACGGCGCGCTCACGATCGGCACGGATGACGGGGCGAACGTCGAGATCCGCGAACTCGTCGGCGACGACAACTTCTATCTGTTCGGCATGAGCGAGCCCGAGGTCGAGGCGCTCAGCATCCGTGGCTACCGGCCGCAGGAGTTCTACCAGGCCGACGAGGGCCTCCGCCGGGCGATCGATCTGATCGCATCGGGCGCCTTCTCGCGCGGCGACCGCTCGGTGTTCGAGCCGGTGGTCTCGAACCTCCTCTACGAAGACCGGTTCATGGTTCTCGCCGATTACGCGTCGTACATTACCGCGCAGGATCGGGTGGATGCCGCATACGCCGACCAGGATTCCTGGACCCGCTCGGCGATCCTCAACGTCGCCCGGACCGGCTTCTTCTCGTCCGACCGCTCGATCCGCGACTACATCGACCGTATCTGGCACACCCCGCCCCTCATCTGAGGCGGCGTGACCCGCGTCGAGGCCGCCCTCTTGACAAAGTCGAGATATATCGTGTTACTCTGTCCACACACGATATATCGTGTTCCCTCGACACAGGAGAAGCAGACATGACCGAGAAGTGGCTCATCGCCCCGGGCGAAGAACGCGTGATCGACATCGAGAACGTCACCCGGCTGAAGATCGGTCTGGTCGGCGGCCAGGTCGACGTCATCGCGCACGACGAACCCGGCATCCGCATCGAGGTCCACGGCGTCACCACCAAAGACCTCCGCATCGAGTCGAACGACGGCGAGGTCGAGATCGACCACCCGCAGCTCGGCTGGGACAACTTCCTCGAGGTCTTCCGCAACTTCGGCTCAGGCGGCCCCAAGGCCGAGGTCAGCGTCGCGGTCCCCCGTTCGATCGCCCTCAACCTCGGCGTCGTCAGCGCCGGCGCGCTGGTCTCCGGCATCCGCAACGATGCCCGCCTCAACACCGTCTCGGGCGACATCATCGTCGACACCCTGATCGGCGACCTCACCGTCAACTCGGTCTCGGGCGACGTGCAGGTGCGCGGTCTCACCGGTTCCATCAGCGCGAACAGCGTCTCGGGAGACGTGGCCGTCACCGGCACCGTCCGCCGCGCGACCGTCGACATCGTCTCGGGCTCCACGCTCGTCGATGCCGCGGGAGATGTGAACACCATCAACGTCAACTCGGTCTCGGGCGGCACCACCGTGCGCCTCGACGAGTCGCTCGCCGCCAACTACGTCGTGCGATCCCTGAGCGGGCGCCTGCTGATCGACGGCATCGAGCGCAGCGCCTCCGGGCCCAGCAACTACACGGGCTCCACCGGCGAGCTCGCAGGACGCTTCGTCGACCTGCGCGCCAACTCCGTCTCCGGCGGCGTCACCGTTCTGCGCCGCACCCCCGCCTCGATCACGAACGATGCGGAGTGGGAAGCATGAGTCCCGCAGTCTTCTCCCACGGCGACCTGAGACTGTACCTCCTGTCGTTGCTCGCCGAAGCTCCTCAGCACGGATACGGGATCATCCAGGCCCTGACCGACCGCACCGGTGGCACGTACACGCCGAGCGCCGGCACGATCTACCCCCGGCTCGCGAAGCTCGAGGAAGAGGGGCTCGTCTCGAAGACCGTCGACGGCCGCACCACGATCTACGCGATCACGGACGCCGGACGCACAGAGCTCGCATCCCGCGAGGGCGATCTCGCGGGCATCGAGGCAGGGCTCACCGATTCGGTGCGCCTGATCGCCAACGAGGTGCGTCAGAGCGTCAAAGAAGCGATGAAGAGCCTCCGCGCCGATCTCGCCACCGCCGAGAAGGACGACCGCGCGGCCTCCAAGTCCCGCCCCCGCACTGCGGGCGACGACGAGCGCATCATCACGCGCGAGGAGATGCACCGAGCGGATGCCGTCATCAACGCCTTCCGTGCACGGGTGCGCACCGACCTGCGCACGCACATCGCGAAGGGCGGCACGCTGCCGGCATCGGTGGTCACGCAGCTGGAGGACGGACTGGATGCCGCCGCTCGTGGCATCACCACCGCGCTGGCGTCGCTCGGGCGCTGACCTCAGCCGTTCAGCTCGGCCGCTCACATCTGCCGAGATACTCGAAGCCCCTCCCGTCACACGACGAGAGGGGCTTCGGCCGCTCAGGCGGCTGGCGTCGCCCCGTTCGGCTGTGTCATCCGGCCGATCTGACCAGCCGGGCGGGGGCCGGCCAGCCCTCCGCTCGAACGGAGCTCAGCGAGGGATGCCGAGACCTACTCGGTCCAGATCTCGGGTTGCGTGTCGGGGACAGGGTCCTGCAGCGGGACGACCAGCACCGAGCGGTGCTGACGGTGTGCCAGGCGGGCGGCGACAGACCCGGTGAAGAACTCGCGGATCGACTCGCCGATGCCGCGCTTGCGCGTGCCGACCACGATCAACTGGGCGTCGAGCTTGTTCGCGAGCGCCTTGATGGCGAGCGCAGGGTCACCGACCAGCTGACGGGCCGTCCAGGTGAGGCCCGTGCCGTCGAGCGCGGCGGATGCTTCGACCTGCACGGCTTCGAACTCTGCCGTGCCGGCGTCGAAGTTGATGTCGATGGGCGCCGAATGCACGTAGCCGTCAGGATCTTCGTAGGTGACGAAGCGCGTGACATCGACGTGGGCGACCACGAGCGGCACGCGCAGGAGCCTCGCGAACCGTGCGGCCTCTTCGATCACCCGCACGGGCTGCCCCGGCTGCATTCCGACGATCACTGCTTTCTGCAGTGTCGCGTTCTGCGCGGCCTCGTCGGAGGGCGTCGAGGTGTTGTCGGTCATGAGGATCGCTCCCTTCACCAGCTGCCAACGGGCCAGTGCGGTCTGGCCGCGTGCTATTCTGAATGCTACTCTTACCGGCCCTCAGCCGGTGTCGTGAATGACTCGGGCCTGTCGTTGCCCGCAGCTTAACTCGTGAGGGGGTCTCAGGCATGGGCCGTGGCCGTCAAAAGGCGAAACACACCAAGATCGCCCGCGAACTGAAGTCGTTCAGTCCGTCGGTGAATTACTCGGCGCTCGAGCGCGAACTCGCGCACCCGAGCGACTCTGAAGACGCATATGTCGACAAGTGGGCCGACGAATATGCAGACGAAGACGAGGACGAACTCGAAAAGGCCTGACCGCCCTTTCGTCCGTCTCTCGTCTCCCCCGTGCACCGCACGGGGGTTTCGTCGTGTCCAGAATCCCGGACACCGTGACACGGACTGCGTCGTCGATCGCGGTGCAGCATCTCGCACCTGAGAGAATCGCCCCATGCCACACGTCGTCTCTCTCTACCGGCATCCGATCAAGGGCTTCACGGCCGAGTCCGTCGCCGAGCTCACGGTGCAGCCCGACGGCCGGATCGCGGGCGACAGAGTCCTCGCGTTCCGCTTCGCGGACGCGACGACGCCGGAGGATCGCGACGGCCTCGACTACTGGCCGAAGGCGAAGGGCCTCTCGCTTCAGGACTTCCCGACGCTCGCCGCGCTGCGCACCCACTTCGATGACCGCGCCGGACGCGTGCGGATCGAACATCACGGGTCCGTCCTCGTGGATGCGGGACTCGACGACGACGGTCGCACGCAGCTGGCGGATGCGGTGACGGACTTCGTCCTCGCGAGCGCTGAGGGTCGCAGGCTCCGTCGCCCCGGGCGGCTGCCTCTGGTCCTGCTCGGAGACGGCGTGACCTCGAGATTCCAGGATCGCCCGCGCGGCTACGTCTCCGTGCACAGCAGCGACAGCGTGAGCGCTCTGGGAGATGCTCTCGACATGGATGTCGATGACCGTCGCTTCCGCTCGAACATCGTCATCGACGATGCCGCTGCGTGGTCGGAGCTCGACTGGACAGGTGAGGTGACCGTCGGGGACGTCTCGTTCGACGCGGCCGGCCCCATCGTGCGGTGCCTGGCGACGCACGCGAATCCCGACACCGGGGTGCGAGACGCCAAGGTGCTGACGACCCTCACCGCCGCGTTCTCGCAGGCCGAGCCCACCCTCGGGCGGCTGCTCCTCCCCGGCTCCGCATCAGACGGCGGGCAGACCCCCTGGGCGGGCGGCACGATCCGTCTCGGAGATGCGGTCACGGCTCACTGAGGTGATCCCCCGCTGAAGTCACCGGGCGCTGCGATGCTCCTTGCGCGACCCGTCCGGCGAGCTCACCAGCGCCCGTGTCGGCGTTCCCAGTCCTCTTCGATCGTGCGTCGGCGACCGGCGATCCACCCCGCGGGGATCACGGCGATCAGCACGCCCACGAGCAGCCAGAGCGGGATCAGCCAGCTGTCGGTCGCGTCGTGGAGCAGTCCGATGAGCAGCGGGAACACCGCGGCCACCGCGTAGCCGATGCTCTGCACGAAGCCGCTGAGCGCGACAGCACTCTCGGGAGTGCGGGCACGGATGCTCAGCAGCACCAGCGCGAGCGGGAACAGCGCGGCCGCGAGGCCGAAGAACGCCACCCACAGCGGCATACCCACGGTCGGGAAGAACAGCATGCCCGAGAGGCCGACGAGCCCGGCGGCGATCGCGCTGAAGAAGACCGGACGTGTTGCCTGGAAACGCACGATGAGGATCGGCACCAGCAGCGAGCACGGCAGACCCATGAGTCCGAACAGCGAGAGCAGCAGTCCGGCGTTGGCGGGCGACACGCCACCCACATCGATCATGATCGTGGGCAGCCAGGCGAACGACACGTAGGCGATGGTCGAGGAGGACGCGAAGACCAGCGCGATCGACCAGGCCATGGGCAGCCGCCAGAGCCGGCCGAAGACTCGGGGGTTCGCCGGGGTCGTGGCGATCGGTCCCGTCGCCATCGATGCCGCATCGAAGGACTCGTCTGCTGCCTCCGCGGCGTCGGAGGACTCGAGCGTGCGCGATGCGGTCGGCGCGGCGGCGACGGCATCCGTCCGATGAGCGAGAAGCATCGCCACCCACGGCACCAGCGCGATCGCTGCGAACACGCCCCACAGACCCAGCGACACACGCCATCCGGCCGAGTCGGCGATCGGCACCGCGACCAGTGGCGGCACGAAGGTCGACACCGCCATGGTGGTCGAGTACACGGTCATCATCAGCCCGAGCCGATCGGGGAAGTACTTCTTCACCAACGGCGGCAGCAGCACGTTGCCCGAACCGACGCCGGCGAACACCACGGCGGTCGCTGCGAGCAGCGAGGTCGAATCGACTGCGAGGCCTCGCAGCAGCAGCCCGGCCGCGATGAGACCGATCGCGACGACCGCGACGCGTTCGAGCCCGAATCGACGCTCGAACATGGGGGTGAGCAGGCCGAACACCGCGAAGCACACCGGCGGGGCGGCGCCGATCAATCCGACCACGACCGACGACACCGTGAACTCCTCGGCGATGTGATCGATCACCGGCGACAGCGATGCGACAGCGGATCGCAGCGAGAACGCGACCAGGACGATGCCGATCAGCGCGAGCGCACGTCCGCGCCAGAGCGGCTGCGCACGCGAGGTCACGAGGTCTGCGACCCCTCCACCCACGCCAGGTACTCGTCCGAGACGGTTCCGGTGACGTACCGGCCGTCGAAGCAGCTCATGTCGAGATCGCTGAGCACGGATCCCTCGATGATCGCCGCCTTGAGGTCGTCGACCTCCTGATAGACCAGATGGTCGCAGCCCAGTTCCTCGGCGATCTCGGGGATCGTCCTGCCATGCGCGATGAGCTCATGACGCGACGGCATGTTGATGCCGTACACGTGCGGGTGCCGCACGGGCGGCGCCGCCGAGGCGAACGTGACCGAGGTGGCGCCGGCATCCCGAGCCATCTGGATGATCTGCTTCGAGGTCGTGCCTCGGACGATCGAGTCGTCGATCAGAAGCACGTTCTTGCCCTGGAACTCGGTCGACATGGCGTTGAGCTTCTGTCGCACGCTCTTCTTGCGCACCGCCTGGCCCGGCATGATGAAGGTGCGGCCGACGTAGCGGTTCTTGTAGAAGCCCTCGCGGTACTCGATGCCGAGCTTGCGGGCGACCTCCATGGCAGCGGGGCGCGCCGAATCGGGGATCGGCATGACGACGTCGATCTTGTCCATCGGCACGTGCTTGGCGATGGTGTCGGCGAGGCGGTCGCCCATGCGCAGGCGCGACTCGTAGACCGAGACGCCGTTCATGACCGAGTCGGGACGCGCGAGGTAGACGTACTCGAACGCGCAGGGCGCGAGCGTGGTCTCGGTGGCGCACTGCTTGGTGTGCAGCTCACCCTCGCTCGTGATGAAGATCGCCTCACCGGGCTCGACCTCGCGGACGACCTCGTAATCGGCGTTCTCGAGCACGAGGGACTCACTCGCCACGACCCACTCGTCGCGGCCCTCAGCGCCGGGGACGGTGGAGGGACGACGCCCGAGGATGAGGGGGCGGATGCCGAACGGGTCGCGGAAGGCGAGCAGACCGTATCCGGCGATCACCGCGATGACGGCGTACGCGCCCTCGATGCGCTCGTGCGTGCGCTCGACGGCCTCGAAGATGCGCTCGGCGTCGAGGTCGACAGTCGAGGTCGTGTTCTGGAGCTCTCCGGCGAGCACGTTGAGGAGCAGCTCGGTGTCGCTCGAGGAGTTGAGATGACGGCGGTCGCGCTTGGCCATGTCAGCCGTGAGCTCGCGCGTGTTCGTCAGGTTGCCGTTGTGGATGAGGATGATGCCGTAGGGTGCGTTCACGTAGAACGGCTGCATCTCCTCTTCGTTCGAGGCCGTGCCCTTGGTCGCGTAGCGCACATGACCGAGCCCGACGTTCCCGAGGAGCCCGCGCATGTCGCGGGTGCGGAACGCTTCGCGGACCATACCCTGCGCCTTGGCGTTGTGCATGACGCCGTTCGCCTCAGCGGTGGCGATTCCCGTCGCATCCTGGCCGCGGTGCTGCAGCAGCAGGAGTGCGTCGTAGATGTCCTGATTGACCGGGGCAGAGCCCACCATTCCGACGATGCCGCACATGGGCTCTTACTTCGCTCCGTCCGCATAGGCGCCGACCAGGCGCACTGCTCCACCGTCGACGCCCTTGGCGCCCTGTTCGAACTCTCCTGCCGGGCGCGCGCCGAAGCCCACGGTTCCGACCTGCCATGCGGGCATGCCCTCGGCCGCGAGGGCCGCGATCGCAGCATCCTTCTTATCCGCCGCGATGACCGCGAGGAATCCGATGCCGAGGTTCCAGGTGCCCTCGGCTGACTCGAGCGTCGACCCCGCGATGTCGCTGAGCACGCGGAAGACCGGGCTCGGCGACCAGGTGCTGCGGTCGACCTCGGCCCAGCTGCCCTGCGGAAGCACGCGGGCGAGGTTCGCCGCGATGCCGCCGCCGGTGACGTGGCTCAGCGAGTGGACGCCGCCCACGCCTGTCGAACCGCCGAGCTGCTCGATCAGACGCAGCAGCGGAAGCGTGTACAGACGGGTCGGCTCGAGCAGGGCCTCACCCCAGGTCGTGCCGAAATCGGCGGCGTTGTCGCCGTAGCCGAGGCCGGCGTTCGTGACGATGTGACGCACGAGCGAGTAGCCGTTGGAGTGCAGTCCGCTGGACTCCACGGCGAGCACGACGTCGCCGTCCTGCACGCGGTCGGCACCGAGGATGCCGTCGGCCTCGACCACACCGGTCGCAGCTCCCGCCACGTCGTAGTCGCGCGGGCCGAGGAGACCGGGGTGCTCTGCGGTCTCGCCGCCGACGAGCGCGGTGCCCGTGGCGGTGCATGCCTCGGCGATACCGCGCACGATGTCGGCGATGCGCTCTGGGAAGACCTTCCCGCACGCGATGTAGTCGGTCATGAAGAGCGGCTTCGCACCCACCACCACGATGTCGTCGACGACCATGCCGACGAGGTCCTGGCCGATCGTGTCGTGCTTGTCGATGGCCTGCGCGATGGCGACCTTCGTGCCGACGCCGTCGGTGCTGGTCGCGAGGAGCGGGCGACGGAAGTCGCGCAGTGCACTCGCGTCGAACAGCCCGGCGAATCCGCCGACACCGCCCAGCACTTCAGGGCCGTGCGTCGCGCGCACGGAGGACTTCATCAGCTCGACGGCGAGATCGCCTGCAGCGGTATCGACGCCGGCTTCGGAATAGGGATTGGTGGGGGAGGCAGCCACGCGTCCAGCCTACCGCCCGCGGAGACCTCCTCTCCCCTTCCTCCATCTCCTACGATGGGGCCATGGCCGACAAGCCGCAGTGGTTGATCCGCGAGGACGCGAGCGTTCCGGTGCTCGTCGCGCTCGCGCTGCGGCAATCGCTGGGAATCCGTGCCCCCGAAGACCTCCCGAGCCTGCGCGATCTGCCCGTCAGGGCGCCCGATGCCGCCGAGGTCACCCCCGAGCTCGAGAAGCAGTGGCGGGAGTACTGGGACATGACGGTCGAGCCGCGCGCGCATCCGTCCGGAGTTCCGCTCGAGCTCATCGAGGGCTTCGACACGCTTGTCGCTCTGCCCGCCTCGGGATCCGAGGAGCTGTCCGAGGCGATCGTCCCCCACGCGGCATCCGCCCTGCACTACGCCCGCGTCTCGCACGACCGCTACGTGTCATCGATCCGCAGTTCGATGGCGAGCAGGTCGGGCAACGGCACCATCGGCGGTGAGGCGTATCGCGCCTACGCCAGCGCGATCGCCGAGTTCGAGCGCGACATCGGTCGACGCGCGCACTCGTTCGAGCTGAATGTGCAGGTGCTCCCGTTCTCACAGCGCGGGATCTGGTGGATCGGGGCGCTGACCGTGGCCGTCACCGACGGTCTGCGTCGCGACGTGGTGTCGTTCGACGCCGCCATCCGTCCGATCATCGCCGAGCTGGCGTAGGGCGGGAGACCGCAGTCACAGGACCGGCGGTCCGACCGCGGCCGTCAGTCGTTCTCGATGATCGTCTCGTGCTCGACCTTCACGACATGGTCGTGGCGTCGCGCGACGCGCTCGAGGATGAGGGCGACGATGCTCGCGAGCGCGACGCCGATCGGCACCGTCCACAGCAGCAGGAATCCGAAGACCTGGCCGGGAGGGTAGACGACGTTGACGGCGTCGGACGGCTCGTAGCTGCCCACCATCGTCAGGATGCCGGCGGCGATGATGCCGAGCACGACGCCGATGCCCATGAACACGCCGAATCGCGGCACGCGTCGGACGGTCGCCTCGACCGTCTGGGGGGAATCGTGGGAGGACATGCATCCATTGTCCCACCGTTGGCCGCGGGTTGCGCCCTCCTCTGCAGAGCGACGCCCTCCCCGCGTCCGCTGCGGGGAGGGCGTCGCCGTTCTGCGGTGGATCAGGGCTCGGTCGTGACCTCGACGTTCTCGGCCGTCGCCCTGGTGCGTCGTCCGATCAGCACGCCGCCGCCGACGGCGAGCACGACGATCACGAGGCCTCCGACGATCCACGGCCAGACCGGGGCGCCCTCGGTGTCGGCCATGGCCGTGACGGATGCGGCGGCGGCTGTGCCCTCGGATTCGGCCGGCTCCTCCTCCTCGACGGAGACACCGCATTCGGCCGCGACCGGAAGCTGCGCGGTCACCGGGTCGAGCTCCTCACCCGCGGCGTAGGTGCCGAATGCTGCAGCGCCCGCCTCGGTGAGGGTCGTCGGGATCGCCTCGAGGGAGAGCTCTCCGTCGACCAGCGCCGCGTCTCCCAGAGAGAACTCCGCGAGGCGGACAGCCTTCTGGTCGACGCCCTGACCGTCTTGCGTGGTGCCGAGAACGTCGAACACGAGGTAGCCCGTGTCTCCGGCGAGCTCGACGCGCGCGTTCGCCAGCGTGGTGTTCAGCGCGCCTCCGTGACCGGTGAAGGCGATGCTGCCGCCGAAGGTCACGAGCCCGGTGAGGGTCTCGTGGTCGAACGAGCCGCTGCCGCTCGACCACACGTAGTCGGGGTAGTCGTAGGCGACGTCGGTGAGCGTCCATCCACCGGCGGCGATGCCCTCGATGTAGGTGCGGAACGACTCCTTGTAGCCCCACTCGAGCGTGGCACCGTCGACGGTGCAGGCGCCGATCGCCGCGGTCGCCCGCGCCAGCGTGAACTCGAGGCCTCGGGCGACGGACCCCTGCAGGGTCAGCGTGTGCACGCCGTCCTCGAGGCTCGCCGGCAGCGTTCCGGTCCAGGTCACGACGCCGGAGGCGTCCGCCGAGATGGTGTCGAGCAGCACGGGCGTCGAGTACACGACGACTTTGATGCCCGTCTCGTTCGACTGGAACCCGGATGCCGAGAACGTCGCCGTCTTGCCGGACTGCAATGCCGCCAGGCTCTGCTCGTCGATCTCGATGCCCGTGGTCGCCGGCGGGGTCGCCGGGAGCGTCGCCTTCGCCTTCACAGCCGCGGCCGCCACCGTGCCGGTGGTCCCCGACGGCGCTGCCGCCACCGAACCGATCGTGAAGGACACGGGGTCGAGGTTCGTCGAGAAGCCGGCGAGCACGCGGTTGCGTCCGTCAGCGGTGAGCGAGGCGGGGGCACCCGAGTAGGTGACGGCGCCGTTCGCGGTGGTCACGACTGCCCGCGACAGGTCGAGCGTCGCGAACGCCACCTGGGCGCCGGCGTGCGTGACGTACAGGGTCGCGGCGCCCGCGGAGGTGACGCTGACCTGCGGGTTCGACACGGTGACGTCGAGCACGCCGCCATGGCCGGTGAAACGCACCGATCCTCGGTACACGACGCTGCCGAGGCCCGTCGCCGTGCTGTAGTCGCCGCCGACCGTCTGACCGAACTGGAAGAGTCCGCCCGATCGGGTCGCTCCTCCCGAGACGTCGATCGCACCCTTGGCGATGTCGCCGACCACGTACTGGGTGAACGACGTGGAGATGCCCCAGCGCATCGAGCCACCCGGAACCGTCGCCGCAGGGGCCGTCGGGGTGGTGACCGGGGGCTTCGGCTCTTCGGGTTTCTTTCCGAGCAGTGCGTCCCACTGCGCCTCGGTGATCGAGACGGTCGAGCGCGCGTAGACGGTGTCAGACGTGGGCAGTGTGTGCTGCTGCCACGCGATCACCTCGTAGGTCTTCGTGCGATCGAGCGTGTCGGCCGCAGCGTTCAGGTCGACGCTGAACGCACCGCCCGTGATGCCGCGCACGAACTGCATGCCGAGGAAGCCACCGCCCGAGGTGACATCGGCCTCGGTGCCCTTCTCGATCAGAGCCACATACGCACCCGTGATGGCACCGAGCTCCGACCCGGCGGCGGTGACCGTCAATCCCTCGGTCGCGGTGGCGCTCTTGATCGTCGAAGTCACCGCGGGCGCGAGTCCGTAGTTCAGGGCGACACTCTGTTCCTGCGCCGCGTTGACGACGCCGCCAGCGCCATAGGTATAGACACCATAGGAACCTGGGGTCGTGGCGGAGTCCTTCAGCGTCAGCGTCGCCTGGAACGTGCCGTCGGCGGCGATGTCGACCCACTGCGAGCGGATCGCGCCCTGGTACTGAGTCGGGACCTGGTCGAGCACGGACTCCGAGAGAGCCCACGCCTGCGCGCCGACCGAGCGAGCGGTGCCTGCAGCTCCCGCGGACGGCTGCCACATGGATGCGAAGTTGCCGAACACGACGTACGTGCCCTGGGGCAGGTTCGCCGGGATCGGCACACCACGGCCGCCGACGTTCGCGGTCGGGTCGTAGCCCGAACCCTTCACGACCACCTTGTCGCCCGCCTTCAGCGCGGTCGTGCCGGCAGGCGTGGTGCCGTCAGCCAGGAACACCTCGATCGAAGGAGCGACAGGCTCGAGAGCGTCCCAGTCGGCGTCGCTGATCGTGACGGCGGCGCGGGCGAGGATCGTCTGGGCGTTCGGCAGCGTGTGCTGCGTCCAGACGATCACCTCGTAGGTCTTGGTGCGATCGAGATCCGCCGCCTTGGCCGTGAGGTCCACGGTGAATGCTCCACCCGTGACTCCACGCACGAACTGCATCGCCGCGAATCCGCCGCCGGCCGTCACGTTCGCCTCGGTGCCCGCTTCGATCACTGCGGCGTAGACGCCGGTCGCCGAGCCGAACGAGGTGCCGGTGACCTTCGTGGTGATCCCGGGGTCGCCCGCCGCGAGCGATGACGCGACGGTGATCTTCGGCGGAATGGTGTAGTTCAGGGCGACGCTCTGTTCCTGCGCCGCGTTGACGACGCCGCCGGCACCATAGGTGTAGACGCCGTACGAGCCCGGGGTGGTCGCAGTGTCCTTCAGCGTCAGCGTCGCCTGGAACGTGCCGTCGGCGGCGATGTCGACCCACTGCGAGCGGATCGCTCCCTGGTACTGAGTCGGGACCTGGTCGAGCACGGACTCCGAGAGAGCCCACGCCTGCGCGCCGACCGAGCGAGCGGTGCCTGCAGCTCCCGCGGACGGCTGCCACGTGGCGGCGAAGTTGCCGAACACGACGTACGTGCCCTGGGGCAGGTTCGCCGGGATCGGCACACCACGGCCGCCGACGTTCGCGGTCGGGTCATAGCCCGAACCCTTCACGACCACCTTGTCACCGGCTTTCAGCGCGGTCGTGCCGGCAGGCGTGGCGCCGTCAGCCAGGAACACCTCGATCGAAGGAGCGGCTGGCTCGACCTCGCCCGGGTCGGTTCCAGGGTCAGTGCCCGGATCCGTGCCGGGGTCCGTTCCCGGATCCGTGCCGGGGTCGGTACCCGGATCCGTGCCGGGGTCAGTGCCCGGATCCGTGCCGGGGTCCGTACCCGGGTCGGTCGTCTCCGCGCCGAAGACCGCATCCCACTGCGCGCCCGAGATGGCGACATCGCCGCGAGCGTAGATCGTCTCGGCGTTGGGCACCGAGTGCTGCTGCCAGATCAGGACCTCGTAAACCTTCGTGCGATCGAGGGATCCTGCCGGAGCGGTCAGCGTGAACGAGCTCGCTCCCGCGGCCACCGCCGGGAACGGCTGCGCGAACGCGGCGTACCCGCCACCGGGGCCGGAGAGTCCGCTCTCGGTGCCCTTCACGATCAGCGCCGCGTAGACGCTCGCGACCTCCGGAAGCCCCGAGGCATCGACCTGCACCGTGATGCCGGTGGTGGCGGCAGATGTCACCGAAGCGGCGACCGAGCCGCCGGCCGCATGCGCGGGAGGAACGATCACCGCGCCCGCCGCGATCAGGACGAAGGATACGAGGGCGGCGAGCAGCCCGCGTATGCGGCCGCTCCCCGTGGATGCTGTGGCTGTGGCGTTCACGATTCTCCAGGACTCCGGGCGCGCAGGAACGGACGCGCCAGCGGTGCCGCAATGCAGTCGGGCGAGAGGGTGATTGTTGGTTAGGCTTAGCTAAGTAAGCCGCGTTCCTGAGAATAGAGGCGGTCGCGAGGGCGAGTCAAGTTTTAGGATAGCCTTGCCTAATGCTTCGCGTCTCAGCCCTTCTTCTCGCAGCCGTTCTGGCCGTCGGCCTCGCCGGGTGCGCAGGCCCGGGGGCCTCCGCCGCGCCGCAGAAGAGTGACGCCGCAGACACCTGCCCCCAGGCATCCGTCCCGCTCGCCGATCTGGATCTCGTCGACGACGTGCGCAGCGCGACCGGCGGATCCACGGCCTGCCTCTCGAGCCGCGCGATCGAGCCGGTGGCCGACGAGGCAGCTCCCGCGCTTCCCGTCACGATCACCGACAGCGAGGGTCGCGAGGTCGAGATCACCGATGTCGACCGCATCCTGCCGATCGACATCTCGGGCACGATCGCTTCGACCGTCTTCGCCCTGGGCCTCGGCGACCAGGTCGTCGGCCGGGACTCGTCGACGATGTTCGCCGGCACCGAAGACCTCCCCGTGGTCACGAAGACGGGGCACACGCTGAACGCCGAGGCGATCCTCGAGCTCGCCCCCACCGTCATCCTGACCGACACGACCATCGGCCCGAAGGAGATCCGCCAGCAGCTGCACGACGCCGGGATCACGGTCGTCGTCATCTCGAGCGACCGACGCCTCGACACCACCGACGAGCTGGTCACCGAGATCGCCACGGCTCTCGGCGTGCCCTCTCGTGGTGCGGCCCTGATCGAGCGCCTCGACGCGGACCTCGCAGATGCCCTGGCCGAGATCTCCGAGGTCGTGCCGACCGACGTCGACGACCGCGCGCGGATGCTGTTCCTCTACGTGCGCGGCAACGCGAACATCTACTACATCTTCGGCGAGGACTCAGGAGCCGACTCTCTGATCGACGCCGTCGGCGGGGTCGACGTCGCCGCAGAGATCGGGTGGGAGGGCATGAAGCCGATGACTGCCGAGGCACTCGTCGCAGCCCGACCCGACGTGCTCGTGATGATGACCGACGGACTCGAATCCGTCGACGGCATCGACGGACTCATCGAGCGCATCCCCGCGATCGCCGAGACTCCCGCCGGAGCGAACCGTCGCGTGATCGACATGGCCGACAGCGAGATCCTCGGCTTCGGCCCTCGATCTGCGGATGTGATCGAGGCGATCGCCCGCGCCCTGTACGCCCCGTCGGAATCCGCGACCGCCGAGCCCGCGAAGTGAGCCGCGAGGTCGTCACCCGCACGCCGTCGAGACACCTCGGGCTGCGTTTCGCGCTCGTCATCGCCGGCCTCGTCGCCGCCCTGCTCGTGACCTGCATCGCATCCATCACGAGCGGACAGTATTCGCTCTCCCCCTCCGACCTCATCGGCGTGCTGCTGCGCGGCATCGGCATCGACACCGCCTGGGCCCCCACCGAGGCGACCGACTACGGCGTGATCTACAACCTTCGCCTCCCCCGCCTCGTGCTCGGCCTGCTCGTCGGCGCGGCCCTCGCCGTGTCGGGTGTTCTCATGCAGGCGATCTTCGGCAACCCGCTGGCGGATGCCGGTGTCGTCGGCGTCTCGTCCGGTGCCGCGCTCGGCGCCGCCGCGAGCATCACGCTGGGCCTCGCCTCGTTCGGCATGTGGACCACCCCCGCGTTCGCCTTCCTCGGCGGGCTGATCGCGGTGCTCGCGGTGTACTTCATCAGCCGATCGGGCGGGCGCACCGAGGTCGTCACCCTGCTGCTCACCGGCATCGCGATCAACGCGATCGCAGGCGCGGGCATGGCCTTCCTCACCTTCCTCGGCACGACGTCGACACGCGAGCAGATCGTGTTCTGGCAGCTCGGTTCGCTGAACGGCGCCCTCTGGTCGAACGTGGCCCTGGTCGCTCCGCTCGTCGCCATCGGTGTCGTGGTCGCGCTCATCGTGTCGCCACAGCTCGACCTCTTCTCCCTCGGCGAGCGCACCGCCCGACACCTCGGCGTCAACGTCGAGCTGCTGCGGATGGTCGTGATCGTCACGGTCGCGGTGCTGGTCTGCGCCGCCGTCGCCTTCGCCGGCATCATCGGATTCGCGGGTCTCGTCGTGCCCCACCTGATGCGCATGATCATCGGCCCCGCGCACCTTCCGCTCACGATCGCCTCGGCGTTCGGCGGCGCACTGCTGATCGCGATCGCCGACCTCGTCGCCCGCACGGCGGTGCCGCTGGCCGATCTGCCCATCGGCATGATCACCTCGCTCGTCGGCGGACCGTTCTTCCTCTGGCTGCTCGTGCGCACGCGCCGACGCTCGGGAGGATGGGCATGAGCGCCGTCGACACCGCCACCCGACTGCAGGCGAGCGGCGTCACCGTGCTCGTGGGCGACGACCGCGCGATCCTCGACGACGCATCGATCGAGGTCAGAGCGGGCGAGATCCACGCGCTGGTCGGGCCCAACGGCGCGGGCAAGTCGACGATGTTCGGGGTTCTCGCCGGCGACGTGACCCCGAGCGCGGGCGCGGTGCTGCTCGACGGTTCGCCGATCACCGGCATCCGCGCGCAGGACATGGCACGAGCGCGAGCGGTGCTGCTGCAGGAGAACGCGGTGTCGTTCCCGTTCAGTGCCGAGCAGGTCGTGCGCATGGGCCGGGCGCCGTGGGCACGCACCGGGGCCGCGGAGGACGACGACGAGATCGTCGCCGCAGCGATGGCTTCGACCGAGGTGCTGTCGTTGTCCACGCGTGCGGTGACCTCACTGTCGGGAGGTGAGCGCGCCCGCGTGGCGCTGGCCCGCGTGATCGCGCAGAGCACCGGCATCCTGCTGCTCGACGAGCCGACCGCCGCACTCGACCTCAAACACCATGAGGACGTGATGCGCCTGATCCGCTCTCAGGCGGATGCCGGCATCGCCGTCGCGATCGTGCTGCACGACCTCAACGCCGCTCTCGCGCACGCAGATCGAGTGACGCTGCTCTCGGAGGGCCGGGTGGCCGCGACGGGCGCAGCCGCCGACGTGCTCACGGCCGAGAGGATCGAAGACGTCTACGGTCAGCCGGTCGACGTGTTCCCGCATCCGATGACGGGCGTGCCGTTGGTGGTCGCGCGCCGCGGGCTCTGACCCGGTCGGTTCAGGCCCGGTCGCCTCAGGGGCGCAGCGGAAGGACGTCCGACAGGTCGGCGCGCGTGCCGGAGGCACTGACGCGACCGGATGCCGCAGCATCCGCCCAATGCTCCGCGCCGATGGCGACGGCGATCCACGTCGCCGCATCCATCTCGACGACGTTCGGCGGTGTCCCTCGCGTGTGCCGGGGACCCTGGATGACCTGCACCGCACCGAACGGCGGCACCCGCACCTCGACGCTGTTGCCGGGCGCCTTCTCGTCGAGCAGCTGCAGCAGGTACCGCACGGCCGTCGCGAGGTCGGTGCGCTGCGGCTTGTCGCCGGCGGCATCCGCGCGAGTCACCGCGTCGAGAGCCGCGCGCCCGTCGATGATGTCGATCTTCCTGGAGGGCATGAGCACCAGGGTACGCCGGGGTCGTTCGCCGAGGATGCACGCGCGTTTCGCGAGGACGTTCGCGCTTCGAAAGGACGGATTCACCGGATTCGGCCGTCCGAAGCGCGGATCTCCTTCGCTGACGGACACGCCGCCCGCCTGCATACCCGCGCACAGGCATAGGCTCGAGGCGATGAGCCAGAATCCCGATACCCTGCACGGCGCGCGGGCCGAGCTGCTCGCCGCGACGCAGCGCAGCGAGAATTGGGCGCGACCTTTCCCGCCGATCGTCGGCAGCGCCCACCCGGCATCCGTGCTCGTGCTGTTCGGCCGACTCGACAGCGTCCCCGCTCGGACCGACGAGGCGACCGTGGCGGCCGACCTCGACGTGCTGCTGCAGCGCCGGGCCGCGACTCTGTCGTCGCACCCTGGCCAGGTGTCGTTCCCCGGCGGCAGGCGCGAGGACCAGGATGCGGATGCCGCCGCCACCGCCCTGCGCGAAGCCGAGGAGGAGACCGGACTCGACCCGTCAGGCGTCGAGGTCTTGGCCACGCTGCCCGAACTGCCCCTCGCCGCGAGCAACCACGTCGTCACGCCTGTTCTCGCCTGGTGGCGCTCACCGTCGCGGGTCGCAGCCGTCGACCACGCCGAGACGGTCGACGTGTTCCGGGTGCCCGTGGCGCAGCTGCTCGACCCCGAGATCCGATTCACCTCGACCATCCACCGCCTGGGCCGCACCTGGCGCGGCCCCGCCTTCGACATCGACGGCACCATCGTCTGGGGTTTCACAGCGATGGTGCTCGATGCGCTGTTCGACGCAGCCGGCTGGACGGCGGAGTGGGATCCCTCGGTCGAGCGTCCGATCGAGCTCTGAGTCGCAACCCGCCGAAACCCGCGTGCCCTCGTCGGTAGTCTGGATACGTGAAGATTCTCGTCCTCGGTTCCGGTGCCCGTGAGCACGCGATCATCCTCGCTCTGCGAGCAGAGCAGGCGGAGCACGAGATCTTCGTCTCCCCCGGCAACGCCGGGATCGCGCAGGATGCGACTCCCGTCTCAGTCGATATGCTCGACGGCGCCGCGGTGACCTCGTTCGCGAACGAGCACGCCATCGACCTCGTGGTCGTCGGCCCCGAGGCCCCGCTGGTCGCCGGCGTCGCCGATGTGCTGCGCGCGCACGGGATCCCCGTGTTCGGCCCGGGCAAGGCCGCGGCTCAGCTCGAGGGCTCGAAGTCGTTCGCGAAGCGGATCATGGATGCCGCGGGCGTACCCACCGGGCGCGCGGTGCGCGCCACCACCACCGCCGAGGTCGAGGACGCGTTCGACGAGCTCGGCGCCCCGTACGTGGTGAAGGCCGACGGACTCGCTGCGGGCAAGGGCGTGATCGTCACGTCCGACCGCGCTGATGCGCTCGCCCACGCCGAGCACTACCTGCCGTCGGGCCCCGTGCTGATCGAGGAGTTCCTCTCGGGCCCCGAGGTCTCGCTGTTCTTCCTGAGCGACGGCGACACGGTGCGCGCCCTCAGCCCCGCGCAGGACTTCAAGCGCGCACTCGACGGCGATGAGGGTCCGAACACCGGCGGCATGGGCGCGTACTCGCCGTTGCCGTGGCTCGCCGACCAGTTCGGCAGCGAGCAGGACTTCGTCGAGGAGGTCACGCGGGACGTCGCGCTGCCCGTCATCCGCCAGCTCGACAGCGAGGGCACCCCATTCATCGGTCTGCTGTACGCCGGCCTCATCCTCACGCCCGCGGGTGTTCGCGTGATCGAGTTCAACGCCCGCTTCGGCGACCCCGAGACGCAGATCGTGCTGCCGCGCCTCGTCACACCGCTG
Organism: Microbacterium sp. LWH13-1.2; assembly: GCF_038397735.1. Lineage (NCBI taxonomy): Bacteria > Bacillati > Actinomycetota > Actinomycetes > Micrococcales > Microbacteriaceae > Microbacterium > Microbacterium sp. LWH13-1.2. The sequence goes on along the minus strand of NZ_CP151635.1, from coordinate 13,529 downwards.
TCGGGGCTGCTGCTCGCCGCGGCATCCGGCACCCTCGAAGATCAGCCGGAGCCCGTCTTCAGCGACGACGTCGCGATCACCGTCGTGCTCGCCAGCGAGGGATACCCCGAGGCACCGCAGACCGGTCGTCCGATCGAGGGTCTCGCCGACGCTGCGGCCGTCGAGGGCGTCCGTCTCGTGCATGCCGCGACCGCCAGCCCTGACGCCCCGGGAGGCTCGCTCATCGCGACCGGCGGACGCGTGCTGAACGTCGTCGCCGTGGCATCCGACTTCCGCACCGCGCGCGACCGTGCCTATGACGCCATCGGCCGCATCCGCCTCGACGGCTCGCACTTCCGCACCGACATCGCGGCTCGCGTCGCGGAGTAACACCGACCGACGACGCGGAAGGCCCCCACCCGGAATCGGGTGGGGGCCTTCCGCGTGGACAGTCTCAGAGCACCTTCGAGAGGAAGTCCTTCAGGCGCTCGTTCTTCGGGGCGCCGAACAGCTCGGCGGGCGGAGCCTCCTCGACGACGACGCCGCCGTCCATGAAGACGGTGCGTCCCGACACCTCGCGGGCGAAGCCCATCTCGTGCGTCACGAGGACCATCGTCATGCCGCCCGACGCGAGGTCGCGGATCACCTGGAGCACCTCGCCGACCATCTCGGGGTCGAGGGCGCTGGTGGCCTCGTCGAAGAGCATGATCTCGGGGTCCATCGCGAGCGCACGGGCGATCGCGACACGCTGCTTCTGACCGCCGGAGAGGGATGCCGGCTTCGCATCCGCCTTCTCGGCGAGACCCACGCGATCGAGCAGAGCGAGCGCGCGCTCCTTCGCCGCGGCCTTCGACAGCTTGCCGAGCTCGATCGGGGCGAGCGTGATGTTCTCGAGCACGGTCATGTGCGGGAACAGGTTGAAGTGCTGGAACACCATGCCGATGCGCTGGCGCACCTCGTCGAGCTTCACGCTCTTGTCGGTCAGGTCGACACCGTCGATGACGACGTGACCCGAGGTCGGCTCCTCGAGCTTGTTGAGGCAGCGCAGCAGGGTGGACTTTCCCGACCCCGACGGACCGATGACCGCGACGACCTCGCCGTCGTCGACCGTCAGATCGATGCCCTTGAGCACATGGTTGTCGCCGAACGACTTGTGCAGGTCTCTGACCTCGATCTTGCTCATGCGTTGAACTTCCTCTCCAGGCGGTTCGCGAGCAGCGTGAGAAGCGTGATCACGACGAAGTAGATGATGGCGACGATGGTCAGCACCTGGGCCGACAGGTACGTCGAGGCGATGATCTGGCGAGACACGAACGTCAGCTCGGCGAGGCCGATGACGCTGATCAGCGACGTGTCCTTGAGGGTGATGATTCCCTGGTTCACGAACGACGGGATCATGATGCGGAACGCCTGCGGCAGCACGACCTTCTGCATGGTCTTCCAGTGACCGAGACCGAGCGAGCGCGAGGCCTCGTTCTGGCCGGGGTCGACGGCCTGGATGCCACCGCGGATGATCTCGGTCATGTACGCACCCGTGTTCAGCGAGAGCGTGATGGCTCCGGCGACGAACGGGTTGAACGTGAGCCCGGGGAACAGCTGCGGGATGGCGAAGAACACGAAGAACGCCTGCACGAGGATCGGCGTGCCTCGGAAGACGAACACGTACGCGGTCGCGAGCCAGCGGAACGGGAGGAACTTCGAGATGCGCCCGAATCCGAACACGATGCCCAGGATGAACGCGGCGACGAGGGCGACGAGCGTCGCGAGGATCGTCAGCCACAGTCCCTCCATGAGCGCGGGCCAGTACTTCACGGCGACCGAGAAGATATCGGTCGCCTGCGTGGTCTCCTCGCCACCGGCGAGGTAGGTGTCGACGATCTCGTCGTATTCGCCGGAGGCCTGGAGGTTCGCGAGTCCCGCGTTGAACTTCTCGATCAGCTCGGGGTTCTGCCCCTTGTTGACCGCGAAGCCGTACTCGCCACCGAGCTCGGGATCGCCGACGAGGCGGAAGCCGGATCCTTGCTGGATGCCGTAGGCGAGCACCGGGAAGTCCTCGAAGTAGCCGACGGCCTGACCGGCCTTGACGGCGTCGACCATGTCCGTCGTGTCGGAGTACGGCGTGACTCGGAAGCCGTACTCGTCCTGGTTCTCCTCGGCGAACGTCTGCCCCTGGGTGCCGGTCTTGACCGCCACCGTCTCTCCGTCGAGGTCGTCGAGCGACTGGATGTCGCTCGCATCGAGCACGCCCAGCTGGATGCCGCTGGTGAAGTACGGATCGCTGAAGTCGAAGATCTGCTGACGCTCGTCGGTGATCGACATGCCTGCCATGACGGCATCCACCTGATTCGACTGAAGAGCCTGCAGAGCTGCGTCGAAACCGAGCTGCCGGATCTCGACCTCGAAGCCCTGGTCCTCGGCGATAGCCCGGAGCAGATCCATGTCGATGCCGACGAGGTCACCCTCGGGCGAGGTGAACTCGAACGGCGCGAACGTCGTGTCTGTACCGATGACATAGGTCTCGGTGTCGTCGGCCGCAGTGGCGGCGGACGCGCCGCCGAGCAGTGCACCGGCCGCGATGAACGCCGTGAGCGCCATCGCCCCGACGGTGCGTCCGAACGTGCGCAGACGCGCAGACGCGGAAGAGGGATTTCGGATCACGACGGATGCTCCTCGGATCGGATGGGCGACAGGATGCTGCCACCGGGATGGTCGTCGACCATCCACCCTAACCGGCGTCGGCGTGTCGCCGTGTCCTGAGGGCTACCGCACGCTCGCGGCTAGAGCGTGATCCAATACCGGCGCACCGGGACGACGCCGTGTTCGGGCAGCACGCGGACGTCCTGCAGCACGCCTCCTGCACCTTCGATCGTGCGGAAAGACCCGACGTTGTCGTCGTCGCAGGTCACCATCACGCGCTCGAGTCCGATCTCGCGCGCCCGCTCGAGTCCGAGGCGCAGCGCGGCCGCGGCATACCCCTGACGACGCCGTGACTCGCGCACCGCGTAGCCGATGTGACCGCCCACCTCGCGCAGGTAGGCGTTCAGTTCGTGCCGGAACGAGAGGAACCCGACGACCTCGCCGTCGTCGACGACCCAGTACAGGTCGTTGTGCACGGCATCCTCAGGCAGCTCGGCGGTGGTGTCGGAGAGGAGGTCCGACTTCTCGATCAGAGCATCGAGCGTCGCACGGTCGGGGGTGACAGGCGCCTGCAGACCCGACCCGTCGATGTGCCCGTCACCGAATTCGGCGACAGCTGCCGCCCAGGAGTCGAACAGGTCTGTGGTGGGCCTCGTGAGCTCGATCGTCATCGCCCGATGAGATCACATCGGCGCGACCTGCGCAAACCGGGAAAGCCGGGCCTCCCGCACCATCGTGCAGAAGACCCGGCTCGCCGTCAGAGGCGGGTCACGCCGCGGGCGCGGGCGCCTCCGCCTGCGCGGATGCCGTGGCATCCGCCTTGTCGTAGCGCCCGAGGAAGAGCGATGCGACGAGCGCGACGACCATCACGCACGCCGGCAGCAGGATCGCCTGTGACATACCGGCCGCGAACCCCTCGGCGACCTCGGGCGGCAGCGATCCGCCTCCCTCGATACCCGCGGGAGCGTCGGCGAGCCCCGGGAGGTTCGCCTCGAGACGCGACTGCATGAACGCGGCGATGGACGCCGAGCCGATCACCGACCCGATGGTGCGGGTGGTGTTGTAGATTCCCGCGCCGGCACCGGCCTGGCGAGGAGGCAGCTTGCGCGTCGCGGTGGTCGCGAGCGGTCCCCACATGCCCGCGTTGCCGATGCCCATCAGTGCCGAGGGCAGCAGGAACATCCAGATCGGGGTGTCCATGTTGATGAGCGCCGAGTACCAGATCAGGGCGACGACGACGCACAGCAGACCGGGGATGAGGATGATGCGCGGGTCGACGCGGTCGAGCAGCTTGCCGGCGAACGGCGCGAGCACGCCCGACAGCACGGCCATCGGGATCAGCAGCAGCGCAGCTTCCGTCGGTGTGAGTCCTCGCGCGGTCTGCAGGAAGAACATCATCGGCAGCGACATGCTCGTCACGGTGAAGCCGACCGCGGCGATCGCCACGTTCGCCCCCGAGAAGTTGCGGTCGCGGAAGAGCGCGAGGGGCACGAGCGCCTCACTGCGCGTCCGCGACTGCTGCACGATGAACAGCGCGAGGATCACGAGTCCCACGATGATGAGGCTCCATACCGAGATCGGCCCCCAGATCACACCCCAGTCGAACTTCTCGCCCTCCTGAAGACCGAAGACGATGAGGAACAGTGCCACGGCGCTCAGGATCACACCGAGGATGTCGAAGCGATGCGGACTCGTCTGCAGCTTGGGCACGAGGCGCCAGGCGAGCACGAACGCGACGATGCCGACGGGGATGTTCACGAAGAAGATCCACTCCCAGCCGAGGCCGTCGACGAGCAGCCCGCCGACGAGCGGACCCACCAGCGTCGCGACTCCGGCAGTCGCGCCCCAGAGGCCCATGGCCGCGCCGCGGCGCTCGGGCGGGAACGTGCGGGTGATGACGGCCATCGTCTGCGGCGTCATGAATGCGGCACCGAGACCCTGCACGGCGCGTGCGGCTGTCAGCATCTCGAGCGAGCCCGACAGCCCGCACCAGAGCGACGCGAGCGTGAAGATCGCGAGGCCGATGAGGTAGATGTTCTTCGGCCCGAAGCGGTCGCCCAGCCGCCCGGTGATCAGCAGCGGCACGGCGTAGGCGAGCAGGTAGGCGCTGGTGACCCACACGACGTTGTCGAGGTTGTTGGTCGTCGGGTCGAGGGCCGCCTTGATGGCGGGGTTCGCGACCGAGACGATCGTCGTGTCGACGAGGATCATGAAGAAGCCGATGACGAGCGCCCAGAGCGCCGGCCACGGGCTCGCAGGTCGATGACCTGCGGCGAAGGTTCCGGTCGAGGGACCGGAGGACGAGGATGCCACGGGCTGGCGTCCTGTCGAGGAAGGATCGGTCATTGCTGTGCGGCCTTTCGCTGTGCGCGGTAGCGGTCTGAGTACTCGAAGGCACTGGGGCCCCAGGGGAACTCCTCGGCCTCGAGTCGGTCGATGAGGGAGTCGATCCAGCGCAGCTCGGCGTCGAGCAGCACCTCCTGACGCTCGAACTCGACGAGCACCTGCTCGGGGACGCCGCCGCGTCTCGCGCTGACCAGCCCGTCGCGATGCGAGACATGCCCCTCATCGAGAGCCGCACGCCGCAGACGCAGCGCTTCGATCACGTCAGCGCTCTCGAGGTTGTGGGCCTCGGCGAGCGCGATGCGAAACTCGGTCGGCCGGTCGATGATCGACAGCTCTCGACGCAGCCAGGTGATGAGAGCGTCTCGCCCGGCATCCGTCAGCGAGTAGGTCGTGCGCTCGGGACGATTGCCGTCACGATCGCTGCCGACCTCGTCGATGAGACCGGTCCGTTGGAGGCGTCCGACCGTGTGATAGAGCGTGCCGTTGGTGATCGAGAGCAGGCGTTCGTCGCGCCGGGCTCGCATGAGCCGCACCATCTCGTAGGGGTGCATGTCGCCCTCGCGCAGCAGCGCGAGGATCATGACGGCCATCGGGGTCAGGCGGTCGGTGGTGTCGTTCGGCACGCGCATCCCTTCCAATAGTCCATATGGACTATACGCCGAGATATGTGCTCCGGCAACGTCGCGGTGGTGTCCCTCCGCTCACTGAAGAGCGGCCCGGAGCTGCGCCGGCGAGAGTGCCCGGTCTGCGTACACGAGCCGCATCACCGACGGGTCGGGATTGCCGAGGTCCGGCGCCCGATGCACGAGTTCGAGTCCGAGCTTCTCGGCCACGCGTGCCGACCCGGTGTTGTGCTCGACGAGGTAGGCGATGACCGGCCGGTCGAGGTCGGTCTCCCGTGCCCGCGCGACGCCTGCGCGGGCCAGCTCGGTCGCGAAACCACGTCCGTGGTGGTCGGCGGCGATCCGGTACCCCACGTTCCAGACCTCGTCCCCGAGCAGCGTGCATCCGCCGTTGCCGATCACCTCTCCGGTCTCTCGCAGCCGAGCGACCCACGACCCGAGCCCGGCGGTGCTCCAACTGCGCTCCCACCGCTCCATCATCCGGATCGTGTCGTCGGGAGTGGTGTGCCTGAGGCTCGGATAGTGCGTCCACACCCGCGGATCGCTCTGGATCGCGAACACCGCGTCGAGATCCGAGGGAACAGCCCGCGACAGCCGCAGTCGATCGGTGAGGAGGTCGTCAGTCACATCACCACGCTAGACAGCCCCGCCGACACTCGGGCCATTCGACCGCAGCGCGCTCAACTGCTCAGTCTGCGCAGAGCCGACCCCTTGTGCGCCGCCGTGTCTCCGCTCTTCTCCGACTTCACGATGAACGCGGGCTCGTCTTCGGATGCGGTGAAGCTCTGCCCGGCGAACCGGAAGTCCTTCGTCCGCTTCTCCTCGACGGTACCCTGCGTCCGCCCCTGCGGGGTGTTCCAGCTCACCCGGTCACCCGTGGACAGGTCCTTCGACATGTTCCCTCCTATCGCTCCCGTCGAGGGTCGCCGATGCCGCGGGGCTCGCGCCAGCCCTTGACACGACACCGGCGACGTCTACCGGGATAATGGGCGGGTGAGCACACCTTCGGACAGCAACGCGCAGACCATCCCCGGCTGGCGCCACATCTACTCGGGCAAGGTCCGCGACCTCTATGCCTCGGATGACGCCGCCGACACCCGCATCCTCGTGGTCGCGTCCGACCGCGTGAGCGCGTTCGACTTCGTGCTGTCACCGGGCATCCCCCAGAAGGGCGCGCTGCTCACGCGTCTCAGTCGCTGGTGGTTCAGCCAGCTGAGCGACGTTCCGAACCACCTCGCCGAGGGCGAGATCCCCGCGAGCGTCGCCGACCGGGCCATGCTCGCGCAGTCGCTCGAGATGCTGCCGGTCGAGTGCGTCGTGCGCGGCTACATCACCGGCTCCGGCTGGGCCGAGTACACCGAGAGCGGCACCGTGTGCGGCATCCCGCTGCCCGAGGGCCTGCACAACGGCGACCGCCTGCCCGAGCCTCTGTTCACCCCCGCCTACAAGGCGCCGATGGGCGAGCACGACGAGAACATCACCTTCGAGCAGACAGTCGAGCTCGTCGGCGCCGACCGTGCGGCCGAGCTGCGCGATGTCTCTCTCTCGCTCTACTCCCGCGCGGCCGCGATCGCCGAGGAGAAGGGCCTGATCCTCGCCGACACCAAGTTCGAGTTCGGGACGGATGCCGAGGGCATCCTGCACCTGGCCGACGAAGTGCTCACGAGCGACTCGTCGCGGTACTGGGACGCCGAGGCCTGGCGCACCGGCACGACGACGAAGGAGCGCATGGCGAGCTTCGACAAGCAGATCGTGCGCGACTGGCTGGCCGCGAACTGGGACAAGCAGGGCGAGCCGCCCGTGCTGCCCGACGACATCGTCGAGCGCACCGCCGACCGCTACCGCGAGCTGATCGAGCGCCTCGGGGCCTGACGCGCACACCCAGGCAACACTCAGGAATCGGTAGTGTTGCTCCAGCACTCCCCTCCCCCGATCCTGAGGAGCCCGCATGCCCCTGTGGAAGACCCACGGAAACGGCCGCACGGTCGAACCCGGCGCCGTCGTCAAGCCCGATGAGCGCCTGAACTGGCCCGCCACGATCGCGATCGGCGCCCAGCACGTCGTCGCGATGTTCGGCGCCACGTTCCTCGTGCCGACGCTGACCGGCTTCCCGGTCTCGACCACGCTGCTCTTCAGCGGTCTCGGCACCCTCATCTTCCTGCTGATCACCAAGAACCAGCTGCCCAGCTACCTCGGTTCGTCGTTCGCGTTCATCGCCCCGATCACCGCTGCGGTCGCGGCGGGTGGCACAGGTTCCGCCCTGGCCGGCGTCGTCGCAGTCGGCATCCTGCTGACCGTCGTGGGCCTGGTCGTGCAGTTCGCCGGGCTCCGCTGGGTCGACGCCCTGATGCCCCCGGTCGTCGCCGGTGCGATCGTCGCGCTGATCGGCTTCAACCTCGCCCCGACCGCGTGGAACAACTTCCAGCTCGACCCGGTGACCGCGACCATCACGCTCGTCGCGATCATCCTGTTCGCCGTGTTGTTCCGCGGCTTCCTCGGTCGCATCTCGATCTTCCTCGGCGTCGCGGTGGGCTTCATCTACGCCGCCTTCACCGGCTCGTTCGAGGTGCCCAATGCCCTGCGCGGAGGCAAGACCCCCGCAGAGCTCATCGCGGATGCTCCCTGGGTCGGCCTGCCCGAGTTCCAGCTTCCCGACTTCGTCGAGCCCGGCACCTGGTCGACCATCGCGATGTTCCTGCCCGTCGTCCTGGTGCTGGTCGCCGAGAACGTCGGCCACGTGCGCGGCGTCGCGACCATGACCGAGGACCCGGCGATCAACAAGCACACGGGTCGCGCGCTCATCGCCGACGGCGTCGCGACGACCATCGCCGGCGGGTTCGGCGGCTCGGGCACCACGACGTACGGCGAGAACATCGGCGTGATGGCGGCCACCCGCGTCTACTCCACCGCGGTCTACTGGGTCGCCGGTCTCTTCGCGATCCTGCTCGCCTTCTCTCCCAAGGTCGGCGAGGTCTTCAACTCGATCCCTGCCGGCGTGCTCGGGGGCGCGACCACCGCGCTGTACGGCCTGATCGGCATCATCGGCATCAAGATCTGGGTCGACAGCAAGGTCGACTTCTCGCGCCCGGTGAACCAGTACACGGCGGCCGTCTCGCTCGTTATCGGCATCGCCGGATTCTCGATGCAGCTCGGCGACTTCGCCTTCGGCGGCATCGTGCTGGGCACGGTCGCGGCACTCCTGATCTACCACCTGGGCAACGCCATCGCCCGCGCACGCAAGACCGGCGCCGACGACCCGAAGCCGCTCGAGGCCGTGGGCCCGCTGGGCGGCGACCCCGCGTAATCACGCACCACGCACCACCACGAGATCCCGGATGCCGCAGCTGCGGCATCCGGGATCGTCGCGTCAGGGCGCGGGTCGCGCTCAGGCGATGACGGCGAGCACCGCGTCGGGCGCGATCGCCGCTGAGAGCTCGGCGCGGTGCGAGAGCGTGCCCGCCCGGTGAGCCGTGACCGTGGTCTCCATCTTCATGGCGTCGAGCACCGCGACCGGGTCGCCCTCCGAGACGCTCGCGCCGTCGTCGGCGAGCCAGCGCACGAGCGTGCCCGGTGCCGGAGCACGCAGCTCGGTCGGATCGGATGCGGGCGCAGTGCTTCCGGCATCCTTCAGCCCCCCGAGCCCCGCGAGCAGGGCGACGGGGAGTCCGAGCATGACACGGCGTCCGTCGATCTCGACGGGGAAGCGCTGCAGGGTCGCATCCGGTGCGGGGCTCGGCCGCAGCTGCGGCTCCAGCCGAGGCAACAGCGTGCTCTCGATCCACTGCGTGTGCACCGCGAAGGTCTCGGTGGCGAACGCCTCGTCGTCGACGGCGAGCAGGTCGAACGGGATCACCGTGGCCGGCCCCTCGACGACGAGCTCGCGCAATGCCCGCCGTGCCCGCACGAGTGCCGCGTCACGAGAGCCGGCGTGCACGATGAGCTTCGCGATCATCGAGTCGAACGCGGGCTGCACGGCGTCTCCCGCCTCGATGCCGCTGTCCCAGCGCACGCCGGGTCCGCCGGGTATCCGCAGCGATTCCACCCGACCGGGGCTGGGGAGGAAGCCACGACCCGGGTCCTCGGCGTTGATGCGGAACTCGAAGGCATGCCCCACCGGTGTCGGGGTCTCGGTGAACGAGATCCCCTCGCCGAAGGAGATGCGGAACTGCTCGCGCACGAGATCCGTGCCGGTGACCTCCTCGGTGACCGGATGCTCCACCTGCAGTCGGGTGTTCACCTCGAGGAACGAGATCGTGCCGTCGGCCGCGAGGAGGAACTCCACGGTTCCCGCACCCCGGTAGCGCACCTCGCCGCAGATCGCGCGGGCAGCATCGTGGAACCGCGTGCGCTGGTCGTCCGTCAGGCCCGGCGCCGGAGCTTCCTCGATGAGCTTCTGGTTGCGTCGCTGCATCGAGCAGTCACGGTCGCCGACGACCACGACGCCGCCGTGTCCGTCTCCGAGCACCTGCACCTCGATATGACGCGGGCTCTCGAGGAACCGCTCGACGAAGCACTCCCCGCGCCCGAAGGCAGCGATGGCCTCACGGGTCGCCGCGTCGAAGGCATCCGCCACCTCCGACATCTCTCGCACCACCTTCAGCCCTCGCCCGCCACCGCCGAACGCTGCCTTGATCGCGATCGGAAGCCCGTGCTCCTCGGCGAACGACACCGCCTCGGCCGGCCCGGCCAGCGGCTGATCGGTGCCGGCCGCCAAGGGCGCTCCGACGCGCTGCGCGATCCGACGTGCGGTCATCTTGTCGCCGAGAGCGTCGATGCTCTCGGGCGAGGGGCCGATCCAGATGAGGCCCGCCCCCTCGACGGCCCGCGCGAACTCCGCGCTCTCCGAGAGGAATCCGTAGCCGGGGTGCACGGCATCCGCGCCGGCGGTCCGCGCCGCCGCGAGCAGGGCGTCGATGGAGAGGTACGTGGTCGCCGCGGTGTCCCCGCCCAGCCCCAGGGCCTCATCGGCGAGGCGCACGTGCAGGGCATCCGCGTCCTGATCCGCATAGACGGCGATCGACGTGTATCCGGCTTCGGCACAGGCGCGGATGACGCGCACGGCGATCTCTCCGCGATTCGCGATCAGCACCTTGGTCATGATGTCTCCTTGACGATGAAACGGACGCGCGCGCCCGGCGGCAGCTGCCCGGCGAGATCGAGGCTGCGGTCGGTGAGTGCACCGACGATCGGATACCCGCCGGTGAGCGGGTGGTCGGGAAGGAACAGCACCGGCTGGCCGTCCGGAGGCACCTGGATCGCCCCGGTCACCGCCCCTTCGCTGGGCAGCTCCCCGCCGACCGACCGTTCCAGGGGCACGGCTCCCTCGAGCCTGATGCCGACCCGATCCGAGCGCGGGGTCGCAGTCCATTCCTGGCCGGTGAGGGTCGCGAGGGCGGCCGCCGTGAACCAGTCGTCGCGGGGCCCGAGGGTGATCTCGAGGTCGACGACGTCACCGGGCGCGGGGAGCGTGCGCGGGGTGGCGATCGGCTCGACAGGATGCGGTGCGCGATCGCCCACACGGACCACGTCGCCTGCGGCCAGCGGCGCAGGTCCGAGGCCGGCGAGGGTGTCGCTCGCACGACTGTCGAGGGCCGACTCCACGTCCACACCGCCGCGGACCGCGATGACATAGCGCAGCCCGCTGGTCGGATGCCCGAGCGTGAGCTCGTCACCGTCGACCGTGGCGAAAGGCGCTCCGTGATCGATGCGACGCGTCACGCCCTCGGCGTCTATCAGGTCGAGAGAGCCGACGGCCCCCGCGACGGCGGCGACCCCCGGACCGCGGAAGCGCAGGACGACACCCCCGACGCTCTCGAGCACGGCGGCGCCGGTCTCGTTGCCCACCGCACGGTTCGCGTCTCGCATCGCACGACGATCGGCGATTCCCGAGGCCGAGACACCGAGTGCCGCGAAACCGGGGCGACCGGCATCCTGCACCAGCAGCTGCAGCGACGGACGCACGATCTCGACTGCGGCCGGCTTGGGAGAGCCCGGGTCCGGCGCACCTGCGGCGGCGGGTCGATCGGTGACAGGCCGTGCGGCGGCGCGGTCATCTGCGGCGCCCGACGTCACGACCTGCTCGCGCTCGGGTTCGAACCGCACGGTCGTGCCGGGCGACAGCAATGCGGGAGGGTCGCGGTCGATGTCCCACATCACAGCATCCGTGCGACCGATGAGCTGCCATCCGCCAGGACTCTCGCGCGGGTACACCCCGGTGAACTGTCCGGCGAGTGCCACGGATCCGGCCGGCACGCGGGTGCGGGGCGACGAGCGGCGGGGCACGTCGAACAGCGGATCGCTGCCCACCACATAGCCGAAGCCGGGGGCGAAGCCCGAGAAGGCGACCTTCCAGTCGGCAGCGAGGTGGCGGTTCACGAGTTCAGCGGCAGACACGCCCAGCAGGGATGCGGCCTCGTCGAGGTCTTCCCCGTCGTATCTCACCGGCACCGTGACCTCACCGGTGGTCGGCAGATGAGCCGTGTCGATCTCGGTCGCGGCCAGTGCATGGGCGAGCTCGGCGGCCGACACTGCCAGCGGATCGAACCGCACGAGCACGGTGCGGGCACCGGGGATGCGCTCGACCACGCCGTGCACTGCGTCCCAGGCGAGGTTCAGACGCATCGCCTCGTCGAGGTCGGCCGCTTCGACGAGAAGCGCGTGATCGGATGCGGTGAGGATGCGCATCAGACCAGGTACTCCGCATCGGGGACGTCGGTGATGAACATGTAGCCGGGTGCGTGGGTGATGGCGAAGGGAGGCTTCGAGGCCATGATCGCTGCCTGCGGGGTGACGCCGCAGGCCCAGAACACCGGCACCTCGCCCTCGCGCACCTCGGGAGCATCGCCGAAATCAGGACGAGCCAGGTCGGCGATGCCGAGCGAGGCAGGATCGCCGATGTGCACCGGAGCACCGTGTACGGCCGGGGTTCGACCGGAGATCTGCACAGCGTCCGCCACGCGATCCGCCGAGATCGGTCGCATCGAGACGACCATCTCGCCGCTCAGCCGGCCGGCCGGGGCGCAGGGCACAGCGGTGTGGTACATCGGCACGTTGCGACCGAGCTCCTGGTGGCGGATCGGGATCCCCGCCTGCACGAGACCGGACTCGAACGTGAAGCTGCATCCGATGAGGAACGAGACGAGGTCGGGATGTTCCGCCCACGCCGCGGTCGCATCGGCGACCTCGTCGGCCAGTTCGCCGTCTCGCCAGATGCGATACCGACCGATGTCGGTGCGGATGTCGCTGCCGGGCGCGAGCCTCGACTCGACCTCGCCCTGTTCGATGACCTCGAGCACGGGGCACGGCTTCGGGTTCCGCTGCGCGAAGAGCAGTGTCTCGAAGGCCCAGTCGGCCGGCACGGAGATCAGGTTCGCCTGCGTCAGCCCGACCGCGACACCGCTCGTCGGCGCGGCGTGCCCCGCCCGGATCGCGGCACGCGCCGCCCGTGCGTCGGCGAGCTGCCCGGCGGTGGCGACGACGCTCACGTCAGACCCCCGCGAACGGTGCGATCGTGATGCCGGCGTCCTGAAGCATCCGCTTGGTCTCCGCGGCCATGGCCACAGAGCCCGGGCTGTCGCCGTGCACGCAGATCGACTGCGCGCTGACGGCAACGTCTGTGCCGTCGATCGCTCGGATCACGCCCTCGCCCGCGAGGCGCACCATGCGCTCGGCGACGGCCGCGGGGTCGTGCAGCACAGAGCCCGGTTCGGTGCGCGAGACGAGCTGACCGTCGGGCTGATACGCCCGATCGGCGAAGGCCTCGGCCGCGGTCGCGAGGCCCGCGCGCTCGGCGACGTCGAGCACGACGCCACCGGCAAGGCCCAGCAGCACGAGACTCGGATCGATCGCGCGGATGGCCGCCACCACATCCTTCGACTGCCGCTCATCACGGGCGATCGTGTTGTAGAGCGCTCCGTGCGGCTTGACGTACGAGACGGTGCCTCC